>NZ_AKKE01000187.1 GCF_000281975.1 Novosphingobium sp. AP12 | reverse complement strand
TTGACAACAGACCGGATACGTATGCCGACGGATACGCGACAATCAACCTTCTAGAGCCGACTAAAATAGAGGGCAGAGAAAATAGAGCTAAATACGTCATAGGAAATGCACGCGCGGCGACTACGGATGGTAGTGGCCAGCAATATTATCGAATGTCCGACCTTACCGACCAATTTTTTATTGATAAATATGGCGTTGTCAGTAGAGAAGCAAATATACAGCTTGTCCTGATACACGAAATAGCGATGCATGGCGGCCTGAAAGAAGGGGTAAGTCCCTCTGGAAAGGATCTCACTGGGCATTCTGGTGTATTTCAGAGGTTGCTTACGTCGGACCCAAACTCGACAGACCTGAAATTAAAAACGTCCGACATCCTCGGGGATAGAGTTGAAGGCGCCACTTTCATCGAAGGTAAAAATAGAGGTTTAATTGTTGCAACAGATGACACCAAAACGACCGATGCAGAAATATACACCACATACCTTGAAGGTCGCCGCGACGCCTTTCAAGGTATAATTGATGATTATGTCAGGGCTCACAATGTTCGCACTGTAGGAGAGCTTATCGAGGCGGAGAAAAATGGCCTCTTGGTGCCGGAAGGCACTCGCATGGTCATTTACAAAGCTACGGTCGGCAATGGCTT
>NZ_AKKE01000186.1 GCF_000281975.1 Novosphingobium sp. AP12 | reverse complement strand
CGCCGCCGAGCGCCAGACCCGTGGCGGATCCGACCAATACGGCGCCGATCAGCGCGCGCGCATCTGCGCACGTCTGCGACTTGATATACAAAACTCGTGTCCTGCGCGGCGAGGGCGAACCGCCCCCCGACAAAAACGCCTTCAAAAACCCGGGAAAAATTCTGTCGGGCAGCTCTGAAAGCGGAGGTTCGACCGGTTCACGATGTGGCCGAATTCCTACTTATGAATTGCCTTATGACGTAAACATGACCGAGTCGCAAGCGGACGTGGCGCCGCACCATCAATTCAGCCGCCCCGCGCGATAGATGGAATGGTTAATTGTTTGATTCCAAGGCAAAAACGCGACAGTCCCGAAAATCCGTGAAACGACGAATATTCAACCGTCCGGATAGACTTCCGCCTCGCCGCTCTCAATGGAACCCCGCCTGTCGCACACCGTTACTCAAGGGACGCCGCTACGATGTCCTGGAGGACATAATGTCTGCTCTTTACCGAATTTCCCTGACTCTCGCGGCCGCCCTCGCCCTG
>NZ_AKKE01000185.1 GCF_000281975.1 Novosphingobium sp. AP12 | reverse complement strand
CCCTCACATGGGGACAATCGTGTCAATCGTCTGTGTGGCTACGGCATTTGTCGCCTCCTTGTTCGGATCCATGATCTGAGCCTGCTGCAACAAGCGTTCCGTCAACCGGTCCGCTCTAACCTCACATCCGGTCGCCGCTCGTGCGCGGCTGCACCACAATCCCGCTTGCGTCGGGTCTGGCTCAGGAAGACGGGACCAACCTTTTTGTCGGCGATCGAAGCCAATGGGGACCGACGGTCCGTCTAACCTGGATCCGGCAGGGGCACGCCCCGCAGGAACTCGTTATTTATACCTCGTCAGGCTGCCTTGAGGACTGCGCCTTTTGGCACGACGCCAGCCGAACTGAACTGCCACAGCGCAATCAGCAGCTTACGGGCGAGAGCCACAATCATCACACGGCGGACGCGGCCACCGTTGGTTCGCACCCGCTCCTCATACCAGCGAGTCAGTTCTGATGCTGGCTGATGTCGCAGCCACAGCCACGCGACTTGGATCATCGTTACGCGCAGCCGTTTGTTGCCCGCCTTGGATACGCCTTGCTCGCGGTCCATCGCGCCACTTTGCCACGGCGACGGCGCCAGTCCTGCATAGCAGGCGACCTGTCGACGGTTACTGAAGCTGCGGAAGAATGCCTCGGCATAAAGCACGCTGGCGAACTCAGGGCCGATGCCGCGCAGTTGGAGCAGTCGAGCGGTGGCCGGCGCTGGATACTCTTCTGTCGCCGTGTCCGCCTCCGGCTCCAGCTCCAACATTGCATCGCGCTCTCGCTCAACCTCTTTGATCTGGCGCATGACCAACTCCAGGCGGTCCAGCTCGCGATCGATCTCGCGCTTCACGTGGCGAGGCAGCGGCCGTCCATCCCCGGTGGTCAGCTCTTCCAGCTGGGCCCGCCGATTGGCGCGCAGCGGCTCGTAGTCGCCGACCCCTTGTGCGAACAGTAGGCCTTTTACTCGGTTGATGTGCCGGATGCGCTCGACCACCAAAGACCGTCGCTCCCGGCAGATCCGACGGCGGTCTTCGTCCTCGACACTTGGCACCGCTACCATCGCGCAGACGCGCGGCTCTCCACGCTTGTAGGCGAGCAACGTGCGGACTAGCGCCTCCCCGTCGAGCTTGTCCGTCTTCGCACGCCGACTTCGCCGCGAAGCCGCGATCGAGGCGGCATCGACAACGTGGCTCTCGATGCCCTCACGTACAAGGCAACGGTGTATCCAGAACCCGTCCAGTCCCGCCTCCTGGATAACGACCAATGGGTATTGTTCGCCAGTGCGCTCGTGCGCTTTGGCCTGCAACTGCGCGAACCGCTCCAAGAGCATCGGGACGTCACTGCCCTTCACCGGATGCCGCGAGATGCGCTCGCCACGCCCCGGCGACAGCGACGTGACCAACCAAGTGGAACGGCTCAGCTCCAGTGACACAAAGATTGCGTTCAACTGGATGCTGACGGCGGCATGAGACGGAACAGACATGAACAACCTCCTTCACGGCAAAGCGGGAGGTCAGTGTGCCTTAATCAGCGCCAACCCGCGCCCATGGGATCTTTTT
>NZ_AKKE01000184.1 GCF_000281975.1 Novosphingobium sp. AP12 | reverse complement strand
GGCATGATCCAGCTGGGTCGCTTTGCCAAATTTCGGCGGCAGGCCGAATTGGTTTGAGTATAGAAAGATGTCCTAATGACCCGAATTTAGGTCTGCAGGAGGGTGGTATGCCTAAAACACTGAGCGAACGGGTGGCTGACCCTCGGGCGGCGCGACCTGTTGCAGACCAGAAATGTCCACCGCGGATCGAGGTAACCCGCAGCCGCGGCGCCCAGTGGGCCAATGATCAGCTGTGACATTTTCAGCCTGCGTAGTTCACATCAACAAACAGGCGCGTGAACTCGATTGGAGTTGGGGCGGCGCCAAGCCGGGCGCCATCCTCGCAAGCGG
This sequence comes from Novosphingobium sp. AP12, assembly GCF_000281975.1. Taxonomy (GTDB): domain Bacteria; phylum Pseudomonadota; class Alphaproteobacteria; order Sphingomonadales; family Sphingomonadaceae; genus Novosphingobium. Next base: position 2,930 of record NZ_AKKE01000184.1, on the reverse strand, counting down.
CCTGCCACACCATATTGATGTGGCTCGCCTGATCAGCGGAAAACCGCATGCGACTCGCCACGATGTCGTGCCAGCGCCCGGGAAGATTCCAGACTTCCTGGAGATGAACCTCCGATGCGTCCAGGATCGCTTCCTTGTCTGGATCAAGCGCCCCGATGGCGCGCAGTACATAGCTGTCCAGCAGTTCCAGGAACGGCTTGTCTTCGTACCTGTTCATTCGAATTCCGCGATTGAAAGGCGAAAGAGGCTTGCCATTGCTAGCGCGTCATCGTGTGCGGCCGATGACCGGCGTCACTGCTTTAGCGCTGCGCGCGCGACGCCCTTGATGAGCCTTGCCTTGGCGCGCGCTGACAGACCGTCAGTCAGAGGCTCGCGGCTCAGCCTGCGGAGCAGATGCCGCAAGTCTGAGACTGATGGGCTTCTAAAGTCCCCCATCCGCGCGGTCAGCGCGGGATAATGCCATTTAACGCGCAGCGTCTTTTTCACGCGGTCCCTCCCAGGTCCGTCACCCAGCAATGTCCAGAGGATCATGAACGCTGTAGCGGCAATGCCGAATGCCAGAACCATAATCCTTATCTCGCTGCCGACATCCAAAAAGGCCAAGCCGATCAAGAGCCCCGCTATTACGACCGAAGCGGAGACCCGGTGTCGTGTCTTCTCACCGAGGCAGACACTCGCTGTCGATGCAATGGCGACGATCAACAAGCCGGCGGCTATCTCCGCTGCCGAGCGTAGGCATATCAGGATCAAGTCCATAACGACATCCTCGCCCAGGAAAGGGGGACCTCGAAGTTATGATACCGCATTGGGCGGGGAGCCATCAAGGTCGAGATGGAGCCAATCCGGTCGATCGATGAACGAATACGCAGCCGCCGGCGATGTCAGATGATAACCCGGCATCAAGAGACCGAATGGCGGGCCTAGTCCTACTGAACGGCCTCTTGTGCGATGATGGTGTCGCCGACAAGGCCGTTGAAGATGACATAAGCCACCATGTGCGCACGGTTTCGCGTGCGCGTTTTGAGGCGGACGTTTTCAACGTGCCTTTCTACGGTACACGGGGCGATGGAGAGCCGAATTGCGACCTCCTTTGCGGAAAGACCGAAGGTAACCAGACCAACTATTTCACGCTCACGACTAGTGAGCCCGAGCTCCGTATTTTCCAAAACCATTGCAGAGTGCCCCTAATCGAAATCACTGATTCTGAAGGTTATGTTATAGTGTTTTAGTTACTTCAGTCGGACCCTTGCGATTCGGTATACACGTAAGCTTCGTTAACTTCTTCCTGTTTTTCGTGGGGGATTCTGCGGAGGGGTTCTTCCGACATCTGGGGACAGAAACCGCGGCCCCGACCAAGCCAGATTACCGCACCCGTTCTTCACCGTGCCGGCCTGCACCATCTTGTGCTTCCGAAGCATCAAACCGAAGTAGCTGGCAATTGCTTCCCTTGTGGCCGCCGCCAATTCGCGAAATCGACCCCGACCGCATCTAGTTCATCGAGTATCCGATGCGTAGCACTTAAGAACTTGCTGCTCGCCTTGCTCGTAAGCGCTGAAGTGCGCTCGCCGAGATCGACGCCGCCCTCAGGGCGTTACTCACGTCGTCCTCGGTCGCGCTAAGCAGCGTTTCAATTGCCTTCATGATTACATTGGTACGCTATTGCATGGGTCTCGCCAACTTTGTAGAAAATCAAGACGGTGCCTTTCAGGGATGGCATTGTACCAGCGAGCGCCAAGCAAGCCGGGCATGTCGCGATATCCGCTAACTTGGTGACCAGGGCGGGAGGGTCTCCAATCTCAACTCTAAAGTCGTCACGCGCCTAGAAAGCCACTGCTTCAATGCGGTCCAGGTGTAGATATCGGCTATCAAAATCACCGATACGTGCAAGCTGTGCGAAATCAAGGATGCGGACCGACCGTTTATCCCGCTCGATCAGTCCGGCCTCGCTTAAGATCCGGAGCATACGGTTGACGTGCACGTTGGTGAGCGCCAGCGCATCCGCCAGCTGATCCTGGGTCATCGGCAAGTCATACCCTGAGGAGTCCGCTAAACCAGCGACCTTCAGACGGAGAGCAAACTCGCACAAGAGGTGCGCTGTGCGCGCGCGAGCGTCACGGCGCCCGACGTTGAGCGTCCATTCCCGGAAAATCGCCGCATCCACCAGGGTCTCGTACCACATGGCCTGCCCGACTTGCGGATAATCCGCCGCGATGGCCCGAATGGCCATGCTCGGGATAAGAGCCACTTCAACAGGGGTCATCGCCTGAACGTTGTGGTCGGCGCGTCGAAGGATCGAGCTATGTAGATCGACGACGTCGCCCTTCATATGGATGGAGAATATCTGCCGCCCTCCATTGCCGGCGCTTTTATGCCGATAGACATATCCTGAAAGAAGGAGGCAGGAGTGGGTAGGCGTTTCATCTTCACGAACTATGAAATCATGCGCACGCAGTTCTTTGGCGGTGTGCGGCAATGCAAGGACCGCCGCTTGATCGGACGCGTCCAAAGGCAGCCACAGCAGAAGTTTGTCCAGCATCGGTTGTAATTTCGAGGAAGAAGACATTCACGCTCCGTTCTTTGACGGGAGCGCATCGCATCTCTCAGCCATCGGCGGCCAGGACACGGCCGGTGGTGTATTAGCTTATAACAGCAAATGGAGCATTCAACAAGATTATAAATTGATGATTTTAACGTATTTTAACTTTCCCCGGATCGGTTATTGGCAAGGTTATTAAAATGCTGCGCCAAGAGAGGCGTACGAATCTGAACTCCGCCATATTACTAAAATGAATACCCTTTGCTAAGTCGACATTTTTTACGAGACACTGACTCTGCCTCAGCGTCCCTCAGAGACGGTTCCAGAGTAAACACTATCTCCGAAGAAGCATTTATTGGGCGGTAACATATAGTAATTGCTCAGGGGGGTGGCA
>NZ_AKKE01000183.1 GCF_000281975.1 Novosphingobium sp. AP12 | reverse complement strand
GCATCGGCGTCCGCATCCGCATCGGCGTCAGCGTCAGCGTCAGCGTCTGCATCGGCATCAGCATCAGCATCTGCATCGGCATCGGCATCAGCGTCTGCATCCGCATCTGCGTCGGAATCGTCAGAGTTGCCGCCTCCGCTCAGTGCGGCGATGAGGCCGGCACCGCCCAGCAGGCCCAGCGCCGGGATAAGCAGTCCGGCACCGCCGCTCTCCTGGCCGGTCGATGCCGAGGCTTGGCCAAGCAGATCGTCCACATCGCCCAACGCCTGATAATCGATGCCGCTTGATGGCTTTGCCAGCCAGAGCTTTCCATCGGATTCCTCAAGGACGAGTTCGCTGGGCGCAGCGGCGGGGTCGGTTCCATAGAAGTCGACGATGCGCTTCACCTCGCCCGACTTCAGTCGGATCAGTAGGTCGGCGCCTTGTCTTTCGAAATTCGCTATGTCGGTACGCTGGAGGTGCAATACCACGACACTGGGATGAGTGAGCTTTATGGCATCGTCACCGACCCGCTGCTTATCACCTGTCACTTTGTCGATGATATCTGCTGCCATGACTTTGCCTCCGCTCGACGCCAAAGGACGTGCGCCTCGTCCCGACGTGAGACGAGGCGTGACTTGGGCGAGCAAGTCAGTCCCTAATTGTTTAGACTGTAATCCTTTCTGCCGGGCATCGGGTCGAATGTTCCGGAAACGGAACGAATAAAGGTCTGGCTTGCGCTGATATTCCAGCCCAGTCGAGCTTGGAGCCTTGCATCGCCCTCATACCCGACGCCGGCTAAAACCCCATTGTGGCACAAAAGTCGGCGATGAAGGGGCCAAGAGCGGTTCGATGTCGACAGGCTCAAGCTCGTTCGACTGCGGGCCGGTGGGCCCGTCGGGGCCGATCCGAATTTCCCCTCTAATGGCAGTAAGCGCCTTCATGACTAGCCCAATCTCGGCACGTGGCTTCCCGCCCTCGATTTCCATCACCCAACGGCGGTTGACGCCGATCAAGGCGGCAAGCTGCGACTGGCCCAGTTTCTGGAGCTTGCGTCGGTAACGAATGAACGTGCCCATGTCCTCCGGAGTATGAACCAGCATTCGAGACTTCGTGTTACCGATCGGTGACCCTGTGAAGATGGCACCGAACGCTTACTCGTACCGACGATACCGTTCACTCACGAGCGAAATACAGCAGGGCTAATGGAGTACGGCGGCCATCTCCGTCAGGCGGCAACCTCCTCCGCCGGAAGGGAAGCTGCCTTTTCGCCATCACGAAGTGGAGCGAGGTAGTCGCTCCATCACTGGTGCATCGCGACCGCTCATCCCAGTAACGCCCCCGATTGTATGTCCCCCGGGAGCGTATCCTTAACGGCATGGGCCAAATAGCGCTGGATGGCGTCGGGGCTCCACTTCCTGCTCCCCTCGAGTAGCGCCGACGCGGTAGTGCGAAGGCCGATGAGCGGTCAGTTCGGCGGCAGAACAGGACTCGAAATAGGTGTGCAATACCGGCTGGCGAGATCCTTACTTTATGAGATCGAGCGTCCTCTCGATATCGTCGATGTCAGCGGTG
>NZ_AKKE01000182.1 GCF_000281975.1 Novosphingobium sp. AP12 | reverse complement strand
CCGCGATCATGAAGGCTCGGACGAACAGCAACCACAGCTGTCCGATGACCTCGAAGACAACCATTGGCGAGCGGGAAAAAGGAAGCGCAATGCAGGAATCAATTAATCAACATTGCCGTCATTCCCAGACCGGCGTCAGGAGGGCAGCTTTCAGTCGGACACCGGACATTTGGAAAGACAGCATGCAGCGGCAGGGAGCGGGCAAGACTGGCCGATATGCGACTGTCCGCTTCGGAACCAAGTCACGGGGATAGCAGGCGCCCTCTCGGAATTTGCGCCGCACCTTTGCAGACGTTCCTTCAGGTTATGACATCGAGAGACGTCAAACGTAACAGCGCTGTCGGCGCATGGCTCGCCGATCCACTCTCTGAGCTCACTGCAAGGGCTCTAACCGATCTGCAAACGTCAATGCCCCCGCGGATAATCAGCGGAGGAGGCTGGTGAGGTACTTTCTGGCGCAACTCATGTACTTGTCGCGACGCTTGCTCACGATCAGGCCGTAGCGATAACTGTGAGTAATGCGGTCCACGATCCGAACCAGGCGACCTGCATTCAGATAAGGTTGTGTAAAATGGACGGGTGCAATGCAAAGGCCAATTCCCGCCGCTGTCATGTCCAACCGGTTGGACATGCGCTGAGAGCGAGCGACGACACGGTACGCCGACACGCCTAGTGCGCCAAGCGCAGCGGTGTGGATCGCCTCGTCGGCGCTGCCTTCCATGGGCAGGATCACCGGGCATTCCTCGATCTGCGACTGCCCCTTTTTTTGGACTGCGTTGTATGCCGGTGCCCCAAATATCGAAGATTCCACGATTTTGAGGGGGGCGCCGAACGCCGATTCAAGCGGTTCACGAAAGGTGAAATACATCAGGTCAACTTGTGTGTCGTCCTGTCGGTGGAGCGCCTCGGCTTCGGAAGCAATTTCAGAAAATTCAAGCACTGTGCCAGGAAAATCGACAGTAAAAGCCGCCAAATGAGGGTAGAAATATCGTTCAAGGATCATGGCGTCAGCCCCCACGCGAACGACCGGCGAGGCCGCTGTCGGCGCGGCCACGCGGGCGGCATGTTCCATAAGTCCAGGCAATTCTTCAAGCAAACGCTCACCGCGGGCCGTGAGAGCAACTGGCTGCCCGATGCTGCGCCGAAATAGGCGCTCGTCTAGCGCGCATTCCAGCGCCGCCACCTGCTTGCTCACCGATGCCTGAGCAATGTCGAGTGCATCCGCAGCAGCGGAAAAGCTGCCCTTACCGGCAACGGTCAGAAAGATTTCGAATTGGCGAAACGTGCCGCGCATTAGATTTACCTGCCACCGATCACATCGCAACAAAGAGGCGCACTATCTCAACCGGTCCTGGGCTGTCAAAGCCATAGCCATTTACGCATCGGCGTATTGCCAAAGAGGGCGTTGCCCGCCCCCGTTCCCGCGCGGATACTGCCTGAACTCTTCAACGGAGATATCATGGCCGCTACCCGCAAATTGCACCTCTGCGCGTTTCTCAAACCCGTCAGTCTACACGGGGCGGGTTGGCGTTATCCGGGAGCATGGGCCGATGCCAATCTTAACATCGGGCACTTAAAAGCGCTGGCGCAACAGCTCGAGCGTTCCTGTTTCGATGCGGTGTTCACCGCCGATCACTTGGCCTTGTTGAACATGCCCATGGAAGCGCTTCAGCGCAGTCATACCGTGTCTACCTTCGAACCGCTGACCCTCTTGTCCGCGCTCGCAGCGTCGACGGACAGGATTGGACTGGTGGGTACTGTTTCTACCAGCTTCGAACAGCCTTATCATGTGGCCCGGCGCTTTGCCTCGCTTGATCATATCAGTGGAGGGCGGGCAGGCTGGAACGTCGTGACTACCTACAATCCCGACGCTGCGCGCAATTTCGGCAACCAGGACCTGCGCGAGCACGATGACCGGTATCGGCTGGCACATGAATTCCACACGGTTGTGCGGGGGTTGTGGGACAGTTGGGCTGATGACGCATTTATTCGCGATCAGGCTACGGGCCTGTACTTCGATCCTGCTCGCCTGCAGGTGCTTGATTATCAAAGTCCAGAATTTGCGGTTCGCGGGCCGCTAAACATCGCCCGACCGATTCAAGGCGCGCCCGTCATCTTTCAGGCCGGGGCCTCCGAAGCCGGACGACAACTGGCGGCTGAAACGGCAGAAGTGATTTTCGGCTCGGAGACGACGCTGGAAGGGGCGTGCAGCTTCTATGCCGATATCCAGCGACGCCTTCTTGCCCTTGGCCGGCCAGAGCTAGCGATCCGCATCATGCCTGGTGCAATGATCATCATGGGGGAAACGATGGCCGAGGCGCAGGTTCACCGTGCACGGCTGGATAGCCTGGTGGATTATGCCCAGTGCCTGCCCACACTGTCACGTTTGCTCGGCTGCGATGCTTCGGGTTTTGCTCCTGACGACCCCTTGCCCGAAATCCCCCAGACGAACGAAAGCCAAAGCACCCGCGCATTCGTCCTGGAATTGGCCTCCCGGGAAGGCCTTACGGTCCGGCAACTTGCGCAGAGGCTGGGAGGCTATGGCGGGTTAACCTTTGTGGGCACAGCAACCAGCATTGCCGACGAGATGGAGCATTGGCTCAATGCCCGAGGAGCTGACGGTTTCAACATCTTATTCCCGCATGTACCGCTGGGCGTTGCGGACGTTACCGATCGGCTGGTCCCGGAGTTGCAAAGGCGGAGCCTGTTTCGCACCAACTATGAAGGCGCAACCCTTCGTGAGCACTTGCGCCTGCCGCAGCCGGGAAATGCATTCTTCCGGTTAAAAACGTAGCGTTTGCTGTTAGTACTCGGTGCCCGCCCCGCCCCGCCATCGGGCCGGCTCGCTTCAGCTCGCCTCGGAGGGTGCCGATAAGCTTACTGTCGCCAACGTCCAGATCAGCCATAAGCAGAATGGCCGGTCCTAGCGGGGCAAATTTCCCGATTGATCGGCCAGAACGGGCGCAAAGCAGATTGCCCTATCCAGAAACGCTCAGGCAGGGCCCGGTGTCAGTCAGAAAGTTGGGATCGGCACGCGACTTTTCGAAGCTCATAGCTGGCAAATGGTTTTTCGAGTCCCGTTCCGTCCCGCGCTGCGATCTGCCACGCGAGGTCATCGCCGGAAAAACGCCAGCGGTTCACATAAGCATCGTTTGGATATTGGTAGGTGATCTCAAAACCATCCATGCTGCCGGCACCGCGCCCAGACGTCGCGAACGCGCCGCCAAAACTATCGGCCCAGTAGCCGACAATTTGATCCGCTTTGGTTCCAGACTGTTTGCCAGCCCCACCAAAGACCAAGTGGGCCGCATACTGATCTTGAGGATCGCCAATCGCGCTGCTAACGGCTTCGAGGGCCAACATCGCATCCTGCACAATCGGGTAAGCGTTGATAGCGATCGCCACCGATTTGCTCATCACATCCCCACGCCCTTCCCCGCAGCCGCTCAGGGCAAGTACCGGACCAGGCACGGGCGAGGTACCTTGCTCAGCAGAATGTGCCGCTGTCGACATGACCAGCAAGACACTGCCGGCAGAGAAAATCTTTGCGAACATAGATCCCCCATATTTTCGAACTCCTGTCTAGGAACGAGAACGCAATAAGCAAGTCATGCCGGCTAAGTTCGACAAAGTGCCGGGGCGCGATCTTCCACGACGAGCCCGAGCTCGCCAAAATGCCATTCGGGAGCGACCGCAAATTGGGATGAGAGAAGCGAACCGCGGTTCGCTTCCCTCATAGAGTCAGTTTTCCGAGAAGTCGGTAGATATGGAAACGCTGCGCCACGCGGCGATGATCGTTTTGTCCGATGCGTGTTTGGCCTCAATCGCGGCGACCGTGTCGCTGCCGAGCGGCAGGCGCCCTGG
>NZ_AKKE01000181.1 GCF_000281975.1 Novosphingobium sp. AP12 | reverse complement strand
CGCGCCCTCAAGCATGGGCGCCCGTGACGCCGACCCGACGTTTCTTCGCAAGTTTCCGGCGTAAGGCCCGCATTCGCCAGCGGGCGTTTTCGCGTGTCTGCCATCCTCCCCATCGCTTCGCGACAGGGAGGATTCGCTGCGCTCAATCCTGGGCCGTTTCCAGCTTCGGCTGCATCAGGTGGATGAACGCCAGCGCCACCAGGTAGGCCGATCCGCAGATCACGAACAGCGGAGTGTAGCCGAGGCCGCTGTCGAGCGACCAGCCGGCGAACTCGATGATGCCGGTGCCAGTCAGGTTGCCGGCAATCGCGCCGAGCGCGATGACGGTGGCGATGCGGCGGGCGGGGACGATCTCGGTCGCCATGCCGAAGATGTTGGTGGAGAACCCCTGGTGCGCGAACAGGCCCAGGCCGATGAAGATCGCGGCGATCCATGGGTTCGATGCGGTTAATGCCAGCGGCATGACGAGCACGATCAGCGCGAAGGCCAGCATGGCACTCTTGCGTGCAGCATTCATCGAGAAGCCGCGCAGCAAAAGGGCAGGGTAAAGCGCGCCGCTGCTCACCGCGCCGAGCGCCGCGAGGGTAAAGATGATGGCGATCGGCCAGCCCAGCATGCCCTGGCTCAGGTTGAACTGGCGGGCGAAGAAGTCCGGCGTCCAGAACAGCACGAACCACCAGACGAGGTCGGTGAAGGCCTTGGCGCCGATGACGGTCCAGGTCCGGCGGTCGGACAGGATCACGCCCCATTCGACCTTGCCGCGCGTGGTGGCGGTCTGCCCGGCGATGGGCTTCAGGCGCGAGGTGTTGAGGTGCCAGAGCACGAGCCACACGAGCCCCAGCCCGCCGGTCACGATGAAGGCGGCCTGCCAGCCGAAGGCGATGGCGAAGGGCGGGATCAGGAGGGGAGTGACGATGGCGCCGATGTTGGGCGCGGTGTTGATGATGCCGATGCCGATCGAGCGCCGCTGGATCGGCAGGTAGATCGCCGCGGTCTTCATCGCCGCGGGAGTGTTGACGGACTCCGCGGTCGCCAACACGGCGCGGGCGATGACGAATTGCTGCACGCTGGCGGCCAGCGCATGGGCCATGCCCGCGAGGCTCCAGATGGCGACCGCGAAGCCATAGGCGAAGCGCACGCCGAAACGGTCGACGAACCAGCCGACGCCCAGCAGCGACACGGCCGCCGAGAGTTGGAAGATCGAACCGAGGTGGGCGAACTGCTGGTCGCTCCAGTTGAACTCGGCCTCCAGCATGGGTTTCAGCAGCGCCAGCACCTGACGGTCGACGTAGTTCAGCGCGGTGGCCAGGAAGATCAGCCCGATCAGCACGTTCTGCGCGCGAGCGGCGCTGGGATCGGGGGCTGGGAGGGGCGGAGACGCCTCCGGCGTTTGGTGCAAGGTCATGTCCGGCTCTCCCATAGTCCGCCGCTTTACCGGCGGCAAATCCAGCGAGCATGCGCAAAGCTCTTGCCCCGTCGCCCGCATCGCCATACAGGTCGATATGACACCGCAGGACAGACAGCAAGCATCTTCATCGCGAAGGATGCAGTCGGGAGGACCAGGACAGGTGAGCGCAGACCACGCCGGCGACCTTTATGGCGAGATGTTCCTCATCCAGCAGAATGCGGGTGCGGCGACGCCCTCCCGTCTCGACCGCTGGAAGCTGCTGTGGCCGGGCCTTGCCATCTGCGGGATCGCCAGCATCGCGGCGGCCTGGCTGTCCGAGCACTACGGCGCGCCGATCATCCTCATGGGCCTGCTGATCGGCTTGGCGCTCAATTTCGTGACGAGCGAGAAGCGCACCCATCCCGGCCTCGATTTCGCCTCCAAGGCCTGCCTTCGCTGGGGCATCGTGGTGCTGGGTACGCAGGTGACCATCGCGCAGATCGGCGGGCTGGGGCCGGTCCCGTTCCTTGCCCTGCTGATGGTGATGGCCGCCGCGATGGGCGCGGCGCTGCTGGTCGCGCGGATCACCGGGGCGTCCACAGCGATCGGCCTGCTGGCAGGCGGCGCGACGGCGATCTGCGGAGCCTCGGCCGCGCTCGCGCTGTTCGGTGTGCTGGGTCCGAAGCGGGTGAGCCAGGCGCAGTTCGCGCTGACGCTGGTGGTGATCTCGCTCGCCAGCGCGCTCGCCATGTCATTCTACCCGCCGCTGGCGGGGCTGCTCCATCTGGACGACCGGCAGGCGGGCTTCCTCATCGGCGCCTCGATCCACGACGTCGCGCAGGCGATCGGCGGCGGCTATGCCTATTCGGACACCGCCGGCAGCTATGCCACCATCGTCAAGCTCAGCCGCGTGGCGCTGCTGGCGCCGGTCGTCGCGGTGGTGTCGATGCTGGTGAAGGACGAGGACGCGGCCGACCGCCACTGGATCAGGCGCCTCGCGATGCCGTGGTTCATCACGCTGTTCCTGGCCGTGGTGGTGCTCAATTCGCTGGTGACGATGCCGGGTATCGTCGTCCATGCCAGCCTGACGCTGTCGAAGACGCTGCTGCTGCTGGCGGTGACGGCCACCGCCATGCGCTCGCGCCTCGACCTCGTCATGCAGATGGGCTGGCGCGCGGCGATGCCGGTGGTGGCCGCCACCGCCGCGTCGCTGCTGGTCGCGCTCGCCTTCAGCATGATGCTCCTGTAAGCGCCCGCGCCGAAGTCCAGCGCCTGATCTGGTCGAGCGCGGGGCGCAGATCCTGCGCCGCCGCGCTCAGCCCGTAACCCTGGCCCGGCATCGGCGACCGGAACTGGAGGCGGGCGACGAGCGCATTCGCCTCCAGTTCGCGCAGCCGGGCAGTCAGGACCTTGGCGCTGATGGCGGGGAGCGCCGCGCGCAGGTCGGTGAAGCGCATCGGGCCGTCCGCCAGAGCCATCAGGATGTGCAGCGCCCAGCGGCTGCCGAGGAGGCCCAGCAGGTCCGATCGCTCCATGACGGCGGGCCTCAGAGCGCTTCGATGATCATCGCGTTGGCGAGGCCGCCCGCTTCGCACATCGTCTGCAGGCCGTAGCGCAGGCCCCGCGCGCGCAAGGCGTGGATCAGCGTGGTCGCCAGCTTGGTGCCGCTGGCGCCGAGCGGATGGCCCAGCGCGATGGCGCCGCCGTTGACGTTGAGCCGCGCCGGGTCGGCGCCGGTCGCCTTGAGCCATGCGAGCGGGACGGAGGCGAAGGCCTCGTTCACCTCGAACAGGTCGATGTCTTCGATCGTCAGCCCGGCCTTGGCCAGCAGCCGCGCGGTGGCCGGGATCGGCTCCTCCAGCATGATGACGGGATCGCCTGCCGTGACGATCGCCTTGTGGACCCGAGCGAGCGGGGTCAGCCCATGCGCCTTCACCGCCGCCGCAGAGGCGACCAGCACGGCCGAGGCGCCGTCGGTGATCGGGCTGGAGGTGGCGGCGGTCAACAGTCCGCCCTCGCGCAGGAGGCGGACCGAGGCGATGCCCTCCAGCGTGGCATCGTGGCGGACGTGTTCGTCCTCGCGGTGGAGCGCAGAGGCGGGATCGTCCGGGTCGACGGGCAGCGGCAGGATCTCGGCGTCGAAGGCGCCGCCGCCTGCGGCCTGCGAGGCGCGGCGGTGCGTTTCCAGCGCGTAGCGATCGAGGTCGTCCTTGCTCAGGCCGTACTTGGCCGCGATCATCTCGGCGCCGTCGAACTGGGAGAGGCGCTCGGCGCCGAGCCGGGCGATGAGTTCGGGCGGGTAGGGGCCCTGGCCGATGCCGTGCTCGGTGAAGAACGAGGCGGACGATCCGATCGGCACCCGCGTCATGCTCTCCACCCCGGCGGCGATCACCAGGTCCTGCATGCCCGACATCACTGCCTGCGCCGCGAATTGCAGCGCCTGCTGCGAGGAGCCGCACTGGCGGTCGACGGTGACGCCTGGCACCGAGCGCGGCAAGTTGGAAAGGAGCACCGCGTTCCGGCCGATGTTGGCCGATTGCTCGCTCGCGGTGGTGACGCAGCCCATGATGACATCCTCGACCCCGGCCGGATCGATGCGCGCGCGAAGGACGGCCTCGTCCAGCACGGCGGCGGCGAGGCGGGCGGGGTGCCATCCTGAGAGGCGGCCACCCCGGCGGCCGCTGGCGGTGCGAACGGCGGAGACGATATAGGCTTCGGACATGGCGATGCTCCTTCGAAGGGCGGCGTCAGGCGGCGCGGTAGCGGGCGGCGACGTCGCGGCGCGAGAGGTGGGGGGCAAGGGCGAGGCGGGCGTCCTGCATCGCCGTCCAGCCGGCCTCGTCCTGCAGCGGCGGGATGGTGACCGTCTCGCCAAGGTCGAAGCCGACGAGGGCGGCATCGACGAGGTCGTCCACGTTCATCACCCAGTCGGCGGGGAAGGCGTTCACGTCCTTGCCGGACCGCTCCCAGATTTCGGTGAGGGTGGCGCCGGGCAGTACCGCCTGTACGCGGATCGGGCTGTCCGGGCCGAGTTCGTGTGCCAGCCCCTGCGTCAGGTTGAGCAGGAACGCCTTGGAGCCGCTGTAGACGCCGTCGAGCATTTCGGGCGCGAGCGCGAGGACCGAGGCGATGCCGATGATGCCGCCGCTGGTGCCGTTGGCCTTGAATGTATGGAGCGCGGCCTGCGCGAGCAGGGTGGGCGCGGTCACGTTGATGGCGATCAGCTTGGCGATTTCCTGCGCGGGAGCAGTCTCCAGCGTGCCTTCGAGCGCTACGCCGGCATTGTTGACGAGCAGCGACAGGGCGGGCTCGGCCTGGATGCGCGCGGTGACGGCTGCGAGCCCGGCGGAATCGGAAAGGTCGGCGGCGAGCACTTGGACGGTGCGGCCGGTCTCCTCGCGCAGGCGTGCCGCCAGCGCCTCTAGCCGCTCGACGTTGCGCGCGACGAGGATGAGGTCGTGGCCGCGCTTGGCGAGGCGGTCGGCGTAGACGGCACCGATGCCGCTCGATGCGCCGGTCACGAGTGCGATGCCCTTGCTGGTCTGTGTCATTGGTAGGCTCCTTGACTGGACACAAATGCCACCGGCGTCTGCGCCTTGATGAAATGATGGCAATCATATATATGTCGATCATCATTTGTCTAGAGGTGGCATTCGCGGACGCGCAAGAAACTGGGCGGACGGCTTCGCCCAGAGGCCGAGGCGCTTGCTTTGCTTATGAAAGCAGCGCGGTTGCGCTATGGGCCGCGGGGGCTACCGAACGACGGTTATTCGGGAAGGTTTGATGGTGATGGCGGACAAGAGCGCACACAAGGAACGGACGCGGGCCAGGATCCTTGACGAGGCCGCGCAGGCGCTGCGGATCGGCGGGACCGAAGGGGTCAGCGTCGCTGCCCTGATGAAGCGGGCGGGGCTGACGCATGGGGGCTTCTACGCCCACTTCGCCTCGCGCGATGACCTTGTGGCGCATGCCATCGACCGGATGTTCCAGGATAGTTCGGCGATGCTCGACCACTTTCTCAGGGACCGCCCCGGCGCGGACGGGCTGGCGGCGCTGATCGACTATTACCTGTCCGAACAGGCGCTCAGGATGGCGGGGCAGGGCTGCCCGCTGCCTGCCCTCACCGGCGAGGTGCCGCGCATGCCCGCAGCGGCGCGCACCCGGTTCGAGCGGGGCATGGAAGCCTTCCGGGACCGGATCGCGCTCGCCCTCGACGCGATGCGCCGCCCGGAGCCCCAGGCGCTGGCGAGTTCGGCTCTGGCCGAGATGGTGGGCGCGATGGCGCTGGCCCGCGCCCTGTCCGATCATTCGGCTGCGCTCGACCTTCTTGGCGCCGCGCGCAGCCGTCTGAAATTGCGCCTGGGACTGGCCTAGGCGGCACGTTTCCCGGCCTCAGGCGCCGAATCCGCCGTCGATGGTATGCAGTGCGCCGGTAACGATGCCGGCCTCCGGTCCGGCGAGGTAGGCGACCATGCCCGCGACCTCGTCGGCGCGGGCGTGGCGCTTGATCGCCATGAAGCTGTGCATCATATCGCTCATCGGCCCGTCGCCGGGGTTCATGTCGGTGTCGGTCGGTCCGGGCTGGACGGCGTTGACGGTGATCCCGCGCGAGCCGAAGTCGCGGGCAAGGCCCCGGGTCAGGCCCTGGATCGCCGACTTGGTGAGCGCGTAGGCGGCGGCGCCCTCGAACGGGATGCGGTCGCCGTTGACAGAGCCGATGACCACGATGCGGCCGCCTTCGGGCATCTGCCGCGCAGCTTCCACGGCGGCATGGTAGGGTGCGCGCACGTTGATGTCGATCATGCGGTCGACCGTATCCGCGTCGAGTTCGAGCGGGTTGCCGAGTACCGCCGCGCCAGCGTTGACGACGAGGATGTCGACGGGCCCCGCGCCTGCCACCAGCGCGATCACCGCGTCCCGGTCGGCGGCATCCGACTGGACCGCTTTCGACCCGGTCTCGGCGGCGAGCGCGGCGCTGGCTTCGGCCGACCCTGCGTAGGAGAACGTGACCGCCGCCCCGTCGCCGGCGAGGCGCCGCACGATCGCGGCGCCGATGCCCCGGCTGCCGCCGATGACGAGCGCCGTCTTTCCTGAAAAGTCCGTCATTTGCTGTCTTTCCGCTTGGCGTTGGATGTGTAGTGCGTGTCGGACGGGCCGATGCCGGTGATGTGGACGGTCGCGCCTTCCGGGCCGGTCCAGGCGAAGTGGGGATCGCCCGCTGGCTCGGTGTAGTAGCTGCCGGCGGGCAGCGGCAACGACTTGGCCGGGTCTGCCACCGCGCCGTAGCCGAAGTGCCAGAGCCCTTCCGCGACCACGGCCGAGCGCGCATCCTTGTGGGTATGCGCGGCGATGCGCGTGTTCGGCGGCACGCGGATCGAGATCGTGTAGGGCCCGGCCTTGGTCGGATCACCGGCGAGGACGCGGGTTTCGATCGCGGCCAGTCCCGAGGTGCCCGCTCCCGCCGCCACGACCGGCAGCTTCGCGATGGCACCGGGTGGCAGGCGCAGCTCCTGGTCCTGCGCCGCAGCGCCGATGGCGCTGGCCGCCGCCACCGCCGCGATCGCCGCGCGGGTCAGCAGGCGGCTCACTTCTTTGCGTCCAGGAAGCCGCGAACTGCGGCAATGGTGGCCTTGGGCTGTTCTTCCATCAGCCAGTGCCCGGCGTTGGGGATCGTCGCTTCGGTGACGTCGGTGGCGGCGAAGCGCATGACGGTTGCCATCATCGGGCCGAACGATTTCTCGCCGCCGATTGCCAGCACCGGCATCGTCAGCTTGCCGGCGGCGACGAAGGCGCGGTCGTCGACCGCATCCTGGTCGAACGCGGCGAACTGCGCAAAGCCCGAGTGCATTGCGCCGGGCCGGGCATAGAGCGCGGCGTAGTGGACGCGCGAGGCTTCGCTGAAGCGCTCGGGCCGGGCGGAGAACTCGTTCCAGAAGCGGTCGAGGTAGATCCGCTCGCGTCCGGCGACGAGGCGTTCCATGTCGGGGCCGCCGAAGCGGAAGTGCCAGAGCAGGGGGTTCTTGAGGATTTCTTCCCAGGGGCCGACGCCGGGCAGCGGCGCGTCCATCAGCACGAAGCGGGTGACGCGCGCGCGGTTCTGCGCGGCAAAGGCGTAGCCCACCATGTTGCCGATGTCGTGGGTGACGAGGTCGGTCTTCCGGACCTTCAGCGCGTCGAGCACGCCGGCGATGTCCTGCCCTTGCGTCTTCTTGTCGTAGCCGCCCGCAGGCTTCGCGGAGAGGCCCATGCCGCGCAGGTCGGGCACGATGACGAGGTGGTCGCGGGCGAGGTCTGCGGCCAGCGGTGCCCACATGTCGCCGGTCTCGCCGTAGCCGTGCAGCAGCACGACGGCGGGACCCTTGCCGCCGATACGGGTGTGGATGGTGGTGCCGTTGGCCGCGATTTCCTGAGTGCGGAAGCTCGCAGGGAATGGCTCTACCTGCGCGATGGCAGGCGCGGCGGTGACGGTGACGGCAGCGGACAGGGCGAGCGCCGCTGCGATAATCCGGGTGAACATCTGTGTGCCTCCTCCAGCCGCATGTTGCCGGCTGTCGACGGCAAGATGATTTCAGGTCATCGTACGCACTAGCCGCCAAATTCCGGAACCGGCTTTCGGGAATGCCGAACGATGATGAAGTTGGAGGGGGTCGCCGCATTCGTCGCGGTGGCCGATGCGGGGTCGATCAGCGAGGCGGCGCGGCGAATGGGCCTCGCCAAGTCCGTGGTCAGCGAGCGCGTGACGGAACTGGAAAGACTGCTGGGCGCCAGCCTGATGCAGCGCACGACCCGCAAGCTGACCCTGACCGGCGAGGGAGAGCTGTTCCTCGAGCGCGCCCGCCGGATACTGCGGGAAACCGTCGAAGCGCAGGCCGAGATCGCCGAGCGGCGCGGCTCGCTTTCCGGTCCCCTGCGACTGGCGGGGCCGATCGGGTTCGGCATGCTGCATCTGGGGAGGATGCTCAATTCGTTCCTCGCGGCGCACCCGGACATCGACCTCAGCGTCGACCTCGACGACAAGTTCGTGGACGTGGCGGCGGACGGCTACGACGCAGTCATCCGCCATGGCCCGATCCAGGACTCGCGCCTGATCGCCAAGCGCCTGGCGTCGAGCCGCCGTGTCCTCGTCGCCGCGCCGTCCTATCTGGAAAGGCACGGCACCCCTGCGTCGCTGGAGGAACTCGGCCACGCCTGCGCCATCCTTTACTCCAACCGCTCGGCGGACTGGCGGTTCAGCTCGGGGGAGGGCGAGACCATCCTGCGGCCGCGCTCGTGCCTGCGGGTGAACAACGGCATCGTGATGCGCGATGCCGCGATCGCCGGCCTGGGTATCGCCCTCCTGCCCACGTTCTTCATGTACAAACAACTGGCCAGCGGGGTCCTGCGGCAGGTCGAAGTGGGCGCGGAAGCCGAAGGGGCGGAACTCTACATCGCCTATCCCCGCAACCGCAGCGCTTCTGCCAAGGTCGCGGCGCTTACGGACTGGCTGCGCGGCGCGATCGGCGCCCCGGCCTACTGGGACCGGGGGTGACGCATCACTCGAGCGGGCGGATCGCTTCGTCGAAGGTGATCGTCGAGCGGATTTCCAGCGTTTCCGGCCCGATCGACATCGGGCAGCGCACGCCCGGCAGAACCGCCACGTCGAACAGTTCGGTGATGAAACCTTCCAGCTTGATCCACTCGACGATGCTGCCTGAGGCGAGGTCCACCACCAGTACCCCGCACCAGGGCTCGGCGTCGCGGGCGCGCATCTCGCCGTCGAGCGCGAGGCCGGTAAAGGTCCCGTTGCGCGGCTTGGAGACAGTGACGAGGGCGTGGCCATTGTGCAGCGCCATGCCGCGCAGGAAGCCAGGGCAGAAGGCGATGTCGGTCTTCGCGCCTGTCTCGGGATCGATGCGGATGATCTGGCCGCGCCCGGAATCGAGCGCGAGGACAGCATTGCCATGGACCCTCGGGCTGTGGGGCATCGAGAGCTGGTCGGTGACAATGCGGTTCGTTTCCACGTCGACCAGCACGCCGCCCTCGTGGCGCCGCTCGCGCCAGCCGTTGACGATGTCGCTGCGGCTGACGGCGGTGACGTAGCGGGGGCGGCCGTCATGGATCGCCATGCCGTTGAGGTGGCAGCGATCCTCGGGCGCGAGCTTCGAGATGAAGGGCGGCTTCCAGACCGGGCGGAAGCTGTGGTTGAGGTCGAGCGTCGCGATGCAGCTGTACTTGGTGTTGACGAACAGGACGCGGCCGGCGGTGTCGGTGCCGATCTCGTGGACGTCGACGTCGCCGGTGGTCTGGGCGTTGCGGGGCACCAGCGCCATGTCGAACTGCTGGTTGGCGAGCTGGCCCGCCTTGAGCATGTTCTCCAGCCGCCAGACCTGGTGCAGCGCACCAAGATAGAGCCGCCCGGGCTGGTAGCAGATACCCATCGCCCGGGTGAAGTTCTGCTGGTTGAACGAGATCGTCCCGTTCGCCAGCACCCCCGCCAGGAACAGCTGCCCTGTCTGGTACGAGGTGAAGGCGAAGCTCGTCCGGTTGCGCAGCAGCCACTCGGCGAGGCCCCGGGATACCGAAATCTGGGTCGGTCCGGTGGCTGGCCTCGCGGGGGCACCGGCTTCTGTTGCTGCCATGGGGGCCTTGTTTATCGGTATTTGGGCGCCTGTCCACCGGGGCGGACGCGGGGGCTCAGAACGGGATCTTGATGCCCGCCCGCCCGCCGGCGCCCTTGTAGTCCTTGCTAACGTCGGCAGTGCCTTCGACGAACCCGGTGATCCCGCTGGGCGTGGTGACCTTGAAGCCCAGCGTGCCTTGGGCATAGGTGTCGATCGGGCGATTGCCGATGTCGAAGCGGTATGGCCCTGAGACGAAGCCCACGCCGCTGTCGCCCTCGAACTCCTTCACCGCCATGCCGCTGGCGTAGAAAGTGATGGTGTTGCCCGCGCCGATCGCGCTGCTGCCGCCGATCCGGAGCCCGGCCTTGCCGCGCAAGCCGTCCATGTGCTCGTAGTCGAGGACCTGGCCGAGGGCCTGGAGGTCGTCCATCGTGGTGCTGACGTAGGCGAGGCTCGCCACCGGTTCGGCGAAGAACTTGGCCGAGCCGAAGCGGAATCCGGCCTCCGCCTCGGCACCGATGGCATCGCCCTCGAGGCTCTCGCGGTAGCCGACGGCATTGCTGACCGCATCGATCCAGTAGTGGTCGTACTTGCCGAGGGCGTTGACGAAGAACCCGCCGGCGCGGAAGCTCGCGTAGACCCCGGCGTTGACGGCGTCGTAGTCGAAGTGGGTGGCATCGTCGAAGCGCAGCGTCGAGGACATGTAGCCGCCGGTCAGGCCGAACGTGAGAGCGCCCGTGCCGCCGAAGTCGAAGCCGGCCTGCCCGCCGTAGTAGTCCTGCCGGTAGTCGAGGTCGAAGCTGCGCGTGATGCCGAAGTTGGTGACGGTGCGGCTCTCGTCGCGCTTGTCGACCCCGCCGGACATCTGGAGCCAGAAGCCGCCGGACGCCAGGCCCCCGTCGCGCAGGCTGGTGAGGTGCGCGGTGACCGCGTCGGCCGAGCGATACCACAGGTTCTGCGCGCCCTCGAGCGCCTTGGCCGCGCGGTACGCTGCCGATCCGGGAGTGCCGACAAGCTGGTAGGCGAAGCTCGCCGGCTGGTAGACCAGGTCGAGCGCGACGAAGCCAATCTCGGACGATGGCAGAGTGAAGGCGGTCGGCGAGGAAGCCGCCGATGCCTGCACCAGCGTGACGCCCGGCGTGGCATAGACCGTGCCGTCGATGGCGAGCTGGATGCGGGTCGTCCCGGCGGCGGTGCCCACGTTCAGCCGGTCCGCACTCATGACGCCGCTGGCATCCGATCGCAGGTCGAGGCCCAGGGTGCTGGCGCCGGAGCCGGTGAAGGTGCCGGGCAGGGTCAGCTGGTCGCCCACGGTGCCATTGCGCAGCTCGACCAGGCCTGAGTTGTTGAACGCCTCCAGCCCGGTGAAGCTGACCGCGAGGGGCGCGGTGCCGGGGGCGTCGACGAGCAATGTGCCGGTGTTAGTGAACACGTCGGCGCCCGCACCGAAGTCGCTGCTGGCGCCCGCCCGGAACAGGCCGGAGTTGGTGAAGCGGTCGTCGCCGGCCGAAAGCTGGACCCGTCCGTTCAGCACGCCGGCGTTGGTGATGGCGGCAGGCCCGCCGAGCACCGAGATGGCATAGCCGGTGCCGGTGTTGATCGTGCCGAGGTTGGCTATCGTGGTCGTGCCCACGGCGTCGGTCTGGATGCTGTCAATCGCCCCGCTCACCGATCCGCCGCTGCCGATCGACACGCTGGCGTCGCCGGCCGACTGGATGGCGACCGCGGTGTCCTGCGCGGCCGAGACGGCGCCGGTCAGCGTGACCGCCACGTCGCCGCCGAAGCCGAGCGCGTTGATCGCATTGCTGCCGGTGCCCGTGGTGCGCGCGCTCGCCACGTTGATCGTGATCGCGCTGCCCTCGCCGAACGTCGCCGCGCGGATCGCGTCGCTGTCGGCGCCTGCGGTGGTGATTGAGCCGGCCGTGATGCTGACGTCGCCGTAGCTTCCCGCGAGGACGCCCAGCGAGTTGGCGCCGAGCGTGGACACCGTGCCCACGTTCACCACGGCGCCTTGGCTGCCATAGGCGTTGATCGCGGTGCTGACCTCGCCCGTGGTGGTGACCGAGGCCATGGAGATCGACGCCGTGCCGTATATCGTGCTCGCGCCGATGCCGGCGGAGTAAGCGCCCGAGGTCGTCACGGCGCCGGTGCCCTGGACCAGCACGTCGGCATAGCCGTTGACGAGGATGCCCGCGCTGCTCTCGCCCGTGGTGGAGATCGTGCCGGTGTTCACCACCGTGCCGAGTTCGTACCCGGAGTCGACCGTCACGCCGGTCGAGAACACCCCGCTGGTGGAGATCGCGCCCGAGTTGGTGATGCCCGCGCCGTAGTAGCTGCGCGCGGACACACCCACCGAATAGTCGCCGGCGGTGGCGATGGTGCCGCTGTTGACGACCACGGAAGGAGCGAAGACCGCCTCTGCGGTGACGCCGTCGGCGAAGGCGCCGCTGGTGGAGATCGCGCCCGAGTTGGTGACGCTCGCACCATAATAGCTGAGCGCCGACACGCCGACCGAATAGTCTCCGGTGGTGGCGATGGTGCCGTTGTTGACGACCACGGCAGGGCCGTAGGCGGCCTCTGCGGTGACGCCGTTGGCGGAGGCGCCGCCGGTCGCGATCGCGCCGTTGTTGGTGACGGTCGCTCCGTTATAACCGCTCGCGAACACGCCCGTCGCATAGTCTCCGGCAGTGGTCACCGAGCCGTTGATGGTGACGGCGGCGGTGCCGAACGAGCCCGTCGCCTGCACGCCGCCCGCACCGAAGCCGAAGGCTCCGTCGGTGCCGCTGGTCGACAGGTCTCCGTTGACCGTCACGCTGGCGTTGTAGCCATAGGCCTGCACGCCCACCGCGTCGTCGCCCGAGGTGGTGACGTCGTTCACCGTGATCGTGGCATCGCCGAGCAGGCTGAAGGCATAGGCGCCGAACGCACCCTCGCCGCCGGTGGTGAGGGCGCCGGTCGAGGTCACGTCGACATTGCCGAGCAGCGACAGCGCGCCGACGCCGTCGGACAGGATGCCGGCGGTGGTGACGGAACCGACATTGACGGTCACGTCGGTGCCGGCCGCGAAGCCCTGGGCATAGGCATGGACGCCTTGTGCGTAGTCGCCCGAGGTCGAGATGGTGCCGGCGGTGACGGTGATGCCGCCGTAGAGGCTCACGGCATCGATACCGGCCGCACCCTCGCCGCTGGTCTGGACCGAGCCCGCGCCGCTGACCACGACATCGTAGTAGGCACCTGCATAGATGCCGGTCGAAGCCGTGCCGCTGGTCGAGATTGTCCCGTTGTTCGCGACGCCCGCATTGCCGTAGAGGCCGAGCGCGACGACGCCTTCCGAGGCTTCGCCCAGCGTCGTCACGTCGCCGTTGACGGTGACCGCCGCATTGTACCCGACTGCGAGGACCGCCGGGGAAAGGTCGCCCACGGTCGTCACGTCGCCGACGGTGACGGCAACGTCACCTTCGGGCGCGAGGGCAGAGACGCCGATGGACTCCTCGCCCTGGGTCGTCACGGAGGCTGCCGTGATCGTTACGTCGCCGAACTCCGAATAGCCGTAGGCGCCGGTGGATTCGTCGCCCAGGGTCGAGACCGCGTTGACGTCGATCACCGCGTCGCCGCCGGAGTAGGACTTCAGGAACACGCCGACCGCGCGCTGGCCGCTCGTCGAAACCGAGCCCGTGGACGTGAAGCTGGTGCCGCCTTCTCCGGTGCCGAACATCACCGCGCCGTAGGCCCCGTCGCCCACGGTCGTCAGCGTGCCGACCGAGAGGTTGGCGGTGTCGCCTTGCATCAGCACGCCCAGCGATCCGACGCCCTGGGTGGTGATGGTGTCGGCCGTGATGTCCACCACGCCGCCATCGGCGAAGGAGACGGCACTGATGCCGTAGGAGTAGTCTGCCTGGGTCGATACGGCGCCGAGGTCCATGGCGATCGACCCGTAGATGGCCTGAGCCTCGATCGCCGTCGAGCCGTAGGTGTAGTAGCTGCCGCCGGTGGTCGACACCGAGTCCGCCATGATCAGGATGTCGCCGTTGCCGGCATAGGCGTCGATGCCGCCGGAGTAATAGCCGTCTGCCGACACGGTGCCGGCATCGATGGTCACGTTGCCCCGGTAGGAATTGGTGCTGATCCCCACTCCGCTGTTCCCGGTCACCGCAATGGTGCCCGCCGTGATCGTGATGTCGCCTTCGTTCGAGTTGGCGTTGATGCCGGCGGAGGCGCGACCGGTGGCGACGATGCTGTCGGTGTTGATCGTCAGGTCGCCGTAGTTGGTCAGGCCGAGCACGCCGATCGCGCCGGTGCCGCCGACCGCGATGGCGGTGTCCTGGCCGGCTTCCAGCGTCACCGCGCCGTCGTTGAACCCGATCAGCGCGACACCGGGCAGGCCGCCTGCGGTCTGCACACGCACGCCGGGCTCGAGGACGACCGTGAGGTCGAACACCGGCGCGTCGGGGTCGAGGCCGGGGTCGAGCGCCGGGTCGGCGGCGGGCGAATAATACTCGATGCCGGCGGGGTAGGGGTTGCCCGCGGGCGAGCAGGTGACGGTTCCCGCCACGGGCACTCCGCAAGCGTCCTGCGCGCGCGCCTCCGGGGCGGCAAGACCGGCAGCGACACTGGCCAGCGCGGAGCCCAGTAGCAGGCGGCTGGCCCGTCGGCCCGGCAGATCGCCAGATGTTCCCAAGCGAAGTGCCTGCGGCCGAGTCAATTTGCCCATCGAAGCCCCTAAATACGGATATGTACTCAGGTTACTGATGGATTAAATTCTTGCAAGGCCGAACAACGGCGCTTGATGATCAGATTACAATATTGTTGAAAGGACAATAGTACACACAAGGCCGTGCTGATTTCAGGATCAAGATCATCGGCCGGGCTTTCCTCAACCGAGCAGCGGCAGTGGACTTGCCGGGATGCCGAGATTTTTGCGCAGGGTCCGGCCTTCGTACTCGGTCCTGAACAGGCCCCGGCGGCGCAACTCGGGGATGAGCGTGTCCAGTATTTCGTGGAAGGACTGGGGGTAGATTGCGGGAAGGAAGTTGAAGCCGTCGCAGGCGCCGCCCTCGAACCAGTGCTGGAGTTCGTCCGCCACGTCCTTAACAGTGCCGATCACCGAGAAATGCGCGTTGGAGCCGGTCGAGCGGATGAGCACCTGCCGCAGTGTCAGTCCCTCGCGCTTCGCCGCTTCGACGTGGTTGCGGCCGCGACTGACGACGGACTCCGGCGGCACGTCGGGGAACGGGGCGTCGAGGTCGTGGCCGCTGAGGTCGATGGATTTCAGCGCCAGTTGCAGCCGGGCCATCGCGGCGCGCAGGTCGATCCGGGTGTCGAGGTCGGCCCAATTGTCCTGCGCCTCCTGCCGGCTCTCGCCGAGGACGACGAGGGCACCGGGCATGACCTTGACGTGGTCGGGGTCGCGTCCCCAAGCAGCGGCTCGGGCGCGGATGTCGTCGCGGAAGGCCTTGGCCTGCTCGAAGGTGGACTGCGCGGTGAACACGGCCTCGGCAACGCGCGAGGCCATCGCGCGGCCTTCGCCGGATTGTCCGGCCTGGATCAGAAGCGGCCGACCCTGCTGCGAGGCCACGCCCTTGAGAGGCCCGCGCACGCGGTAGTATTTGCCCGCGTGATCGATGGTGCGGATTTTCTCCAGGTCCTTGTAGATGCCGCCTTCCTTGTCGTGGGCATAGGCGCCCGGCTCGACGCTGCCCCAGAGTTTTAGCACGACATCCACGAACTCCTCGCCGCGCGCGTAGCGTTCGTCGAGCGGCGGGAAGGTCTGGTCCGCGTATTGCGCGGCGTCGTCCGGGGAAATGCCGGTGACGATGTTCCAGCCGACACGCCCGCCGCTGATGCGGTCGAGCGAGAGGATTTCGCGCGCCGCGTCGTAGGGCGGGCGATAGGACGTCGCGATCGTGGCGGCGAGGCCGAGGTGGGTGGTGTGGGCCGACAGGGCGGAAAGCAGCGTCATCGGCTCGAGGTTGTCGCCGCC
>NZ_AKKE01000180.1 GCF_000281975.1 Novosphingobium sp. AP12 | reverse complement strand
CTGGCGGCGCGACAGCCGCTACGACTGGCAGGGTTACCGCGACCGCAACCGCTCCACCTACCGGATCGGCCGTTACTACGCGCCTTACCAGAACTACTCGTACCGCCGTGTCGGTATCGGTTTCTCGCTGGGATCGATGTTCTACGGCAACCGCTACTGGATCAACGACCCGTGGCAGTACCGCCTGCCCGCGGTCTACGGTCCCTATCGCTGGGTCCGGTATTACGACGACGTGATGCTGGTCGACATCTACAGCGGCCAGGTGGTCGACGTTATCTACGACTTCTTCTGGTAATCTGCCGAAAACGCAGGAAACGAGAGGCCCCGGGTTCGCTGGAACCCGGGGTTTTTCTTTACCACCGGTTTCGTCGAGGTCCCGAAAACCTGCCAATTGATCTGCGCGCGCGTACGGGTACTCTGTCACACAGATGACAGCGTCCGCGCACCCTGACCGCAAGGCCCTCGCCAGGATCGGCGCCACGGTGCGCGAGCGCCTGGCCGGCGATCCGTCGGCGCGGCGCCTGCCCGAGGATCGGGCTGAACTCTACGTGATCGACGACTTCCTGACGATGCCCGAGTGCACCCGGCTGATCTCGCTGATCGATGCGGTCGCTTGCCCCTCGAGCCTCATCGACGGCGCCGACTGGCCGGACTACCGCACCAGCTATTCCGGCGATCTCGACGCCATGGACGAGAGCGTCCAGCGCCTCGATGTGCGGATTTCGGCAGTGACCGGCATCGCGCTTGGCTGGGGCGAAGCCGCGCAGGGCCAACGCTATCGATGCGGGCAGTTCTTCCACGAGCACTGCGACTGGTTCGACACCGGCTCCAGTTACTGGAGCGATGAAAGGCGCTGCGGCGGGCAGCGCAGCTGGACCGCCATGCTCTATCTCAACGCCGTCGAGGAAGGCGGCACGACCGACTTCACCCGCGTCGCGCTGACCATTCCGCCGCGCGCGGGTGCCCTGCTGCTCTGGAACAACGCCCTGACCGACGGCACGCCCAACCCCTGGACGATGCACGCCGCCCGGCCGGTGGTGCGGGGCGTCAAGTACGTCGTTACCAAGTGGTTTCGCACGCGCAACTGGCGATGAAGGCCGTCAGCTGTCCTTTGCGGCGTCGCGGTGGACGAGGTGTTCGAACAG
Organism: Novosphingobium sp. AP12; assembly: GCF_000281975.1. GTDB lineage: Bacteria > Pseudomonadota > Alphaproteobacteria > Sphingomonadales > Sphingomonadaceae > Novosphingobium. The sequence continues at coordinate 5,641 of NZ_AKKE01000180.1, read as the reverse complement.
GTGGTCCATGCGCTTGTGGAGCCGGATGATCTCGAGCTGCGTGCGCAGGTTTACTTCATAGTCGTGGCGCGCGGCGATGCGGTCCTTGTCGGACTGCCGGTTCTGGCTCATCATGATGACCGGCGCCTGGATCGCCGCCAGGGTCGAAAGCATCAGGTTGAGGAATATGTACGGGTAGGCATCGAAGGGATGCAGCCCGAATACCTTCAGAACCTCGCTGTTGATGAGCATCCAGCCGAACAGCACCACGCCGAAGCCGATGATGAAGCCCCAGGAACCGCCGACTGCCGCGACCTTGTCGGCCAGCCGGTCCGGGAAAGTGGCATGAAGCGCCGCCTCTTCCTGAGCATCCGGGCCTACCAGTGTACCCGACGCGATGCGTTCGAGCACGCGGCGCTCCTCCGCATCGACCTCGCTGAGCTTGCGTCCGAGGAGTTCCTCGCAGAGTTCACCGGCCGTGCGCGGGACGCCGTTCATCAGGCGGCGCCCAGTGCCTCGGCGATCAGCTTGCGCGTCTCGGGCACGCCGTAAAGCGCGATGAAGCTGCCCATGCGCGGGCCCTGCGGGCTGCCCAGCAGCGTTTCGTAGAGCGCCTTAAACCAGTCGCGCAGGGTCTCGAAGCCATAAGCCTCGTCCTTGCCGATCTCGTAGACCATGTTCTGCAGTTCCTCCGCCGTCGCGTCAGGCCCGGCAGCTTCAAGCTGCGCGTCGAGCGCCTTCAACGCTTCGGCCTCGGTGGGGGAAGGCGCGCGGCGCTTGAGGGTCGGTGCGATGAAGTCGCGGTTGGTGGCGAGCGCGGCGCGGACCATGTCGGCAAGCGCGGGATGCGCCTCTGGCGTCGCATCGGCCACGTAGTTGCCGAGGTACGACCAGACCTGCTCCGGCGTCGCGTCCGCGCCGAGCACGCCCACGAGGTTGAGCAGCAGCGAGAACGTGACCGGCACGGTATCGCCCGCGCCGCTCTTCTCGCCGTTGGTGCGCAGCAGGTGCCACACCGGGTTGCCGAGCTGCTTGTCGAGCGCCTGGCCCTCGAGGTTGCCGCGGAACTGCCAGTATTCGTCGACCGCCTTGGGGATCACGCCGACGTGCAGCTGCTTCGCGCTCTTGGGCTCGCGGAACAGATAGAAGCCGAGCGATTCCTCGGTGCCGTAGGTCAGCCACTGCTCGATGGTCAGGCCGTTGCCCTTGGACTTGGAGATCTTCTCGCCGTTCTCGTCGAGGAACAGTTCGTAGATCAGCCCTTCGGGGCGCCTGCCGCCAAGAACCTGCACGATCTTGCCCGACTGAGTCACCGAGTCGGTCAGGTCCTTGCCGCACATCTCGTAGTCGACGCCGAGCGCGTACCAGCGCATCGCCCAGTCGACCTTCCACTGCAGCTTGGCCTGTCCGCCGAACGCCGACTGCTCGACGACGGTGCCGTCCTCGTCGGTGAAACGGATCATGCCGGTGGCGGCGTCCAGCACCTCGAGCGGCACCTGCAGCACCACGCCGCTACTGGGCGAGACCGGCAGGACCGGAGAATACGTCTTGCGGCGCTCCTCGCGCAGCGTCGGCAGCATGATGTCGAGGATCGCCTGGTTACGCTCCAGCACCCACGTCAGCGCGCCGTCGAAGCCGCCCGAATTGTAGCGGTCGCTCGCCGAGACGAATTCGTAGTCGAAGCCGAACCGGTCGAGGAATTCGCGCAGCATCGCGTTGTTGTGGTGCGCGAAACTCTCGTGCGTGCCGAAGGGATCGGGAATGCGGCTGAGCGGCTTGCCGAGGTTGGCCGTGAGCAGGTCCGCGTTAGGGATGTTCTCGGGCACCTTGCGCAAGCCGTCCATGTCGTCCGAGAAGGCGACCAGGCGCGTCGGCGCGCCGCCCGTCAGCGCCTCGTAGGCGCGGCGGACCAGCGTGGTGCGCAGGACTTCCTGGAACGTCCCGATATGCGGCAGGCCCGAGGGACCGTAGCCGGTCTCGAACAGCACCGGCTCGCCGCCCGGTTTGCCGCTGGGATAGCGCTTGAGAAGCTTCTGGGCCTCCTGGAAGGGCCAGGCCTTGGACACGCGGGCGGCTTCGATCAGGGCATTTTCGGTCATGCCGCGCTCTTTGGCGAAAAGCGCGATTTTCGCAAGTGTGGAGTGGTGGATGGACGCCGTCCCCGGTCATGCCGGGGACAGCGCGGTCGGTGCTCAGGCTTCCCGCCAGGACCACTCGTATGTCAGCGGCGCCTCGCGGAAGGCGAAGCGGTCGATATGGTTCGCCACAACGCCGGTCAGCTTCTCGACCTCCGCACGGTCCTCGCCGGTGATGGCAATGGCGATGCCGGTCTCGTCCGCCGCCATGGTGGCGACGGCGGTGGGGAAGGTGACCGTGCCGGTATCCCCCTCCACCTGAGTCTCCAGCTTGTGGCTCCAGTGCTTGCACAGCTGGCGCACGTACTTGCCGCCGCTGTCGGTCTTCACCGTGGCTTCGATCGTGTTCAAGGCTCGATCCTTTCGATCTTGCGGGTTGCCTCGTCGATGATGTCGGCCACCTTGAGGATGAGGTCGCGGTCGGCGCCGTCCTGCGACAGGCGGTCGAACACGGAAGTCTTCAGCGCATGGAACGCGCGGCGTACCGGAGCAGGATCGACCTTGTCGCGGCGGGCGGCCAGAGCGGTCAGACGCTCCTTCAGTTCGGCGGCCTTTTCGGCATGGGCCTCGACCTTGGCACGTCCTTCGTCGGTGACGTCGAAGGCCTTGCGGACCGTCTCTTCGGCCACCGGAGCGATCAGGCCCGACTCCTCCATGTAGGTGAGCGCGGGGTAGACCACGCCGGGGCTGGGCGCATAGTCGCCGCCCGAAAGCGCCTCGATCTCGCGGATCAGGTCGTAGCCGTGGCGCGGGCTCTCGGCGATCAGCGCGAGCAGCAGGGTCTGGAGTTCGGACTGGTCGAACAGGCGCTTGCGCCGTCCGCCACCCGGGCCACGACCGCCGCCACCACCGCCGCGAGGACCATCGGGGAAGCCTTCGCCGAAGCCTCGACCGAAACCGCCTCCGAAGCCAGCCCCGAACGGACCCGAGCCGAAGTGACCGCGCTCCATTCCGTGGCGGCTGCGCCGACCGAGCATCGTGCGGACTTCCTCCACGCCCTCCATGGCCGCGGTCATCACCGCGTCGCGCCTGGCATGACGATCATGGCCGTGGCCAAAGTGACCGCCCCTGCAACCGCGCCCGTGGCCGCGCTCGTCGTTGTTCATGTTTCTCATCTGGGTTTTCCTGTCTTGCATGATGGCTCTAAGATATATCTAGAACAATCCAAAACAAGGCTGAAAAGTGTAACTCTTCGTAATTTTTGCGTGCGCATCGCTCGGCCCGCCGTTTCCAATCCCGATCGGCATGCCTAAGACGGACGCGTCATGGTCGCCCTGTCCCTTCCCGCGCTCCACGCCAGCCACGGCGGCTGCTGGCTGCGCGAGAGCAGTGGCCCGCGCACGATCTCCAAGGGCGAGGCGGTGATGGCGGCGGCGGATACCCCGCAGCTGATCCTCAACGCCCCCCTGCTGGCGACGCGACTAGGCTACCCGGACCTCTCTGGCCTCGACCTGCTCGAACTCTACGCCTTCGTACATCCCGCGCGCTTCGTGGTGCCCACGCCAAAGGGCCTCGCGCATGCGCTAGGCCTCGCGGAGCCTGCGGGCGACCCCGACGTGCCCCGGCTGCTGCAGGAAGCCGCCGGCGCCCTGCTGGAGATGTGCGAGAGCCCCACCTGGCCCGAGCGCGAGGGCGCCTGGACCTCCCTCCAGTCGCTGATCCGCATGCGCTGGCCCTGGGCCACCCTGCTCACCCCGCGCATTGCCCGGCCCCACCAGGCCGAGCGCTGGCTTTTCACTCGCCTGCCCGAGTGGGAGGAAAGCCCCGAGCCCGCGCAGCCCCGGCAGGTCGTGCTGGGCGAGGCCGACGTGCTGGCCCGCCTCGCCCACCTCACCGGTTCCACCGCCGAGCAGCGCCCCGGCCAGCGCGCCTATGCCGCCGAAGCCGCCCACGCCTTCGCCCCGCGTGAGCGTTCGGGACGGCCGCACGTCCTGCTCGCACAGGCCGGCACCGGCATCGGCAAGACGCTGGGCTATCTCGCGCCCACCTCGCTGTGGACCGAGCAGTCGGGCGGCACTGTCTGGGTATCGACCTATACCAAGGCCCTGCAACGCCAGCTCCGCCACGAAAGCCGCCGCGCCTGGCCCGAGCGCCGCGCCGACGGCACCCGCCCCGTCGTGGTGCGCAAGGGCCGCGAGAACTACCTGTGCCTGCTCAACCTCGAGGACGCGCTGCAGGGGGGCTTCTCTGGCCGCGCCGCGATCCTCGCGCAACTGGTGGCGCGCTGGGCCGCCTACACCCGCGACGGCGACATGATCGGCGGCGACCTGCCCGGCTGGCTCGGCACCCTGTTCCGCCAGCGCGGCATCGCCGCGCTCACCGACCGGCGCGGCGAGTGCGTCTACGCAGGCTGCCCGCACTACCGCAAATGCTTCATCGAGCGCGCCACCCGCGCCAGCGTCGGCGCCGACCTGGTGATCGGCAACCATGCGCTCGTCATGGTCAACGCCGCGCGCGGCCGCGACCCTGCCTCGCGCCCCACCCGCATCGTCTTCGACGAAGGCCACCACGTCTTCGACGCCGCCGACTCGACTTTCGCCGCCGCCCTCACCGGCGCCGAGGCGATCGAGCTGCGCCGCTGGGTGATCGGTCCCGAGAAAGCCTCCAAGGGCCGGCGCCGGGGCCTCGCCGCGCGCCTTGCCGACATCGCCAGCTACGACGAGGCCGGCGGCAAGGCGATCACCGCCGCCCGCGCCGCCGCCGAGGCGCTCCCCGGCGACGGCTGGCTCCAGCGCATCGCCGAGAACGCCGCCTCCGGTCCGCTCGAGGAACTGCTCGCCGCCGTGCGCGCCACTGTCTACGCCCGCGACGAGAGCGGCGGGCAGGACGCCGGCTACGCGCTGGAGACCGAGGCGGCGGGCCTCGAAGGCGCTTTCGTCGAAATCTCGCAGGCCGCCCGCATGGCGCTGGCCGAACTGCGCCAGCCCCTCATCCGCCTCGGCATGCGGCTGGAGGCGCTGCTGGAGGAACCGCCTGACTGGCTCGACGGCCCCGGCCGCGCCCGCATCGAGGGCGCGCGCCACTCGCTCACCTGGCGCGTCGATACGCTGGCTGCGTGGGAATCGCTGCTGAACCGCCTCGGCGGCGCCGCCGATCCCCAGTTCGTCGACTGGCTGGCGGTCGACCGCTCCGATTCGCGCGAGTTCGACATCGGCATCCACCGCCGCTGGCTCGACCCGATGAAGCCTTTCGCCAAGGTCGTGCTCGAACCGGCGCACGGCGTCGTGCTCACCTCGGCCACCCTGCGCGACGGGGAGGACTGGACCAAGGCCGTGGCTCGCTCGGGCGCCGCGCAGATCGACGTCGCGCCGCGCCTCTCCACCCACCAGAGCCCGTTCGACTACGCCGCGCAGGCCGAGGTGCTGATCGTCACCGACGTACCCAAGGGAGACATCCCTTCCCTCGCCGCCGCCTATGGCCGGCTGATCGAGGCATCGGGCGGCGGCGCGCTCGGCCTGTTCACTGCCATCCGCCGTCTGCGCGCGGTCCACGGCCGCATTGCCGACCGGCTCCCGCGGGGCGGCCTG
>NZ_AKKE01000179.1 GCF_000281975.1 Novosphingobium sp. AP12 | reverse complement strand
GACGCCGATGCAGATGCCGATGCAGATGCCGATGCTGATGCGGATGCTGACGCCGATGCGGACGCTGACGCTGACGCTGACGCTGACGCCGATCCGCCGGCTGAACCGACCGCTGAACTCGAGGACGATACCGGCGTGTCAGATACCGACGGTATCACCGCCGACGCCACGGTGCTCGTCGATGGGCTCGAGGTCGGTGCGACTTACGAGTACAGCACCGATGGCGGCCTCACCTGGACCGAAGGGACCGGCGACAGCTTCGAATTGCCCGAAGGCGTCTATACCGATGTCCAGGTCCGTCAGACCGACGAAGCCGGCAACATCGGCGACGCGGTGTCGCTCGGGCCAATCACGGTCGATCTCAGCATCGACAGCCCGATTGCCACGCTCGTGGAAGACACCGGCGCGTCGCAGACCGACGAAGTTACCAGCAACGGTGCGATCACCGTCGGCGACCTCGAGGATGGCGCCACCTTTGAATACAGCACCGACGGCGGCGCCACCTGGACGCCCGGCGCAGGCACCGGCTTCGTCCTTCCGGACGGCGTCTATACCGATGTGCAGGTGCGCCAGACCGACCTTGCCGGCAACGTCAGCGACCCGGTCTTGCTGGGAACGGTGACGGTCGATACCGATGCCGAAGTTCTTACGGCGACCCTAGTGGATGATACCGGCGCGTCGCAGACCGACGAGGTCACCAACGATGGGCGCATCGAGGTGGTCGGGCTCGAAACCGGCGCAACGTACGAATACAGCACCAACGGCGGCGCGACCTGGATCGACGGCGCGGGTACGGGCTTCGTCCTGGCCGAAGGCGTCTACGCCGACGTCCAGGTCCGCCAAACCGACCCGGCCGGCAACACCAGCACGGCGACGTCGCTGGGCGCGGTCACCGTCGACACGAGCGTCGATCCGCTCACTGCGGACCTGGTCACCGATACCGGAACTTCGGCTACCGATGGTGTGACCAGCGACGGTACGGTCGAGGTTGAGGGCCTGGAGGTGGGAGCCACCTTCGAATACAGCACCGATGGCGGCACGACTTGGACCGACGGGACTGGCGACAGCTTCGTCCTTCCCGAGGGCGTCTATGCAGACGTGCAGGTGCGCCAGACCGACCTTGCCGGGAATACCAGCCCGGTCACGTCTCTGGGACCGATCGAAGTGGCCTTGCCGTTAGCGGTGGACGATGCCGCGACGCTCGACATGGGCGGGCTGACCAGCACCACCGGAGCGCCGGTCACCGACACCGACGTCACCGTTTTGGGTCTTACCGAAAGCGAGATCGGCGCGGATAACAGCGTCACCGTCACGGTGCCCAATGACAGTACCGGGTCGGTGCGCATCGAGATCAGCCAGACCGCGCTGCTGGCCGTGGCGGACGCCTTCCGCCTCGACGTCGTCGATGCCGATGGCAACGTCGTTTACTCGGCGGTGACCGAGAACTCGCTGGTGGGCGATGTTCTGGGGCTCGAACTGCTCGGCCTGACTTCCGACAACACGCTCGTCGCGATCGTTGAGGGGCTGCCGCCGGGCGACTACCAAATCGTGGTCCGCAACGACCAGAGCGCACTGGCCAGCCTGCTCGATACCGATGGGGGCGGCGTGTCGCTGGCGGAACTGGGCGATGCCGGCGTCGTGCTCGGGCCCGAGAACCAGGAAATCGTGCTCGACGCAGTTCAGGACGCTATCGGCGGCCCGCTGGGTGCGACGGTGCGGGGCCTGCTCGACGTAGTACTCGATGCCACGAGCGGCCTTGCGGACCTGGTCGACCTGCTAACCGACGTGCTGACCCCGCTCGGCGCGATCGACCTGCTGGACGGCGTGATTGACGCCGTCGCCGACAACCTGCTCAGCAATACGCTCACGCTGCTGCAGTCCACTTCGATCACCACCACGCTCACCGAGTACGACTTCGCTGACGAGACGCTCGCCGGTAACGTCATCGAGGGCGACGCCGGAGCCGGCGCCGACGACCTTGCTGGCGGGGCCACGGTGACTGCCGTGACCGATGCCGACGGCAACGTGGTGACGGTGCCCGAAACCGGCACGGTGGATGTCGTGGGAGAATATGGCATCCTCACGATCGCCGCGGACGGTAGCTACAGCTACGCGGCCTATGGCGATCCGGGCTCGGTCGGCCAATCGGAGGTGTTCACCTATACCCTTTCAGACGGGGTGGTCTCCGACGACGCGACGCTGACCATCGCCATCGAGGGCGAGGCAGTCGCCGCGACGGACGACACCGACACCGCGTCGGTTGAGTTCGCCAACGTGGTCGACAACACCTTCTTTGACGAAACCGCCGGGCTGGCCATCTTGCTCGGCAGCAACCAATACATCAGCGCCAGCTTCGTCGTTGACGATGCCACGGCGGTTTCCGGGACGATCGCGGTCAACACCCTGGTCACGGCCGCGGCTTCGGGCACGCTGTATCTGGAGGAGGAGACGTCCCCCGGCACCTGGGCCACGGTGGAGGACGTGCCGTTCAGCCTGCTTCTGGGCATCGGCAACATCGCGACAATAAACCTCGCCTCCTTGGGGCTGGACGAAGGGACGTACCGTGTCAGGGCGACCCTGAGCGGGGCGGCATCGGCGATCACCGTGGTCAGCGACGTCGACGCCACCTTCCTCGATCAGTACGTGATCTCGGATAACGACGGCGCCGCCGGTAACCTGCTCGACAACGACGAGACGGGATCGCTGCTGACGGAACTGCAGGTGTTCGATCCGGTCACATCGGGCTACCTTGATGTCGATGCCGGATCGCCGGTGACGATCCAGGGTACCTACGGCGTCCTGACGCTGGAGGCCGACGGCAGCTACACTTATGCGCCGGACGCTAACCAGGCCTACTTCGATACCGCTCAGTTCGACACGTTCGAATACCAACTGGTCCATCCGGGCGGCGACGTGGCGCAAGGTACGCTGGAAGTGAGGATCGAGCCTTCGGGGGCGGGAATTCCGGTGCCGCTCATGGCCTCCACCTTCGCGCTCGAGGCCGACACTGTTCCCATCGACGCCATCGACTCGGACGGCGACGGGCAGGCGGACGGTGCCGAAACGACCGGGTTCTTCGAGTTCGACATGCTCGAGGGGCAGGGCAGCCTCGAGGACGTTCTCGAAAACTACCTGAGCAAGAGCGAACCGGACGCCGAAGCTGCCAATGATGCAGCCGGAGCGGTTCCAATTTCGGCCCCGGAGGATACAGGTGCGGCGGTGACATTCGAAGATCCGCTCGCTCACCTTTCATTCAATTCGGATCTATCTACCGAAGATCAATGGCAGAATAATTCGTTGATTTAGTTCTCTATTGGTAAGCAGGCGGCTCCGAACGATCATTTTGTTCGGAGCCGTCTTGCACCGAATTGGACCGCTCCTGGAAGAGCGGCTGGAGGACTATGCTTCGCGAGGGCTCGGGGAATGGCGGCGGATGGTCTTGTCTCTGTCTGTCTGTATTTCTGACGGTCTTGCCGCTCGCCGCCAGTGCGGGAGCGCAAGTCGCGGATGAGGTGGCCGGGCCCGAAATGGCGCCCGCCGCATCGTCGCTGTCCACTGTTACTCTCGAAACCGCCGTACGCCGGGCCGTGGGATGGCACCCCTCGATCACCGAAGCCATCGCCCGCCTGAAGGCACGGGGCGAGGACGTCAGAGTGGCGCGGGCGGGCTACCAGCCTCAGATCAGCGCGGGCCTGGGTAGCGGCTACGACAATCTTACACAAAGTCGCTGGCGGCCCCGTGCCAGCATATCCGCCTCCCAGATGCTCTACGATTTCGGCAAGGTGTCCAGTTCGGTGGCAATCGCCGAGGCGGGCACGCGGATCGGGCAGGCGCAGCTGCTGCTGGCCGTCGATACTCTCATCCGCGACACCAGCTACGCGCTGATCGAGATCCAGCGCAGTACCGCCCTGCTGGACGTGGCCGGGCAACAACTAATGATCATCCGCGACATCAACGAACTGGTGGATCGCCGCTATCGCCGCGGCGCTTCCACCCGGTCGGACGCGCTGCAAGCGCAGGCGCGCGTGCAAGGCGCCGAAGCGGTGGTCCAGGAGATCGAGGCTGAGCGCAAGCGGTGGACGAGCAACCTCGCCTACCTGCTGGGCATCGATGCGCTGCCGCCGGTTTCGGCCGAGGTGCCGGAGTGGTTCCTGGAATCCTGCGGTGCGGGCGAGCCGGACTGGTCCCGCGTTCCGGCCGTCATGCAGATCCAGGCGACGCGCGACCAGGCCGAGGCCGAACTGCGGCGCACCCGTGCAGACGGCCTGCCCACGGTCTCGCTGGGGGCAGGCACCACGACGGACATCAACGACCCGTTCTCGGACCGCGCGCAGGTCAACTTCGGCATTAACATCTCGAGCGCGCTCTACAGTGGCGGCGCCTACCGGGCGCGCACGCGGAGTGCGGGATATATCCTGGGCGCGGCCGACGCGGCGGACGCCAACGTGCGCAACGAGGTCGCCCGGCTGCTCGCCGAGGCGCAGCGCCAGGTCGATAGCTTCGACGGTGTCGTCGCCACGCTGATGTCGCGGGAGGACAGCATGCGCGAGACCGGCACCCTCTACCGCCTGCAGTATCTGGAGATGGGTACGCGCACGTTGGTCGACCTGCTCAATGCGCAGCAGGAACTGCAACAGGTTCGCTTCGACCTCGTTAACACACGCCACGATCTGCGCCGGCTGAATGTCGATTGCCTGTTCAATGCCGGCGCCGAGCGCAAGGCCTTCAAGCTGACGGACATGGTGGTGCAGGGGGTGAGGCTGTGAGCGAGACTATGACTGACGCAGGCGGCCAGCCCGCGGTCCCGGCCGCCGCACTCGACCTAGAAGGGTGGAGCGAGGCGCTAACGCTGGTGGCACGCCACTATCGCCTGTCGGTATCGGCTCAGAACGCGCGCGTCGCTGCGCTGTGGCAAGGCGAGGCGGGCGACGCCGAGCGTATCCGCACGCTGGCGCGCGGCGTCGGCCTGCGCGTTCGCTTCGCCGAACCGGGTGCGTTTGCGCTGACGAACGAGCGGTTGCCGGTCGTCGTGGAGCTGCGGAATGGTGCCTTGGCCGTGGTCACCGCCATCGGCGCGGCAGCCGAAGCAAGCGCGACGATGACCGGCGAGGGGGGGCTTGCCAATACCCTGCCGCTGGACGAGCTGATGGCACGCGCCGAACGGCTGGTCATCGCGCGTCCCGTCCGTGCCGCGCCCGACGCGCGGGTGGACACTTACATCCGCCCCTACGAGCCGCACTGGCTGCGCCGCATTCTGCTCAAGGATTCGCGGTCTTACGGGCATGTCATGATCGCCTCGCTCATCACCAACCTGCTGGGCCTTTCGACGGTGATCTTCTCGATGCAGGTCTACGACCGTGTCGTCCCGGCAGAATCCTATCCCACGCTCTATGTCCTCTTCATCGGCGTACTATTGGCGATAGGCTTCGATTTTCTGCTGCGCCGCCTGCGCATGAGCATCATCGACGTGCTGGGTAAGCGGGCGGACCTGCGCATATCGGATCAGGTCTTCGGCCATGCGCTGCGGGTACGTAATAGCGATCGGCCCACTTCCACCGGCACCTTTATCGCCCAGCTGCGCGATCTCGAACAGGTGCGCGAACTGCTGACCTCCACCACCGTGGCGGCAGTGGCGGACCTGCCGTTCTTTCTGCTCTTCGTAGTGATCCTGTGGTTCATCGCCGGCTGGCTGGCGCTGGTCCCGCTGGGTGCGCTGGTGCTGATGATCCTGCCCGGCCTTCTCGCCCAGCGGCGCCTGCGCGCCTATGCCAACGAATCCATGCGCGAGTCCTCCCTGCGCAATGCCATGCTGGTGGAGGCGGTACAGCGTATTGGCGACATCAAGACGCTGCAGGCCGAAAGCCGCTTCCAGCAGCAGTGGAACCACTTCAACGCGGTCGCCGGGGAAGCCCAGCTCAAGCTGCGGGGGCTGACCAACGGCCTTACCGTCTGGTCGCATAACGTTCAGAACCTGTCCTATGCCACCGTCGTGTTCTTCGGCGCGCCGATGGTCATGGCGGGCGACCTGACCACCGGCGCACTGGTCGCCGCCTCGATTCTGGGTTCGCGCATGATCTCACCGATGTCGCAGGTCACGCAGGTCCTAAGCCGCTTCCAGCAAGCGCGGTTCGGGATGAAAAGCATCGACCAGATCATGGCGCTGCCGCTCGACAATCCGCACGACGAGCACCGCATCCACGCGCCAGCTGTGGCCGGGCACTACCGTTTGCGGTCGGCCGTGTTCCACTATGGCGACAGCAAGACCGCGCCGGCGCTCAACGTCAGGGACCTCGAGATCCGGCCTGGCGAGAAGATCGCGCTGCTGGGGCGCAACGGCGCGGGCAAGTCCACGCTGCTGCAGGGGCTATCTGGGCTGCTCCAGCCCAGTTCGGGCGAAGTGCTGCTTGACGACCTCGCGCTAGCGCAGATCGACCCCTCCGACGTCCGCCGCGACGTGGGATTGCTCACCCAGGGCAGCCGCCTGTTCCACGGCACCTTGCGCGACAACCTGGTGATGGGCGCGCCGCAGGCTACGGCGGAAGAGATCATGCAGGCGCTGCGGATGGTCGGCGCCGACGAGTTCGTGCGCCGCCTCGGCGCCGGGCTTGAGCATGTCGTGCAGGAAGGCGGCGAGGGGCTGTCAGGCGGACAGGTGCAGTCGCTGCTCCTCGCCCGGCTGCTGATCCGCCAGCCCGCTGTGCTGCTGCTCGACGAACCGACCGCGTCGATGGATGATGCCACCGAGCGCCTCTTCATCGAACGACTGCGCGACTGGGCCCGTTCGCGCACGCTAGTGATCGCGACGCACCGCATGCGGGTGCTCGACGTGGTCGACCGAGTGGTCGTCATTCACAACGGGCTGATCACCCTGGACGATAGCAAGGACGCAGCCATGCGCAAGATGCAGGGCGAGCCCATGCCTGCGTCCAGGGCGCCGATTACCGGTAAGGTCGCATGAGCGCCTGGACGGGAAGCGACGACTGGCTGTTCGGTGAGGAAAAGGACCGCCGCCTTACCTTGGCTACGCGCATGGTCTGGACTGTGGCGGCGCTGTTCGCGGCGGCTCTGCTGTGGGCATGGCTGGCCCAGCTCGATGAAGTGGCGACGGGAACGGGCCGCGTCGTCCCTACCTCGCGAGAGCAGGTGATCCAATCGCTCGAGGGGGGCATCCTAGGCAAGTTGCTGGTCCGCCAGGACGACATCGTCGAGCCGGGGCAGATCCTGGCCCAGCTCGATCCCACCCAGGCCGGCTCCACGGTGGAAGAGAGTGCCGCGAAATACCAGGCCGCGCTGGCCGCCTCTGCCCGCCTGCGCGCCGAAGTTAACCAGACCCCGCTGGCGTTCCCCGCCGAACTCGATGCCTACCCCGACCTCAAGGCGGCCGAAACCCGGCTCTACCAAGACCGGCGCGGCAGCCTCTCCAGCTCGATCGCGCTGATCGACGAATCGCTGGGGCTGATCCGGCGGGAAGTTGACATCGCCGAATCGCTGATTGAGGTCGGCGCCGCCAGCACCGTCGAAGTCATCCGCCTGCGGCGCCAGCGTGCCGACCTGGAACTCAAGAAAGCGGACCTGCGCTCGCAGTACATCGTCGAGGCGCGGCAGGAACTCGCCAAGGTGACCGAGGAGGTGACCGCGCTCGCCCCGGTGGTGCGCGGGCGTTCCGACACGCTCAACCGGCTGACTCTGCGCTCGCCGGTCAAGGGCGTGGTCAAGAGCATCGAAGTCAGCACCGTCGGCGGCGTGGTGCCGCCCAATGGCGAGATCATGCAGATCATCCCGATGGGCGACCAGCTGCTGATTGAAGCACGCATGGCCCCGCGCGACATCGCCTTCATCCGCCCCGGCCAGCGTGCGACGGTCAAGGTCACAGCCTACGATTATGCGATCTACGGCGCGCTGGAAGGGAAGGTCGCGACGATCTCGCCCGACACCATTCGTGACGAGGTTAAGCCCGAGATCTTCTACTACCGCGTCTTCGTGCGCACCGATGCCGACGCGCTGGTCAACAAAGCCGGCAAGCGCTTCCCCATCGTGCCGGGCATGATAGCGACGGTTGACGTCCACACAGGCAGCAAGACTGTGCTGCAGTACCTGATGAAGCCTTTCAACCGGGCCCGGGAGGCCCTGCGCGAAAGATGACCCGCCTCGCTTCAACCGCCATCGCGGTACTTCGCCCTCATCTTTCCCGTATTCCGTGCGTGACGGTGGAAGGCGTTGCCCGCTACGCGCTGTTCCTCTCGTTTACCGACGGATCGAAGCGCGCGAGCGTGGTAACGGCTTCTGGTGTGACCGTGGAAGAGGCCTGGGCGAGGGCAAGCGCGCAGGTTGTGGCATCGGGCACGGCGATCCGCTGGCTGCGCCTTGACTGGGTCGAAGCCGCCGAGCGTGCGACCTGGGGCGCATTGCGGCGCCAGCTCGCCACCATCAAGCGCAACTATTTCCGCCTCGGCATCGCGCTCGACCCCGGGTTCGCCCATGCCTTCCTCGAAGTGGAGCTCAACGCCAACGCCATGCTCTACGGCGGGCCGGGCCAGCCTTCTGCTGTGCTCAACGAGAAGAACTTCGCGCTCTATGCGACCCGCCGGCACGGCGTGGAGGCGCCGTCCTTCGCCGACGACGATCCCGTCTGGCTGTTCACCACCGGCGGCCTGTTCGCCGGAGAGGACGGCATCGTCCACGCGCTCGAAGGCGGCGGGCTGGACGTCGGCCGGCGTGCGGTGGGGCAGCTCACCGCCGCCCGCGTCGAAGACCTTGTCATCTCAGGAAGCGCTTATCTTGCCACGCAGGTGCAGGAGGACGGGCGCTTTCACTACGGCTGGCACCCGTGCTTCGACCGGCCGATCCCCTCGTACAACGCGCTGCGCCACGCAAGCACGCTCTACGCGATGCTGGAAGCCTGGGAAGTCACACGCAACCCGGCGCTGAGCTCCGCGATCGAGCGGGGGCTAGCCTGCCTGACCGGCGTACTGATCCGGCCGGCCGAGCTTCCCAACGGCAGTACGGCGGCATTCCTCGTCGATACCGAAAACGAGATCAAGCTGGGCGGCAACGCGGTCGCCATCCTGGCGCTGGCCAAGCATGCCGAGCTGACCGGAAAGCGCGATCACCTGTCGCTTCTGGAGGCTCTCGCCACCGGCATCCTGCACATGCAGGACCCGGCGTCCGGCAGTTTCGCGCATGTGCTGGATTATCCAGCGCTCGACGTGAAGCAGGCGTTTCGGATCATCTACTACGACGGCGAGGCCGCTTTCGCGCTGATGCGCCTTCATGGGCTGACCGGCGATCCGCGCTGGCTCGCAGCGGTGGAGAAGGCCTTCGAGCACTTCATCCAGGCCGAGCACTGGAAGGCGCACGACCATTGGCTCAGCTACTGCGTCAACGAACTGACGATGCATCGGCCCGACGAGCGGTACTACAGCTTTGCGATCGACAATTTCCGCGATTACCTCGTCTTCGTGCGTGACCGGATCACCACCTTCCCGACCCTGCTCGAACTGATGATGGCAGCCCAGCGCACAGTGACCCGGCTGGCCGCCGATCCGGCGCTGGCGCATCTGCTCGATGGGGTCGATCTCGCGCTGTTCGAGCGGGCGCTTCACCGCCGCGCGCACCACCTGCTTAACGGCCATTTTTGGCCCGAGCTGGCGATGTTCCATGCGAACCCGGAACGGATCGTCGGCAGCTTCTTCATTCGTCATCACGCCTTCCGCGTCCGCATCGACGACGTGGAGCACTACCTCTCGGGGCTGGTGGCCTATCGCCGCCACCTCCTCGATCGAGAGGCGGAGCGCCCGGCGGCCTCTTCCCCCGCCTCCGCTGCCACCACCCCCCGGCACTGGACCGCCGCTGACGTCGCGCGGGCGACCGGCGGGCGTTGGCTGTCGCCGCCTCCGCCCGACTGGCAGGCCCGCGGCCTGTGCATCTCGCCGCCGACGATGCTGCCGGGCGAGATGGTGGCCCTGCGCCTCACCGACCCAGGGATCGGCATATCACCGCAGCGCCTCGGCCTGCTGAAACACCGGCCATCCGCGCTCATCGCCTCCGACGTCTCCGTCGTGGCAGGAGCCGATGTTCCGGCGCTGGTGGTCCCTGATACCGGTGCTGCGATCCTGGCGATCGGCCACTATGCGCGGGATCGGATGGCAGGCCGCCTCGTCGCGGTGACCGGCAGTGCGGGCAAGACCACCACTGTCGCGATGATGGCCCATGCCCTTTCGGCGTTCGGCGCGGTGGGCCAGACCCGCGCCAATGCCAACCTGCCGCACGGTGTCGCCTGGAACCTCGCCTCGATCCCCTGGGACGTGCCGCACATCGTGCTGGAACTCGCGATCGGGCGCATGGCCCGCACGGCGCGGCTGGCGCGGCCCGACGTGGCGATCTTCACCAACATCCTTCCCGCGCACCTGGAATATCACCGCGACCTTGCGACCGTGGCTACGCGCAAGAGCGCGATCTTCGAAGGCATGGCCCCCGGCGCAGTGGCGGTGCTCAACCGCGACATGGCCGAGTGGGAGCGCGTGCACATGGCCGCCAAGGCGAGGGGTTTGTCGATCGTCCACTACGGAGCGTCAGACGCCAGCGACCTGAGGCTGCTCGGCTACGATGCGAGCGCGGGTGAAGTGAGTGCGCAGATCTACGGTCGTTCACTGCGCTATCGTCTGGGCGCGCCCGGCGAGCACATGGCGCTCAACAGCCTCGCTGTGCTAGCAGCCGTATCCGCGCTGGGACAGGACCTCGCCCCGGCACTGGCGACGCTTGCTGGCTTCACGGCCGCGGCGGGCAGGGGCAACGAGTTCCAAGTGACGATCGAGGGTCGCACTTTGACCGTGATCGACGACGCGTACAACGCCAACCCCGGTTCGATGGCGGCCGCTCTGGCCGCGCTCGGCGGCCGACCGGCCGCGGGAAGGCGCGTCGCGGTACTGGGCGAGATGCTGGAACT
This sequence comes from Novosphingobium sp. AP12, assembly GCF_000281975.1. Lineage (GTDB taxonomy): Bacteria > Pseudomonadota > Alphaproteobacteria > Sphingomonadales > Sphingomonadaceae > Novosphingobium. Next base: position 4,263 of record NZ_AKKE01000179.1, on the reverse strand, counting down.
GGGCCCGCAGGCCGCCGAGTACCACGCCCAGCTCGCGCCACTGATCGAACGCTTCGCCATCGACCGGGTCCATGCCGTAGGCGATCTGTACGGCGGTCTATGGGATGCGCTCCCCGCCGAGCAGCGCGGCACCCTCGCAGGCTCGCTGGAAGAGATCCGGGCCGTGCTGCGCACCGACCTGCAGGCGGGGGACACCGTGCTCCTTAAGGGCTCACACGGCACGGGCATGTATACTTTGCCTGCTTGGCTCAAATCGCAGGTTACGACCCCGAGTGCCCTCGCTTCCGAGAGTGCGAGGCTTTTGCCCGGGTCGCTCAAACCCAATGAAACGGCGGATTGAACCGATGTCCCACATTAAGTTGGATCAGATAGCCTCGGACCCTTCGCCCACGCAGCGGCGCACCGTCGATGAGATGGCACGCATTGCGGAAAGTCAGACCCTGGAGCAAGGACTTCTGGTAGAGGGGGCGCGGCAGATGCTCCAGGGGCGCAAGAAGATCGCGGGCTTAGCACCGAAAGGCCTTTTCAGGGATTCGGCTTGGGACATGATGCTCGAACTTTTCATCTCCGAGGCGGAAGGGGGGGTCGTCTACGTCAAGCACATTATGCTGGCTTCCGGCGAATCGGCAGCAGCCGCCATGCGGCGAATCGACCGACTGCACGACGCGGATTTCATTGCGCGCAATGCTGACCCGCTTGACCATCGACGAGTGATTGTTCGACTTACAAGACGAGGACGATTAGCAATGATCGCTATGCTGAAGGATGTCTTCTGCCCCGAAAAGGACTACGGGCGAACGCCGTTTGGTTACTCACCACGGCGCTGATGCGCTTAGATCGCGTGGATATGCGTCGGCGGGGATGCTGGCACCCGAGGCCTCGCGATTTCGGCGTGGTTGGAAAGGGTCGGGGCGCCCCCAGTAAGGTGCGGCCTCGTCCTCTTCCGCACTGAAGCTGATAACACGCGTTCATGTCAACGAAGCGTCGGATCGTAGCGAACGAGAACCTAAAAGCGTATCGCGGTCTCTTTTGATATTTCATGCCACGTTCGCATCCGGCTCTAGCTGCGATGAGAAAGCGAGATACGGTAACGGAAGATTTTCTGCAGGGTGAATGAGCAGGCGTCTTAGGAATACTTACTCTGCCGGGGGAAGTCCGAAAACCGGGCGGCTCCCGACAGGTACGCGGCTCTTTCGATAAATCTGGGCTTCACATTCCTGGGCGAGTTCCGTGGGCGATCGTCAAAGGGGATCGTAGCTAAACAGCCACAGGGCGGAAGCTTGCCGATCTTTGTCGCCAGCGCGCTGCAAGCGGCCAACGGCTGTATATGTGGTTCCCTTCCTCAATGCTCCGCCAGGCATCAAGCCGGCGAGGCGAGGCGACACGTAGAGGATCACGTTATAGCCGTCTTGGGTCTTCAAGCTTACTGCTGTGTAGCCCAAAGTGCCGCCGATCAGCCGACTGTTGACTTGGCCCATCCCAGTGGGGGGCGAAAGGTCGGTGATCTTGCCACTGATCCTGATAAGATTGCCGAGCGGCTGGTCGGTGGCGGGATTGAACGGACGCTTAGCCGTTAACCTCTGCGCGTTGATCTTTTCATAGTGCCTCAGGAGGTTTCCTAGCGAGGGATACTGGATCGTCCATTGGGTGTTGGACGCATTCGAAAGCGTCAAATTGAAGATGTTGAACAGGTTGTCCGTCCATCCACCACAACCGTCAGCATCGTCACAGTACTTCCAGGCAGCATCGACCCACTGGAGGAGTTGAGCCTGCGGATCTGAGAACTCCGCCTCCTTGGCCAGCCCTGGGCCAAAGGCGACGGCGGCTTGGCGCTGGCGTGGAGCGACGACGACAACGGCGCCGTTGCCGACGTCGAGCTTGCCTACCCGTAATTGCCGCATCATAGCCCAGGCATAATCCTGCGCGCTTAGACCCTTAAGATCGTCCACAACGAGAAAAGAGAGTTCGACACCAACGTTCTTGGCCAGGGAGAACAGTCGCGCTTCCATGGCTTTTACCCGGGCCGGATCGAGCTTGCCGGTCTCGTCATTAACAAAGTGACCGTATTTAAAGGGAACCGAGCCCGGTGCCGGAAGCGCGGGAGCGCGAGCGACCGTCCGCGTCCCTGCTATTGGTTCGGGTTTAGCAGGCGGCCCCGCAGCAGCGCGACCCGTATCGCATTTTGCGCCGCCGTTCTGCTGGCAGGATTCCTCCCAGCCTTGTCGTATCGCTTCGGCCCGGCTTTGCTTGTCGGGATGGGTCGGAGAGCCGTGGGCAGAACCCACCGTCAGTATCATTCTTGTCGCGTCGTTCAGCGGTGCGCCCATCTTCTGCAACACGAAGCCGCTGAACTTGTCGGCTTCCAGCTCAATGTCCGGCCGGCTCCCGCCGGGTACGATCGTGTGCCCGGAAAGATGGTGGGCGATTTCGTGGGCCATCACGCTGATAGGCCCCCACTTGCTGCCACCAACCGCCTGAGTGGCTTCGCTCATGAATTGCGGATTAAACGCGATGACACGGCGCGGGATCCGGTTGTCATCAAGCAAGATCACGGCTGCCGCATTGTCGACCGGGCCTGAGACGACCACGAAGTTCGCCGGCAGCCCGGTGAACTCCATGATCCGCCGCACTGCCAGCGCACAGTCGTTAGGCGCCCGGCCGTCCAGAGACGAGGCAGAAGCCTTGACTGGCGCCCCGTCGTAGGAGCAGGCCTGAAGCGTAGAAGCGATTGCTTCAACCTTGTCCGAACTGGACAGGCTGCTAGCCGACTGATCTTCCTGAGGCCCGCAGCCGCCAATCAGGAGTGTGGCTAACGAAGTCAACGTCAGACAAGCATATCGCCGCATCTCTCTCTCCTCGTTATGGTACTGGTCTGGCCGTCACCAGCCACAGGATCAGGAAGGCGTAGAGCCTCAAAAGCAGCCAATTTACGCCGGCGAAGATGACGCAGGCGAGCAGCAGGCGTGGCCAGTCAGTACGGATTTTCAAGAGGAAGAACTGCTTGTACGCAGCCGCTACGACCAGCAGCTTTACGGCGGGAACGTAATACTGCGATGCCGACTTGTGCCAAAGGACGAAAGCGGGATCGCGCCAGATCAGGGTTGGGAGCATGTTCAGAACGATAATGCCCAGAATCACGCTCTGGGCATAGATGCTCAGCACCGCATGCTCGATCGCATTATAGCCCAATCTGCGGCGCAGGACCGACCATGACCCGACGTAGATTGCGACGATGCCGAGGGTGAAGCTCCAGTTCGCATAAGTCATCACGCGCGCTGCCATCAGGTCGACGTCGGCATTGCGGCCGCGGAAGGCGTAATGCCCGAAATAGCCGTTTGCCGCGAGCATGAGGGCCAGGATCGCCACCAGTGCGACCAGCAACTTGAGCGGGTGCATGTTAGCGCTCCGGCGGCCCATGACGTATTCCTGCGCCACTCGGCCGGGCGTCAGAACCAAGCGGGCCAACGTGCCCAACATCTGGCCTTCGAAGAGGCGTAGGCGCTCCCAACTCTCCCGAACGGTGTCATGCCACGCGAGCCGTGCCGCCGCCTTCTGCCCGCATTGACCGCAGTAGGGCGTGGCCAGAATTTCACCGCAATTGCGGCATGTGCTTGCGTCGAGCCAAGCCTGGTCGACGCCTTTAGCGAGTGGCGACGAGAACTCGATCGCAGGCTCTTTCAGAACGGCATCGATTGCTCGGCGCAGCATCGGCATCAACCTCTGGCGGAATGCGAACAGTGGCATATCAACGCTTCGGCCGATAGCACGTTGCATGCGAGGCCTTTCCGTCTGTTCGTGTTTCCAAGTGGGGCTGACGGTTGAAATTCGTGCCCAAACCGATTTCTTGGTGGTGTCAGCCGCCGTTAGCGAGGGCCGGTCTCTCAGCCAATGAAGACCATCTTGACCCGATTTTGCTTAACCCGGCGCACGAGGCGCTCATTCGGCTTGGTAAGGCACCGGCGCTCTTTCACCCGAACGTGAAGGTGCCGTCCGGGCTGACCGATCATGCGAGGCTGTCCAGCGGGATGTCGCGGATGGAGAGTGCAACCCGTACATCCGCTTCGTTGGTGCCGTGACGCGTTAATAACGCACGGATCATATCGCTTCCGCCAAGCAGCAACGAAATCGCTGCAATTATCAATGTCTTACATTTCATCCGGCGAAATTAGTGGAGCCTTGAATGTCTGCAATGCGAGCGTCACCGGAGAGGTCTGAACCAGACCCCCCCCGACTTGGTCAACGGTAAGCGGTGTCCCGGCTCCA
>NZ_AKKE01000178.1 GCF_000281975.1 Novosphingobium sp. AP12 | reverse complement strand
GCAGGGCCGGCAGCGAGCAAGGGACCGCCGCGCCGGCCACTGCCCTCACCGCGCGCTTGCAACCTCTCGGCAGACGCACCGCAGGCGAGCCGGGGCGATGCGCCAGGACCGCGAAGGCGGGCCGGGGCAAGCCTGCCGGCGATGCCGTGACCCGGCAAGGCGGACCGCGCGAAGCGAAACGGCCGTAGGGCCGTCAGCGAGCAAGGAACCGCCGCGCCGCCCCCCCCCTGGCCGCGCGGGTGCGACCCTTCCGGGCAGGACGACGCGGGCGATCGCGCTACCCGCGACAGTCGCTTCGAATGGCTAGCGGGGGCCGGGTTAAACCGGCCCGTTGCCGCCTCCCGGTCAGTCGTCGTTGATGTCGAGGTCTTCTTCGCCCTCGTAGTCACAGTCGGCCCACCAGCAGCTGGTGAGCGTGTGCCCCTCAGCGACGTCCGGGTCGGCGGCGGTGGGATGGTCGGTGTTGATGTCCTGCGGCATGTGTAATCTCCTCGTTCTGACGGCGATCGGCGGTCATGTGACCGGGCTCGGGTCAAGGACACGGGCGAAGTCCGTGCCGCGTAGCGGGGATCGGGGGAGCCGATTTTCTTGTCGCGTCAGCGGCGGGAAAATTGGGGGTACCGATCATCCTTGAGGCGAACCGCAGCGCATGACACGATTGGACGACCGGGAGAGGGATGCCCCCTATCGGCGGGGCGCGAGCTATCGGTGTACGGGCCCGGCAAGGCGTAGCGACGTGCAGGCCGGAGGGCCTGTGCGGATGCGAGCGAGCGGGGCCTGGCCACCGCGCAGGCCGCCATACGAGAAGGGGCCGCCCGGTTGCCCGAGCGACCCCTCGCGAGACGGTACTGTTGGAGGGCCGAAGCCCCCCGGCTATTTGATGAACTGGAAGTATGCGGTGAGGATGCCGCCGGTGGCCACCGCAGCCGCCATGAGCGAGCCCTGTACGATGATGTACCACTTGAGCCCGTCGATCGAGGTCTGGACGCCCTTGAGGCCGCTTTCGAGCCTCGCTTCGAGGATCGCCTGCATCGCGGCCAGGCGCTGGTCGTAGTGCTTGATGGCTTCAGCGACTGCCATGTCGATGTGCTCCTCGAAGGCGTGCACCACCTTCTCGGCGGCGTCGTCGAAGATATTAGCGTTCTTCAGAGCTTTGAACAACGTGATGTGCATGATCGTTCCTCCTTTGTCTTGATGACGGGAGTGATCGGGTCGGCTGCGCCGGACGGTGTCTCAGGACCGCGCAGCGGCCGCGTTAGCGGCGGTAGGGGTAACGATTTTCCGAAGGAAGATGGTGGGACCCTGCCGTCCTTGAGACTGTCCGGCGCGGCCGACACACTGGGACGACTAGAGAGATCCCTTTCCCCACCTCTCGGCGGGGCTGGAGCGATGTGCGCAACGGGCTTGTCGCGATCGCGGCGATGGGGCTCGATGCCCCTGAGCCGCGCTGTAGCGTGACAAAAAGTAGGAGGGAGGCCCGGGCGGATGCCCGAGCCTCCCGATGGGCGCTTACGCCCGCTGGTTGGATTGTGCGGCGCGCTGGTCGGTGAGCCGGCGGATGTGCAGCGGAACCCCGGCTTGGCGCAGGCGCTGCGCGAGGTTGGACTGGATGCCCGAACCTTCGCAGACGATGGCCTCGACCGGCCGCAGCTTAACCAGGTTCTCGTTGCGCAGGAAGGGCCCGCGGTTACCGTGCGCGCGGTTGGGGATGAAGCTGATCGCCTTGACCTTGCGCGACTGTGCCCAGGAGGTGGCGATGGCGTCGACGCCCTTGCGCATCCCGGTCGTGGCCAGAACCATTTCGGGAACCCGGGCCTTGATGTCGTCGAGGATGTCCCAGAGCATCTCATGGTCGTGCCAGACCTGACCGCCCGACACTACGACCATCGGGCCGGTCGGTGCGTGCTCCTCGTTGCGCTGCCGGTTGCGTGCGGCGAGGAAGTCGCGGGCGGCGATCTGCGAGGCAGTGACCCCGTTGCGGGCGACCTGCGACCCACGCGTGGCGGTGAAGGGCTTGCCGGTCTCGACCCGGTACACTTCCGAGGCGTGGTCGCGCATGGCTTCCAGAGCCTCGCGACATCCCTGCAGGGTCTGGCAGAGCAGCTGAGTCTCCTCGAGCTCGACGGCGTGGATTTCCGAGGGCTCGTAGTTGCGGGCAAGCTCACCCAGCTTCTTGGCGGCATCGTCCTCGCGGCCCTCGGCCAGGCGCGCGGTCATGTGGAAGGAGTTGACGAAGCCCCAGACGATCTGCTGCGCGAACTCCTCCATGCGGGTGTCGCGGAAGACGTCGAAGATCGTGCCGACGGCCAGTTCCACCGCGGCGCGCGCCATGTCGGGATCGGGCATCTCGGTCGCGATCGACTCCTCGTAGACGCTCAGCTTGGCGAGCTCCGAGTGCTCGATGAAGGCGCCGTCGTAGCTGTGCTCGTGAGCCTCGTCGGCGCGGGCGATGCGGTCCGCGGCGAGGTTTGCGGCGAGATCGGCGAAGTTGTTGAACTTGGTCATGATAAACCTCCATTTTTTTGTCATCCTCTTGATGACCCCCATCATCAGGCAGGTGGCGGTCAGGAGGTCAGGGACGGCCGGAGGCCGCCGCGCAGCGGGCCGTGGGGGAGCCGATTTTCTCGGCATTCTGGAGCGCAGCGGAGGGATGACGTGAAAATTGGGGGAACCGCGGATCCTTGACGGACGCCAACCGACGCCTGCCAAACTTGGCCTACCGTGTGAGAATATCTTAGAATTGTGCTCTCCCCGCGCCCTTTGGCGTGAGGGTCCCGACAGAGCCGCCCTGGGTGGGCGCGGCCACCTCCCGCAAGGGATCGTCACCCGTCAGGGCCAAGACCCGTGCAGCGGGGCTTGGTGGAGCTTGGGCTTTGAGCGCGCCGGCGACTGCCGGCAATGCGAGGAAGCCCTAGCGGAATAGAGCCCGGTGACGCGTAAGCGGCATGCGGCCTGATTCTTTGTCGCTTACCCGTGCTGAGATGACAACGCTTCACCCGCGCTAGCTCAACGAACGGCCGAACCCAACACCACGCCGGGCGGTGACTGAGGTATCTGTTGGGGGGATCTTTGGAGCGGGCAGTGTATCTATATAGCTGTTGCGACGCCCGCTTGTCGGTGATCGCGAGGTCCGACTGCTACGCCTCGGCGCGGCATATCTGCTCGACGACGTCGCCCAGTCTGAGGATGATCGGCGTTACGAAGCGCGCACTGGTTGTGTTGAATGCTTCCGGCCAGAATGTCGGGTTGCCGTTGACACCCTGCAGGACGATGACCCGGATGATGGTGTCCTCAGTGCGATCTGTGATGGCCCAGACTGCGGCGATGTCGCCGGTCTGCTCTGCAAGGGTGCTCACGTCCAAGCCGCGCAGACGCAATTCGCCGGCGATCCGTTCAAGTTTGGTGTGATCCATGTGTGCGCCTCTCGGAAATGACCGCTGCCAGCGCCGGGGCACCCTCAATGAATGCTGCGGGGATCCGGTTTCGGCTCGAGGTAGAACTCGAAGTTCTCGATCAGGAGACCTTCCTGTTTGGGGTGGGGGACGGCTGAGAAGCTGAAGGTTCGCCGGTGCCCGGATTCGATCAAGGCGAGCAGTCCGTGCATGGCCATGTCGGAGATCGGGACGCGGCAGCCGATCTTGGAGGCGCGTTCGTGTTCGGTCTTGGGAAAGGTAAGGACGCGGTCGTGCTCCGATTGCTCGACGTCGCCGGGAAGGGTGAAGAATGTGATGCTGATCGGGAAGGTGGTCTCCATGTCGGGTGAACGGCCCTGCATGAGCACCTCGACCCATTCGCCGGCGTGCTCGGTGTAGTCGACCTCCAGCCTTACGACGAGATCGGGGTCGATGATCTTCACTTCGATTTCGTCGCTCGAGCGGTCGTTATCGATGGCCGTGCTCACGGCGTCCTCCCTGCTTTTATGGGGCGAGGATAACAGCAGGAGGCGCCAAGGCGAAGCCCCGGCGCCGGAACCCTTTGGGGGAAACAAGTTGTTAGGCGGCAAGGCGCAAGTCCCTTTCGATCGAGGAGCCGAGCGCCTCCATTTCGGCGAGGTGGTTGATGTAGAGGTGACCCCAGGCCAGGTCCTCGTTGATCTGTTCGTCCTCGGCGAAGATTCGGGACAGTTGGTCTGGCCCGAGAAGGTCCAGGTCCAGGGTTTCGAGCAGCTGGCCGCGGCGATCGGCGTAGCGTTCGAGGTCCTGGAGGCGCTGGGCGGCGCGGTCGAGGTCGCGGGTGGCGGTGATGGCGAAGTCCTTCATGGCCGGTAACTCCTGCGGTGGTCCAAAGAGAGGGGGCGGCGCCTTGCGCCGCCCTTGCTGGGGTTCAGAGGAACTCGATGTCTTCGGCGATGATCTCGCAGCCGTAGCGGGTCTGGCCTTCGTTGTCGGTCCAGCGGGTGTAGTGGATGCGGCCGGTCACCGCGAGCAGGTCGCCCTTCACCTTGTGGCTGCGGACACCCATGCCCTTGCCGTTGAAGATGGTGATCTTGTGGAACTCGGCGTCCTTGAGCGGGTAGCCGGTCTCGGGGTCCTTCTCGACCTTGCCGTCGCGGATGCGGGGGCGTTCGGTCACGAGGGTGAGTTCGGTGATGCGGGTGTCGCCGCGATCGCGAGCGATGGGGTCCTTGGCAAGGCGACCGACCAGGTTGACGTTGTTCATTTTGCTAAGCCTCCAGTTGAACCGGTGGTTCGTCCGCCGGTGCCCCTGATGAGCCCCCGGGCGGGGTCCGGCCCACCGGAGCGCAGCGGAGGGGAACCCCTAAGGACCGGGGTGGTGCGGGCAGCCCGCGTAGCGGGCAACACGGCCCGGTTCGCCGGGGTTGGGCAGGTCGCCGAACGGGGGCAAGGGGCGCTACCGAGGCGGTCGGATCGCCGGGTCTCTCTGGGGGCTAACCTCGGAAAAGAGCGACGTCCTTCGGCTCGCCCTTCCAGCATAAGGCCCGGTCGTTCGTGATCGCCCCTCGTGACAGCCAGCGTTATCGACCTCACCCGGCCGGGGTTGATCGAGCGCCGTCGCGCGTCGGCATCGAGGGGAGAGAGGATCTGGCCCTGCTATGCGCGGGTCCCGGGCCCCACGCACACCAGTTCGGCAGGGGCAGTTCGCAGTTACTTTGGAGAGGCGCCGCGGTGATGGGCTGCGTTCACGGTGCGGGACATCGATCGCAGCGAGGACCGCAAAGGTGCGATGTCGCTGATATTGCGGTCTAAACCCGGCGAGGCGGCACCGGTGTTATCCGATCACCTGAGCGGGGCTGCGCAGAGAGCGGCCAAGATGGGGGGGCACCGCCGGTCAGGTGAAATCATGCCTTTGTGGTGCGAAACATCCACGACAGGAGCAGTGTGAGCCCTGAGACCATCATCGCGATGTTGAGCGAGCTCGACATCGCGAGTTCAGCGGCCCCCAGGTGGGAGATGCAGTATGGTAGAACGATAGGCATCAGCAGAAACGGCCAATGCTTCATTATGAACCCGGCAAGGCGGGCTCCGCGAGACGCGTCGTTGCCTCTGGGAAGGCGCTGCGCTTCAGACAGGGTGTACAGCCAGAGCAGCATCGGGGCGACGATGGTGACGAAGGCGGCCACAAGCGGCGTCATCGGTTATCTCCATGAAGGTGATGCTCTAGCGGTAGATGTCGCCGCGGTGGCCGATCGTCACGACCAGGATGAGGTGCTTACCGTCTTCGATCTCGCAGATCAGACGGTAATCGCCAACTCGGTAGCGCCACAGGCCCGCGAGCTGACCAGCGAGCGCTTTCCCGCTCGATCTCGGATCGTCGGCGCTGGCGATCCGTTCGCGCAGGAAGGTCGGATCCGCTTGGCAGCGGTGCGATCGAGTTTGGAGAGGGACTTCTCGGCGCTTGCGGTCAGTTCAATCCGCCAGGCCAAGGCGCTTCTCTACGTCTTCGAGCGAACTGGTTGTCTCGCGTCCTGCGCGGACGTCCTCGAGCACCTTCTGTGCGAGGTAGACGTCTTCCATGTCCTCGATGCCGCGCGCGATGATCTCGCGCAGATAGTAGGCTTTGGTACGCCCGGTGTTAGCGGCAAGCCGATCGAGGCGCTGCTCGATGTCGGGTGCCAATCTGACAGAGGTGGCCATAGCGAAATATCCTTTGAATACGTGTATTCAACATATGACGTTAGAGCGATCGATGCCAGCATGCGCACCGGTCGCAAAGAAAGACCCGCCGCTCCGGCAGGAGGAACCGGAGGGCGGGCCTTTGCGCTGACGCAGGGGGCTTAACGTCGGCTAGGGGAAGCGCTTGGTATGTTGGATCGAACCCGCGCTCCTGGAGCTAGTCGCGATCCTCAATCCCGTTTCAGGCCCCGGGACACTGGGCGATCATCAGCACCGCTGATGCACCGGCGAAGGTCTGTCGCGCCTTCATATGCGATAGCGGCTGCTTACGCCGTTATCGCGGCCACCCCATCGAGATGCGGCGCGCTGTCGTTGAGTTTTGCGGCCTCGGGGCAGATAACGCCGAGGTCCATCTTCTGAGCGAGGTTGGACAGGTCGCGATGGGCCCGCATCAGTTCGGACCGGGCGCCGACGAGGGCGCGCTGCACGTTGGCGACGCGCGCCAACGGCTGCTGCATCGTATGCGCTTCTACGCCGGTAGCGGCGCGCGCGTGCGCCACCTCGGCCAGCAACTGACCCGATTTGGCGAGAAGGTTGTCGAGTTCGGTCTCGAAAGCCGTGACGCTGCGGGCAATCCGCATTCCTGCGACGGTTGGTGTCATTCAAGGTACTCCGTACAAGGTTTGCGCCGGGCGTGATTGCCCGGCGCGGGGTGGTTGAAGGTCAGACGGTTTCGGGCTCCTTCTGCTGCTTGCCACGAGCGGGCGTCTTGGGAGCGGGTGCGGTGCTGTCGCCGAGGCCATCGCCGGCAGCGGGGGTCTGGCCGCCGGCGTGCTCGTCCTCGGGACCGGCAGGCGGCATCGGCGGGAGGGCGCTGTCGCTGCCCATGGCGGGCAGCTCGCGCTTGCGCTGCGGGCGCCGCCAGCTGACGTTGTAGCTGCCGTCCTCCTGCCGGAAGAGCGCAACGTCCAGGGGCTTTTCCAGCGCGGGATCGTCGAGCCGGCCCGAGTAGAAGCTTTCGCCCGAACCGGTGGCCGAATATTCCCACAGCGCGCCGATCTTCACCCACGTGCGACGATCGGCCGAGAGGCCCATCACGTCGAAAGCGGGTGCCTTCTCGTTATGCGAGGCGACCTCGCGCAGCGCCACGACTGCGTTGAAGCCCAGCGTCACGATGCGACCAACCGGGGTGCCCTGCTCGTTCAGCTTCAGATTGCCAATGTTCATGCTCATGCCACTTCTCCAGATGCGCCCGAACCCATTGTCCGGACCCACCATCCTCCTTCCCTCTCCTCCTCCGGGCCCTTCCGGCCCGGCCCGCGCGAACGCGCGTAGCCGCCGCGCCGACAAGGCGAGGCGTCATGGCTTGGGGCGGCGGTGAGGTGATTGCGGCTAGCGATGCAGCGAGGTAATGGCTTGCGGGTAGTATCGCCTGGCGAAGCCACGTATTACTATAAGATGGGTCAGCAGGGGGCAGTCACGACGATGGGGCGAAACGAAACTCTTACTCGGGCCGCGATCGCCGACTCGGTTCACCGCGAGGTCGGCCTGAGCAATAATGGGGCGCTCGATATGGTCTCGTCGATCCTGGAGCATATGTGCTCGGCCATGGCGCGCGGGGAGAACGTCAAGATAAGCGGCTTTGGGTCGTTTCTCTTGCGGGAAAAATCGGAGCGCGTCGGTCGCAATCCCAAGCCGGGGAGGCGCATGCAATCGAGCCGCGACGGGTCATGACTTTCCGTGCCAGTGCGAAGCTGAAGCAACGGATAGTTAGCGCGGACCAGGAAAAGGCGCCAGCAGCTGTTACGGAGCCGCTGCGGCGGGCAAGTCAGGGCTGAACTCAAAGAGCCAGCCACTGACTGTCAACCAGGTGTTCCCGTTCCGGTCATAAGCGACGAAGGCGGAGTCGAGGTCCCCATCCGGTTCGATGAGGAGTTCGAGGGTGGGCATGCCGCTGTCGGTGATCACCGGCGAGGTATACCCGGCCTCTATCGTCGAGGTCTGGGTGAGGTTGTCGGTCGGTAGAGAAAGGGCGGCGGTGTGGTTCATGGCTTATGGCTCCGAGATCATCGGTTTACGTTCGCAATGCCGGAGGGCGCCCTCGCGCTGTTGATCGCGAAGCCGATCTTTTGCGTGCCCCTGGGGGCTCCAGCTTCTCGTAGCAGTTTGCGGGCTTGCCGCATGAGTTGCAAAGCCTCGTCTAGGCTCCATTGCGGCGGCCCGGGACATAGTGATTTTACAATGCCAATGGCATTTTGATCGTCTGGAGAATCAACGGGAATCCGAGGCATAGCGTTGCTGCTTCGCTCCGAGAATGCGCCCCTTGGTCGCGTGCCAATCTGGGCGCGCCGCAAACGCAGGAGGCCTGGAGCGACTTTCCGGAGACCTCTCATGTTTTTTATCGCTCGCAACTATCAGCCTCGGTTTCTCCCGGCCTGCTGCGTAAAGCCAAATCGACGGCCGGCTTGGCGCGGCAGAAGCGATCCGACGAAGAGCGCATCTCCGGCACTCTGTCGATTGGTCGGCGTCGCGGCGAAGTTGAAGAATGACGTTTAAGCGAACGACCCCCGGACCGATCCGCATTGTATCGCGCACGCCTGACGACCTGTTCGGTAAAGCGAACCGGTTCACATTCTACGAGGAGCAAATCGCCGCAACCTGCGCTTCTGTCCCGCCCTTCGAAATTGGACGGCGGAGTGAAATGATGAGTGTGGTTGCCGCGGTTCTCTATCGAAACGGCCAGCGTGTGCGGGACATCGATGTAGCCGAGAAGGTTCATTGTCCCGATGACCGGTCCGAATTCGTCTGGATCGGGCTGCTCGATCCAACGCCTGAGCACCTACGCTCGCTGCAGGAGCAGTATGGGCTGCACCCCTTGGCCGTCGAGGATGCCATCACCGGTAAACAGATCCCAAAGGTGGACGTCTACCGGGACCAGTTGTTCGTGACGGCACGGACCGCTGAACTCGTCGGCGACGAGATTCGCTATGGGGAAGTTTCGATCTTTGTCGGGCACAGCCACATCATCACCGTTCGCCATGGCCATGAGCGCGAGTTTTCCAAGCTTCGGGGGCAACTCGAGCAGGACCCGGGCATGCTGCAGAAAGGCGTCGACTATGTCCTCCACGCCATCCTCGACTATATCGTCGACGGTTACCTGCCGATCATAGAGACGATCGAAGAGGACACCCTGGCGATGGAGCGCCAAACGGTGGATAGTTTCCTGGGCCGGGACGATATCATCCGCATCTTCAGCCTGCGGCGAGAGATCATCCGTTTCCAGCGCGTGCTGATCCCAATGGGCGAAGTCGCGGCCAAGTTCGTCAGAGCAGAGCTGCCTTGCATCGATCAGGATGCGCGGCCCTATTTCAGCGACGTCAACGACCACGTCCGCCGGGTCCAGGCCATGGCCGACGGGCTCAAGGAAATCCTCAACTCGGTATTCGAATTCAGCAATCTGCTCGAACAGCAACGAACGGGCGCTATCACCCGTCAGCTGGCGGCGTGGGCGGCCATCCTGGCGGTGCCGACCGCCATGGCGGGCATCTACGGAATGAACTTCAAGAACATGCCGGAACTCGAGACGCGTTATGGATATTACGTCGTCCTGGTGGCGATCGCCTCTGTATGCCTCCTGCTCTACAAGCGCTTCAGGAGGCTGAAATGGCTTTGAACCCGGCCATCCGATAGGCCGCCGTCACGCGATGCCGGGCTGAGCTTCCATATGTGAGCCGACTGCGTCGCCGGGACGCTGCCAGGGGGCGAAGCGCTGCCGGTTGATCGCGCTCGCTTCCACGCGTTCCGCGATCACGGCAACTTGATCCTCGTCGACGAGGACCTCGGCCGGCAAGGCGCGGCAGTTGTAAGTCGACGCCATAGTCGCACCGTAGGCACCGGCCGTATGGAGAACTGCGAGATCCCCGCCTTCAACCTGATCTATCTCCCGAGCCTGGGCAAAGGTATCGCCCGTTTCGCAGACGGGTCCGACGATGTTGGCAATTGTGCGTATACCTGTCGGCCGGACAACCGCAAAATCGTGCCATGCGTCGTAGAGCGCGGGGCGCATCAGATCGTTCATGGCGGCATCGACGATGACGAACGGGTGCTCCGCCCCCGGCTTGATCCAGGTGACCCGGGTCAGCAACACGCCAGCTTCTGCCACGATCAGCCGCCCGGGCTCGAACTGCAGGGTGACGTTCCAGTCGCGGGTGACGCGCTCTACCATGGCGCCATAGGCTTCGATGTCCGCGCCGGGTTCGCCGCTCCTGTAGGAAACCCCAAGCCCGCCACCCAGATCGACGTGGGTCACCACATGTCCTCGGCTCCTCAACGCGCTGAGGAGCTCACCAACGCGCTCATAAGCTGCCTCGAGTGGGACAAGATCAACGATCTGGCTCCCGATATGAACGGCGATGCCCCGAAGGTCGAGGCCGGGCAGCGCCGCAAGTCGATCGTAGATATCGATCGCTTCCGTAACCGGTACGCCGAACTTGCTCGCGGCGCGGCCGGTCGTGATCTTGGCATGGGTCCGTGCATCGATATCGGGATTGATGCGTAAGGTAGCTGGCGCACGCAGCCGGCGTTCGATCGCAAGGCTGGCAAGGAGCTGACCCTCGGCCTCGAGCTCGATATTGAATTGCCCAATTCCGGCACCGAGAGCAGCGGCGAGTTCGGCCCGGGTCTTCCCGGTACCCGAATAAATGATCGTCTCTGCAGCCATTCCCGCATCGAGCGCTGCCACGAGTTCTCCGCCGGACACGATGTCGCCGCCATACCCCTCGTTCGCCAGCAGATGAAGAAGGGCCCGGTTCGGGTTGGCTTTCACCGCAAAAGCGATCTGCTTGCGAGGGACTTCGGCAAGCGCCGCGTAGAAACGCCGCGCCGCAGCGCGCAGGGCGGTGGCGGAGTAGACATAGGCCGGCGTGCCGACGGTATCCGCGATGACATTCAGCGGTATGGCATCGGCGTGGAGCACGCCGGCTTTATAGTGAAAAGGCTTCATGGGGTGTCCTTGATGACAGGCGCTAAGGCTGGCGGTTCATGCGCCGTTCGCGCCGACGCGACCGGATTAGGTCGGGAAGCATGCGGTGGCGGCTGCCGTCGATCCGCAGGGCCAGCGCCACCTTCTTACCCTGAACGAGCAGTACCATGCCCAGGACCGTCGCGGCAAAGAATAGCAAGGTCAGAATGCCGCGCGCGCCACCAGAATCGCCGGGAGCTAGCAGCTCACAAGTTGGTCCACCTGCCAACAGCACCCCACCCAGGCAGCGCCAGAGAAGGTCCCGCCGAGTCATGTTTGAGCCATAGGTGACGCTGGCGGGGCCCGCAGCGCGAAGTCGCCCGCGCGGCTCAAAGCCTCCCGTAATCCCCGCGGAACAGGCGATGCTGCCTCATACAGGATGATGTCGGCAGGAAACTCGGCTTCAAGTTCCAGTTGGGTAGCCGGTTCGCTCACATGGAACTCCAGGCCGATGGCCGAGTCGGTCAATAGGTGTGAGCGCCACTGGGCTTCGCCGATGTGTTGGGGATCGCCGTCGATGCCCACGCCTTCGATCGACAGGAAGCCGAGCGAGCGCGCCTCCTTCACGGCCTGGATGAGAAGGATGCCGTCACCGCAGTTCACGTCGATGATCCGCACGGCGCGGCGTCCGCGCTTTCTCAAGGCCTTCAGCCGCGAGACAAGCGTGTGCCATCTCGGGTCGCGCACGGCGTTTGTAGCGGCATCCGGCCCAGGCAAGCGGCGCCAAAGAGAGAGGATCGGCAATGGAGATTGCAGCGACTGTGAAAGGGAATGGTGCATGGTCTTTCGCTCCGGTCAGGCCGCGCGTCCGAGCATCTCGACATCGGTCGGAGCGGGCTCGAACGAAATGGCTGGCACGATCCACTCAGTCGTGAAAACGACGGCGGCGCCGGGGAAGGCGTGGACTTCCTCGCGCGCAAAACGCCATGCGGCGTCACGTGAGATGAAACGTCCTTCCAATAGTCCATGGTTTTCCTGGACGAGCCAGTGTCCGGCCCGATCTTGCCCAACGTAGATCACCGATCCTCGTCGGTCAGGCTCCAGAGTGTTAGCGGCTTCGATCACGAAAAGCTCCTTAAAGCTGCGCTGTTGTGCGGCCCGGCAAGTGCGGAACTCACGATGCCAAGTTACAGAGCCCCCCGTAGGGATTCCAGATCGGAGACCGGGCCATCACATTGAAAATTCAATATTTTGATGAATGCTATTCGGGATGAAACACTATGAAATCCATACGCGGTACCGCCTGCGTCGATCTCGTATTCATATTGCCGGTCTCATATTTTGGCGCCCCAACGACCAGTCGGAGACGCGTTCATGTTCTCGGGTTCCATTCCCGCCCTCCCTACACCTTTCCGAAACGGGGTGATCGATGAGGGAGCGCTGCGCGACCATGTAAGCTGGCTTATCGAGCAGGGCTCTTCCGGCTTGGCTGCATGCGGTACGACAGGCGAAGCGGCCAGCCTCTCGCAAGCCGAACATCGCCAGGTGCTGGAAATCTGCGTCTCGGAATCGGACGGCCGGGTTCCGGTCATCGCCGGATGCGGCACTGCCAATACCGCAGCGACACTCGAGCACATCCGGCATGCTCGCGACAGCGGAGCCGCTGCCGCGATGGTCATGCCACCGTACTATGTCCGTCCGGGGCAAAGAGGCGTGATCGCTCATTTTGAGGAACTGGCGATCCATGGCGGCTTGCCAATCGTCCTCTACAACGTGCCAGCGCGCACCGGCACAGACATCATCCCGGAAACGATGGGGAACTTGGTAGCCGCCTATCCCAAAACCTTCGTAGCGGTGAAAGATGCGACCGGCGCGATCGACCGCGCATCCAGCCAGCGCGCGGCCTGCGGGCCCGATTTCTGTCAGCTTTCCGGGAATGACGAAACCGCTCTCGGTTTCATGGCGTCTGGCGGGAGCGGGTCCATATCCGTGACGGCGAATGTGGCACCGCGTTTATGCGCCGACTTTCAGGATGCGTGCAGGCGAGGGGATTTCTCTAGCGCTCTGGATTTTCAAGACCGCTTGTGGGCACTTCACCGGGCGATGTTTGCCGAGCCCTCACCTGGACCGCTGAAATATGCGATGTCCAAAGTCCGCGCCGGATACAGTGCGCAGATGCGGCTGCCCATGGTCGGTATAGACGCTGAGACGAGGCGAGCGGTCGATCGTTCGTTGGAAATGACGCTCCAGCCCGAATTACTCTCCACCCAGTAGAATCGGTTCTTGCAGGTAGATGCCGCCGGACCCGGCGCTCCCTCAATAATCGGCAGCATTCGTCGAGACCGGCCATTGGTAACTGTGTGCGTGAACGTCGGAACCTGGTCGGCTGTCGATACAGCCGTTTCACGGTCGGGAATGGCCGCTATCTCGAACCGGTTGCCCGGAACCTGCCTGTCTCTGGACGGCCGATCATGGCCATTCCACCACGCTAGGAAGAAGTTTGCAGCGTCTGCGCTTTGCCCGGTGTCGGACCGGGCGAGGTCGACCCGCGGTTCCAGTGCCGCTTTCACTTTCGGATCCGCGAGAACTTCAACGGTTATGGCGTGATCCTTGGTAGGATGGCGAGTGCTACTCACCATCAGGTCGGAGATAAGATCCTGCCGCGTCGATCATTCTTTCGAGGCGATCGAGGAGGTCAGTGTCGGCGAGGTGATGGGTCGCGATACTGATAGTGCGGTGATATTCCTCGAAACGGCGGCGCTCTTCGGCCTTCATCTCAAGATATCGCGGTGTCCGTTCCCGCAGGAGCTGGATAGCGAAGTCGGCTTCGAAGCCAGTGCGACGGTCGAGGAAGGCGACGATGGCATCAGGCCGCACCTTGCCGGCCTGGGTGACGATGTCGAACAGCGGCCGCTTCACCGCGACCTGCACTCCCTTGCGGCGCATATGGTACTGGAAGCCGACCAGAGCATCCAGAAACCTGCGCTCATCCTCGCGCTCGACGGGAATGAAGCGGTTGCCTTTGAACACCGGCTGCGCATAGGCGCGAAGCGGCAGGTAGCCTTCGCGCGGGCTATGCTCGCCGACCACGGCCAGCACGATGAACGGCGGCTCGACCTTGGCTCTGATGATGCCGGTGTGCTGGATGCGGTTGCGGATCTTGAGGTCACCGAGCCCGGTGTGGACGGTAGTGCCTGAGATCTCATGCGCTTCCAGGAGTAGGAAGGCCTGCGGTGCGAAGTCGCCCGGCCATAGAGCCTCGGCCTTGCGCAGCCGGGCGTGTACGCGGCGCGCCTCGTAGTCCTTCACGTTGAAATAGAGGTGATCCTGCAGCTTGATCCGAGGCGCGATCAGGAAGCGGCCGGCGGCCTCGCGGAGCCTGGCGAACTCGTCGCGCAGGCCGTGTTCGGGCCGGCCTTGCGGCGGCAGCGCCGGCAGGACGTTGGTGTGGGCTGCTTCGAGCAGCATCCACAGCAATCGGCCAAGCCGGGGTATCGAGACCTGCCGGCTACGATCGTCGGGTTCCTCGTCGTCGGGCTGCTGCGCCAGCTTTTCCGGTGCTTTCTTGTGCGCATTGAACAAGCCCTTCGGAAACTCGATCTCGAACAGGCTGTCGCCGGGACGCTCGCGGATGCGATCGGGCGCTTGCGGCAGATAGAATGGGCACCGGCGCAGATGGAGCGGACGGCTTGTGAGCCGCCGCAAGTAATAAGTCTCGGCTTCCGAGAGGTAAGCCGGACTGGTCAGCGGGGGCGGCCTGGTCTCCCCAAGGCAATTGCAGGCGATCCATTGCTCGTTCTCGCGCGCGATTGTCACGAGAGTAACGGACGCCCGGTGGTCGGCGTCGCTGCCCTTGCCGGTGTACCAGCGCACCAGGGCTTCGCGGACACTGCCTGGAATATCCCGGCGTCCGCCAAGTCCGTTAGTGTCGCGCGGTACTAGCCACATACCTCAAACAGCCTCTTGCAGTGGATTTTTGTTCTTGGTACGTTCTCCGCAATAGGAGAGCAGTATGACCAAGAAGTTCAAGATTGGTCGCTTCGACCTCGATATTCAACTCAGGGATGAAGCGCTCGACCCGCTCAATACCCCGGCGAAGCGCATGGCCGCCAATGCATCGATAGGCATCGAGCCGTTCGATGCGTACTATTCGACCCGTGAGTTGCGAGAGGCCGTCGAGGGCGTCCACCAGGGAGAACCCGGCGCCAAGAAGCGGCTTGCGCGGATCCTGGGCACGCAGTGCGACGACTATCAGCGCTGTCTCTACTATCAGCTGGCGGGACGCGGCATTGTCCAGATGCTGGATGTCCTGTGCTGGCTCGAGGAGATCCTGGCCAAGCGCACGATCATCTCGGCGGATCTGTTCCGCGCCAAGACCTGGCCGGCGATCATGGTCAATCCTTATGTCGCCGCGCAGCCGGACGGGCCGCTGGTCAGCGCCGATCCGAACTTTGAAGAAGGCCCGTCGTGGTATCTCGATCCCGATCTTGGCGGAATCATCGAGGAATAATCACGGCGAATAATCACAGGGCGACGACTTCCAGCTCTACCGCGTCCTGCGCGGTTGTTTCAGCAGCCCTGACGACGCGGTAGGGTTGCAACCGGCAAGTCGTACGCACGACCGCGAAAGGCAATGCGGTCTCTTCGCACATCTGCTGTGCAAGGCGATCGGCGTTGTTGCGGCTGCAAAGCTGCCGGCGCCGGCGATCAAGGATGATGTCAGTCTGCACGCGGAAACGCCTTTCAGGTGAAAATGGTGGGCGCGATCCTGCGCTCGCGCACGATCTCGAATTTGCGGTCGAGCAGGTTACCCACCCGGTATCGGCCGCTGCCGTCGCTACGGGTCAGGATGATCCGGTTCCCCTGATGCAGCACGCGCAGAAGCTCATGCCGCGTGTTATCGCCAAAGGCGATCGGCTCGGAAAACCGGATCAGCGCGCCGTCCGGCAACGTGCGCGATCGGCGTCGGATGGTGGCGAAGCACCGCCGGCGCCAGTCCAACGAGACCGGATCGTCGGTGGATGTGAGCCGCTCCAGCACGCGGAGCGGGCAGTCGTCCTCGTGGGGCCCCATGCTCTCCGACATATCCTTGTAGGCGAACACGAATCCATCTTTGGCCCTGGGATTCCAGCGCACGAGGCAAACCACCGCGGTGACCTCGCCGGCAGCGCCATCGTCGAAGCGCTGGATTGCGGCGTAATAGACCCTGTTCCCCGGGCAGGCGCTTTCGATCACGTGGCAGCCGTGAGAGGGATGCTCAGGTGTAGCAGGCCGCTCGAAGGTGAACTGGGCATCGAGGTACTGTTTCGGGCTTGTATGCCCGCCCATGCTGGCGAGCGGCATTGAGAGCCATCCCACGACGATCTCCTACATCAAGGTTGGTTGAGAGCCGGCAACATCGATCTGCAGATGGCTGGCGATCTGCCGCGCTAATGCCGGGATATCAGCGAGGCTGGGAGCACTGGCGTGGCGGACCTGGCGGCCTGGCGTCTTCCAGTGCCGATGCCGGTAAGTCAGCGCTGGCGAGCCGAACCGCTCGACTGAAAGGCGCAGGTAGAGGCTAGCCCCTTCCAGGACATAATCGCCGGCGATCGCGGGGTTGGGTGCGATATAGTCGAGCCGATAGTCGCTGCGGTTCAGCCCCAGTTCGGCGGCGATCTGGCGCACGGCGCGCTGCCCCTCGCGCTTGAAGGCGCGCAGATCCTCCGGGAGATAGTCGATGCCCTTGCGCAGGAGCGCGACGATCGCGGGCGTGTGCTTGAGCTCGGCGAGCCGCGCCATACACGCTTCGCGCAGCGGGGCATCGTCGGGATGCTCTTGCTCCAGCAAGCCGTCGGTCACGCGGGAGAGGCGTTTGGCGAACAGCTTCACGGCCGGGTCGCTCTGCGGATCGTGGCCGGCCCGCTGCGCGTCGTTGACGGCATCGTTCAGTGCAGCGATGCAAGTCGCAAAGGTGGTGAGACCTTCAGGCTGAAGGGCGCGGCGAAAACGGAAATCCAGGTCGTAGGACAATGCAAACCTCCATCATCTGGTTGGATGCATGGTCCCTTCCCTCTCCTCTTTTCAGTGGAGGGCAACGCCCTTGCGAGGCCTGGAGAGCCTTGATCGGCACGTACACGAACGCCGGGGCAAGGCAGCTCGGGGCAAGGCGTCCGAGTAGTTCAACGGTATCCGCGAGCGAGGCGCCGCCTGGAACCGACGCGATCGTCAGGGTGTCGCCGGCGACATCGGCGATTTCCCACTCGGGTTGGGCGACCATGACCAGGTAGTGAAAGGCGGCATCGGTCGGGTCTGCCGCCGCAACTTCGCGCAAGCGTTATGCAAGCGGGCGCGTGATCCTGTCCGGACCGGCATGCGCCCGATCGTAGGCGTGCTCGAGGAAGGCGGTGATGATCACCAAATCGTCGGGCGAGGCCTTAAGCAGCAGCTGGAAGTGACGCTTCATGGCGGTCCTCCTGGGTGGCGGGGATTGGATTTGTGGACCATGCAGCGAGCCATCTGTAGGCTTGCTCGGCCTTGGCAGCGGCAGTGATGATCGCGCTCTTGTCGGCCTTGAGGATCCCGATCCAGTGCTCGACGTAGCTCGCGTGGCTGTCGTGCAGCTCGCACGGTAAACCGAGATCGGAGCAGATCATGCCCGATGTCATGTCGGCCACCACCTCCTCGAAAGCGTAAGCCTTGTCGCCAAACCGGCGGCCAAACTCCCGCCCAAGTCGGTGAGCGGCGCCCGACGCGTGCGCGTACTCGTGCGCGAGCGTGGCAGCGTGATGATCGCTGCTGATGAAAGCGCCCTTCGGCGGCATATGGACGTAGTCGCCACCGGGTGAATAGAAAGCGCGGCTGCCGCCCTGGCGCAGCTCGATCGGAATGGGCGCGAAGAAGGCGTTGATCGCGTCCTGGTGTTCGGAGGGGCTAGGCGGCGTCATATCGATCGGATCGGGATGAAACCGATTGGGAAGACCCTCGATCTGGTCGCAGTTGTAGACCAGGTACGAGCGCATGAACCGGATGACGCGGGATCCGCCGTCCTCGCCGGTGAGCGTCGGGCCTTGCGCCTTGCGGATGGTGTTGAAGTAGACGCTGGGCGCCGGCCTCGCCCCTTTGACGACGCGGCCGCCAAGTTCGTCGGCCTGCCGCTGGGTCATCCAGAACCGCGAGCGATAGCCGTGGCTGTCGGCGATCGCCCACAGCAGGATGGAGTTGATGCCGGTGTACGCCTGACCGCCGGCGCGCAGCGGACGTCCATTGGCGCCGAAGCTGCGCCAAGGCCGCCGCCAGGGCAGCACGCCCTGCTCGATCTTGGCGATGATGATATCGGTGACTTCCTGCGCGATGTCGCGTTTGGCCCCGCGGCGCATGGTCCACATCCCTTCATGGCATGAGAAAAAAAGCCCGGTGGCGGTGTGCCCCCGGGCCTTAGGTTGTCATCAGGAGGTGAGCGCGCGTCAGGCGCTGACGCGGGCTTCGGCGTCGGCGTCCGTGATTTCGGTCCCCAGTTCGTCTTTAACGTCCGGGTTCGTGACCTCATCGTCGGCGCCGCCGTCGTCGTTCTGGTCGGCGTCGTCGGAGGGTTCAGCCTCGGGGTCCAGATCATCGGGACCGTCGAGTTCGAAGCGCATCGCCGCCGGCACCCAGGCCAGCGCCCGCTCCTTGATGGCGTCCTCGACGATGACCTCGCCGGCGAACAGCTTCTCGCAGCTCCCCGAGATCTCGGCCTTCTTCGACGCGGCGTATCGGTTGGACAGTTCGGCGCCGCCGACGTCCTTGAGCAGGTCGAGAATGCTGCCCTTGTTGATCCGATCGAAGTAGTTTTCCGAAGTGGGCCGCCACATCGCCGCCGGCTCGATTTCCAGGAGCATGCCAAGCTCGGCATGGATGGGATTGTACCCCGAGGCATACCCCATCTTGGCCTCGATCGATGTCGCTACGGTGTAGGCGATCCACGTGGCCTTGGCGTCATCATCCAGATCGCGGAAGGCATTGAACCGCTCGACCACGCTCTTGTGCTCGCCCCATCCCTTGTCGAGAGCCTCGTAGGCGCCGGCAATGATCTTGTCGGCCATGCCCTTAGGCACGGTGGAGTCGAGTACCGGATCCTGCGGCCGCGGTGCCTTGATGGTCGTGCCACGGTTGTCGTAGCTGTGCAGGATGCCGTCAGCGAGCGCGAAGATCGCATAATCGAGCGCCAGACCCGGATCCCCGAGTAGCGAAGCGGCGAGGATGTTGCGACGCTGGACCGCGAGTTCGTCGAACAGGCGTGCACTGTAGGCCTTGCCACCAGGCCCGGTGGCCTCGGGCGCCGAGGGCTTCGCCGGCAATGAACCCGACCCGGAACCAGTCGGCGTCTCGAAGCTGCCGCCGGTGACCTTGCCGTCCTCGCCGCGCTCCATGCGCAGGTGCTTCTCGCTGTGGTAGTCCGGCTCGAGCACCATTTCGCCCTTGGTCGTGACGATCAGGAAGCGACCGACCTCGGTCTTCCATTCGCCGGGCAGTTCGGCGGTCGGGTTGGAGAGATCCTGCATCTCCTCGTCGAGACGGTCATATTCCTCGTTGAGGGCAGCCGCTTCGGGCGATTCCTCGTCCAGTTCCTTGAGTCCGCCGCAGATGGCCTCGATGCGCTGCTCGATCTCGCCGATACGAGCAGTCGCCTCTTGCGTCAGCGGCGCCGGCGGCAGAGTGACCCGGTTGAGCCCCAGATCACGCGCGGCCTGCCAGCTCGACGTGCCGGCCACCGGCCAGATGGTGCCGAGACCGGTCTCCTCCGACAGGCGGGCTGCTTCGGCTTCCAGCTTGGCGGCTGCGAGCTGCTGCAGGATTTCGATGTCTGTCCAGCGGTCTTCGGAGGCATCGGTGAACAGGTCGCGCTCGATGCGGCCGCCGGCGGCGGTGTACGCTTCCTCGCCGACGAGCAACGCGATCGGGTCAGTCCCTCGGGTACTACCGTTCGCGATGAGACGGCGCACCTGGTCGGGGTTGTTGGCGTAGTAGCGCATCTGCTCGTAGACCCGCAGTTGCACTGCGTGCTGGTCGGTCGAGGCGTAGGCCTTGGCCATCTCTAGCGAGAGATCGCCGCTGGCGAGCGCTTCGAAGATCGGTTCGGCGAGCGCGGCAAGGCGCAGGCGACCCTCGACAAACCGCGTTGTCAGGCCGAACCGCTTGGCGACGGCCCTGGTGTCCTCGTCCTGCGAGATGAAGTGCTGGAACGCGCGGCATTCCTCGGCCGGCGTCATCGCGAGACGCTGGAAGTTCTCGGCCAGCGAGGTCTCGGCGATCTCGGCGTCGCTGGCGACCAGCAGCATGCACGGCACGGTGCGGTCCGCATCCCATGCGCCGCGCTGGACGATCATGGTCATGGCGCGCAGGCGGCGGCCACCGGCGATGACGTCGAACTGGCCGCGCTTTTTGGCCTTGGTGACGATCAGGTTCTGGAGGAGGCCACGGGCCTCGATGTCGTGGGACAGCTGCTCGTCCGCCTGGCAGTCATGGGTCTTGCGCACGTTGTTGGCCGAGAGCTGGAGCTTGTTGAGGGGGATGAGTTCTTGCACCGGATATACTCCTTCTGACGCCCCGTTCTTCTGCCGGGACACCACTCCCCTTCCCCCTCTCCTCCGGCTTCAAGCCGCCTTGAGGATCGACGCGAGTATCGCGTCTGCCTGACTTGCCGGCACGAAGATCCGGGTCTTGAACTGGATGATCTCGGTGAAGCACCCCAGCGACTTCAGCCACGTCAGCTGGCTGTAGAGTTCACCGACCAGTTCGATCCGCTGCTCGCCGTTGACCAGGCTGCGCTTGATCGTCATCGGCCAAGGCCGGTCGATCACGGCTGACCCTTTCTGGCCCAGGGCGGCGAGGACGGCAGTGGGTGAGGCCTGAAACTCGCTGGCGATCCCGAAGGTCTTGAGGATGCCGGGCACGTCGCTCTCATCGACAAGGCGGCCGAGCCAGCTGTTGCCCTCGGCATCGACGACGCGGCGTACCGCGATATAGTCGCGCGGAAGCGAGTTCCAGATCGGCAAGAGCAGCCCTGTCGCCAGATGGATCGTGTCGGTCTCGGTCCTGGCTGCGGCTTCCGCCGCCTCTTCCGACCAGAGGCGCGAGAACGTCTCGAGGTCGGTCTCTTCCCACGCGCTCTCGGCAAGGTCTGCGGCGATCTTGTACTCGTGGCGGGTGGGGCGCGTCAGCGTCACTCGCTCAATGACCAGGCCGCTATCTTCCATGAGCGACCGGGCACGCTCGGCGAAGGCAACCTTCCCCGACTTGGTGTTGAGCAGGAACCGCGGCTTGGAGATGAACTCGGCAAGACCCAGGATCCGCTCGAGCGAGGTCGGCCGCACCGCGCGCTCGATCTCGATCGAGAGCAAGTGCGACGTGACGCCGGTGCGCTCGTCGGTGCGCAGCACGACGTCGGCGATGACGCGCGCCTTGTCGGCGGCGATGGTTTCGACCCCGACGTCGAGCGTGCCGGCATCGCGCGCGGCCGCCACGCGGGCCTCTACCAGCCCCAGGAACTCCTCGAAGATCGCGTTCTGCATGCCGATCGGCAGCGCCAGGATGCGATTGAGCCAGCGCGTGATCGGCGGCAGGTCCTCGACCAGGCAGCCGTCCTCGCACGTAAGCTGCAGCCCGGACCGGCTCTCGAAGTCGACCAGGTTGGTGCTCTTCAGCTTGCCCGAGTGGAGCAAGCCGAACCAGGTCACGAGCGCAGCCTTGGCGTATTCGCTTTCGAGGTTGTCAGCAGGGTCGAACAGATTCTGGCCGCCGGTCTGGCGCTGGCCGCGCGTGAGCGCCCCCAAGCTGTCGAGCCGCCGCGCAATCGTGCTGGTGAAGCGCAGCTCACCCTTGCAGTCGGTCGTGCAGGGGCGGAACAACGGCGTGGTCGCCTGGTGCGTGCGGTGGGTTCGACCGAGCCCCTGGATGGCGCGGTCGGCGCGCCAACCGGGCTCGAGCAGGATGTGCACCCGGCGCTGCTGGTTCCTGGCGTCCAGGCTGGCATGATAGGAGCGCCCGGTGCCGCCGGCGTCGCTGAAGACCAGGATGCGTTTCTCGCCGGTCATGAACATGGCAGCTTCTGCCTGGTTGGTTCGCGCCGAGCGACCTTCCAGCTTTTGGGTGCCGTCCGATTGCGTGACTAGTCGCTTGGTCCTGCCGGTGACTTCGGCAACCGCGTCGGTGCCGTAGTGTTCGATCAGGGCGTCGAGCGCGGTCTTGATCGGCGGCATTGCGCAGATCTGCTCCATGAGATCCTGCTTGGCCTGCAGCGCCTCCTGGTTGTGAACCGGACGTCCTTCGTCATCATACATCGGCGCTGAGCGCTCGGCGCCGGTCTCGTCGCGGTAGGTCTTCATCTGCTGCGTCGGGAATGCGCGATCGAGATACTCCATGATGTATTCGCGGGGTGAGAGGTCCACCTCAAGGCGGGCGCGCTCCTCGGGGCTCAGGCCGTTGAGCCGGCGATCGAGGATGCTCTCGGCCGTGGTTACCAGCTGGATGACCACCGATTGTTCCTCGGCGATGTGCCCGTCGATCGCGGCGATCACAGTTGGCAGCTTCATCGAGAGGAGCACTTGATTAAAAAAGTGTTGTTTTGTGCTTTCAAGCCGACTTCGCGCGGCGGCCTTGGCGCCGCTGTTGAGCGTGTTTCCGGATATGTCGTCGACGACCCCGGTGAGCGCGAGCGCCCGCTCCAGGTTGCCATGAATCACCGCCCACGCATCAGCATATGCGTCGTAGATGCCGATTTGGTCGGGCCGCAGCTCGTGCTTGAGGATGTCGTATTCGACGCCGGCGAAGCTGAGAGCGCGAGCCTGGTAGAGCCCGAGCGCCTTGAGGTCGCGCGAGACGAGTTCCATCGCCGCGATGCCGCCGGCGCGGATCTCCGAGATAAAGCTCTCGCGGTTGGCAAACGAAGTACCCGGGCCCCACAGGCCAAGGCGTACCGCATAGGCCAGGTTGTTGACGTCGGACGCTCCGGTGGCCGAGGCATAGAGCACGCGTGCGTCGGGAAGGTGGTTCTGGAGCAGGACTCCGGCGATCCCCTGTTGCGATCCGGCGGTTTTGCCAAGGGCGCCCTCCCCTCCGGCGACACCGCCCATCTCGTGACTTTCGTCGAACGCGATCACGCCGTCGTAGTCGGCCCCTGCCCATTCGCGAATCTGGCGCAGGCGGCTCGCATCGTGGCGCTGGCTGCGCAGGGTCGGGTAGGTGACGAACAGGATGCCCTGCGTCAGCGTGATCTTCTCGTCGATCTTCCAGGTGGAGAGGGGTTGGACGTCGGCCGACATGCCGCCGAGCGCTTCCCAGTCTCTCCGGGCATCCTCCAGCAGCGCCTCGTTCTTGGACACCCAGATGTTGCGCTTGCGCCCATTGACCCAGCTGTCGAGGATGCAGCCGGCGACCTGACGGCCCTTGCCGGCGCCGGTGCCATCGCCAAGGAAGTAGCCCTTGCGGTACTGGCGGCCCTCCTCGTTCGGGAGGAGGCCCACGCTGTCCTTGTCGGGCACGAAGCGCCCTTGCAGGTACTGGGTCCAGGCATTGCCGGCGTAGACGATGGTTTCGAGCTGAGCCTCCGACAGACGGCGCTCATTGACAACGCGTTCGTGCAGCCTGGGCTCGTAGTGCGGCACCGGTGCGGGGATTGATCCCATCGCGACGGATTCGACGAGGTCGGTAGGATGCATGCCGGCGTCATGGAGGTCGATGCGGCTTGGCCGGTAGGGCAGATAGACGCCCGCCTGTTCGCCGAGCGGGCGCGGCACTTCGAGCGCGGTGAAGCGCACGGGAAGAACGTCGTTGCGCTTGGGTGCGATCATCGCGGCAGGCGCCGCCTTGCGGGTCGAGCGCATCGCCTTGAATAAGCTGGGCTTGGATGACCCCGATATCGACGGCTTGCGCGCCTCGCTGACGGCCGAACGGGGCACGATCGTGACGGCCTTGAGCAGCTGCGCCACGCTATCGCGCGCGATCACGGTCGGCCACGCGTGCCCGGGCTTCTTGTCGATGACGTAGATGCGCACGGCAACGCTCGTGCCTTGCTTGTGGTAGCATTTGTCGAGCCGGTATGACCCGACCACGCTGCAGCCGGTGAGGGTCGCATCGTAGGTCTTCCCCAACGCCGCATTGGTGGTGAACCAATCGGGCATGATCGCGACCAAGCGGCCGCCAGGAGCCAGACGGAAGAGCGCCGACCGCAGGTGGCGCACGGCTGCGAACTGGTCGACCCCCCTGCCCTCGGACCGGGAGAATGGTGGGTTCATCAGGATAAGCGAGGGAGCGTACCCTGGTTCGAGAGTCGCGCTGAGCAATGCGGCATCGTGACTGCTGATGGTGGCTGCGGGGAAGAGCACCTGCAGGGCTTCGCGGCGCTTGGGATCGAGCTCATTGAGGTGCAGTGACTTCACCGCCGGGAGCAGCGCGACAAGGCTGCCATGACCGGCGCTAGGTTCGAGCACGACGTCGGTCGGCTTGGCCTGGGCGAGCAGCACGACGAGCCCGGCGAGATCGAGCGGCGTCGAGAACTGCTGGTAGCGGATCTGGTCTTCGCTGCGCACGGTCTGCGTCGGCAAGGCGTTCACAATTGCCGAAAGGGAGGCGATAGCGGCCGCGTCAGCCAGCGGTGGCAGCATGAGCGCGTGTCGGATCAACCCCTGCTCGAGCAACTCGAAGCTGTCGCGCTGTGTCCAGTGACCCTCAGCGTTTGTTCCGCCGAACAGGGCCGAAGCCTCGGCGTTCAGGACTTTGCGGTCTATGGTGCCAGCGGCGATATGATGCGCGATATTGTAGATCGCAGCAATGCGGCGATCGTCCTTATGTGTGAAGAGGTCCGTCACTTGTGAGCTCCTGATGCTGACCATTGCAGCACCAAGCCTCCCCCTCCTCTTTATCGCTTCAGGTTCGCCTCCGCCCAGTCCTCGAAGGGTCGCGGTGTCTTGCGCATGAGCTCCAGCCCATCGCGCCGATAGGCGGCCCAGGCCTTGCGGGCCCCTGCCCGGCCCGCGGCGTTATTGTCCTCGGCGATGATGAGGTCGGTGATATCGTCGGGTATCGCCAGCAGCGAAAGGCGTTCGTTGCCGAGCGAGGCCCAACACACGATGTCGTGCATGGCGGTGAACGCGGCGGCGTCTTCCATGCCCTCGGCGATCGCCAGCGTCTTGGCTCCGTTCAATCGAGGCCGCCATGCACCCTGCCCTGGCCTGCCCAACATCACCTTTTCGGTCCGATAGCCCGTCTCAGGGTCGAGGAAGATCCGCTGGATTGCGGTGAGCTGCAGGCGTTCTCGCACCGCCACGAGGAGTGCGGGCTTGAACGCGGTGTGCGGCTTGGGCTTGTGTGGGCAGCGCGGATGAAAGCGCAGGTCTTCCAGATCGACCGGAAGCTGGCGTAGACGCAGGTATCGCTCAGCCAAGGTGCCGGCGATCTCCACGGCCTCCTCCCACAGCCGGATGACGTTGCCGGTGCCGAGCGACTGGCGGTATTCGGGCATTGGGGTGCCGAGCGCCGGCTTCACGCGCCGCAATTCGCGAAGGACATCGTCGGGTTGGCAGCCAGCAAAACAGTGGACGATGATTCCCCTGTCACCTTGGCGGAGCGAGAGGCTTGGCTCCCCATCTGCATGTGCCGGACATAGGCACATGGCGTAGCTCCCGTGCCATCTGCCACGAAGGGCCGCTACCACGTCAACGAGTGCCTGGGAGGGTCTGTTGGCCTTGAGTGTCATGGTCGTTCCTTTCCGACCAAGCTCATCCCTCTCCCCCCTCTGACGGCTTAGAGACCTGCATACTCCGGCATTCCGCCGAGCGACTTATGGGGCATTATGACGGCATGTCCTGGCCGCCTGCTAGGTCCAACAAGCCGTCTTTCCGAGCTTGGGCCGGGCACAACGGTTTTTCTTCAAAGGCAGTTGTAAGCGGCCGACTGTGATCGAACTTAATTATCGCAATTGATCACGGCCCTATCAGCATATAGAGATAGATACGCGATAGCCGAACCAAGCCTCCTCCGCGAGGCTCTACATGAAGTACAAAACGACGTTCCTGGTTGCTGCTTTTGCGTTCGCAAATGCGCACACAGTTGCTGCTCGACAGGCTGAGATCAAGTCCTTCAGCCCAGTTGCGGGCGATTTCCAGCTTATCGAGCCAAGCTTTGAAGCGCCGCCAACTGCAAAGACTACTGGGTATCAACCCGCTGACCCAGAAATACAGCTGGATCAGGAGTTTGCTGCCTTAGCTCCTGATCCTATTCCCCTATCGAAAACCGACGTCGTTCAGACCCTGAGGATCCCGACCTGGATGAAGGGTTCCTTGCGTATAACCACGCCGTCCCTCCCTTTCTACGCGACGACGACGCCGCCGTCATCGGGGAACTGTGTCCCTGTTAGATACGCACCGCATCCCTCTCTCAACGCGTCACAGGAATTACGTCGCCAGCGCTACTTCAATCAAATGGTGGCTGCAGCGTGCGGGGCAGGGGTCCCAGTCGATTTGTTTGATGCCCTTATTATCCAGGAGAGCCGCTATAACCCGCTTGCAGTCAGCACCAAGGGAGCCTCTGGTCTGACCCAGTTAATGCCAGCGACCGCCCGTTCGCTCGGGATCTTTGATCGTTGGAATGTGTCACAGAATTTGCTCGGGGGCGCTCGGTACCTTCGGAAGCAGCTTGATACGTTTGGTAACTGGGCTCACGCGCTGAGCGCTTACAACGCAGGGCCTGGGACTGTCATCAAATACGGCGGAGTTCCGCCGTTCCGGGAAACTCGCGGGTACGTCCGTACAATTCTCTCAAGTATGGACACATATCAGCGGAGCCGTGGGCAAGGTGGATTGAGGTGGTCGATCCCACGACGCGGCGTGACCCTGGCTTCGTTCAACCGGTAGGTTCGATATTCCAAAATACGTCGAAGCCGACGTGGTGGGCGAATGCCAGGGCGACGGCCGCGATTACCGGCGCTCCGAGGAGATAGTTCTTCTGCCATCGCAACCAAATTTTCGGAAGAGCGAGAACAATGTCGGCCATAGTCGCGAGGGGAGGGCGCCACGCCCCGACCCGTACCTCCTGGATCGTGAGCATCACCGCGAGGGAGGCGCACAGCAGCGCCATCGATCCAACCGCAATGTAAAGCGAGGTCCAAGCGATGAGTGCTTCATGGTTCATTGAGAGGGGTCAGCCTTTAACACCTGAGAATCACATTAATAGACGGGCTCAGGGTAAGTTCCTGTGCGCTCGCGGCGGCCGAAAAAGGAATGCCGATGTGCAAATCTAAAGCGCCCGCCTTGCGATTTATGCCGCGACGATGGACCTTGGGAGCCTTAAGGATCATGCCGTCGGCGCGCTGCTGACTTGTCATTAATAGACAAACCGTTCCGGTCTTCCGGCCATTTCATTGTTAAGCAGACGCGGCTGTCATGGCCAAAAGGTCACTGGGCTAAGAATTTCGACGGTCCTGGCCGTCTATTCCCCATCTGATCCCAGCAGTGCATAAGCCAGATCGATTCGACTGGTGGCATCAGGGATTGGCAGAGGTCAAGCTGTGGTTTGGTCGCAGGCGGGCGCATAAATCACCGTCGAGCTCAAAAGGCGCGTTCCCCACACTGCTGCCGATATACGGCCGGCTACACCGGAGGCTTGATTGCACGAATCTATATTTCGACGCTCAAGGTTGGCAGGTCCGTTCTCACGATCGACCTTACGGGAGATTGGTCACAGGGTCGAACCTCGCGCGAGGCGCTGCATCTAGGCGGACTTGGGACTGGACAGTCCCCTGGGTCGGCGAGCATACCGCTCAAGCCTATACGCCATGTGGCTTTCTCTGATGGCCCGCTGCGGTGGCGCATCAATTTCGCAGCCGAATGGAAGCATGGCCCCGTGAGCTTTGGTTTCCGGCGACAATTTTACGATAGGTATCACGCGAGGGCTTCAATGGTCGCCGCCCGCCTAGTTTAGCGCATCTCGCGCCAGTTCTACCTCGATCTCCACGCTGCATATCGACCGAACTTAGGGTCCGGCATACCGGGGCAATACGAAATCCGTTTCGTGATCCAGAACCTACTTGACCACAATGTCACCAAGGTTTTCAACCGCGGCGCCAACCTCAGCCCTTATGGAGGGCCGAGGGGACGCCGCGTCGTGTTGACCCTTGCCCCCCATTGCCGCTTTGAGCCAGCTCACGCATCAACTAAAGTAGGAGGCGTGCCACCTTCGGTAGGGATTGCTTGGATCCTCAAACGGCGCGACAATGAAGTTATGAGGCTACCTGTGAACGCTTGTTGAGTCACTGATCGCGGCACTCGTTAGCCCGGCTTCGGCGTAGCCGAAGAAGGAGAGCGGGTTATGCTGAAGCAGGGGCTGGAAAATATAGAGCAACAAGTGCTTTCCCGCCTCGGCGAAGGAGCCGAGCCGGTCCCTCCTGTTTCCGAGGAGTGCGTCGCCTTTGGTCCCTTCCGGCTCTATCCTAACCGGCGATCGCTTTTTTGCGGCGACGAGCCGGTCCTTGTCGGCGGGCGCGCGATGGACATGCTGCTTGTTTTAGCCGGGCACAAAGGTGAAATTGTCAAGAAAGACGACTTATTCGCGGCCGTCTGGCCGGACGTGTATGTTCACGAAAGCAATCTCAAAGTCACAGTTGCAACGCTCCGGCGCACGCTTCGCAGACATGCTCCAGCAGAAAACTTCATCGCAACGGTGGCTGGCCGAGGATACTGGCTTGCCGATCTTCCGACACCTACAAGCGCTATATCGCAGATCGATACATCTCAGATACCTGACCAGTCCAACTCCATCATCGGGCGTACCGACGCCATTGCTGAGCTCTGCGAGGTCATTTCCCAGCATCGTCTGACCTCGGTTGTCGGTGTCGGCGGGCTGGGCAAGACGACGGTTGCGTTGGCAGCCGCTCACCAACTTGCAGAAGAAGAAGAGCAGCTTGTTGCTTATGTCGACATGTCCCGCGTCGCCGGAGACGAATTTGTAGCCCCGACGATTGCCGCAGCCCTCAACATCACGCCAGGCCAAGGGGACATTCTCCGGGCGATCATGTCGATCCTCTCGCAACGGAAGGCACTGCTTCTCCTTGATACTTGCGAGTGCGTGCCGACGGCTGTCGCGCACTTCTGCAACGTGCTGCTCGCCAGCACCCAGGACGTCCGGATACTGGTCACCAGCAGGCGAATTTTGCAGGCGCGGGAGGAGAGGGTTTTTTGGCTCGACCCCCTCGAAAATCCTCCGGTTGGAAGGATCGACACCGCTCAAAGCGTGCTGGGTCATACCGCACCGCAGTTGCTGGCGGTTCGGGCGAAAGCAAAGTCCGGCTATTCGCTTACAGACGCGGATGCGGCCGCCTTCGCGGAGATTTGCCGGCGGCTTGATGGCGTTCCCCTGGCGATCGAATTGGTCGCCTCTCGGTTTGCCAGGCGCTCGGCAGCGGAAGTGCTGGCCGAA
This sequence comes from Novosphingobium sp. AP12, assembly GCF_000281975.1. Taxonomy (GTDB): domain Bacteria; phylum Pseudomonadota; class Alphaproteobacteria; order Sphingomonadales; family Sphingomonadaceae; genus Novosphingobium. Next base: position 6,130 of record NZ_AKKE01000178.1, on the reverse strand, counting down.
CTGCAGAACCGTTTTCGACTGCTCAGGAACGACGAACAGGGCGTCCCGCTACGCCAACAGACGCTGCTGCTCACGCTCGAGTGGAGCTACGCCCTTTTGACGCGGGACGAAGCGGCGGTTCTCCGGGCGATCTCAATGTTCGAAGGGGCGTTCGACCTAGACGCGGCGGTCCGGCTGATGTCGTTGGATGATTTCACGCCGGCAGACACGTTCGAGGCACTGTCCGGCCTTGTGGCAAAGTCCATGCTGACAACGGATCGGGTCGCTGGCGAGCATCGTCACCGCCTGCTCGACACCACGCGGGAATTTGCCGGCGATTTGCTGGAGGCTCATGGCGAAGCGAGGCGCTTCGCGCACATGCACGCCCAGATTCAACGCGACCTCCTTCAAAAACTGATCCTGGAGCGCCCAACGGTTCCCGCCGTTCGTTGGCGCGCCCATTGCGGCCGCCTGATCGGCGACCTTCGTAAAGGGCTCGCTTGGGCAATGGGGGAAGCCGGAGACGTGCACCTCGGGGTAAGGCTGGCGGCGGCCGGATTCCCCGTGTGGCGTGAACTCGCCTTCGGAGTCGAAGCCCTAGAGAATATCAAAAGGGCTTATGCGGCCTACGAGCAGGTCGGGTTGACCGATCAATCACTGAAACTTGAGCTTCTGGCCGGACTATCGGCGCTGAACTCCTATCTGTCGCAAGACCACGCTTCGGCGGTGGGTACCTACGCCGCAACTGTCGAGCTGGCGCGTACACTGGGCAAGACGGAGCTGGAATGGCGGACTTTAGGCGCTTGGGCGCGGTTCGCAATGAGAGGGGTCGAGCAAGACGGTGTCGGCGCAGTTCTGGACGCAATGAAGCGCGCGGCCTTCAAGGCAAATGACAAAATCGCCCTTTGGGAGGAACAACAACTTCGGGCGCAGCGCGAAGCGAACCAGGGCAGATTCCCTGCCAGTCGGCGGAGATTGGAAAAGCTCCACCAAGACCTTTCATCCCGTCGCGATGCGGGATTGCATGATTCTGCCGCGTCGGTCGCCATCTGCGTGAAGAAGAATCTCGCGAACAATTATGTGCTAACGGGTCGCCCTGCCCTTGGGTGGGAGATGCTTGACGAGATATCGGTCGAGATGCTTGGTTTCGACCGTGAGGAGGTCCTGCTCGACTGCCTCGCCTCAGGCCTGATTTATTGCGCGATCGAAAGTGGTGACTTTGCTCGCGCACGGCGATTCAACGAGTTGTTGCGCAAGACGATTTACAGGTTCGGCCTGGCTGGCTGGCTTCCCATTCTTCGAGCAAACGACGAATCGATTGCCGCCCTCGCGGGTGACACATCGCGGTCGTCTGCACTGCTTGAGGCAGCAGACGTCTTGCTTGGCGGAGACGCGCTTCTCACCAATCGCGCCTATGCATCCGTGTTGATACGGGCCATGGCAGCGTCTGGGTTGAAGACTGAAGCCTCAAACCTCATTGCAAAATGCTTTGCGATCGGGCTCCACGCTTGGATCCGTCCTGAATTCCTGCGCCTGCGGGCCCAAGCCGAGCGTTGGGCCGGGAACCCCCAAACTGCCCTCGCCACGCTTCAGGAGGCTTTAGAGGCCAACGAGGGAACCGGAATGGCGGTCGCCCGACTTCGGATGGCGATCGACATGGCGCATGTCTTCGATGATCTCGGCACGCCGCATTTTGCATCCTCGATTCTCTCATCGGCCATTGGCATGTTCAAAGACGGTAGCGACACTCCCGACCTGCAGACGGCCCGAACGCTATTGCAGGCGGTGTCACCAGTCGGGAACTCGGACCAAGTAATTCACGTGAAAGCCAGCTGAAGGCGATTTTCGACGCTTCACAACGCTTAACAACAGCCTCGTTGGCGAGCTGCTATTCTTGAGCCGAAGATAGTTGCCAGGGGGCAACTGCCAAAGCTCTGGGAGTTCGTCTGATGCACATCCATGTTGCGCCGGCCGAGGCGATGGACGCGCATAAGGCTGCAGCCTACGCGCACCAGCTCCTCCTGGCCGAGTATATCCATCGCTCCGCGAACGATTTTGCCGTCGCGTGCGCAGAGGTCACTGTCGCCGGTCGGCAACCGACCTTGGCGAGCACACGCGATCGCCTCGAAACGCTCACTGATCGGCTTTATTCGCTCGCGTCGATTCAACGGTTGCTTCAACCGCCGCGCGCCGACGCGGTGGATCTGGCCAACCAGCTTGGCGATCTGTGCCATCATCACGCGCAGGCCAGATTCGCGGAGCAAGGCGTGTTCGTCCAGCTTCGCGCCAACGACATCGAAGTCGATGCCGAACGCGGTTGGGCGCTGCTGATGATCGTCTCCGAACTCCTCACCAACGCGGCCCGCCATGCCTATGTACAGCCCGGCGGCCTGGTAAAGGTCGACATCGTGCGGCGGGGCGATGAAGTGATCTGCCTTGTGAGCGACGATGGGATCGGCATGCCACAGGCGAAACCCGTCGGCCGAGCAGGCACGGCGATTGTCGCCGAGTTGGCCCGAGGTGCCGGGATCGAATTCAATTCACACCCCTGCCAGGTTGGCACAACCGTCGAGTTGCGGATGCCGATCTACGCCCGCTAACAAGCCGGATGCGATTGGAGTCGCGTTTCCGCGCTCAGTTCCCGAAGTGCTTGAGCTTCCAAGCAGCAAACCGCTCGTGCGTCTGCGGCTTGATGAAAAGCGTCACGATCTCAGGACAGGCCGCCTGGATGCGGTCCTCGATATGCTCCACGGTGTCCTCGATGCCTCGAGCGGTCAGCTCTTCATCAAATTCGACACTCAGCGCAACGACGATTTGGTCGGGCGCGAGCTGGACGGTAATCGTCCCCTCGGCATTTGTTACCCCGCGTTGCGAACGTGCGAGGTGGACAGCGTCGTTCATGACATGAGGTGCGGCGCGCTCTCCGATCAGCAGACTCTTGCTTTCGCGGGCGAGGACGATCGCTACGCCCGCGAGTACAAGTCCAATAAGGAGCGATGCAACGCCGTCGAGCACCGGCATGGCGAGACGCTCCGAGAGGTAAATACCGGCGGCTGCGATGAAGATACCGATCAGCGCAGCGCTATCCTCGAACAGAACCACGAATGTGGGCGGATCCTTGCTTCTGTGGATTGCCTCCCAGTAGCCCATCTCCCCACGCGAAGCGTCAAGCTTGCGCTTCGAGGCGAGCCAGGATGGCGCCTCACAGCAGAAGGACAATGCGAGCACCACGTAATTGACCAGTACATGCTCGATCGGCTCCGGGGAGACGATGTGCTGTATGCCCTGATAGATCGAGACTCCGGCGCCGAGCGCGAACACCATCAGCGCGACGATGAAGCTCCAGAAGTAGAGTTCGCGCCCATAACCGAGGGGATGAATGATATCGGGCCGTCGCGTCGATTGATGATAGCCAAGAAGGAGAAGGCCTTCGTTGGCGGTGTCGACCACCGAATGCACCGCTTCGCTGACCATGGCGGCGCTGCCAGTGACTGCCGCTGCTACGATCTTGGTAATCGCGACCAGCACATTGCCGGCAAGCGCGAGAAGCACGACATTGCGGGCCGAATTGGACGGGCGGACCATCGCTCAATGCTGCATCGACAGATTGGTCAGGCTCTCCATCGGCATCATGTTCGCATTCAGGTTGGCCATGATCCAGAGCGATCCCGCGATGACGAGGAAAACGATCAGCAACCCGAACGCGAGCGCGAGCACATTGTTGGTGTTATCTGGTCCAGTCGTGATGTGTAGAAAAAAGACGAGGTGAACCCCCATTTGGGCGATGGCGAGGACGCATAGACCGATTGGAACGCCCGGCTCCCAGAGCATATTTGTGGACGCCACCCAGAAGGACGTCGCAGTCAGCCCCGCCGCCAGCACCAGACCAATGACATAGCCGCTGATCCCGGCAAGAATGTCGGATTGCTCGTCGCCGGGCGCCGCATCTCCGTGGCTGTGGGACTGGATCGGTGTCTTGCTCATGGCAGCGTCCCCAGAAGATAAACGACGGTGAAAATGGCCACCCAGATAATGTCGAGGGCGTGCCAGAAGAGGTTGAAGCAGGCGAACCGACGCATGATGTCTGCCCTGAATCCCTTTGCCTTGAACTGAGCGATCATCGTTCCGGCCCAGAGCAGTCCCACCGCAACATGGAGGCCGTGACAGCCGACCAGCGCAAAGAAGGCGGACAAGAACGCGGATCGATCCGGACCTGCTCCCTTCCCGATCAGTTCGGCGAACTCGATGATCTCCAGAACGAGAAACGCCACGCCGAGCGTTGCTGTCACCAGAAGCCCGATCTGCGCCAAACGGCGCTTGCCCGCCTCGGCGGCCTTCGCCGCCAGACCGCATGCAAAGGTCGATAGGAGCAGTAGCACCGTCTCGATTGCGACGGTCGTGCGGCTAAACAGCTCGTTCGTTATCGGACCGCCGGCGGTCGCATTCTTCAGCACGGCGTAGGCAGCGAACAGCGCCGCAAACATGATGATGTCCGAGAGCAGGAAGATCCAGAAGCCATAGGCGACAACGATCTTCTTTGGCGCGGGGCCACCGGCGCCACTCCCTGGGGTTTCGTCCCCTCCCCCGCCCGCTCTGCCAAGATGGTGTGGATCGACGGGGGTCTGGATGGAGGCTGTCGCGGTCGTCATGACTCTCTGCTCAGCGAAGGGAGAAGGATCTCGGTTCGGAGGCGCCTCCGCTCGCGGTCGAGCCGGGCCACTTCGTCCGCCGAGATTACGAACTCGTCGACGTCGCGCCACGCGAAGAAGACAAACACCACATAGGCGCCGAGCAGTCCGAGTATAACGAGCCACCAAATGTGCCAGATGAGCGCGAAACCCGTGACGGCCGCGAAGAAGCTGGCGACCACTCCGGTCGGGCTGTTGCGCGGCATCGCAATCGCCTCGTATTTCGGCTCATCCACGAGGCGCTGTTGCTTGATTGCCAGGCTCTTGATGCCCCAATAGGCCTCCTCGCCATGAACGTCGGGCAGGACCGCAAAATTGAAGCTCGGTGGCGGCGACGTGGTCGCCCACTCGAGGTTGCGCCCATCCCACGGATCTCCGGTGAGGTCCCGACGCTGATCGCGCTGGCGGATTGAGACCACGAGTTGGGCGGCCTGACAGAGGATGCCACACAGGATGACCAGCGCCCCAACCATCGCGATATGCATGTACGGTACCCAGTTCGGGTCATCGTAATGCTGCATGCGACGCGTCATGCCCATGAGGCCGGCGGCGTAAAGCGGCATGAAAGCGAGATAGAAGCCGAGGAACCAGCACCAGAAGGCGGCCTTCCCGAGGCCCTCGTGCAGCCGGAAACCGAACGCCTTCGGGAACCAGTAGGTGTACCCCGCGAAGACGCCGAAGATCACGCCACCGATCACGACGTTGTGGAAGTGGGCGACGAGAAACAGCGAGTTGTGCACGACGAAGTCCGCCGGCGGGATCGCCATCAAAACGCCCGTCATACCGCCGAGCACGAAGGTCACCATGAAGCCAACGGCCCAGAGCATCGGCACTTCGAACCGGACCCGTCCACCGTACATCGTGAAGAGCCAGTTGAAGACCTTCACGCCGGTTGGAACGGCGATGATCATCGTCGCGATCCCGAAAACGGCGTTCACGTTGGCGCCCGCCCCCATCGTGAAGAAGTGGTGGAGCCAGACAAGAAACGAGAGGATGCAGATCGCCATCGTGGCGATGATCATCGAGCGGTAGCCGAACAGCGGCTTGCCGGAGAACGTCGATACGACCTCAGAGAAGATGCCAAAGGCTGGCAGGATCAGGATGTAGACTTCGGGGTGACCCCAGGTCCAAATCAGACTGATGTAAAGCATGGCGTTACCGCCGCCGCCGTTAGTGAAGAAGTGGAAGCCGAGGTAGCGGTCCAGCGTCAGCATCGCGAAGGTGGCGGTGAGGATTGGGAAGGCCGCTACGATCAGCAGGTTCGTAGCAAGCGCGGTCCAGCAGAATACCGGCATGCGCGTGTAGGTCATCCCGGGTGCGCGCACCTTGAGGATCGTCGTCACCAGATTGATGCCCGACAAGAGCGTTCCGACCCCGGCGATCTGTAGCGACCACAGATAATAGTCGACGCCGACACCGGGCGAGAAATCGAGTTCCGATAGCGGCGGATAGGCGAGCCAGCC
>NZ_AKKE01000177.1 GCF_000281975.1 Novosphingobium sp. AP12 | reverse complement strand
GGGGGGGGGGGGGGGGGGGGGGAGCCGCTGGCGGTCGAGCGCATGCAGGTGATCTGCTCGCGGATCGAGGGCATCTCGGTGATCGGCACCGCCAGCGACGGCCAGGCCGCGCTGCGCCTGATCGAGGCGCTGGGCCCAGACCTCGTCCTGCTCGACCTGACGATGCCCGAGACCGACGGCCTTGCGGTCGCGCGCAGGCTGGGCGGTCAGGCGGACGCGCCGGCAGTGATCTTCGTGACCGCGCACGACGAGTTCGCGGTGGAGGCGTTTGACCTCGACGCGGTGGATTACGTGCTCAAACCCGTCGCGCCTGACCGGCTGCAGCGCGCGGTCGCGCGCGTGGTGTCGCGCCGGGGAGAGCGCGCGCAGCCGCCCGCCAGCCGCTGGCTCGAGGAATTCTGGGTGCCTCACCGCTCCGAACTGGTGCGCGTGGCGGCAGCCGAGGTCTACCGGATCGATGCCGAACGCGACTACGTCCGTCTTCACGTCGGCCAGAACGCGGGCGGGCAGAGCTACCTGCTGCTCCAGACCATCACCAGCCTGGAGGAGCGGCTCGACCCCGAGCGCTTCATCCGCATCCACCGCAGTTGCATCCTGCAACGCTCCCACGTCTCGGGCCTGCGGCACGAGGGGCTGGGCGTATGGTCCGCCGAAACCGCGGACGGCGAAGCGCTGCGGATCGGGCGAACGTATCTTCCGGCCGTAAAAAAAATGGCGGGCCGCTAGGCCCACCATCAGTGTTTTTCCGGGTCTTTTCTCTTTTGGGACCTGGATGAATGGGGAGCCTGGCGGCGCTCAGCCGCCGAGGCGGGTGTTCTCGACCGCGCTGGCGACTTGCTCGCGAACCTGCGTCACGGCCTGCTTGTAGCACTTGCGGTCGAGGCTGGCGCCGAGGATCGAGCCAGTCTTGGCCGGCTGCATGGTGCAGACCGAGCGGGCGGCCTCGTCGATGCGGCTCTCGAGCTGCTGCTGGCCTGCCGTGGTTGCGAGATCGAGATCCTTGTAGTTCACCTGCGTAGTGGCGGCGAATGCGGTGGGGGCGGCGAACAGGCCGACGGTGCAAAGGGCGGCGGCGGCGACGAATGCGGTCTTGAACATGATATTTCCTCCTCAGGGTTGAGCCTTGGGGAAGAGTTTCTCCGTTCGGCTCGATGATTGTGATGTGCACCCGTTCCCCCCGCCGATCACGCGGACGTCGACTGCCGGCCATGGCGATCCGACGAAGGCGTGGGCGACAGGACGAACGACTTTCACAGCCGACGAACGACGATGGTTCGGTAAGTAACTGCGGCGAATCAACAGTCGCCGGATGGCGGCAAACGCCGAACTGGCGCCCATCGTCCGCGCGCGATACAGTGGCGGTCCATGTTTTCGATCGTGCTGGTATTCTGCTTCGGGGTGCTGAACTTCGCCGCGCACAAGGCGGTGATCGACAGCGGGCATCCGATGATCGCGCAGGTGCCGTGGTTCTTCCAGTCGCTCGGCGGACGGCTCAGCCTCGTGGTCGAATTCGCGATGCTGCTGGGCGCTCTCATCATGGCAGCCGCGGGTTCGGCCGGATGGGCCTGGGTCTATGCCTTCTACACCGGGCTCAACGGCCTTTCGGCGTGGCTGATCTTCAGCGGGCGTCTTTGACGGGAACCCGGGGCACTGTCGGGGGCTTTTGCGCGCATGGAACATTTTGACGGCGAACATCCGGGCCGGGGCTCGAAAGTCTGGCTGGTCTGCAACCAGGCCAGCGGCAGCAACGACGAGGCCGCCGTGCAGGCGGTGGTCGAGGCGCTCACCGCGGCGGGTTTCGATCTCGACCGCGTCCTGCGCTTCCCCGACGAGCCTGCGCCCCATGCGGCCGAGCTGGACGCGTCGGGTGTCCACATGCTGTGCGTCTTCGGAGGCGACGGCACCACGCATTCGGTCGTGACTTCCGCCTGGGAATGGGGCGGATCAGTGCTGGTTCTGCCCGGCGGGACGATGAACATGCTGTCCAAGCGCATGCACGGCGACGTGCCCGCGCCCGAGATCATCGCGAAACTGGGGCACGGGCCGGTACGCACAGACCGGCCCTGCGTGATCCGCTCGCGCCACGGCATCGGCCTCACCGGCGCCTTGGCCGGGCCGGGCACGGTCTGGAACGAAGTACGCGAGGCGATGCGGGCGGTGAACATCCTGGAGTTCGTCAGCACTGCGCGCGAAGCGATCAGCCAGTCCGCCAGCGGCGCCAAGGTCATGTGTGCCGATATCGACTGCGGGCGCGATGAAGGCTATGCCGCGATCACGGTGACCCCGCACGACGATGGGCTCGAGGCGAACGGCTATTACGCCGAATCGCTGGCGGACTACGCCGGGCAGGGCATCGCCTTGCTCAACCGTGACTTTCGCGACGGTCCGCACGACGAACTGGGCCGGCACAAGCGGCTGCGGCTGGTCTGCCCGACCGGCGAGCCAATGGGCCTGCTGATCGACGGCGAGCCGTTCGACGGCGGTGAAGAAGAGATTTTCGAACTGTCCGCCTGTAAGGTGGACCTGGTGACGACGAAGGAACTGGACGGATAATGCACGGCAAGGTCGGCTCCATGCACAGCGGTCCCCTGCGGCTGTTTCACTTGAGCGACATCCACTTCGGGCTGGAAGATCGCCGGGCGCTGGACTGGGTCAAGGCCTGCATCGAGCGCGAAAAGCCCCACGCCGTCGCCATCACCGGCGATCTCACCATGCGCGCCCGGCACCCCGAATTCCGCGCCGCCTGCGAATGGATCACTGCCCTCGACGTGCCGGTGACGGTCGAGGTGGGTAACCACGACATCCCGTATTTCAACCTCTACGAGCGGTTCTTCGCACCCTACAAGCGCTTCAAGGCGATCGAGCGGCTGATCGAAACCCAGCTCGACCTGCCCAATCTCGCGATCGTGCCGCTGCGCACCACCACCCGCGCGCAGTGGCAGCGCTTCCCGTGGTCGAACGGCTGGGTGACCGAGCGCGCCTTGAACCACACCCTGGAAGCCATCGACGCACTGCCCGAAGGCACCCGCGTGCTGATCGCCGCGCACCATCCCCTCACAGAGCGCCGCGCCGACGGCAAGCTGCTGACGATCAACGGCACCAGGACGATGGAGGTCCTCGCCGGCCGCAAGGTCATGGGCATCATGACCGGCCACATCCACGACCCTTTCGACCTGACCGAACAGACTCTCGCCGGGCCTCTGCGCATGATCGGCGCGGGCACCCTGTCGCTGCGCATCCGCTCGACGCCGCCCAGCTTCAACGAGATCGTCATCGACGGCGACCAGGTCAAAGTCACCGCCCGCAATCTCGAGCAGGTCTCGACGCCGGACATGCAGATCGACAAAGTGCCCGAGAACGCGATGCCCCCGCGCACTCCGGAAGAGCCGGTCTCGCCGGTCGGGACGGTCCCGCCGGTCGATCCGCCGGTGCATTGAGGCAGGTCTTCTCCTCCACCTCTCACACACGGCAAAAGGCCGCCCCGTCCTGAGACGGAGCGGCCTTCGCTGTTTTCTCGCTGGAGAAATCAGTAGTCGTGGTCGATGTCGCCGATGCCGTTCATGCGGCTGCGCAAGGTGGCGGGCTTGCGGACCAGCGTGACGTTGCCGGCGCCGTTGATCTCGACGTCGACGGTGCCCGTGGCGCCGAGAGTGACGTCGCCGACGCCGTTGATGCGTACGGTGGCGTCGCGGCCCTGGACCTTGCCGAGGTCGATGTCGGCAGCGCCTGCGGAAGTCACGAACATGCGGTTGACCTTGCCCGAGGCTTCGAGGTCGATCGCGCCGTGGGCGTTGAGGCGCAGGCTTTCCTGTTCGAGACCGTTCAGCGTCACGTCGCCGGGGGCGTCGAGGTCGAGGCCGGCGATTTCTGGCGCGGTGATCTGGACCTTGAGGCCGCGGTGGATGTTGGCCGAGCCGTTGATCGAGAGGCGACCGTTTTCCCAGACCAACCGGTCGACGACGCCCGCCGGGCCGGTCACGGTCATCTCGGGCTTGTCGCCGCGGGTGAAGACGAGTTCGACCGGGATCTCCATGGCGATCTGGCTGCCCGACACGATCGCGAAGCTGCGGGTCTTGCGGGGCCCCTTGTCGTCGTGGTCGTCCGAGTGGATGCCCCAGCCGTTCTTTTCCTCGATCTCGCGGGTGAAACGGTCACCCCCGATGGCGAAGGCCGCGCCGAACGCGACGATCGAGAGGATCACGCCGCTGGCGAATACGATGAGCAGTTTCTTGAGCATTGTCCTGTCCTTTCCTGTTTCGCGTTCAGTCTTCTGAGTGGATGGCGGGTTCGATGACCCGGTAGTGCAGGCGGCCGAACCACATGAGGGCATTGATGATCCAGATGCTGACCAGCGTCAGCAGGGCGCCGGCGGCGACCGCCGCGCTCATGAGGCCGAGACCGCCCAGGATCGCCACGAGTATGCCGCCCGGGAATGCGGTGAAAGGCCCCGCGATGAGGATCAGGCCTCCGCAGATGAAGGTCGCCACGGTGGCCACGAACAGCCCGAACACCACGCCGATGATCGGCAGCACGATCGGCAGCAGGATCAGGATGTCGATGGTTGCAAGGCCCATGAAGGCAAGGATCGCGCTCCAGGCGGAGGATGGCGTGCGCTCGCTTTTCCAGTTGTGGAAACCGGCTTCGAAGCGCAGTTCGCGGGCCAGACGTCCCGGATTTCCGAGCGCTGCGGCGACTTCCTCTTCGCTGCGGCCCTCGGCGAGGCCCGCTTCGAAGTGCTCTTCGTAGTCGGCGACGATCTCGTCGGCGACGTCCTGCGGCATGCCCTTGAGGCCGGCCTTCAGGCGCTTGATGAACTCGTTACGCTTCATGGCTGGTTTCCCCTTCCTGCATTGGCGCCTCAGGCGTGGCGATCTGGTTGTCGGTGTCGGCAGCGGCGATCAGGCCGTCGACGGCAGCGGTGAAGCCGCGCCACTCCCCGACCTGCTCGGCAAGGCGCGAGCGGCCCGTCTCGGTGATGCGGTAGTACTTGCGCGAAGGACCCGAGGGCGATTCCTCGAGATAGGTCGCGACGAGGCCTTCGGACTGCATGCGGCGCATGAGCGGGTAGATCGTCCCTTCGCCCATATCGACCGCGTCGGCCATGCGGCTCGCGATCTCGTAGGCGTAGCTGTCACCCCGTGACAGCAGGGCGAGCACGCACAGGCCGAGCACCCCTTTCTTTAGCTGGATTTCGATTTCGGACATCGAATCATCTCCTGTCGATGATCGAGTGTATATGGACAGGTATCGTGTAACGCAAGATACCTTGTGATGAAAAGTACAGGTTGGTGCATGATACCTTGCTATGACAAGGTATCATGCGGTGCGTGATGGCCTGCGAAGCTGAAATTGGGAGTTGGTGCGGCAGCTTGAATGGGGCCGCTGGCCGCCTTGAAGCGATGCTTCTCGGACGGCCCGCAAAGGGTCACTTGCTGACAGGCGGGTGCGTTTCGGCCAGCGATCGCCGCCTTCGCGGGACGACGAGACGTGGCCTTCCGCTGTTCCCAATACCCGACTACGCTAGGGCATGCCCACTCCCTACCACCCGCCCATCAAGCGCTCTGTCGAGATCGCCGGCCACAAGACCTCGATCAGCCTCGAGCCGGTGTTTTGGGACTTGCTGCGACGGGTGGCGACGCGTGAGGCCGTGCCGATCAACGCGCTGGTCGCGCGGATCGACGCGGAACGGCTGGAAGCGGAAACCCCGCCCGGCCTCGCGAGCGCGATCCGGGTGTGGCTGGTGGTCTCGGAGCTGGGGTGAGGCTCAGGCGGCCTGGCGCACGTCCATGGAACCGCCGAGAATGGATTCCAGGCTGATGGGCCCCCAGCCGGTGCGATCGACGGAGACGCAGACGTGGTCGGGATGCGACCATCCGGCACGCGCACTCCCATGCAGGACGCGCATGTCCTCCGGGGCGGCGGCGGGATCGTTGGTGAGGAAGAAGGTGCCCTCAGGCGTCTCCAGCACCCGCCTGTCACAGACGCTGGCGTAGCGGCGCGTGGTCAGGCAGTTCCACGCCTGCGGGTCGGACGTGCCGCGCACGAGGTGCTTGGTGCCGGGCAGACCGGCAAGGTGGACGGGGTTGCCGACGTTGCCGAGAATCCACACGGTGTCGTCCGCGGCGACACGAGCGCGCCAGACTTCGCAGATGCGCCGGCCCATTTCGCGGATGTGGTCGAAGCCGTGCGGGTGGGCATGGCGCACACTATTGCCGTCGAAGTTGAGGTCCGCGACAAAGTGGATCGCCATTTCTTGCTCCTGTCCGGCAGGTCCGGTCCTTTTGCCGTTCCCGCAAGACTTTCAACGGCTTGGGGACTGGATTCGTTCCAGCGTGGAAGGCGCGGGGAAACGAAAAAGGCGGGAAGCGGAACATCGTCCGCTTCCCGCCCTTCGCAGGTTCGTTCAGCTCAGCAGGTGGAACTCAGTAGGTTGACGGAGGATCGCTGGCCGGGAAGCTCTCGTCTATCGCCTCGTCGGTCTTGCTCCAGGCCTTTGGGGGCGTGGTCATGTGTTCTGGCCCGGAATCACGGACATGCGTGTTGCCTCCGGCCAGGCCGAGTTCTTCCTTGTGCTTGTTCGCGTACTTGTAGAGCGCGTAGCCAACGGCGCCGGCCGCAGCCAACTTGATAAGGCCCATGACGGTTCTCCTCTCGGTATCTCGAGGGAAAGAACGCGCCATGTTGCCCGAAGGTTTCTCGGCTTATTTACTCACCGCCCACGCGTTCGATCTGCGCGCCGACCAGCGCCAGCTTCTCTTCCAGCCGCTCGTAGCCGCGGTCGAGGTGGTACAGGCGGTGGACCTGCGTCTGGCCCTCAGCGGCGAGGCCGGCGATGACGAGGCTCATCGAGGCGCGCAGGTCGGTGGCCATGACGTCGGCGCCGGTCAGCTTGTCGACGCCATGGACGATGGCGGTGCGGCCCTTGGTCTCGATGCGCGCGCCCATGCGGTTGAGTTCGGGAACGTGCATGTAGCGGTTCTCGAAGATCGTCTCGGTCAGCACGCTGGACCCCTCGGCGCGGCAAAGGAGCGCCATGAGCTGGGCCTGCATGTCGGTGGCGAAGCCGGGGTAGGGCGCGGTCGAAAGGGTGACGGGGCGCAGCTTGCCGTCGGCGGCAACGTGGAGGCCCTCAGCCGTGGGCTCGACGTGGACACCAGCGTCGCGCAGGGCCTGCACCGTCGCTTCCATGTCCTCGATCCGGGCGCCCTTGAGGGTGACTTCACCCCCAGTGATGGCGGCGGCGCAGGCGTAGGAGCCGGCCTCGATGCGGTCAGGCATGACCATGTAGGTAGCGCCGTGGAGACGGGGGACGCCGTGGATGGTGATGTCCGAGGTGCCGATGCCCTCGATCTGCGCGCCCATGGCCACCAGCAGGTTGCACAAGTCGACGATCTCGGGCTCGCGCGCGGCGTTGTGAAGAGTGGACTTGCCGTTGCACAGCACGGCGGTCATCAGCGCGTTCTCGGTCGCGCCGACGGAGACCACCGGGAACGAGTAGCGACCGCCCGGAAGGCCGCCGTCCGGGGCGATGGCACGCACGTAGCCGGCGGCCATCTCGATCGTTGCGCCAAGCGCTTCCATGACCTTGAGGTGCAGGTCGATCGGGCGGTTGCCGATGGCGCAGCCGCCGGGCAGCGAGACGGTGGCCTCACCCATGCGGGCCAGCATCGGGCCCAGCACCAGGATCGAGGCGCGCATCTTGCGCACGAGATCGTAGGGGGCGACCGAGCTGGTGATCCGCGTCGCCTGCAGCGTCATCACCCGGCCGAAGTCCTCGGGACGCGAACCGGCGATTGCGGTCGAGACGCCGAACTGGTTCATCAGGTGCTGGAACCCGTCAATGTCGGCAAGGCGCGGCAGGTTGCGCAGCGTCAGCGGCTCTTCGGTGAGTAGCGCGCAGGGCACCAGGGTCAGCGCTGCGTTCTTGGCACCCGAGACGGGAATCGTGCCGGAAAGGCGCTTGCCGCCCTCGATGATGATCTTGTCCATCCCCGTCCTTTAGCGGCAAAAGCGGGCCGGGCAACGGGGCGCCAAGGTCATCCAACCGAAAAGAACGGCGGATTAAAGCTTCCTTAGGGTTAACATGGCCTTGTTGCGCAATAGGCGTTTAGGCGCTTTAACCGCAC
>NZ_AKKE01000176.1 GCF_000281975.1 Novosphingobium sp. AP12 | reverse complement strand
CCGACTGGCCCCGGCGGTCCAACTGGCCCGGGAGGTCCGACTGGTCCCGCAGGTCCAACCGGTCCTGGAGGGCCTACCGGTCCGACGGGTATGACCGGCCCGGTTGCCGGGGTCACCATCGGCGGTAATCCAATCCTCGGCCCCAGCGGCCCCGGGACGCTGATCGATGTCAACGTCACACCGGGCACCTCGACGGCCAATGGTGGCAACATCGCCGTAGATGTCCTGACGGGCGACGGCCACGTTGTGAATGTCGCTCTGCCTACGACTACCGCCCAGGCTCAGGAAGCGTTGGCACCGGTCGGAACGCTCGCCGGCTCCCTCCTGGGAAGTCAGGTCGGCGCGACTGTCACGCAGGTCACGAACGGACTTTCTCCCACCGTAGCCGGCGTCACGTCGACGGTCAGCCAGGTGACTACGCCACTGCTCGACACGGTCGATGCAGTGCTGGCACCGGTCGTCGGACATAACGGCATCCTCGCGCCGGTGACCGGACAGCTCGGGGGTCTCGTCGACGGGCTGGCTGGAAGCCTGCCGGGAGGCGGAACTGGCCCGGCTCCGGCCTATGCCGGCCCGCTCGTCGGCGTGGACCTTGGCAACAATGTCCTGACGGGGCCGAGCAGTGCTGGAACCCTCGCGGGAGTTAACGTGCTCTCGGACAACCCGGGGCTCGTTGCTGGGCAATTGGTGACGGCCGACGTGCTTGCCGATGGCAATGTCCTTGACGTGACGCTGCCGACGACGGCTGCGGGGGTGGCGCAGGGTCTGGCGCCGGTGGGTAACCTCACAGGCTCGCTGCTCGGTCCGCAGGTCGGGGCGGCCGTCACGCAAGTGACCAATGGACTGGCTCCGGTCGTCGCGCCGGTAACCGCTGTGGTCGATGCGGTAGCCTCGCCGGTGCTCGACACGGTGAATGGAACGCTGGGCCAGGCGGTCGGCGGCATCGGCTCAGGGGGTAGCACGGGCAGCGTCCTTGCTCCGGTCACCAGTGTCGTGGGCGGCCTTCTCGGAGGCGCTGGGAGTGGCTCGGGTGTGTCCCCCGTGACCGACGTGGTCGGTGGGCTCCTGAGCGGCGCTGGCGGTGGTTCAGGGACAGGCGATGTCCTTGCCCCGGTGACCGGAGCAGTCGGTGGGCTCCTGGGTGGTACCGGCAACGGCACCGATACCGGCAATGTCTTGGCGCCCGTGACGGGTGTCGTCGGGGGAGTGCTGGGCGGTTCGCTCAGCGGGTCTGTCGGCGGCTCGGTGAGCGGTTCGCTTACGGGCTCCGTCGGCGGCGTCGTCGGCGGACTGCTGGGCGGCACAGGTAGCACGGCCGGCACCGGCTCGCTGCTGTCCCCGCTGACAGGGCTCTTGGGGCGCACAAGCAATTAACGAGGCTGGCGTGTCCGCCGCTCTGTTGCCCTCCCCCAAGGTTGGACACGCTGCAGCCCGCCCTCGGATGAAGGGGCGGGGGGAGGGGGTGGCCCCGCCATGGCCACCCCCTCCGTTTCTTTCCCGAAAGCTAGGGGAGCCTTTGGGAACGGGAAAAGGAGGATCTCATGTCGAACCACACTGCACTCTACGCCCGCGATTTGCTCCGTATCGCACTCGACTTGCTGGATGACGAGGAATCCCTCACCGCGACTGCCATGATCTTGGGCGCAATCGAAGTCCTCGACCACAACACCGAGCCGGCCGGACATCGGGCGGCGTACCGGAAGATCGCTCGCTACCGGTCGCCAGGAGCGAACTGCCGGAGCTGCGCTTGAACGGAATAGGGACTTATCCGCAGCTAACGACGTGATAGAATAATCCAGCGTTGTTATTGATTTGGAAACGGACAACAACCTAAGTGACAGTAACTAGCAACGGACCGAACGAAGCCGGGCTAGTGAGAAAAGAGAGGTAGTAGCATGCGCAACGGAGAGGCGCTGGTTCTCCTCATCGATGACGTAAGCGCGATCGTCGAGGAGTTGCTGACGTTCATGGAGCTTCACGGCATCCCTGCGATCGGCGTGCTGGATCTCGACGAGGCGATCGCCGCGTTGGAGGCGAATCCTTCGATCCGAGTGCTCGCCTGCGACGTCCGGCTGGGCCGCGATTCGGGGCTTTCGATCATTCCACGCATCCGCGATCACGCACAGCTTAACACGCGCTACTTTCGCTACCTCTTCATCACCGGCGACCAGCTTCGCCCAGACCCCGCGCTTCTGATGCCGGACCACATGGTCCTCACGAAACCTGTGCAACCGCGGGTCCTGATAGACGTCCTGCACGATCTGCTGGGCGACCCTGAACTATTGACGCAGCAGGGAGGCGCTTGACGATGAAGCCGAACGAAATCACGCAGCGCGATATCGACAACTGGAGCCGGTGCACGCCGACCACCCAGCTATGTCGCCCCACGACGTGTGCTGCGGAGCCAGCTCCCCGTGACAGCTTCGACCTACGTGAGGCGCGGCAGCTGTTCGACACGCTGGCCGCGAAATCTCGGCTAGCCGACCTCGGCGAACAGTCGTCCGCTTTGGCGCACGAGCTTCGGCAGCCGCTGTTCTCGATATCCGTCGCGAATGAGAACCTGCGCATGATGCTGGGCCGTTCGGACATGACCCGAAGCCAGTTGGACAAGGCGATCACCCGCATTGCTGAGCAGGTGGAGCGGGCGCAGACGATCATCGACCGAACCTTGGCCTACGCGTCGGGACGGGACATGGGAGTGGTCAGCGCGGATGTGGCAGTTGCAGCCAACAATGCGGTCGAGTTCCTGCGTCCGCTTTTCGAGACAGCCGACATCGAGATCGATGTCGGCGGCGCGCGGATGTCCGCTGCTGTCGGGCTTTGCCAGGTCGAAGCGGAACAGATCTTCGTCAACATCCTGCGTAATGCGGCCGAAAGCATCGAGGCACGCCGCGAGGCAGGATGGGAAGGGTCCGGCCGTATCGCGATCTGCATCATGAAAAAGGGCGACATTCTTCAATGCGTCGTCTCTGACAATGGCGCCGGTGTTTCGTGCGAGGTGGCGACGGCTGTGTTCGAGCCTTTCTTCACCACCAAGCCGCGCGTCGGCACCGGCCTTGGTTTGCACATTTGTCGGCAGGCCCTGCAAAAGGTCGGCGGCGAAGTGCGGCTCCTCGCGGGCAAGCGAGAAGGTGCGCGCGTTGAGATCGAACTGCCTCTCTCCCTGGGCAGCTAACGCAAGCTCAAGATCAGATGTCGTCGCGTCCCAGTCGGATGACGAAGCGCACCGGCTGGCGATCGCGCACCAGACAACGGAAGTCGCTCGATGCTTCCTGCGCAACCTGTTCCACCAGCCAGAGTGTCGCCTCGTCTATACGCCGGCTCGGCATGGGGCGGCCACTGCCATCGGTGGATTCGACAGTAATGACGATATGCGCCGGCGTCACGGCCGCGTGAAGTACCACGTCCCCACGCAGCTTCATGCCATCCGTGCCCAAGAATCCTCCGAAAGCGCTGAGCAGAGCGGCTACCGCCATCATTTCCAGCGCACCGTGCTGTTCCGGCACGAGATGGTCGAGGGCATTGCCACGAAGCTGGACAGCGACTCCGTGATGGCGGACGTTGGATTTGGTGGCCGCCAGAGCCCGTTCCAGCGCGCTGCGCACGGTCAGCTGGCCATCGCCGTCGCTGCCGTCTCGGCCAAACCAGCGAAACAGGCTGAGGATGCCAGCCGCGCCTTCGGTATGTGAGGCGATCCGCTTGACCCGCTCCTGTAGTTGTTGGCGGCTTTCGTCATCGATGGTCAGATGCTCGATGATGTAGTCCATATTGGCATTTGCCATCGAGATCACGTTCAGGGGCTGCGCCAGGTCGTGGAGCATGCCGCTCGTTATTCGGCCCAGCAGCAGGTCCCGGGTGACTTCGGCCAGGCCCCCGTCCCCCCAGGCGAGCAACCGTGCATCGACGACGGCCAGATGACGGGTGATACCGGCGCCGATGAAGGCCGCACAAATGGCCGCAACTGCGATCGACACGTGGTTCGCGGGGCCAGACAAGAGGAAGTGCAGGCTGAAAGCCGCGCTGCCGATGATCATCGCCAGCAGCCACGACCAGCGCGACGCCTGCAACAAAGCGGGTGCGAGGCGGCGCGGGAAAATGGCGGCCGCCACCATGAGCGCCAAATCTGCCCAGTACACCGCCGATTCACGCGCGCCTGGTACAACAAAGAGACCGCCGGCAAGCAGGGCTGCGATGCCCATCGACATGGCGGTTCGATGTAGCACGAACAGTCCCCCGGCTGCCGTCGCGCTCAATATTCCGGCGCCGGGGGCTTCAGCTGCCGTCAAGCCCAGGATCAGAGCGCAGATGGCGATCGCGGCCGGATAAAGCCGCGTACCATCTTCCCAGGCCCGAACCCGCCGCGTGCGTTGGGAGTATGGTATTATGAGCAGGCCCCCCTGTGCATCGTCCTATCCTCTGTGCAGATCATCGTTGTCGACATGCTTCGCGTTCGCTCCTGCCCGTCGCACTCGGCGTGGGTCCGCGATAATAGCATGAACTGCCGATTGGCTCCCAATTGCCATGCGCAAAGGCCGGCCCATCTGCCGGAAAGTCAATGCGAATCCACGAAAATTCCGCACTACCTCAAGCAGGTCCATCCCACACGACGGTGTCGCGCAAACCTCTGTTCTTATTAGCCACGCTGTAAGAGCAAGTCACGAAAAGAACCGATGTGAAAGTGACGTCTTTGGCGGAGCGAACAGCGCGCGGCCCCAGTTCCGGAAGTACTTGAGTGCCTCAGTCCCCACCCCGCGGAAGGCGCGCCCACCGCAGGATTTGCGCGCGGGCGCCGATGCCTTCGCATTGGCTTCTTCTCCATGCCCTCTGAATCGGCGACGCGCTATCATTGAGGAATGAGGCCGAAACTGCCCCGGTTCGGGACACTTGGCGGATTTCGGGCCGCACGGGCACGGTCCGGTTTGCGTAAGCGCAAAATCTAAGGGGAATTACATGCGCTTGGGTTCGAAGGCGAAACTGACGATAGCGATCGGCGTCGTGGCAGCCGCCACGTTTAGCTTTCTCGGCGTTCGCGAACTTTCGCGGTCTTCGGCATCTCGGGCCACGCCTGTCGTCACTGCGGCGGACCGTCCGACGACGACCTCCGGCATCGTTTTCGCCACGACCACCCGC
This sequence comes from Novosphingobium sp. AP12, assembly GCF_000281975.1. Classification (GTDB taxonomy): domain Bacteria; phylum Pseudomonadota; class Alphaproteobacteria; order Sphingomonadales; family Sphingomonadaceae; genus Novosphingobium. The sequence goes on along the minus strand of NZ_AKKE01000176.1, from coordinate 20,958 downwards.
GACGTGAAGATCGGCGAGACCATCCGGGCCGACATGATCCGGAACGCTGCCTTCGACCCGGCGCGGGTCCCGATCGCGGCCACCCCCGCGGAAGCTATCGGCCGGGTCGCGACGCGGGACATCGCCGCCAATACGCTCATCCCTCGCGGCGCGCTCGAGCAGGAATCCAAACTGGCGATCCGCGTGCCGGTTGGCATGCGTGCGATCAGCATCGACACCACCGCCGAGATTGCAGTGGCAGGGCTGGTGCGACCGGGGGACCGGGTGGACGTCCAGGTCGTCTACCCGGGCGAGGATGCGATAGGCGGTGCGCGGGGTAACGGTCGCAGCCGCGCGCGCGCATTGCTGCAGATGGTTCCGGTGCTTGCGGTGGGTGACGTCGTGCTCGGTACGCAGGCGCAGGGCGGAGTTGCCGATAGCGTATCCTCGCCGCCGCCACCCGCGCGCACCGTGACGCTGGCGCTTACGCCCCAGCAGGTTTCCGAACTCTCGCTCGCGAAGAGCACCGGCGCACTTTATCTCTCACTGCGCAATCCCGAAGACAGCGTCGAAGTCTCCTCGGTGCAGATCGCGTCCTCTCCGGAGCCGGCGCCGCGCGCCCTGGTCGCCCCTTCCGCACCGGCAATCGGGCTCGCTTCCCAGGCGCCGCCCCGGCCTGCAGCACCTGCCCGGCCAAAGCCGCATGCCATCGAGCTCGTCGTCGGCGGCAACCGTGAAGTTATCTATTCGGGGAGTGGCTCGCGTTGAAAGCCCTTATCGCAGCAGGTCATGTCGCCATTGGAGTGCTCGGGCTGGCATCCGGTGCAAGCGCGCAGGAGCAGCGCGCTCTGCAAGTCGACGAAGCGCGCACCCTTTCCTTTTCCCGCTCCATCGGCCGGGTCGAGGTGAGCCGGGAGAAGGTGATCTCGGTGTCGTCACCCTCGGCGAAGTCGCTGCGCATAAAGGGGCTCGGTGCCGGCACGACCACCCTCAGCGTCTACGCCCCCGACGGATCACTGATCGACGAGACGCAGATCGCGGTCGATCGCGAGGCGCCCTCCTTCTCGGCTTCCGGCGGTCCGTTTCGTCCGGGCGAGAAGGTCGTTGCCGTCGATCTTCAGTTCGCGGCGGTGTCGTCCTCGACGCTAAAGGCATTGGGCTTCAACTTTGCCAAGCTCTCGGGCGACCTGCAGGGAGCCGTCATCTCGCCAAGCAGCTTGAACGGGGCGAGTTTCAACCGCTCTGGGCTGGAAATCGACGCCTCTGCACCGATCCAGAGTGCGTTCAATCTGTTCCTGGCGGCCCCCAACCGGGGTATCGGTGCAGTGCTCAGCGCGCTCTCCGCGAACGGACTCTCGCAGCTTCTCGCACAGCCCACTCTGCTGGTGCGTTCGGGGGCCGAGGCGGAGTTCCTTGCGGGCGGCGAGTTTCCCGTCCCGGTCCCGCAGTCCAGCGCGGGTACCGGCACGACGATCTCGATCGAGTACAAGAAGTTCGGCGTAAGCCTGAAGGTAAGGCCTTACGTTTTTTCCGAGAGCAATATCGTTCTCGATATCGAGCCCGAAGTCAGCGAACTGGACTATAACAACGGCGTCCAGCTCCAAGGCTACGTGGTCCCCGGCATACGCCGCCGCTCGACCAAGACAACGGTTGAGCTGGGCAGTGGCCAGAGCTTCGTCATCGCCGGGCTCAACTACACCAACAGCTCGGTGAGCAAGGACAAGGTGCCGTTCCTCGGCGACCTGCCGGTGCTGGGTGCTTTCTTCAAGCGGCAGCAGAACCAGAAGGAGCGGCAGGAATTGATCATAGTCGCCACTCCCCGGCTGGTGGAACCCGAGGCGGTTCAACCGATGCTGGCGAAGAACATGACGACGCTCGATCCGAGCGTCGGACAGATGATCGTGGGTGACGACGGTGTCGAAAAAGCCGTCAATGCCTTCGGCGTGGTGAGGCGCTGACATGGTGCGGATACATCTTCTCTCGATCGATCACGCTCTGGCCCAGCGCATCTCCGATGCGATGGGCGCGCATGTCTCGGTCGACATGGCGCAGTCGCTCGAGGATGCGACGTTCGATGGCCCGGGCATCGTCGTCATCGACCATGCATCGATACCGGCCGAGCGGGCGATGGCTTCGGTGATTGCCGAGGTCTCGCAGGCTGCTCCAGGCCGGGCGGTGGTGCTTGCAACGGAGGACATGTACGCAGTACAGGTCCTCCAGGCGATCCGCTCGGGCGCTACCGACGTCATGCCGCGCGGCGCCGTGGCTTCCGAAGTCAGTGAAATCCTCTCGCGTGTGCTCAACAGCGCGCTGGCGACGCAGGGCCGGCTGGGCCGGCTCACACTGGTGCTGGGGACGGACCGCGATGCTACCGCGATGCTTGCCACCGACATGGCGCTGGCGCACAGCCTCGACGGTCCCGCGACACTGCTGATCGACTGCACGCTGCCTTCCAGCACTGCCGAAGCCTACCTCGATCTCAAGGTCGACTACGGCCTGGCGGCGGCCGTGACTGACCTCGATCGCATGGACGCGAGCCTCCTTAACGACGCGCTGGCGCGGCATGAAGCCAGTGGTCTGTCGCTCCTCACGCTCGACGGCGGGACTGGTGCCGAGCCCGTGGGCATTGGCCCGACGGACATCGTCGGGCTGGTACAACTCCTGCGGGCAAGCTGCGCCCATGTCGTTCTCTGCGGCGGCAGCTTGCGCAATGGCGGGCTGCTGCGCGAACTGGCTTCGCAGGCGCAGAGTATCGAAGTGGTCTGCAGCCAGTCCATCCGTGAACTCGACGCCTGCCGGCGTCTGCTCGACCGCGTCGCGCTGGACACCGCCAGCGCGCAGCGTCTGCGGCTGCTGGTCTGGGATCATGATCCGCGCATCCTTCTTGACGGAAGGCGCATGGCCGACGCACTCGACATCGACGCCATGATGGGCATCCCGACCGACCGGGTGAAGATGCGCAATGCCCTGAACGCCGGGCGACCGATGATGACCGAGCGTGATGGGGGCCTCTATGCGCAAGCCATCCGGCGCGCGAGCGGTATTGCGGCGCCGGCGAAGACCGCGAGCTTCGGCATCGACAGGATGCGCAAGGCCATCCTGCGGTCGGCGGAGCGCACCGCATGAGCCTGCTGACCCAGGAGGGCCCGGAAAGGGGCAGCGAGGGCGGCGTCGTGGAGGGCCGGCGGAAGGCGCCTATCGCCCAGCCTGCGGCACAGCGGATGAGCGACAGCTATCAGTCGGTCAAGGCGGCGACCTGCCGCCAGGTCATCGAGCAACTCGAGGCGCAGGGCGTGACGGCCGAGGCACTCGACCGGCCAGGGCTGCGCGCCGAAATCGAGCAGGTCATAAACAGCCGCAGCCGGCGCGGTCAGTTGGCGCTCAACAGCGCGGAACGTCTGTTGATGGTCGAGGATGTCGAGGATGAGGTGGTCGGCCTCGGCCCGCTGGCGCCCCTGCTGCGCGACCCGACCATCGATGACATCATCGTCAATGGCGCAAACACCATCTACGCAGAACGTAGCGGGATCCTGGAACGGGTCGAGACGCGTTTCCGCGACGATGCACACCTGATGAACATCATCCAGCGCATCGTCGGCCCGATCGGCCGCCGGGTCGACGAGGCAACGCCCTTCGTCGACGCCCGCCTGGCGGACGGCTCGCGCGTCAACATCGTCATCCCGCCAATCGCTCTCGACGGCCCGCTGGTGTCGATCCGCAAGTTCCGCCTGCAGGCGCTCAGCGTGGATGACTGCGTAACCGGCGGGACCATGAACCAGGCGATGGCGGCCTACCTCACCAGCGCGGTCCGCTCGCGGCTCAACATCCTGATCTGCGGCGGAACCGGCGCGGGTAAGTCCACGCTGCTGAACGTGCTATCGAGCTGCATCAGCAATAGCGAGCGCCTCGTCACCATCGAGGATGCAGCGGAACTGCAGCTGCGACAGGATCACGTCGTGCGTCTCGAAACGCGCCCACCCAATGTCGACGGCAGCCGTGAAGTGAGCGCGCGCGACCTCGTGCGCAATGCACTTCGCATGCGGCCCGATCGCATCATTCTGGGTGAGGTGCGCGGGGTGGAGGCGGTGGAAATGCTGCAGGCCATGTCGACGGGCCACGACGGCTCGATGGCTACGCTGCACGCCAACACCCCGCGTGATGCGTTGTCCCGCCTCGAAATGCTGCTCGGCTTTGCGGGCGCGCAAAACGACGTGCGCGCGGTGCGGCGCTTCGTGGCCAACAGCATCCACGTCATCGTCAATATCCAGCGCCTGTCGAACGGCAGCCGCCGCATCACCTCCGTGGCCGAAGTCACCGGCGTGGAAGGCGAAGCGTATACTCTCAACGAACTGTTCCACTTCGAGGAGCAGCCGGCGATGTCCGGCGAGGGGCTTTTCCGCACGGTATCGCCGCGTCCGTACCACGCAGCGCGGATGCGCGATTATGTGATGCCGCTCGTCGGCGCGAAGGAGGGCGCCGCATGGTGAAGGGGAGCGCCTATCTGCTGCTGGCGCTGCTGATACTGGGCGCAATGGCTTATGTCTGGTTCTCCTCGCGGGCGCAGGGCAGGGTGGTTCTCGATCGCCGGCTCGCCGCGATTTCCAAGTCGGGCGCCGAGCCCGCAAGGACGGTCATGGCCGTGACCGTGCCCGAGCGGATCGCCCCTTTGCTCGCGCGCGCGCAAATAGAGCTCACCGTTCCGGCGCTGCAGGCGATCCTGGGTGCCGTCCTGATCCTGACGCTGATCGTGCTGCTTCTGGCGGGTCCAGCTGCCTCGTTGATCGCCTTGGTTGGCCTGCCCGCCGCGGCGCTGTCGTGGCTCCAGGGCCGTGCCCGCAAGAGGGTCGAGGCACTGACCGACGCGCTGCCGCTCTATCTTGACGGCGTCCGCCAGCTGCAGGCGGTGGGAAATTCGCTGTCGCAGGCGCTCGAGCGCGCGTTGGCAGACGCGCCGGACTCGATCCGTAGTTACTTCGCACCGGCCGCCCGTAAGCTGGCGATGGGCGCGCCAGTGGCCGAGACGATGCAGCAACTGGCCGACCGCCTCCAGATACCTGAACTGTCGATGCTCGCCGCCGCGATACGCACCAACCTGCGTTATGGCGGGTCGATCTCGACGGTGTTCGGCAATCTCGCCGGCATCCTGCGCGAGCGGGTGCGCATCCGCCGCGAACTCGCTGCGGCGACGTCGGAGGCCAAGGTCAGTTCGCGTGTGCTCATCGGCATGCCGCTCCTCTGCATGGTGATGCTCGTGGCGATGAACCGAGCCTACATCGATTTCTTCATCTCCGACCCGCGTGGGCAGAAGATGTCGGTCATCGCGATCGGGCTGGAATTCATGGGCATCGTGATCATCCGCCGCATGATGAGGCTCGCGTTCTGATGGGCGGAGTTCTCGCCTTCCTCTCTTTCGCCGTCGCGATCGGCGGAGTGGTGCTCATTGTGGCGGGAATTCGGTGGCTGCATGTAGACTCCCGACTGCGCGTCCGAATTGAAGGGCAGGCGATGCGCTCCCTGGGGCAGCCGGCACGCGGCTGGCAGGGATTGCGGCCGCCACGGATTCCTCTCGGCAAGGGACGCGACCGCGACGAGATCGAAAAGCGCCTCCGCACCGCCGGTTACTTCGAGCCGGGCGCAGTGGATGTCTTCGTTTTCCTGCGGATCGCCGCGTCTCTGGTCGTCGCGGTCGCATGCATGGCGACATGCTGGGCAGTCACCGGTAACCCCTTCAAGCCGATCTTCCCAACCTTTGCGCTGACTGGTCTCACCTACATCGGCGCCAAGTACGCGCTGCAGATGCGCGCGAGTGCCCGCGAACGGCTGCTCACGGCCGAATTTCCCTTCCTGCTCGACCTCATGCTGATGATGCTCGAAAGCGGGGTATCGCTCGACCAGTGCTTCCGCGGTATCGCGCGCGACGAGCGCGTGGCGGTGCCAAACCATGCGCGGCTGGTGGCGATGCTGGTCGAGGATCTCGACCGCGGGCAGGACTATCAGGTGGCGTTCGAGCGCTGGGCGGCGCGAGTCAATGTGAACGGCTCGCGAGAGCTTGCGGCGCTGTTCCGGCAGTCGCTGTTCCAGGGCATGGAACTGGTGCCGGCTCTCCGCGAATTCATCCGCGAGTTTTCCCAGCGCCGCGTCGCCAGCGCACGCGAGGCGATCGGCAAGATCACCGTGCGCATGGTGGTCCTGATGCTGGTGTTTTTCATGCCGGCTCTGTTCATCGTTCTGGCGGGACCGCCGGTAGCAGCCATCTTCGACACCTTGCGGAGTAACTCGCGATGATCCGCCTATTCATGCTCGCGGCGGCCCTGCCGCTGACGATGTTGCCGTCGGGGCCGGCGATTGCTGCAAGTACATCCGTGGATGGCAATGATCCCTCGACGCGGGGCCTGTACATGGCGCTGATCCGACAGGCCCGGACCGACGGCCGGCCGCGCGCGGCAATCGCCTATCTCGACGATTTCGACCGCAGGCATCCCGACGACCGGGAAGGGCAATTGCTGCGCGTCAACTGCCTGCTCGACCTTGACCAGGTGGCGGCGGCAAGATCTGCGCTCGGGCGCATTCCGACGAGTGATCGCAGCGGACCGGCGCAGGCGGTCCGGGGCCATGTACTCGCGGCGGAGGGCAAATGGACGCAGGCTGCAATGCAGTATGCTGCAGCGCTCCAGGCCAGCCCGGCCGATGCTTTCATCGGGAACGCGCTGGGCTATGCGCAACTGCGCTCGGGCGAGCCCGGGTTGGCCGTCGAGACACTGCGGGGCGCGCGCGATCTTGCACCTGCCGATACCGTTGTGCGCAACAATCTGATCCTCGCTCTGACGATGACCGGTCGTCTCGGCGAGGCCGAAGCCATGCTGAACCAGGTCACCGACGCCAGGGAAAAAGCTCTGCTGCGCCAGCAGGTCGCGGGGGAGGCAATGAGACTCGCCGCAGCGCAAAGCGAAGGGTCATGAACTTGCTGCGACGCCGCCATCATCGGCCCGATCGGCGCAAATTGTTGCCCGACGAGCGCGGTGCGATCGCGCCGATGATTGCGGTGCTCGCGCCATCTCTGCTCGTCGCCACCGGATTGGCGTTGGATGTCGGTCTGTATTACTCGGGCAATCGTGAATTGCAGGCGGCCACCGAAGCCGCTGCGCTCGCTGCGGCGATGTACCCCGCGCAGGCCCGGGCTCGCGCCGAAGGCTACCTGACGAGGAACGGCTTCGACGCGTCGATGATAAAGACGGTCGAAGTTGGCTATTATTGCGCCAACGATGCCGATAAGGCTGCAGCTAACGCCGGCTCGCGCTTTTTCCTGCCTAATGCCCGTCCCGTTCAATGTACGGGGAGTTCGCTGGGTATCCCCAACGCCGTGCGTGTGAGGACGGGCGGCGACAGCCGTCAATTCCTGTCGGGTGTGCTGGGCAGTGCCAGTCCCATCCCGCAATTGGCGGCCACATCCAGTGCCGCGCGTGTCGACGAAGCAGGCATCGCCACCACTTCCGATGTGCTGAGCCTTACGTCGGGGCGGATCACGGCCACGCTGGTGAGATCGGTAAACAGTCTGCTGGGCGCACTCCTTGGCATCACGTTGAACTTGTCCGGTCCCGATATCGATGCGCTGATGCGCCACGATGTCGATGCCGGGAAGTTCTTCGACGCGCTCGCGAAAAGCAAATGCGGGACCTGCACCTATCAGGAGCTCACACAGGGCACCTATAGTCTGCAGGACATCGCCTTCGCTGCCGCCGACGCGACATCGGATCCGGGGACGGCCACGGTCCTGCGCGCGGTGGGAGTTGCGGGCAGGAATTACATGGTTCCAATGTCGGGCCTGTTCGGGCTTGGTGTCTGGAAGAACAAGCTGGCGGGAGAATCGAACGTGAAGCCGGCGCTGCGGGCCGGCCTCAATGCCTATCAACTGATTGCCTTTGCCGCGCAGGCAGGCCCCGGTGCGATCGACCTCTCCGATGCGGTCAGCCTGGTCGTGCCGGGCAGTACCGTGCGGCTGGCCGGCGTCTACAACGGCCCCCGAGCGCGACCTCGATTCGCGTTCGGACCGGCGGGGACGGAAACCGAAGTCGGCAATTCGGCGCTTCGACTTAAGCTGGAACTCGGTCTTGGCAACATCAGCGTGCCGCTGCTGCTGGGCGCCCCGATCGCGGTGAATTCAGTGCCGGTACTGGTCGATGTGGCGGCCTCGTCAGCGAGGATCACCAGTATCTCCTGTGACGGAAGCTCGGAACAGGGCGTGGATACCCAGGTAACCGTGCAGGCTTCGAGCGGGCTGGTGAATGCCTACATCGGCGACGCTCCTGCCAGCGTGATGACCAAGGCGATCATCGCGCCAAGCGACATTCAGCAAGCCAACATCGTCAATCTGCTCGGCATCGTGAAAGTAGATGCCCGTGCCGTGGCAGGGCCGGTTCTCGGGAATTCCGGCCCGCTGGTGTTCGGCAAGAACGCGCAAGGCACCATTGGATCACCGACGACGCCGGGCAAGTCGGCTCATATGGCCAATGGATCGCAACTCGGCCCGCTGCTCACCTCGTTGCCGAGTTCGCTGGTCGCCCAGAACGGCCTGAAGGTCACCCTGCTCGGCGCGTGCATATGGCCCCTGTGCGATGCCCGTGCTCAGGAAGCGCAGGTTACCCAGCAGTTCGTCGCATCGCTGACGACGCCTATCTCTGGCCTCGTGGGGAACACCGTGGATCCGCTGCTCGACACGCTGCTTGCCGCCTTGGGAATCCAGCTGGGCGATACGACCGTGTGGATCACTGGAGCCCGGTGCGGAGTCCCCGTCTTGATATGAACCAAACCGATGTGGATGTTATATCAGGAATTGGGTCCAATTTGACCCTATTAACGAAATTTATACTGTTATATTCTTAAATTTACTGAGCGATATGGCTCGCTATATGAACCAATACTAAAAAAATCACAAACGCGTGTTTATGAATTGTCGCGCATTCGAGCCCCTTCTGCTCGAAATGGGTGTTCTCAGAAGAAGGAATGGGGAGTGCTACAAATGATTACTTCAATCCGTAACCTCATCGTCCGCCTGCGCAACGACGAACGCGGCCTGACCGCCGTTGAATACGCCGTACTTGGCGGTATCATCGTCGGTGCACTCGGTATTATTGGCGCCGCCTTTACCACTGAGCTCGGCACTGCCTTTGGAAGACTGATCCCTTAAGGAGATCAGGTGGTGTGCATCTCAGCAAGGATGGTTTCTAGACTGCTGAAATGCGATCGGGGAATCGCGGCGCTGGAGTTTGTCATGCTGGCTCCGGCGCTGCTGTTCCTGGTCTTCGGCATCATCGTCTATTCGATCTACTTCACCGCCTCGATGGGGGTGAGGCAGGCGGCATCCGAAGGTGCGCGGGCCGCCGTGGCGGGGCTCTCCACGGCGGAACGCGTGGCACTGGCCCAGACACGGGCGAGTGAAGTCATCGCAAATTACCGCTCCGTGCTGGGCACCACGGCCCAGCCGGTGATCACCGCGCGCGCCGGTGCGACCACCGGCACTTTCCGTGTCGACGTGAGCTACGACATGAGCGGCAGCCCGATCATGCGCTACGTCAACTTCATCCCAATGCCTTCTGGCGGGGTGCAGGCGAGCGTCACCGTGACCAACGGAGGATACTGACTTGGAAGCCGCAGGATACTTCTACCTGGCCTTTTTGATCCTGGTACTGCTGCCGGTGGTTGTGCTGCCATGGGAAGGACAGACGACGCCGGATTGGCTCTATCTCGTACTGGCCGGTTGCGGCCTCGCCAATGCCGTCGTCCAGGGCGGCATCCCCGCTTTTCTCCTGTCCTGCGCCGCTGGACTCGGATGCCTGGTGGTGGCCGGATGCACGGTGACTATGCTGCGGTTGCGGACCCGGGCGCGAATACTCACCGGCGGGCAGATTAAATTATTGTCAGCGGGCGGAACGTGGCTGGGCGTCAGTGGCAGCTTGGCTATGATCGCGGTTGCCATATTCGCGCTTTTCCTGATAGCTGCTTTTCAGAGGATGGGGGCGGTTCGGCGGCGTCCCGATGCATCGGCCATCGTTGCGGTAGCGATTGTCTCGGTAGCCATGCAACAAAATCTGCCGGGAATGTGATAAGGCATTCGCTAACAACAATAGGCGGGGTGCGAGGTGCCTAAGAACTGGCGAACGAGACTTGGATCTTTACTGGGACCCAACGGGCCGGGCGTGGAGGATGGACAATCGGAGGGCGCCGATGCGTACACTCCCACCCCGTCGGAGATACCCGAAGCGATAGAAGCGGGCGTATTCCAGCAGATCGAGCCAGTCCTTATCGTCGACGACGATGAGGACTGGGGCAAGGAATGTGCCTTCAGCCTGCGGCAGATGGGTTACGAGCCTTTCGTCGCATCCAGCGCCGACGAGGCATTGGCACTGTTCGTCGACCACGACATCACGATCGCTATCGTCGACTACAACCTGCCGGGTCTCGACGGGGTCACCTTGATCCAGGAAATGGCCCAGCAGGCTGAGGCCGAGGGGCGGCAACTGCGCTTCATCATGGCGACGGGCTACGCGACCAAGGATGTTGCGATCGACGCAATGCGGGCTTCGGCCATCGATTTCCTCGAAAAGCCGATCAGTCCGGTGGACTTGCGCCGCGCCTTGCAGCGGGTTCGGGGCATGCCGCCTGCAACCGGCTCGCGCAAGGTCCTGCTCGACAAGATTTCCAATCTCAGCACCGAATTGCAGCGCCTCGCCCATCTGATGGACGAACCGGGACGCGGCGCCGCGCCGGAGCCGCAGGCCGTGTCCAAGGTGCCGGTAATCGCCGCTCCGTCATTCGCGCCGGGCGATCCGGTGGAACCACAGCACCTGATCTGCTTCATCCGCGACCAGCTGCGCCGGGAGACCAAGCGGCGTGAGATCGGCGGGGGCGAATTGTTCGGCGATCCTGCCTGGGCCATGCTGCTCGACCTGCTGCTTGCGAACATCGAGGGGCGGCGGGTCTCGGTATCGAGCGCCTGCATCGCCTCGGGTGCGCCGATGAGTACGGCACTGCGGCTGGTGCGTCGGTTGGTGGACGAAAGCGTCCTGTGCCGCCTGCCTGACGAACAGGATCGGCGCCGGCACTTTCTGGCGATCAACCCCAAGTTCGAACAGCCGCTGGTGGAATACCTGTCTGAGCAGGTGCGTCAGCGCGGCTGAGCGCGGCCGGCCCTTATCCGAAGGCGCGCTTTTCGTAGACGGTGGTGATGGCATCCCCGTCCCAGACGTAGCACAGGTGCCGTTCCTGCCGGCAGTTCGAGAGCAGGCGCGGGCGGAACACTGCGGCACATTCGCCGCCTTCGTGGCGCACGCTGCCATAGACGATGCCATCGGAATTTTCGGCGCGAAGGGTCAGGGCCAGCGCTTGGGAAGCCCCATAAAAGTCAGGGTCGTAGATGCCGGGCAGTATATGGCCTAAGTCACGCACATCGTGCATCCTGGCGTCGAGGTCGACGGCGTAGACCCGCATGTCCAGCTCCTGCGCGGGCTCGTCGGTCCAGATCATGAAGCGGGCGCGGTGATAGGTCGTCTCGGCGAGCGCCGTCTCGATCGTCAGTGCCGCGTAAAAGACGCCGAAGCTCCCATCGGTGAAGCGGTCCCCGTGCGGATTGAGGTGGGTGAAAGCGGCCATGACGGGTGTGGAGCCGGGGCCCGAGACACGGTCCTCGGGCGGGATCAGCGCGAGATCGCCCAGTTCCTCGCGCAGACGGTCGTTGGTCATCGCCTCGAGCGCGAAGACGGCGTCGAGATCGGCGGGGTCGGCAACGGCATCGAACACAGAGATCGGGGGAAATCGGCTCGGCACGATGCGATAGCAGGGCGTCCAGTGGACGCGGGAGACGGGTATGTCCATGAGCGGTCCAGCGGCTCAGCCGCGCTGGGCGTCGATGTAGCGGCGTACTACGTATAGGTCGGCGACATTGCCCGAGATCATGCGGTCCAACGCCGATCGGCCGCCGAACACCGGGCTGGCATTTGGTTTGCGCACCCATTCGTCGGCGGTGCGGGGCAGCAGGATCTGAAGCCCCTTGTAGATGCCCAGGACGTAGGAAATCCGCTCCAGCGCGTCCTTCGGGATCGCCGATACCGCACCGCGCTTCCAGGACTGGAAGGTGGAGCGGCTATCAAGCCCGAGCAGGCGCATCTGCTCCTGTTCCTTGAGGTCCCAGGCATCCGCTATGCGGAAGAACGTGCGAAGGGCAGGGCCCGTCAGCTCCTTGCGGTCGGGGGCAGCGGCGGGAGATGCGGTAGCCATCGCGATCCTTTCTGATCGCCATATGTGCGATATCTGATCAAATTTCAAGTAATGATCACATATCGCCTACTGCTGGCATCTCAGGCCGCGATAGCTTCCGACCGTGCGTCAAGCATGACCCGGTTGCGACCATCCCGTTTGGCACGATACAGGGCTGCATCAGCGGCCTTGATGAGGGTGGAGCCATCGCGCTCCATCGATTCCTCCCAAGTCGCGATGCCGAAGGACATCGTCAGCGACCCGAGCGTACGTCCGCCCTGCTGGACCATCAGTTCGCTGATCCCCTGCCTGACGATTTCGACGCGGTTGGCGAGCGTGGCGGCCGAAGTGCCCGGCGCGATGATCGTGAACTCCTCGCCGCCGAAGCGGCAAATCACGTCGCCGTCGCGAAAGCGGCTGCGCATCTCGGCGGACACCGCCTGCAGGACGGCGTCGCCGGCCTCGTGGCCGAACTCGTCGTTGAAGCGCTTGAAGTGATCGACGTCGCACATGACGAGGCTGAGCGGGCTGCCCGACCGCGATGCGCGCGCGATCTCGAGCGCCAGCGTTTCTTCCATGTAGCGGCGGTTGAACAGGCTGGTGAGGGGATCGCGGATGGTCTGCTCGCGAAGGCCGCGCTGGAGGCGGTGGTTGACGAGGGCCGACGCGATGTTCTCGGTCAGCACGGTCAGGCGGAAGCGGTTTTCGGCGCCGACCACGCCCTTAAGGTAGAGCACGCCGATGACCTCGCCGCCTGCCAGCAGCGGCTCGCAGTGGTAGTGGTGGGTTTCTTCGTCGCCATGCGTAGTGGCATGGGCACAGACGATGTCGGAGCCAGGCTCGACCACGAAGTGACTCTGGCCGCGGCGCAGCGCCCAGCACTGGTCGGGCGCGAAGCCGGCCGCGGCGACTTCCAGCCCGCCCCAGGCTGCAATCGGCACCAGCAGGTTGCGGGAATTGTTGTGGGCGTAGAGCGCGCCGGGGATTTCCGGCAGGACGCGCGGCACGAAGACGCGGATGATCGAGGCCAGTTCCTCGTCGGTCCGGGCGGCCTGCATGCGGTGGGCCATCCCGCCCAGCAGTTCGATCACCTCGCCGCGCTCGCGCAGGACTTCGGTGTTCTGGCTCAGTTCGAGATTGGCGACGCGCAGGCGTTCCTCGCTGTCCACCTGGTCGGCGACCGCGTGTTCAAGCTCGTCGGCCATGGCGTTGTAGCCCTTGGCGAGCCGTTCGAATTCACTGGACTTCATGGCCTCGACGACACGCGCGCTGCGGTCGCCCGCGCCGAGCTGGCCCATGACGGTCATCATGTCGTCGACGGGTTTGCGAACGCGGTGGATCAGGCCGACCGCCATGAAGCCGATGAAGGCGAGCATGATGGGGATGCCCACCAGCACAAGCCAGCGGTTGTAGTTCAGCCGGCGCTCCACGATCTGCGTGCGGGTGAGCGACAACGCGCGCTCTTCGTTCAGGAAGTCGCCGACACGGGCATCAACCAGCTGCATGAGATAGCGGCCGCGTCCAGAAGCAACACTGGCCTGAGCGCCGGCAAAGTCGCCGGCGCGGGCCAGCCGGGCCACTTCTTCGAGTTGGTCGGCACGCTGGGCCACGACTGTGCGGATCTGCGCGGCGCGGGCGTTCTGGGCGGCGTTGTCCGCGGTCTGGATCATGAGATCGCCGGTCGCGCGCCGGGCTGCTGCCAGCTCGACTTCGACGGCCTCGCCGAATTCCGGATTGCGGGTCAGGGTGTAGCCGCGCTGACCGGACTCGGCCTGCTGGAGGTGCTGCAACGAGGCATTGGCGGTCTTGAGGACCTGCGACGAATGCGTGACCCAGGTCAGGCTGTCTCGCATCTGGGATGCGCCTTCCAGCAGCAGCCCGGCAAGCAGGGCCATCAGCAGGCACAGGATGCTGCAAAGCACGATGATGCGGTTGGATAGCGACCCGACCAAGGGAATCTCCGTAGAACGGTGAGGCCCTGCACTCTGTCAATTACGACCGCGTTGCAATCGAATTCCATCGCGGTCACGCGACGCAGAGTTGTGCCTGCGCGACGAGACATTTACGCTGCCACGTCGCGCATCGGCCGCGATTAAGCGATGGTCGGGACGATGCCACCTTCGACGCGGATCGCCGCGCCGTTGGTGATGGCGCCCAGCGGGCTGGCTAATAGGGCGACCTGCGCAGCGATCTCGTCGGCCTCGATCAGGCGGCGGATCAGCGAGAGCGGGCGCAGTTTCTCGAAGAATTCCGCCTCGCGCTCGGCCTCGGGCGCGTCCTTGTTGTCGACGACCGAGCGGATGAACTCGACGATGCCTTCCGAGCGAGTCGGGCCAGGCAGGACCGAGTTCACCGTCACGCCGGTGCCGCGCGTCTGCTCCGCGAGGCCGCGCGAGATGGCGAGCTGGGCGGTCTTGGTCATCCCGTAGTGGATCATCTCGCCGGGGATGACGAGGCCGCTCTCGCTGGCGATGAAGATCACACGGCCCCAGTCCTTCGCCAGCATCCGGGGGAAGTAATGGCGGGCCAGGCGCGCACCGCTGACGACATTGATCTCAAAGAACCGGTGCCAGTCCTCGTCCGTGATGTCGGTGAAGGACTTCGCCTCGTAGATGCCGAGGTTGTTGACGAGGATGTCGACGTCCGGCGCGGCGGCGATCAGAGTGGCGGCGCCTTCGGCCGTCCCCGGATCGGCGAGCACGGCGCGGACCTTGCCCAAGGCGCCGACCCTGGCGGCGGCTTCGTCGAGCTTGGCCTGATTGCGGCCGGAGATGACGACTTCGACGCCTTCCTGCGCGAGGCGTTCGGCGATGGCGAGGCCGATGCCGGCGGTCGAGCCGGTGACGAGGGCGGTCTTGCCGGAAAGCTTGAGATCCATGGGGACGGTTCCTTGATTGCGTTGAGCGGGAATGTAGGTCGGGTCGCTATTGATGAACAGGTCGCAAGCAGGCATCTCAGAAGTGATTGAAACGCACGGATGGCAGATGGACAACCGCTTCGGCGAAATGCAGATATTCCTCGCCGTCGCGCAAGGCGGCAGCTTTGCGTCGGCCGCGAAGGCCCTGCGGCTGACGCCTTCGGCAGTGAGCCGAGCGGTCGCCCGGCTCGAAGCAAGGCTGGGCGCCCAGTTGGTGTCTCGCACGACGCGGGCGCTGGCTCTGACTGCGGAGGGCGAGGTATACAGGGCACGCGTGGCGGGACTGGTCGCGGAGATCGACGAAGTCGAACGCGGCTTCGGCCGGGTTGACGAGGCACCGCGCGGGCCGCTGCGGATCAACGCCTCGGTGCCCTTCGGTACGCAGTGTCTGCTCCCCATCCTCCCGCGATTCCAGGCGCTCTATCCAGACGTGGTCGTCAACCTGGCCCTGTCCGACACGCTGGTCGATCTGGTGGAAGAGCGGGCTGACATCGCGATCCGGATCGGCCCGCTGCGCGACACCGGACTCAAGGCGAAGAAGCTGGGGCGCAGCACGATGGCGGTCGTTGCCAGCCCGGATTATCTGACCGAGCGCGGCGAGCCCGCCCATCCGCGCGATCTTTCAGCGCATTCGTGCCTGCAGTTCAGCTTCCGCCGCTCAGTCGACACCTGGCCTTTCCTGATCGACGGCGCCGTTGCGCAACGTCCGGTGGGCGGCGCGTTCCTCGGCAATTCGGGGGAGGTGGTTCGCCTGATGGCCAGGGCCGGCGGCGGTATCGCGCGGCTCGGCCGTTTCCACGTCAGCGCCGACCTTGGCTCGGGCCGCCTCGTGGAGATCCTGCGCGCGTTCAATCCCGGTGACCATGAGGACATCCACGCTCTCTATGTCGGGCACCAGCGGCTCGCCTCGCGTATACGGGCGTTCCTGGACTTCCTCGATACGCATTTACGGCTGGCGACCGCCCAATAGGTGTGTCGATGAATATGAGTGGATTTGTCTACACGTATTAAGACATTGCTCAAAAGATCGGCGGGAAATATACCTTTGGGAAATATCCGATCCTTCGGAGTCGCGATTATCGTTGGTGGTGGAATTCAAGATTTCGGCCGGCGGCCGTTACTTGAGAGTTCTACGGCTCGATCGCATTTCGTGGAGGGATATGGAACAGGTTGCCAAGGCTGGCGGGGGGACGTGTATCTCGAGGGTCGCCCGCGGGCGAGACCCTTTTCTCGCTTCGCTCGTCTGGCAGCTCCTGCTCGGGCTGAGCCTGGCTTTCGGAGTTGCCGGCTGCGCGCAGCAACGTATCCACACCAGCAGTTGCTCGCCGCGCCTCCTGCCCGTCAAGCTCGACCGCGGGGCCGGCATGGACGTGGCTCGTGCCTCCGGGCCCACGTATAGCGCGGCCATAGAGGCCAACGCGCGGGGTAACGCCCAGCTTGAGGCGGCCCGTGGGACCACGATCAACCATCTGGTACTGTCCGGCGGGGGCAAATGGGGCTCGTTCGGGGCCGGCTTCCTCCACGCGCTGCCTGACAGGCCGGTCTACCGCGTGGTTACCGGCGTCAGCACGGGGGCGCTACAAGCCAGCTTCGTGTTCGTCGGAGACCAGGAGGTGCCCGCTGGAAGGGCGAGTATATACAGCCCCACCAACGATCTCGCACTGGCCGAAGGCGATGCCCGGCCAGGCGAGGGACGCCGCTTCATCGACGACTTGCCGCGCGCCTATACGGTCACGCGCTCGGAGTCCGTCATCCTGCGGCGAGGCGGTCTCGTCACGGCGGCGCGGCGGGGCGCGGCAGGGGATTTCGCGCCGCTGCGCCGCCGGCTCGAACTGCTGCTCGATCCGGACACGATGGCACGCATCGCCGCCGCTGGAGACGCCTCGCGCGGGCTCTACGTCGGTGTCATCGACGTCGACACCGGCGATGCCTACGCGGTCGACATGGTGGACCTCGCGCGGCAGGCGAGTGCAGGGACCGAAGGCTTCCGGGCGGCGCAGGCCTGCTACATCGACGTCCTGATCGCCAGCTCTTCCGAACCGCTGGAAGCCGAGCCGGTGTTCTTCAACAACGCCCAGCTGCCGGCGCTCAACCCGCACATGTACATGGACGGCGGTGCCCGGTTCGGCGTGTTCCTCGAGGAAGTGCTCGACGCCGCGGGTAACCCTGCGATCGCCCGTGGACCGCGGATCGACACCGCCGTGGTCGTGAACGGGGACATGCGGGTGCCGATCTACACTGCCGATTCCCCGGCCCGGCGGGGCGAGCGATGGGACCTGCTGCAACTTGCCAATCGCAGCAAGGACATACTGGTCGACCAGGTCTACAACTTTTCGGTCGACCGCGTGCTGCGCTTCGGGGGCGAACGGGGCGCGGTGAAGCTGGTGACCGCGCGCGGTTATGCGGACCATCACTACCCTGGCGAGGATGGGCCGACCTGCGCACAGTGGCGCAGCACCGAGCAGGACATTCCCTTTCCCCCGATCTTCATAAAGTGCCTGATCAATTTCGGCCGCTGGAGGGCGGCGCAGACTGAACCCTACGACATCGTGAAAGGCATGCCGGCCGACACCGGCGCGGGAACGGGAGATAACTGATGCCTGAAAAGATGGGGGCCGACGATCAGGACCGGATCACGCTGAACCTTGCCCGCTACGTGGTGTCGCCCGCCATCATGCAGGCATTGCAGACGGAACCGGGCGGCACGGAAGATGCGGCGGCGCCCACGGCGCCGACCATCGTGGAGCTCAACGTCAATTACCCGGCCGGCATAGCGGAGGCGCAGCGCGTCGCTGCCCAATGGCTTGCCGAGCAGGGCGCGTCGCCCGAGGATATCGACACCAGACGCAGCATCTATAACGTCTTCGCAGCCCTTTCGGAAAAACAGCTGCATGCCATCGAGGACAAGGTGCGGACCACGTCGCCCAGCCCGATCTTCCGCATCTGGCCGGACGAGGAGCTCAAGCCGCTGATGAACAGGTCGGTGCGGACGATCAAGGGCGATGCCTGCTTCACGGTCTACAAGTCCTCGGGCGAGGAGATCGTATGGGCTGTCGCCGACAGCGGCGTGGATGCGGGGCACCTTCACTTTCAGCGCCACCAGACGACCGTGTTGGACGCTGGGCTCAAGCACCGCGATTTCACCGACGCGAACCTCGAGCAAGGCAAGGCGTTGGAGGACGCCTATGGCCACGGAACCCACGTCGCCGGCATCATCGCAGGCGAGACCCGGCTAAAAGAGGAAAGGCCGCGCGAAGGGCCCACTACCGGGATGCTGCAGGACAAGGCGGGCCCAGAAGCCCTGCGGCTCGTCGCGCGGCGGGTTTCCGAAAAGCGGGACGTCGTCGCCGAGGTCCAGAACCTTCCGGGCTCGCTCACCGGGGTGGCGCCGCTGGCCAAGATCATGAGCCTGAAGGTGCTGGATGACGCCGGCAACGGCAGGGCCAGCAACCTGATCTCAGCTCTGGAGTATTTGGAAGAGGTCAACACGCACGGCCGGTTGATCCGCGTGCACGGGGTCAATCTCTCGGTCGGTTATGCATTCGACGCGGAGCTCTTCGCGGCGGGCCATTCGCCGCTCTGTACAGCGGTCAATCGCCTAGCGCGCAGCGGCGTCGTAGTCGTCGCGGCAGCGGGCAACGACGGGGCCGCGCTGCTGACGCCGGAGGGAAGGACGTCCGGCAAGCGCATCGGGCTCGACCAGTCCATCAACGATCCCGGCAACGCGGAAATGGCGATTACCGTGGGGGCGACGCACGGAGAGGAGCCGCATCGCTACGGAGTGTCGTACTTCTCGTCGCGCGGGCCGACCGCCGACGGCCGGATGAAGCCGGACCTGGTGGCGCCCGGCGAACAGATACTTTCGTGCGTGCCCCGGGGCTCAGTCAAGGCGGGCGATCTGCTCGACCGCATGGAAGACGAGAGTGCATTGCCCGAGGACGCCGCGCTTTACCGTGAATTGAGCGGAACCAGCATGGCCGCCCCGCACGTCTCCGGCGCGATCGCCGCTCTGCTGTCCGTGCGGCGGGAGTTCCGCGGTGAGACGGAGAAGGTAAAGCAGATCTTCGTGAACAGCTGCACCGACTTGAAGCGCAAGGTCGATTTCCAGGGCGCCGGCCTCATCGACCTGATGCGCGCCATGCAATCGATCTGAAGGAGCGGACCCGTGGACGAACTCAGCGGACTACCCTTTCGCATGCTGGCATTCGACAAGGACGGAGACTGCCTCACCCGCAAGGACCCTTTGTTTCCCGACGGGACGACGGACCTGCTGGTTCTCAGCCATGGCTGGAAGAACGACGAGGACGACGCGCGAGCGCTGTATGCAGGCTTCGTCGAAGGCATGCTGGCGGCGGCCGGACCGGTGCTGCCGGTGCGCCGCTTCGCCGTGGTGGGCATATCCTGGCCGTCGTTCCGGTTCAGGTCCGACCTGACTCTCCTGCCCGACGATTTCGTCGACCCGGACATGGGCGGTGCGGCGGATGCGGGCGCGGCGACCGACCTCTCCCGCGCGGAGCTGGAGAAATACGCCGCCGAAGTCGCGGCCGAGCTGGGGATCCCGAACATCGGCGCCTTCGTCGGGAACGCCAGGGCTGCGGCCAAGGGCAGCGAAGCCGCAGACGCCCTGGTCGAGCAACTGCGCGATGCCGTGCGCCCTGCCGGCGGCCATGCCGCCGAAAGGAAGGAACATGCCCCGCTGTTCAAGACCCCGGGCGGCGATCTCGTAGAGGAACTCGTGCCTCCGCCGCCGCTGCCCTCCCCGCCCGTGGGCGACAATGACGGGGGCGACGCTGCCGGCCTGGGAAGCGCGATCGGGGGTGCGTTCAAGCGTTGGCTCACCGGCGGACGCGCGGGCGTGGCCCGGTTGTTCAACCAGTTCACCTACTACGAGATGAAGGCGCGGGCGGGCACCGTCGGCAAGGCGCTGGCGGGGATACTGGATGCGCGGTGCCCGGCCGAGGTGCGCATTCATTTGATCGGACACAGCTTCGGCGCGCGGCTGGTGACGGCGGCTGCGAACAAACTAGATCAGCGCAAGGTCGCCAGCCTCACCCTGTTACAAGCTGCCTT
Organism: Novosphingobium sp. AP12; assembly: GCF_000281975.1. GTDB lineage: Bacteria > Pseudomonadota > Alphaproteobacteria > Sphingomonadales > Sphingomonadaceae > Novosphingobium. The sequence continues at coordinate 743 of NZ_AKKE01000176.1, read as the reverse complement.
CTCCCACAACGCCTTCAGCGCGGCCAGGCCGACCGGCGCGTTCCGGGGCGTGATCACGGCAGGCAAGGTTGATGGGCCGATCATCGTCACTCATACCCACAACGACACGGCGGTGGGGTTCTTCTACGCTGTCGCCTCGCTGGCATCTGGCGAAGTGGCGGCCGGCGTGGCGCTTTCGCGGATCATCGGCGGGCCCGGCGACAGCCATGGCGGTCTCGGAGCCAATGGCGCCCAGCGTCTGGTGGCCGCGGAGGTGTTCCAGCTGACCGGCGCTCTCGGCGTGGTTCCCGACGCCAGGAAAGGCCGGGTCACCAACGTCCTCGCCGACAGTTTCATCAAAAACCACAACGACGTCGGCGCGGCGAACGCGGGGCCGATCATCTGGGCGGCCGTCCGGGGGGCATGACCCCGGCGGTCAGGCCCGGAACGTCGCCTTGGGAACGTGCGTGATCCGGCAGGCGAGGTCGGCCTCCCCCGAGGCGACGACGTAGTGGTCGCCGACCTCGGCGATGCCGGTGGTGAACACCACGTCGCGCAGGTACATCAGGTCCTCGATCGGGCGCGTGAGATCAGGGTCTGCCTCCAGCAGGGGTTCGTGCCGGGTGCGCAGCACCACGCTCGGATCGTCCTTGTCCAGCAGCGACCAGTAAGTGCGGTAGATGCCCACGATCTCCTTGGGCTCGACACCGTGCCACAGCGTCAGCCAGCCCTCGTCGGTGAGGATCGGCGGGGCACCACCGCCG
>NZ_AKKE01000175.1 GCF_000281975.1 Novosphingobium sp. AP12 | reverse complement strand
CCCCCCCCCCCCCCCCCCCCCGCCGATCCCGCTGGTCCGTCAGGCCATGATGAAGGAAGACGCGCCCCACGCGGTTTTCTGACCCTAAAGGTTTAGGCTTTACCGGCGCCCCCCGCTCGCGGTAAGGGCGCCGGACTTGCCTTAGGGCATGCCGGCTTAGCTCAGTTGGTAGAGCACCTGATTTGTAATCAGGGGGCCACGGGTTCGAATCCTGTAGCCGGCACCATTTCCGCACATCGAAGGACAGTCTAGAGCGGGCGCCGCCTGGCGCTCTTGCTCCGCCGCGCGCGTTCAGATCTTGGGTGTCGAGCCAGCAGGCCGTGCAGGGAGACTTGCGCGTGCACCTGGCATAGCCGTGCGCGCAATTCCAGCGCCTTAAGCCATTGATCCAAAGACATAAGACATGAATAATCCGGCGCATCTTGGGTGATTACCACCGGGATTTGCCGATTCAATATTCGGCTAATGCAATTAACGTGTTTTAATGTGTCTCGCTTGGCGGGCGGCTCGGTGCAAACCCGAGCCCTTGCCTATTTCTCCGCGACCCATTCATTGCGCAGCGCCGGCCCGGCGAGGGTCATCAGTGCGGCCGCGATGAGGTAGAGGACTAACGCGAAGAGCATCGAGTAGCGCAATGATTCCGCGCCCCACACCGGCGCCAGCGCCTTCGACAGCGCGCCCAGCGCGTAGATGCCGCCGCCGAGGCCGATGAGGTTGTTGATGAGCAGGAACAACGCCGAGGCAGTCGCGCGCGCGGGAGGCTCGACGAGGTGCTGCACGGCGCTCGTCACCGGGCCGAGCCAAAAGTAGGCGAGCGCCTGGGGCACTAGGAACATCAGGAAGGCCAGCGGCACGCTGGAGGTCCAGATGCCGCCGGCGAAGAGCGGCACTGCGCAGACGAAGGCAATGGCGGGCACGCGGCCGTACCAGACGCGGTCGCCCTTCCCCAGCCGGTCCGCCAGCGCGCCGCCGGCCAGCACACCGACGCAGCCGCCCAGCAGCAGCACCGCGCCGATGAACCACGAGGTATGGACGAGGTCGAGCCCGAAACTGCGCTGGAGCAGGCTCGGCAGCCAGAACATGAGACCATAGCCGAGCATCGAACTGGAAGCGGCGCCGAAGCTCAGCAGCCAGAACGCGCGTTTGCCGGCCAGCGTCCGGGCGACTTCGCCGAAGCGGATCGCTGGCGCATCGGTGGCGGTGCGCGCGGCGCGTGGCTGGTCCCGCACCACCAGCTTGAACAGCGGGGCGATCAGGATACCGGCGAGGCCGACGACCAAAAATGCCGTACGCCAGTCCACCGCCTGCGCCACGTACCCCCCCGCCAGCACGCCAGCCGCCGAGCCGAGCGGGATGCCCAGCGAATAGATCGAAAGCGCCAGCGCGCGGCGGTGGCTGGGGAAATGGTCGCCGATCACCGCGTAGCTGGGGGCGACGCCGCCCGCCTCGCCGATGCCGACGCCCACGCGCGCGGCGAAGATGTGCCAGAACCCCTGCGCCAGCGCGCAGGCCGAGGTGAACAGGCTCCACAGCACCAGCGATCCGGTGATGACCCAGGACCGGCTGGTGCGGTCGGCCAGCCACGCCAGCGGGACCCCAAGCGTCGAATAGAGGATCGCGAAGGCGAGGCCGCCCAGCATGCCGAGCTGCGCGTCGTCGAGCCCCAGGTCGGCCTGGATCGGCGCCGCGAGGATCGAGAGAATCTGTCGGTCCACGAAGTTGAAGATATAGACGAGCAGCAACATTCCCAGCACGAGGTTGGGCGAGGCTCCGGTGCGGGCGGCCGCAGGGGGGATCACTGCATTGTCCACGGGCTGCATTTTCATTCCCGACCTCATTTCGTCATCCCCGCGAAGGCGGGGCGGGTGAGCCCTGCCATCACGCCCCTCTCCCCGCATGCTCCGCCAGAAACGCCTCGATCGCGGCCAGCGCTGCCGGCTCGTCGAGCATCGGCGCATGGCCGACGCGCGGTACTTCCACGCTTGCATAAGGCCCGGCGTGCCGGCGCGCCATCTCGGCGACGGTGGCGGCGCTCAGCAGGTCGGAGAGCGCGCCGCGCACCACCAGCACCGGGACGGCATCGAACAGGTCCCACAGCGGCCAGAGATCGGGCGGCACCGCCTCGGGATCGTCGCCCGCCAAGCCTTGCGCGATCGCGGGGTCGTAGGAGAAGGAGACGGTGCCGTCGGCATTAGCCCGCGCGATCCGGCGGGCGAAGGCGTCCCACTGCGCGCCGCCGTAGTCCGGGAAGGCCGGGGCGTTGATGGCGCGGGTGCGCGCGGCGGCCGCGGTCCAGTCGGCCATGGCGCCCGCCGGGCCGACGTAGCCCTGGATGCGCGCGAGGCCGGAGGGTTCGAGCACCGGGCCAATGTCGTTGAAGATCGCCGCCTGCGCCAAGCCCGGTCGCAGCGCGTTCATGGCGAGCGCCATCAGCCCACCCATCGAGGTGCCGACGAGCGCCGCGCGGGTAATGCCAAGGTCGTCCACAAGCGCCAGCATGTCCTGCGCATAGACGTCGGGGCGGTACTGCGCGGGGTCCGCGTCCCACTGCGACAGGCCGCGCCCGCGCTGGTCCGGCACGATCATCCGGTAGCGCCCAGCAAGCCGCGCGGCGAGCGGCTCGAAGTCGGCGCTGTTGCGGGTGAGGCCGTGCATCATCAGCAGTACCGGCGCATCGGCGCGCGCCGCCGGATAGTCCCGCGCGGCAAGCTCGAGCCGGCCGTCGGCACTGCGATAGCGGTGGACGCGATAGTCCATGAGATATCCCTTTCCTGCGCGGCTGTACCGCGAGCCCGGTCCACCGCCCCCGTTCTTCGTCATCCCCGCGAAGGCGGGGACCCATCTGATGACAATGCAATCTGAACCGAAATCAGCTGGGTTCCCTCTCGGGAATGACGAAAGTCTTGGGTGGAGACATTGGCCCTCAAAACTCCAGCGTCGCGGTCGCGAAGACCTGGCGCGGATTGCCGTAGAAGGTGGTCAGCGTGCCCTCGGTGCCGAGCGTCGGCACGAATTGCCCGTTGGGCCTCGTCAGCAGCTCTCCGGTGACCGGGTTGGCGGCGAGGAACGTGTAGCCCGAGGTCTTGTAGCGCTTGTCGAACAGGTTCTTGCCGTGGACGCCCAGGCTCCAGCGCCCGCCCGGCGCGGTGTAGACGAGGCTGGCGTCCAGCAGGCCGTAGCCATTCTGGTCGAGGTATGGGTTGGGGATCTCGAACTGGTAGGTCTTGCCGCGATACGAATAGGTCGTGCTGAAGTTCACGTCGCCCTCGCCCACCGGCGTATTGTAGGCGAGGGTGGCGCTGCCGGTCCACTTGGGCGTGTTCTGGACCTTGCGGTTGTCCGCCACGTCGGTCGGCACCCCGGCGATGTTGGCGATATATTCCTTGTACTGCGCGTCGATGTAGCCGAGCGAGCCGGACAGGCTGAGCCGGTCACCCGCCATCGCCAAGTCCTGTGCAAGGCGGCCGGTCGCTTCGAGTTCGAAGCCGTTGAACTTCGCCTTGCCCGCATTGGTGATGACGCCGCAGAACGTCGGCAGACCGCCCACGGTGCAACCCGCCGAGCCCGGGATCTGCACGTCCTTGTAGTCCATGTGGAACGCCGCCGCCGCGATGTAGAGCACGCCGCCGAAGAGGTTGCCCTTGTAGCCGATCTCGTAGCTGTCGACCGTCTCGGGCTCGAAGCTCAGGTAGTCGGAAATCTCGGCGTCGGTCGGGCGGCCCGGCGTCGCCGCGGGCGCGTTGACGCCGACGCCGCGCGGGTCGAAGCCGCCGCCCTTGAAGCCCTGGCTGTAGCTTGCGTAGAGGTTGTGGTCAGGGCTCGGCTTGAAGCTGATCGAGGCGCGGGGCGTGAACTTCTCGAACTTGGCCTTGCCCGAGAAGTCGGTGCTGGCGGCGCCGAGCGGCACGCCCGCCCCGCCGAACACCGGAGAGCCCCCGCCGAGGTAGTTCTGGCGCAGGATCTGCGCCTTGCGCTCGTCCCAGGTGTAGCGCCCGCCGAGCGAGAGGCTGAACTGCTCGGTGAAGTCGAAAGTGAAGTCCCCGAACACCGCGAACGTCTCGGTGTCGACGTTGGCCTGCGTGAAGGCGGTCAGGCCATTGATGGCGGTGAAGAGGCGGGTGTCGAACTGGGTGTCGGCCTTGGCGCCGAGGTAATAGCCGCCGATCATGCCCTGCACCATGCCGCCATCATCGTAGAGCAGCTGGAATTCCTGACTGACCTGCTCGTTGCGGTAATAGGCCGGCACGTCGAGATCGACCGCAGGCAGCGCGTCGAAGTCGATCGGCGAGGCGCTGTCGTCCTTGCGCCAGGCGCTGATCGAGCGGAACGTGATGCGGTCGGTCAGTTCGGCGGAGGCATTGATGGCAAGGCCGTAAGCCTCGACCTCCTGTTTCGGGTCGATGAGGCCGCCGCGCGTGTCGTATACGTCGTCCAGCACCGGCGCGCCCGAGGCGTAGCCGGGGATCAGTCGGTGGCCGCCGCGCGCGTTGGACTTGTCCTTGGTGTAGTCGCCCGAGATCCGGATCAGCACCGGCTCGCCGTAGCCGCCGATGTCGACGCTGGCGCGGCCCGCCCAGATGTCCTTGTCGTAGTTGTCCTCGCCCGTGGTTAGGTTGGTGCCGAAGCCCCCGCGCGACAGCCGCGCCGCCGAACCGCCGATGCGCACGAGGTCGTTCACCGGCGCCGATGCGGTGACGACGAGGTCGGCCTGGTCGTAAGTGCCGTAAGTGCCCTTGACCTTGACGGACAGGTCCTGCGGCAGCTGCTTGGTCACGTACTTGACCGCGCCGCCGATGGTGTTGCGCCCGTAGAGCGTGCCCTGCGGCCCGCGCAGCACTTCGATGCGCTCGACGTCGTAGATGTCGAGCACGGCGCCCTGGGGACGGTTGAGGTAGACGTCGTCGAGATAGATGCCGACGCCCTGCTCGAAGCCGGAGACCGGGTCCTGCTGGCCGACGCCGCGGATGAAGGCCGAAAGGGTCGAGTTGGTGCCGCGAGAGGGCTCCAATGTCACGTTAGGTGCGCTCTGGGCTATCTCCGTGACGTCGATCGCGCCCGACTTTTCGAGCTGGTCAGCGCTGAAGCTGGTGACGGCGATCGGCACGTCGACGAGGCGTTCCTCGCGGCGGCGGGCCGTGACGATGATGTCGCCGCCAGTCTGCTCGGCCGGGCTTTGCGCAGCAGGTGGGGCTTCCTGGGCCATCGCCGGGACCGTCGTCAGCCCGCCGCAAATGGCCAGCATGCTCGAGGAAATCGCGAGGAATCGCGCCTTGCGCATCGTAGTCTCTCCCATGGTCGCTTCTTGTTAGCGACCCTCATATTGATAGTTGAACCATGTTTCAACTTTGAATGTTTGCCAAGGCCGAAGGAGCCGTCTAGCTGTGTCGCGATGACCACAGGACAAGCCCTTCCCGACAAGGCGCCCCGCACCGAACGCGGACGGCGAACCTTGCGCAAGCTGCTGGACGCAGCAGCGCTGGAGTTCGGCGAACGCGGCTTCCACGAGGCGTCCATCACCGCGATCACCAAGCGCGCGGGCACGGCGCTGGGCAGCTTCTATACGTACTTCAATTCCAAGGACGAAATCTTCCGCGCGCTGGTCGACGACCTCAGCAGCAAGGTCCGCGAGGCTGCGCTGAGCGCCCGCCAGCAGGACCTGCCCGCGCTGGAGACCGAACGCGCTTCGCTCACCGGGTTCCTGCGCTTCGCCAGCGAGCACAAGGAAATCTACCGCATCATCGACGAGGCCGAGTTCGTCAATCCGGACAGCTTCCGCCTCCACTACCGCAACACCGCCCGCCGTATCCACGAGCGCCTCGCCGAAGGCATTCGCAAGGGCGAACTGCGCGAGGACCTGGGCGAAGCGCATGCCTGGGCCATCATGGGCATGAATGTGTTCCTGGGCCTTCGCTACGCGGTCTGGTCGGAAGACGCCTCGGCCGATGAAGTGGCTGAACTGGCGAACTCGATCCTGCGCGAAGGCATCACTCGCAAGGACGGTTAGCTGACATGGCTTCCGCATGACTGGCGCTGGGCCGTCATTTACGCGATGATAAGGCCGACCTGTCAGGATCACCCGGCCTAACGAATCGGACAATCAACGTGGACGCGCGCATCCTCCTCGCCTCGGGCTTCGTCGCCCTGGCTACCATCGCCGGGGTGCTGGTCGTCGCCGCATCGCCTGGCAAGCCGGAGCCCGCCTCGCTTGCCGAGGCCAAGCTGACGCAGCCCAAGGTCGCGGCCGCGAAGCCCGCTCCGGCGCCAATTCCAAAGAAGGACGAGCCCTTCGTCATCAAGCGGATCCTACCGATCAACGGGCCGATCAAGTACGGGCAGTGGCACTGGGACGACAAGAACGTGCCCGCCGGCCCGATCGTCGTGACCGTCGACCTGGAGGCGCGCGTCCTTTCGGTGTTCCGCGCCGGCTACGAGATCGGCGCCACAGCCGTGCTGCTCGGGACGGAGGACAAGCCGACCCCGCTCGGCGTCTATCCGATCACGCAAAAGGACAGGGACCACGTCTCAAACATCTACACCGGCGCGCCGATGCCCTTCATGCAGCGCCTGACCGACGACGGCATCACGCTGCACGGATCGAACGTCGAACTCGGCTATGCGAGCCACGGCTGCGTGGGCATGCCCAACGACTTCGCCGCCAAGCTGTTCGCGACCACTCATCTAGGCGACAAGGTCTACATCACGCGCGGCAAGCAGGTCGGCATGGGCGACAGCCTCGTCGGCGGGTAGACCTTATTTCCCGGGCTTCACCGCGCGCACCGGGGCCTTCGCAAAGCTCCAGCCGCCCGAATTGGGCCGTGCTACAAGGGCACCGATCGAGGCGGGACGCCCTGCGACGAGGCTCTCTACCAGCCGCGAGATCGCGCCGCCGCGCGCCTCCTCGTCGAGTTCGCGCACGATCCGGGCAACCACGCGCAAGGCCACCGCGCGCGGCGCCTGCGGGCGATACTTCAGTCCCATCGGCTCCTTTTTGACACAGGAGCGCCATTCGAGCGCGGCCATCCAGTCCAGCGCGGCGTCCGCCTCCGCGAGGTTCGCGGCGCTTTGGGCAATGGCGCGTACGTCGAGCCAGTCAGCATCGGCCAGCGCCTTGCGGACACGCACCCGGTCGAACCGGTCGTTGGTGTTGCTGGGGTCCTCGACCGCTATGAGGCCGGCGCCGCGCACGACCTCACCCAGTTCCGCGCGCCGCCAGTCCAGCACAGGCCGCAGCAGCGGCAGGTCCGAGCCGGGCACGACGCCGCGCGAACGCACGCTCGCTAGGCCCGCGAGGCCACTGGCCCGGTTGAGGCGCATGATGAGCGTTTCCGCCTGGTCATCGGCCTGGTGCCCGGTAGCAAGTGCGGCGAGGCCCTGCACGGCGGCCCATTCCGCCAGCGCACCGTAGCGCGCCGCCCGTGCCTCCGCCTGAATATTGCCGGGCCCGACTTTGACCCGCAGAACGGCATGGGGAACGCCGAGACCGATGCAAACCTTCGCGACTTCCGCCGCTTCCTCTGCGCTTTCAGGGCGCAGGCCATGGTCGACGGTAGCCGCATCTACCCGCCCCGGCAGCGCGGCGTTGGCGAGCAGGAGAAGCGCTAGGCTGTCTGGCCCGCCCGACACGGCCACGCCCAGCCGCGCGCGCGCTTCATCGACGCCTTCGGCCCAGATCGCCGCCAGACCGGCGCGGAACCGGTCGGCAGCGCCCGCATCAGCTACAGGTGAGCCCACTGCGCGTGCTGTTGTAGAGCCCGCTCAGGCGGCCTGCGGCCTCGCTGGCGTAAGTCTCGCTGAACTCGGCAAGCGCGATGCAGGCGCGCTTGGTGTCCTTGAGCTGCTTCATCGAAACGCCGAGGTAGAGCAGGCTGTCGGGCGCACGATCGCCGCGCTTGTCGGTCTGGAAGTTCTGGAGGAACCACTTGGCCGCTTCGCTCGGGTTGTTGTCGTCAAGGTAGGCCCGGCCGAGCAGGTTGCGGCCCCAGCTGGCGCGGGCGTGCTTGGGGTATTTTTCCAGGTAGAGCTTCAGCTGCTGCTGCGCCTCGGGGTAGAACTTCGCTTCCCACAGGCGGTAGCCATAGCTGTACTCGTCGTCGGCGGCGTCCGCGCTCTGGGGCTTGACGATGGCCTTCACCGCCTCGACCCGCGAGGACGGCGCGGCAACGGGCTTGGGCGCCGGGGTTGCCGCAGGAGGCGTCGATGGGCGGGCCGCAGGGGTGTTAGCCGGGACGGACGGGCCAGTCGCCGGGCGAGCGGAGGTCCCGCCGCTCATCGCATCCAGATTGCTCTGCGACGCAGGGGGCGGAGCGAGGATCGGCGCAGCGGCAGGAACACCGCCCGCGAGCTTTTCCTCGAGCTGGCTGATGCGATTGGTGTTCTGCTCGACCTGCGCGGTCAGCCGCGCCATCTGCGCCTCCACCGAGTCCATGCGAGTGAGCAGGTCGCTCACCGGCGTGCTGGCGGGGCCACCTGGCGTTGTCACCGGAGCGGGCCGCGTCGTGATCTCGGGCTCGAAATACTTGCCGTCGTTGCCGGGGAAGACCTTGCGCTGCAGCGCGCGCACTTCGCCTTCGACCTTGTTCAGGCGTGCACTGGTGTTGGCGTCCTGCGCGAAGGCCGGAGCCGCCCCGCCGACGAGGATCGCCGCCGCGGCAGCCGTGGCCAGCCAGTGTGCGCTGCGCATTGCGCCTAGGGGACGTGTCCCAAGGGTACGTATCATCGCCAAATCAACTCCGTGCCGGACATTCCGCCGCGCCGCTTTGGCAGCGGCTGGCAGAACCGGGAATTAACCAATTGGACCATCCGGCGGTGTTGCCCGAAACAGCCCCCGCCTGTCGAGCCAGGGTCAGTTGGAAGTCGTGGAAAGCGAAGCCGGCAGCAGCGATTCCGGCGTCGGCGCCTCGGTCGGCCTTCGCCCCGTCGTCGCCGCGGGAGCATTGCGCGCGGTAGGACGCCGCGTTGGCGCCTGGACCTGAGGCTGGCCCGGCGCGGTGTTCGTCGTCGGCAAGGATGCAGGAGGCGCAGGCACAGGCACGGTGCTGCCCGCCGAGGCCGGATTGGCGCGGGCCAGTAGGTCGGCTGCGGCGAGCGAGACGCCCGACATCAGGCGCGGCTCCGTATCGAGCGGGGGCAAGGCCTTGCCGCCGACCGAGACTTGTAGCGCATCGGGGCGCCCGGTGCGCAGCTGCAGCCCCGGCACGCCGGCGGGAGCCGTCCAGCTTTCGCCCTTTGCCAGTTCCTTCTGCAGCACCTGCGCGCCGGTACTGTCGGTCACCTTGACCCAGACCTGGTCGCCGGTGGCGGTCAGCACGACCGGGCCGGAGGCGGGCACGGGGGGCGGTGGAGGCGGCGCGGAAGCGACGGGCGCGGATGTGCCGCCGGGCGTCTCCGCCTTGTCGGCGACGAGGTCGGGCAGCTGGCCCTCGGGCGAGAGGAAGCTGCTCCAGAATATCAGCAATACTGCCACCGCGACCACCACGCCCGCTGCTGCGACCCAAGCGAGGCGCCGGGTCGGCACGCGTGCGGGATCGCCGGGCTCAAAACTGGTGATGGTCTGCGGGCGCTCGACCACTTCGCTGTCGAGCTGTTCGCGCACTTTCGCGGCGATGACGTTCTCGCTCAATCCCACCGCACGGGCATAGGCGCGCGCAAAACCCACCGCATAGGTCCGCGCGGCGAGGTCGCCCAAGCGGTCTTCCTCGATGGCCAGGAGATGGCGTTCGGCGACCTTGGTCTTCGATGCGATGTCCGCGCGGCTGAGCCCGGCGGCTTCGCGGGCTCCGCGAAGCTGGCTTCCGACGCTTTGCGACGCGGGCGCACGACCTTGGGATTCGACGTTTTCCATTCCGCTCCAGAAGCGATGTGTGTTGCGACCTGACCTCGACCTAACCAAACCGTCTGACGCTGCAAAGTCAATCAGTCGGCAGTCAATCGCCCGAAAATTCTGCGGTAAACCTCCGCATCAACCGATTGCGGCCGAAATCGGCCGGCCTCAGTCGACGGGGATGTCCCGCTCGGCGGCCCAGGCGACCATGGCCGCGCGCATGTCGGCCGGCGGCGACGTCATCCAGCCTTCCATGGCCTTGGTGATCTCGCCGAGGTCGACCTTGCCTACCAGCTCCTTGATCGGGCCGATCGCGGCCGGGGTGATCGACATGCGGCGGATGCCCAGGCCCAGCAGCGCCAGCGCCTCAAGCCGGCGCCCGCCCATCTCGCCGCAGACGCTGATGTCCACGCCGGTGCCGTCGAGCGTGCGGACCACCCTGCGCAGGAAGCGCAGGATCGCCGGGCTCAGCCAGTCGTAGCGTTCCGCCAGCTTGGGGTTGGAACGGTCGGCCGCGAACAGGAACTGCGTCAGGTCGTTGGTGCCGATCGAGAGGAAGGCGATCTTCGGCGCCAGCAGGTCGAGCTGCTCGGCGAGCGCCGGCACTTCCAGCATCACGCCGTAGCGGATCGCCTCGGGCAGCACTTTCTTGCGCTTGCGCAGGTAGTCGAGCTGGCCGTCGAACACGGCCTTGGCGGCGTCGAACTCCCACGGCTCGGCAACCATCGGGAACATGACGTTGAGCTTGCGGCCGGCCGCCGCCTCCAGCAGCGAGCGCGCCTGGACCTTGAGCAGACCGTCGCGTTCGAGCGCGACGCGCAGCGCGCGCCAGCCCATCGCCGGGTTTTCCTCGCCCTCGCCGTCGTCGTGGCGCAGGTAGGGCAGCGTCTTGTCGCCGCCGATGTCGACCGTGCGGAACACCACCGGGCGATCCCCCGCCGCGTCGAGCACGTCGCGATAGAGGCGGGTCTGCTTCTCGCGCTGGGGAAGCGTCGCCGAGACGAGGAACTGGAACTCAGTGCGGAACAGGCCGATGCCGTCGGCGCCGGTGAGGTTGAGGTTGACGACGTCGTCGCGCAGCCCCGCGTTGATCATCACGTTGATGCGGGCGCCGTCACGCGTTGTCGGCTGCACGTCACGCATGCCGGCATAGATCGCCTGACGCTCCCGGCTCTTGGCGAAGCGCGCGTCGAACGCTTCGAGCGAGCCGGTCGACGGGCGCACGGTGCAGGTGGCCTGGTCGGCGTCGAGCAGCAACTGGTCGCCCTCGCGCACGGCACCGCGCAGGCCCCGCACACGGCCCAGCACCGGCACACCCATGGCGCGCGCGACGATGACGACGTGGCTGGTGAGCGAGCCTTCCTCGAGCACCACGCCCTTCAGTCGCCGTCTATCGTATTCGAGCAGTTCGGCCGGGCCAAGGTTGCGCGCAATGAGGATCGCGTCGTTCCTGAGGCCCATCGACGCTGCCGTGCCGAGCTGGCCCGAGACGATCCGCAGCAGGCGATTCGCGAGGTCTTCCAGGTCGTGCATGCGGTCGGCAAGCAGCGGGTCGTCGATCTGGCGCATGCGCATGCGGGTGCGCTGCTGCACGCGCTCGATCGCCGCTTCTGCGGTGAGGCCGCTGTCGATCGCCTCGTTGATGCGGCGCGTCCAGCCCTCGTCGTAGGCGAACATGCGGTAGGTCTCGAGCACTTCCTCGTGCTCGCCGCCGACGCCGAACTCGGCCTGGCTGGACATGCGGTCGATCTGTTCGCGCATGCGCTCGAACGCCATGATGACGCGCTGGCGCTCGGCCTCGGTGTCCTCGGCGACGACATGCTCGATGGTGACGCGCGGCTGGTGATACACCGCGACGCCAAGCGCGAGGCCCTTGACCAGGGTCAGGCCATGGAGCTGGACCGGCCCGGTCTGCCCGGCGCCGAGAGCACGCGCGTCCTCCTCGTCGATGAGGTCGGCGTTGGTTATCAGTTCCGACAGCACCATCGCCACCGTCTGCAGGGCCTCTATCTCCACTTCCTCGTAGCGGCGCGGCTCGACGTGCTGGACGCAGAGCACGCCCACGGCCCGCTCACGCCGCACGATGGGCACGCCGGCAAAGGAGTGGAACTTGTCCTCGCCCGTTTCGGGACGATACGAGAAGTCGGGGTGGGCTGCCGCTTCGGCGAGATTGAGCGTACCCGTCTGGTCGGCGATCGTGCCGACGAGGCCCTCTCCCACGGCCATGCGCGTGACGTGCACGGCTTCTTGCGCAAGACCGCGCGTGGCGAAGAGTTCGAGCATGCCTTCGCGCAGGAGATAAATCGAGCAGACCTCGCTATCGAGGCTCTCGCCGATCACTTCCACCACGTTGTTGAGCTTGGACTGCGCATTGCTGCGCGAGGCCATCACCTCGTGGAGGCGCGTGAGGATTGTTCGGGCTGCTTCGACGGCTCCGCTGGTCATTTGTTACGCGTAACGCAAAGCGATCGCTTTGTGAACGCAGCGGATGCCGTCGAATCAGCTTATGTGGGTGATATCGGAATCTCCGGTTCGACCGGTGGATTTCTCCGGTGGTCTAATGGCCGGCGGCGAAATGTCCGCGGCTCAAATCGGCGGTCAGAACCGGCCGATTTCCTCCTTGAGCCTAAGCTTTCGCTTCTTGAGGGCCTGAACCACCGCAGCATCAGGAACCGGACGGCTCATTTCCTCGTGGATCTGCCGTTCGATGCCGGCATGCTTGAGCTGAAGGGCGCTGACGTGCGAACTATCCATAGATGGTTCCTCCTCTTGGGCCGGACCCCTGGCGGTGGACCTAAATGGCGAGTGACCCGAATTGGCGACTCGGCTTCGATGATCCGGCGCAAAACCCAAGGAACCACATCCGGCCGACCTTGCGAAGACTCCTATTGCTTCATATCGGTGAATCGCGTGAATCCTGCGTCAGGCAGGATTCGGCCGCGCACTGCCCCGAGCAGCGCACGGACGGTCGCACCAGCGCGTTTATTTGAGCAAGGAATTCCGGCGTGACCGAAGAGGAAATGCGCAAGCGCCTCGAAATCCTGAAGATCGAGCACCGCGACCTCGATGCCGCGATCGATGCTTTGATGGCTGCCGGGTCCGGCGACCAGTTGCAGATCGCGCGGCTGAAGAAGCGCAAGCTGCGCCTGAAGGACCAGATCAGCCAGATCGCCGACTACCTGATCCCCGATATTATCGCCTGAGCCCACCAGAACCGAGCCCTGTTCAAAAGCTGTCAGGCCCGAAACTTGCGCCATTTCCCCGCGAAACCTGCGGGTGTTTTTCGGCCCGCAGGCGTACCGATCGGGGACAGGCGAATTTTTGCGCGGGATTTTGGATATGGGGCAGTTGCCGCCGACTCGCGGTTCGGAAATATGACCGCATCATGTCCGCACCGTGCCCGATCAGCCCGCGCATCCTCGAAGCGCTTTATTGCGAGGCCCTCGTGCTGTCCGACGAGGTGCACGGCGCCTTTACCCTGTCCGGGCGGATCGAGAGAATAAACCGCGACGAAGACCTCGCGCGCATTGCGCTGTCGAGCGAAGGACTGCGCACGACCACGCGGATGATGCATGCCATCGCCTGGCTGCTCAATCACCGCGCATACTTCCTGGGCGAAATCAACGAGGCGCAGCTGCGCCGCCACGGCCGCCTCTCGCCCGACATGCGCCAGTCGGACCCGGTGCAGACGGCCCTTCTCGACACCGCGACCGCGCTACTGGTCGACACCACCCGCCGCTTCTACGAGCGCCTGCTGCGTCTCGACGAGTCCTGGCGCCTGGCCGCTCCTGTCGCCCCCAGCGCCATCGACAGCTTGCGCCAACGGATCGAGGGCAGGCTGGTCGGCTAAGGCCCAATCTCGACACGAGGGCCGCAAGCCCCCATATCTGCGGCATGGACGCTACCACCGAGATCGACAGGCCCTATGCCCTCGCCGAGCGTGTCGGCCCACTGGTCAGGCGGGTGCTGGCGCGCAACCCCTCGCCTTTCACGTACACCGGCACCCAGACCTATATCGTGGGCGATGGGTCCGAAGTGGCGGTGATCGATCCCGGTCCGGACGAACCCGAACACATCGCCGCGCTGGTCGAGGCGATTGGCGATAGCCGCGTCGTCGCTATTGCCTGCACCCACACCCACCGTGACCATTCGCCCGCCGCCGCTCCGCTCAAGGCGCTCACCGGCGCTTCTATCATCGGCTGCGCAGCGCTGGTGCTCGACGATGACGGCCCGCGCGCCGACGCGTCCTTCGATGCCGGCTACAAGCCCGACCGCGTGCTTGCCGACGGCGAGGCGCTCACCGGCGAGGGCTGGACGCTGCGCGGGGTGGCGACGCCGGGGCACACCTCGAACCACCTCTGCTTCGCGCTGGAGGAAACCGGCGCGCTGTTCACCGGCGATCACGTCATGGGCTGGTCGACCAGCGTCGTCTCGCCCCCCGACGGCGACATGACCGCCTACATGGCCAGCCTCACCAAGCTCTACGAACGCGAGCAGGACAGCGTCTATTACCCCGCCCACGGCCCCGAGGTGACCAAGCCCCGCCAGCTCGTGCGCGGCATGATCGGCCACCGCCGCCAGCGCGAGCGGCAAATCCTGCGCCAGGTCGAATCGGGCGTCACGCGCATCACGGATATGGTGCCACTTATGTACAAGGGCGTGGACGAACGCCTGTGGCCGGCCGCCGGGCGCTCCGTATTGGCCCACCTGCTCGACCTGGAAAAGCGTGGAGTTACAGTGCGCCGCGAAGATGAGTGGGGCCTCGTCGCGGCGAATTAGACATTCGTCGACAAGCATTGGCCGAAAAGCGCTGAAAGATTTACTATCCGCCATCGTCACGGGGTGGAGGATAATTCATGGCAACCACAGCCGGCGCACAAGTGGTGCGCCTTTCGTTCTGGGCGAAGATGACGATCGGCATGAGCCTGTTCATCGTATTCGGCTTCGCGCAGTTCGCGCTGCGCGGCTTCGTGCCATACACGCAGGTCCCGCTGATCTTCCACCTCCACGGCATGACGATGCTCGCATGGCTCGGCCTGCTGTGCACGCAGTCGGTACTGGCGGGGCGAGGCGTCGGCCTCGAAATCCACCGCAAGCTCGGCTGGGCGAGCGCGTTGATGCTGCCCCTCATCATGGTGCTGGCGAGCGTCACCTGCGTGACCGCCTTGCAGGCCGGCTTCTTCCCGCCGTTCTTCACGCCTGCCTATTTCCTCGCGCTCGTCCACGTCGGCGTGGTGATCTTTGCCGTGCTGCTGGCCACCGCCATCGCCTGGCGCGCACAGGCGGACTGGCACAAGCGGCTCATCATCGGCTCGACGGTGTTGCTGATGGAGCCAGCCCTCGGCCGCGTGCTGCCCATGCCGTTCATCATGCCCTGGGGCGAGTGGGTGGCCATGGTGATCCAGCTTGGTGTCGTCGCGCTGGTCGTGCGGCACGACCGCCGCTCGCTGGGGCGGGTCCATCCCGCGACCATGGCGGTGATGCTCGCCGTCGTGCTGGGACACGTTGTGATCGAACTGTTGGCGATATCGCCGTGGTGGATCGCGTTCGCCGGGCGGGTCGCCGCCGCCTGACTGCGCATTTTCCCCTTGGGTCCGCGACCTCTCGTGCCTAGATAGGCCCCGCCGCGGCGCAAGGACCGCAGCACGCGACCAGAGGGAATGCCATGACCGTAATGCCCGCCGATCTTTCCGGCATCGACGTGCGCGCCGAGATCGAACGGCTGCGCAAGGAACGCAACGCGGTCATCCTCGCCCACTATTACCAGAAGCCCGAACTGCAGGACCTTGCCGACTTCGTGGGCGACAGCCTCGAGCTCAGCCGCAAGGCCGCCGAGACCGACGCCGACGTCATCGCCTTCTGCGGCGTCAAGTTCATGGCCGACACCGCCAAGATCCTCTCGCCGAACAAGATCGTCGTGCTGCCCGACCTCGACGCCGGGTGCAGCCTCGAGGATTCTTGCCCGCCTGAGAAGTTCAAGGCCTTCCGCGAGGCGCATCCCGACCACATCGCGCTGACCTACATCAACTGCTCGACCGAGGTGAAGGCGCTGTCCGACGTGATCGTAACCAGCTCCAGCGCCGAGACGATCCTGCAGCAGATCCCGCGAGACCAGAAGATCATCTTCGGCCCCGACCGGCACCTCGGCGGCTACCTCAGCCGCAAGTTCGACCGCGAGATGCTGCTGTGGCCGGGTGTCTGCATCGTCCACGAGGCGTTCAGCGAGACCGAGCTGCTCAAGCTCAAGGCGCAGCATCCCGGCGCACCGATCGCCGCGCACCCGGAATGCCCGCCGACGATCGTCGACCACGCGGACTACGTCGGCTCGACTAGCGGCATCCTGCAATATGCCAAGACGATGCCCGGCGACACGCTGATCGTCGCCACCGAACCGCACATCATCCACCAGATGCAGCTGGCGATCCCGAACAAGATCTTCATCGGCGCGCCGGGAGCGGACGGCAACTGCAATTGCAACATCTGCCCCTACATGGCGCTCAACACCATGGAGAAGCTTTACCTCGCCCTGCGCGACCTGGAGCCGCGCGTGGAGATCGAGGAAGGCCTTCGCCTCGCCGCGAAGAAGAGCCTCGACCGCATGCTCGACATGGCAAGCGGCACCATCGGCCTCGGCGACCTCGGCGCGCGCTGAGGACGCCGGCGGGGCGGCGCGCTACCCCCGCGCTGCCTGCCGTGCCCACGATATGATCGCGCTGCCGGGCATGGCGCCAGACTGGCGCGCGATCTCGCGGCCCTTGCGCAGCAGGATCAGCGTCGGGATCGAGCGTATCGCATAGCGCCCGGCGATCGCGCTTTCGGCCTCGGTATCGAGCTTGCCGAGGCGCATCTCAGGCTCCAGCTGCGCGGCCGCGGCGGTGAAGGCCGGGGCCATCTGCAGGCACGGCCCGCACCACGAGGCCCAGAAATCCACCAGAAGCGGCAAATCGCTGCGGCTGGCGTGGGCGTCGAAGTTGGCGGCGGTCAGCGTGACGGGCGCTCCGGCGAACAGCGGATTGCGGCACTTCCCGCAGGTGCCGCCAGCGCCCAGTCGCTGCGTCGGCACGCGGTTGGAGGTCGCGCAAGTGGGGCACACGACGATCACGCTGTCCTGGGTCATCGCATCATCTCCTTTTGCGCCTATCTGGGAACGGCCCGCCGCCGCGTGAAGGTCAAGCTGCCACTTCCCGCCACTCACCGGGGGCCAGGCCCTCCAGCGTCCAGTCGCCGATGCGCCAGCGCACCAGCCGCAGAGTGGGGTGACCGACCGCGGCGGTCATGCGGCGGACCTGCCGGTTGCGGCCTTCATGGATGGTGAGTTCGATCCAGCAGTCGGGCACGCTCTTGCGGAAGCGCACCGGCGGCGTGCGGGGCCAGAGGTCGGGCGCGTCAATGCGGCTGGCCTTGGCGCGCAGGGTCGGGCCGTCGTTGAGGACCACGCCATTGCACAGGGCCGCGATCGCCGCCTCGTCCGGTTCGCCCTCGACCTGCACGAGATAGGTCTTGGCGGTCTTGTACTTCGGATCGGCGATGCGCGACTGCAGGCGTCCGTCGTCGGTGAGCAGCATCAGCCCCTCGCTGTCGCGGTCGAGCCGCCCGGCGGGGTAGACGCCGGGCACCTGGATGAAGTCCGACAGCGTCGCGCGCGGGGTGGGGGACTTCAGGTCCGTGAATTGCGCGAGCACGTCGAACGGCTTGTTGAAGAGAATGAGGCGCGCCATGGATCAGGCCTTTCCTGAGGGTTTGTCGCCCGCCTTCGCAAGCATCAGTGCAGCGGCGAGCAGCACCATGCCAAGCACGTCCAGGGCGCTCAGCGTTTCCCCGAAGGCGAGCCAGCCGACGGTCGCGGTGAGCGCCGGCTGCGTCATCAGCGCGAGACCGATTACCAGCGGGGTGAAGTGACGCAGCGAGTAGATCAGGAAGCCCTGCCCGATGAGCTGGCTGGAAATGGCCAGCGCGATCAGCGGGGTCCAGTTGTGCGGCCAGATCGTCTCTCCCAGCAGCACCGCGACGAGCAGCATGACCGGCACGCTCGCCGCAGTCGAGACGGCCAGCAGCGAATACTGCCCCAGCCGCTCGCGCGCGCCGTTGAGCATGATGATGTAGAAGGCATAGAACAGCCCGCCCAGCAGGCAGAACAGGTCTCCCACGAGGTTGTCGTGGCTGATCTCCAGCGAACCGCCCATCAGCAGGCCCGCGCCGCCAAGCGCAGCGGCGATGGCGGCTATCTCCAGGACGCGCGGCGCACGGCGAGCGACGAACAGGCCCCAGACCATCACGATCAGGCTGCCTGAGTTGCCGAACAGCGAGGCGTTACCCAGCTTGGTCCGCACGATGCCGAAGTGCCAGGCCGCAAGGTCGAGCGCAAAGAACACGCCCGCCCCGATCACGAGCGCGAGAAGGCCCGGCCCCATGCGCCGCTGCGCCGCCGGCTCGCGCGCGGCGAGGAGGACCAGCACCGGCAGCGCCAGCGACAGCCGCCAGAACCCGGCGGCGACGGGGCCGGTGTCCGACAGACGCACGAACCACGCCCCGAGCGCCAGCGCGGCGTTGGCGACGAGCAGCGCCAGCAGGTGGCGGGGCGTCCAGTCGTGGCCGGGGACGGCAGGGGCGGCGGTGGTGGTACTCATCGCCGCCTCGTAGCGGCATGACCCGGCTGGCGCACCTGCTTATTGGCGGCTGGAGTGACGCAGCGCGCTTCTCCTGCCCCGCCACAGCCCCTCTTTCGTCATCCCCGCGAAGGCGGGGGGACGGGCGATTACTCCGGCGTCACCACGCCCCCCTCGCCCCGCGTCTTCCACAGGGACCACACCACCCCGCCCGCGATCAGCGCCAGCGTCACGCCAAGGCTCAGGAGCGGCGGAAACTTAGCCCCGCCCAGCGCGAAGTCGGCGATCAGGATCTTGCCGCCGATGAACACTAGGACCAGCGCCAGCGCGTACTTCAGGTATTCGAAGCGGTGCACCATCGCCGCCAGCGCGAAATAGAGCGCGCGCAGGCCCAGGATCGCCATGATGTTCGAGGTGTAGACGATGAAGGTGTCCGTGGTGATCGAGAAGATCGCCGGAACCGAGTCGACCGCAAAGACGAGGTCGGCGAGGTTGATGACCACCAGCGCCAGGAACAGCGGGGTCGCCGCCCACACCAGCTTGCCCTTGGCGTCGGTCTCACGCACGAAGAAGTGCTCGGCATGATGGACCTTGGTCACGCGCATGTGGCGCGAAATCCAGCGCACCGCGGCGTTGTTGCCGATGTCCGGGTCGTGGTCGGTCGCGAACAGCATCTTCACGCCGGTGTAGATCAGGAAGGCCGCGAAGATGTACATGACCCAGTGGGCGTTGGCGACCAGCGCCGCGCCGCCCGCGATCATGAGGCCGCGCAGCACGATCACCGCGAGGATGCCCCAGAGCAGGGCGCGGTACTGGTACTTGGGCGCAATCGCGAAGAAGCCGAAGATCATCGATATGACGAAGACGTTGTCGATCGAGAGCGCCTTCTCGATGAAGTAACCGGTGTAGTAGTCGATCGCCGGCGCCGAGCCCTTGGCCCACCAGATCCACGCGCCGAAGACCATGGCGATACTGATGTAGAACACCGAGAGCTTCAGCGATTCGGCGATGCCCATCTCGCGGTCGTCCTTGTGCAGGACGCCGAGGTCGAAGGCGGTAAGCAGCAGCACGACGGCCGCGAAGGCCAGCCAGAACCACGCCGGGGTGCCGAGCCAGTCGGCGAAGAGGAATTCCATAATATGTCGCCCTAGCCGGGGGAAAACGGATGCGCCGGCGCGCGAGGCCGAACCTCGGCACGCCGGCCGTCAGGTTACGAAATCAGAGCCCGCGGGTGCCGGCCCACTGCTGCGAAGGCAGCAGCGAGGCGAGGCGCGCTCTCAGTTCGAGTTTCCGTTTTCTCAGCCAGGCGATTTCCAGCGGATCGACGATACGCCGGGTCCTGGCTCGCTGGATCAGGGTGTCGAGCTTCTGGTAACGCTCGAGCAGGCGGAACATGCGGTCGGTCATTTCAAATCCCTATCGAACTTGAGTTGGTTCGATCGGATGAGCCGGAAGCAGGTTGCGTAACGAATCAATGCCAGTGGCGTCTACGTCTGGAACCTGCACCGGTTTTACCCGATGCGGTCCGACATCACGAGGCGCAAGATGATCCTGCGCCGCGCCAGAGGGGCCCGGCCCGCATCACCTAGATACGGCAGAATCGGTCCGGTTTCAAGATGGAGCCAGGCCGGGTGACGACGGATGTTGACGCCGCCTCGCCGAATGATATTAAAGTGATATCACTTTTCGAGAGGGGTCTCGCCGATGTCCGATTCGCATCTGCCCATCAACACCAGCCGGGAGAGCGCTGCCTCTACCCGTAGCGGCTATGTCATGCTCGTCGTGTTCCTGGTGCTGCTGGTGGCGATCGTCGCCGCCGTCGTCAGTCTGGCGTCGAGCGATGACCCGGCGCCCGGTACGATCGTGGCGGTGCTGGTTTTCCTGCTGCCCGCCGTTATCGTGCAGGTGCTGATCGCCGCCGGCTTCTACATGATCCAGCCCAACCAGGCGGCCGCCATCACCCTGTTCGGGAGCTACCGCGGCACCGACCGGACCGCCGGGCTGCGCTGGGTCTGGCCGTGGATGGGCAAGACCAAGATTTCGGTGCGCGCCAACAACGTCGTGTCGGAAAAGCTAAAGGTCAACGACCTGCGCGGCAATCCGATCGAAATCGCCACGCAGGTCGTCTGGCGCGTGTTCGACACCGCGCAGGCGCTCTACGACGTCGACGACTACCGCGCCTTCGTGAACGTGCAGATCGAATCCGCCGTCCGCTCGATCGGCTCGCGCTACGCCTACGACGACGTCGAGGATACCGAGATCACGCTTCGCGGGAGCCACACGCAGGTAAACGCCGAACTGCGCACCGAACTGATCGAACGCCTGCAGGTCGCGGGCCTGACGGTCGACGAATGCGGCCTTACCCACCTCGCCTATGCACCCGAGATAGCCGGCGCCATGCTCCGCCGCCAGCAGGCCGAGGCGGTGATCGCCGCGCGGCGCAAGCTGGTGGAAGGCGCGGTCTCGATGGTCGAGATGGCGCTGGCCCAGCTCTCGGAAAAGAACGTGGTCGAACTCGACGACGAGCGCCGAGCGTCGATGGTCTCGAACCTCATGGTCGTGCTATGCGGCGAGCGGGAGGCCCAACCGGTCGTCAACGCCGGCACGCTCTACTCGTAAGGCGCTTATGGCGAGCCCCGGCAAGAAGGCTTTCGCGCTCCGTCTCGACCCGGCGCTGTATCAGGCGCTGGAACGGACGGCGGCGGCCGACTTCCGCTCGGTCAATGCGCAAGTGGAAGTGCTCCTGCGCGAGGCGCTCGCCCGGCGCGGGGTAAAACCGGAGAGCGGCGAGCCCGCGCGGCGGGGACGGCCACCCAAGGAGGATTGATCGATGCTCCACAAGATCAATGAAAAAGGCGCCTGGTTTGCACCCAAGCGCTACGGATACGGCGCCGGTCTGCCCCTCAACCGGCAGGGCTGGTTGCTGATCGCCAGCTACGTCGCCGCGCTCGGCGGCATCGGCTTGCTTGACAAGGCCGGCCACGGCGGCGAGCGAACGGCGGCCTTCGTGCTGTTCCTTCTCGTTACCGGCCTGTTCGCGCTCATCGCCGCCAGGCGCACGCGCGGCGGCTGGAAATGGCGCTGGGGCGAGAAGGAATAGGACGGCGAGTGTCCCTGCGCGGGACGCTGCCGAAGCGTTTACCACTTGGGCCGTAACCCGCGCTAACTTGCCAGAATGACCCGGCTTTCCCGACTCGCCTTCGCCTCGGCCGCACTCCTTGCCGCCGTCCCTCCCGCATCCACGCTGGCCCAGGGCGCTCCTGCGGAGGCGCCCTATACCGTGGTCGAGAGCGGGCGCACCTACAGCCGCCTGCAGGACGCAGTCGACGCCATAGGCGAGGGACGCGGCACCATCCGCTTCGCCTCGATGCGCTTCGCCGACTGCGCGGTGCAGGGTTCGGGCGATGTGACCTACCAGGCTGCCGTCCCCGGCCAGTCGGTGCTCGACGGCGTCGCCTGCGAAGGCAAGGGCGCGCTGGTGCTGCGCGGTCGCTCGGCGAAGGTGGAAGGCCTCGTCTTCGCCAACATCCGCGTCGACGACAAGAACGGCGCTGGCATCCGGCTCGAACATGGCAACCTGTCGGTGGGCCAGAGCTGGTTCCGCGACAGCGAACAGGGCATCCTCTCGGCCGACGATCCGGCCAGCACCATCACCATCGACAAGTCGACCTTCACCCGGCTCGGCACCTGCGAAGGGTCGGGCTGCGCGCACTCGATCTACATCGGCAACTACGGCGCGCTGACCGTGACGCGCAGCCGCTTCGAGGCGGGCACCGGCGGCCACTATGCCAAGACCCGCGCCGAGAAGGTGGCGATCCTCAACTGCAGCTTCGACGATTCGCGCGGCCGCGCCACCAACTACATGATCGACCTCAGCGACGGCGCCACTGGCGAGATCTCGGGCAACTGGTTCGTGCAGGGGCGCGACAAGGAGAATTACTCCGCCTTCATCGCCGTCGCCGCAGAGCACCGCAACCACACCTCGGGGGGCCTCGTGATCGAGAGCAACGACGCCCGCTTCGCCCCCGGCATCGAGCGCCGCAGCGCCTTCGTCGCCGACTGGTCGGGCGACGCGGTGAAGCTGGGCACCAACACCATCGGCGCCGGACTGGTCCGCTACGAGAAGCGCTGAGGGCGAAGGGGCGGGCCCACCCCGCCCTTGCCACCGCCGCCCCCGATCCCTAGCTCAGCGCTGATGGCTTTCGCCCCCGCCTTGTTTGCGCGCATGCATATCTGGTCCCTGCTCCTGCTCGCCGCGATCGGCCTGCAGGCGGCGGAGCCGATCCGCGCGCCACTGGAGCGGATGCAGGGTTCCGCGTTCAGCGCAGCGACGCTCGACGTGGCGCTCGCCACCGCGCGCCGGACGCAGGGCCAGCAGGTTGCGCCCGCGCAGCCCCTGCCTATCCCGCCGGTCGCCACGGCGGAGCAGGACGTGGCCGCGCTCCCGCGTTTCGTACTCGCCCAGCCATCGCATCTGCGCCCCGAGGCGCGCGGCCCTCCTCCGCGCAGCCACCCGGCGCGCCTCCCCGACAGCACCGCACCGCCCATCGCCTGAACCGGTCCCGACCTGAGGCGCGCGATCCTGCGCGCCTCGACCATTCCCGTTTTCAGGACGATTTTTCCATGGCTACCCAATCCACCGGCGCGTCAGGCGCCGATGCCGACGGCCGCGCCGAAGCCGCGATGCTGCTGGCCCGCTACCCCGACCTCTCCGAGCGCGAACTCGGCATGCTTAAGCACTGGTTCAAGAGTGTCGCCGGGCCGCTCGACGTGGGGCTGCTCGCCAGCGATCCCGCGATCGCCGAGCAGTACCGCGCCTATCGCAAGGACCACCACGACCGCTTCTCGGCGAAGGACATCGCCATCGGCGCGCTGTTCGCCGCCATCGCGGTCTGCGTAGTCGGGATCATGATCATGATGGTGCCCTGACCGCGCGGGGCCGGACCGCTGGGTTCGCCGGACATCGCCTGCGTCCCGGCTCCCCCTCAGCCGAGCAGGTGGCCGGTCCGGTCCCGCTTGGTGTCGAGATAGCGCGCGTTGTGCGGGTTCGCCGGCAGCTGGTGGGGCACCCGCTCGATCACCTCGACGCCGACCTCCCGAAGCGCGGCAACCTTGGCCGGGTTGTTGGTCATCAGCCGGATCCGCGAGACGCCCAGCAGTTCCAACATCCGCGCCGCGACCGGGAAATCGCGCGCCTCGGTCGGCAGGCCGAGGCGGTTGTTGGCGTCCACGGTGTCGTAGCCCAGGTCCTGCAGCCGGTAGGCCCGCAGCTTGTTGACGAGGCCGATGCCGCGTCCCTCCTGCCGCAGATAGAGCAGCACGCCCCAGCCGCCCTGCCCGGCCTCCTCGGCCATCGCGCGCAGCGCCGCGTCGAGCTGCGGGCCGCAGTCGCACTTGAGGCTGCCGAGGATGTCGCCGGTGAGGCATTCGGAATGGAGGCGCACCAGCGGCGGCCGGTCGCCGTCCTGCGTGCCGATGACGAGCGCGACATGCTCGCGCAGGTCGTCGAGCGCGCGGAAGGCGACGATCTCGGCATTTTCCGCCGCCGCGACCGGCAGGTGCGCCCGGCTGGCGATGCGCAGGCGGCGCGTATCCTTCCATTCGGCCAGATCGGCGGGGGAAACTCCCTGTACCTCGCCCTGGGTTTCCGGCGCGACGAGGAAGGCCGGGAGGATGCCGGCAAGCCGGGCCAGTTCCATCGCAGTTCGCGCAGAGCCGAGATCGTCGATATGTTGGGCGGCGAACGGCCCCTTCATCGGCCATGCCAAGTCTAGTGCCGGATCGGCGACGGCGCGGGCGGTGTCGAGGTCGAAGGGCTCGGCGGCGCGGATCAGCACCGGGGCCTCGGGCACGGCGGCCTCGCGCTGGTTGGCGAGCTTGAGCGTCACCGCGCGCGCCGCCGAGATCAGCATCCGGGGCGCGACGACACCCGGCGCGAAAGCGGTTTCCGCCGGCAGCAGCACATCGCCGCTCGCGACGCGCACCGGCCAGCCGTGCCGCAGGGCGTCGAGCGCCAGCGCCACGCGGCGGGCACCGGCCGAGGGCAGGCCCATGCTCAGAGATCGAGCTCCGTGATCAGCGGGATATGGTCGCTCGGCTGTTCCCAGCGGCGCGTTTCCTCGACGAAATGGTGCCCCCGCGCCTGCGCGGACAGCTCGGGCGAGGCCCACATGTGGTCGAGGCGGCGGCCCTGGTCCTTCTCGCGCCAGTAGCTGCGGTAGGACCACCAGGAGTAGTTGCGCTCGGGCGCGGGAATGAACTTGCGGCCCATGTCCTCCCACCCGTGCGCGTCCTGGAAGCGCTTCAGCGTCTCGACCTCGAGTGGGGTGTGGCTGACGACCTTGAGCAGCGCCTTGTGGTTGTAGACGTCCGATTCGAGCGGGGCGATGTTGAAGTCGCCTACGATCAGCGTCGGGCGGTCTATCTTGTCGGCCCAGCGGGTCATGCGTTCGAGGAAGTCGAGCTTCTGGCCGAACTTGGGGTTCACCTCGCGGTCGGCGACGTCGCCACCGGCGGGGATGTAGACGTTCTCCAGGATCATGCCCTGGCCCGGGCCGAGCAGTTCCACGCCGATGTGGCGGGCCTCGCCGTTATCCTGCCAGTCGTGCTTCGAGAAGTCGCGGAACGGCACCTTCGAGACGGTGGCGACGCCGTGGTAGCCTTTCTGGCCGTGGATGGCGCGGTGGGTGTAACCCAGCCGCTCGAACATTTCGTGCGGGAAAAGGGGTTCGGCGACCTTGATCTCCTGCAGGCACAGCACGTCGGGCGCCTGCTCGGCCAGGAGGCGCTCGACCTGGTCGATGCGCAGGCGGACGGAGTTGATGTTCCAGGTGGCGATCTTCATGGCGCTGGCTTTAGGCATGGGCGTGGCGAAATGCCAGAGGGTGGGGGCCGCGTAATGCGAGGGTGCCCCTCCACCATCCTGCGGATGGTCCCCCTCCCGGAGCAAGCTCGGGCTTAACCGTGAGCGACGTTTTGGATGGTCGGATTTTGCTTCAGCCCGGAGCGAGAATGGCTGTCTTCGAGAACCGGAGCGGAGCGTACTTCAGTACGTGAGCACCGGAAGCGCAGAAGGCGGCCGTTCGCAGCCGGAATGGGCCAAAAGCCGGCCACCCAAACAGAAAACCCTCGAGCCGGGGGCAGAGGCTCGAGGGTTCCTGTAAGCGTTCGTCACGCTAGCATCAAAGCGACCACTCAGGAGGCGCGGGCAACAGGGGGGAAAACCCGCCTCAAAGCCGCTCTGACAAGTTCAATGTAGGTGCGATCGCCTTGCTGGCAAGTGAACGAAGTTCAGAAAACTGTCGCGGTTTGTCGCTAGGCACGCACAACCATCGACGAGCCGTTCCGCGCCATCGACGACCGCCTCAGCGGCGCGTTTTCGGGCGCGGATCGTTCCAACGGAAATCCGCATCGGTGACCGGCACACCGTAGCGCTGGTTCGAAAGCGCGATGGTGGTGCGCTTGTTCTGCGAATCGAGCGCGACCCAGTAGGTCAGCTCCAGCCCGCCCGGTGCGGAGGCCTTGCGCTGGAAGATGAGGGTGATGACGCCGTACTCGGGATGGGTGCGGTCGCGGACCTCGATGCTGGTGACGTTGGGGTTGCCGGTCTGCAGGACCTTGCCGAACTTCGCGACGTCGCGCTTCGGGTCGAGCAGCGCGCCGAGCGGGCTGTTGCTGATCGGCCAGCGCTGCACCTGGCGCACGTCATAGTCGATCAGGGTGAGCGCCTTGCCGTCACCGACGATGAGCATGTTGGCGCTCTTCTCGTACTGGAAACGGATGCGGCCCGGGCGCTTGAGCGTCAGGACGCCGCGCACGGCCTGGCCGGAGCGGTCGGTCTGGACGAAGTCCGCCTTCAGGGTGTCGATGGCGCGCAGCGCCTCGACGGCTTGGTCCAACTGCTTGGCGTCCTCGGGAGAGGCGGCGAGCGCGGGAGCAGCCGGAAGGAGGGCTGGAACGGAAAGCGCGGCCAAAGCGGCCGCGCCTACGCAGGATCGAAAGGTCTTGATGGTACGGTTCATGGCATCCCCATTGGGTTCACAGCCTTGAACCGACCGTGAACCTTACTTGATCTTGGCTTCCTTAAACTCGACGTGCTTGCGCACGACGGGATCGTACTTGGAGAAGCTCATCTTCTCGGTGGTGTTCCGCGGGTTCTTCTTCGTGACGTAGAAAAATCCGGTGTCGGCGGTCGAGACCAGACGGATCTTGACGGTTGCGGGCTTCGCCATGGCGGTTCCTGTACTCTCTAAGTTTCAGCCGCCCTGGCAGGCCGGCGTTACGACAATACCACAAGGGCGACACCAACGCGCCGCCCCGTAAGGTGCGCCCCTTGCTGGATCGAGCCCGCAAAGTCAAGCGCGAGCCATCGATTCGGCGGCCCGTCAGGTCTCGAAAAACGGCTCGATGGGCTTGAGAACGCCGAATTTCTCGCGGCGAAGCTTTCCTCCGAGCGGCGGCAGGTCGAGTTCGGGCGCGTCGCAGGCGGTGTCGGGCAACCGGTCAAGGAAGTCGCGAATCAGAGTGAGTCGGCCCCGGCGCTGGTCGTTGAAGTCCACCAGCGTCCAGGGCGCATGGGTCGTATGCGTTGCCGCCAACATCGCCTCGCGGGCCTTGGTATAGTCGGCGTACTTGCCGCGCGCGGCGATGTCGATGGGCGAGAGCTTCCAGCGCTTGAGCGGGTCCTCGGCGCGTTCAGCCAGCCGCTCCTCCTGCTTCTCCTGGTCGCAGGAGAGCCAGTACTTGAACAGCAGGACGCCGTCCTCGACGAGCGCATGCTCGAAGATGGGGGCGTGGCGCAGGAATGCATCCACCTGCGCTTCGCTGGCATAGCCCATCACCTTCTCCACTCCGGCGCGGTTGTACCACGAGCGGTCGAACAGGACGATCTCGCCCTTGGCGGGTAGATGCGGGACGTAGCGCTGGAAATACCACTGCCCCTGCTCGCGCTCGCTCGGGGCGGCAAGCGCCACCGTGCGGCACTGGCGGGGGTTGAGTTCGCTCGACAGCGCCTTGATCGCACCGCCCTTGCCAGCGGTGTCGCGCCCCTCGAACAGGACGACGATCCGCGCGCCGGTCTTCTGAGCCCAGCGCGCCATGCCGACGAGTTCCTCCTCCATCGGCTCGAGCAGCTTCTCGTAGTCCTTGCGGCCAAGCTTGTCGTGGTGACCGCTGCCCATCGCTCAGACCCTTGCCAAAAGAACGAGAGCGACGATGCCGGCGACGATGCGGTACCACGCGAAGGGCGCGAAGCCAGACTTGCTGACGAAGGCCATGAACGCCTTGATCACCACCAACGCCACCACGAAGGACACGAAGAAGCCGATCGCGATCTCGTTCCAGCCAACCGGCCCGGTGCCGCCCGACAGTTCGCTGCCGTGCTTGATGAGTTCGAGGGTGGTCGCTCCGACCATCGTGGGGACGGCGAGGAAGAAGCTGAATTCGGCTGCCGTGCGCCGTTCGATGCCCATCGCCAGCGCTCCCATGATTGTCGCGCCCGAGCGGCTGACGCCCGGCACCATCGCCAGGCACTGCGCCAGTCCGACGCCCACGCACTGCTTCGCGGGCAGTTCGGCGACGCCGGTCAGCGGGCCGGGCTTGCTGATCTTCTCGATGCCGAGGATGGCGATGCCGCCGACGATCAGCGCCCAGGCGACCACCGAGGGCTCGCCCAGCAGCCCTTCGATCCAGTTGTTGAGCAGCAGGCCCAGGATCGCCGAAGGGATGAAGGCCAGCAGCACGTTGCGCACGAAGCGGATCGAGGTCGGGTTGAGCTTGAGCAGCCCCATGCCCACGGCCCAGAACGTGCGCCAGAACTGCACGATCACGGCCAAGATCGCGCCGAGCTGGATGACGATGTTGAACGTCGCCCACTGGCTCGAATCGTAGCCGAACAGCCGTGTTGCGAGGATGAGGTGCCCGGTCGACGAGACCGGCAGGAACTCGGTGAGGCCCTCGACAATGCCGAGGAGGATCGCGGTGAAGGTCAGGTCCATCGGCACGAGGTCATGCCGGATGGCGCGGCCAAGTCAAGCCAGTGGATGGCGCAACGCGGGAATTTGGCCGTCAACTCCCCCTCCTCGTTCCGAAGAGGGGGATGAAGAGATCACCAGATCCGCAGACGGTCCTTCGGCGCGAGGTACAGTTTCTCGCCCGGCTTGACGCCGAACGCCTTGTACCACTCGTCGAAGTTCCGGACGATGCCGTTGACACGGTACTGCGGCGGCGAGTGCGGGTCGGTAATGAGGTACTGGCGCGCCTGCGCCTCGCGGACCTTCGAGCGCCAGACCTGCGCCCAGCCCATGAAGAAGCGCTGGTCGCCGGTGAAGCCGTCGATCACCGGGGCTTCCTTGCCGTTCAGCGAGAGCTTGTAGGCGCGGTAGGCGAGGCTGAGGCCGCCGAGGTCGCCGATGTTCTCGCCCATGGTGAGGCGGCCGTTGACGCAGGTCTTGCCCGCGTCGAATGGACAGAGCGCGTCGTACTGCGCGGCGAGCGTGTCCTGCATCTTCTCGAACGCGGCCTTGTCGGCGGGCGTCCACCAGTCGCGCAGGTTGCCGGTGCCATCGGACTTGGCACCCTGGTCGTCGAAGCCGTGGCCCATCTCGTGGCCGATCACCGCGCCGATGCCGCCGTAGTTGACCGCAGGGTCGGCCGAGAGGTTGAAGAACGGCGGCTGCAGGATCGCGGCGGGGAAGACGATCTCATTGAAGGTCGGGTTGTAGTAGGCGTTGACCGTCTCGGGCAGCATACCCCACTCGGCGCGGTCCACCGGCTGGCCGATGCGGTTCATGTCGAAGGCCGACTGCCAGGCCCCGGCGGCGATGACGTTGCCGAGCGGCGCCGTCGCCGAGAACGTCAGCCCGTCGTAGGTCTTGAAGGTGTCGGGCGCGCCGATCTTGGGCGTGAAGGCATCGAGCTTGGCCTCGGCCTCGGCGCGGGTCGCCGGGCTCATCCAGGCGAGTTCCTTGAGGTTGGACGCCATCGCCTTGCGCAAGTTGGCGACGAGGTCGGTCATCGCCGCCTTCTGCTCGGGCGGGAAGTACTTGGCGGCGTAGATCTTGCCGACAAGTTCACCGGCCATGCCCTCGACTGCGGCGATGCCGCGCTTCCAGCGGGCGCGCTGCTCCGGCTGGCCGCTAAGGGCCTGGCCGTAGAACGCGAAGGTCGCCTGGTCGATGTCGGAGGGCAGGACGGCGGCGTTGTCCTTGAGGAAGTGCGCGGCCATCCACGCCTGCCAGGTGGCGACGGGCACGGTGTCGATCAGCTTGACGACTTCGGGCATGCCGGGGCCGAACAGCGTCTGCGCCTTGGCGGCGTCGATGCGGGCAGTCTTCAGTTCTTCTTCCGAGGGCGGCATCTCGCCGACCAGCACATAGCTGGCCTTGCTGGCGCCGACCGAGTCGATGAAGGCCCGCACCACGCCGGGCGAGCCCATTGCCTCGAACTCGGCGACGGTCAGCCTGTTGTAGGTCAGGTCGCGGTTGCGCGCGCCGGCGCGGTCCCAGTCTGACTGCGCGACCCAGGTTTCCAGCGAGAGCACGGCGCGCGCAGCCTGCTGCGGGTCCTCGTAGCCCGCCTTGCCGAGCACGAAGGCGAGGTAGGCCTTGTACTTCTCGCGGATGTCCCGCGAACGCTCGTCGGTCTTCAGATAGTAGTCGCGGTCGGGCAGGCCCAGACCGGTGATGCTGGCATTGAGCGCGTAAGTGTCGCTCTTCTTCTCGTCGGCATCTACATAGAGGCCGATCGGCGAGGCGAAGCCGGGCTGCCCGAACAGGCGGGCGAGGTCCGCCGGGGTCTTCGCAGCGTAGATCTTGTCGAGGTACGGGCGTGCGGGGGCGAGGCCGGCCGCGTTGATCGCATCGGTGTCCATGAACGCCTTGTACGCGGCGGCGATGCGCGCGCCGTCGGTGCCGGGCGCGGGATTGGAGGCGACGAGGCCATCCATGATCGCGTGGACGCGCGTTTCCGACAGGTCGTTCAGTTCGAGGAACGAGCCCCAGCGGGTACGGTCGGCGGGGAGTTCGACGGTCTTGTTCCAAGTCCCGTTGACGTAGGCGTCGAAGTCGTCGCCCGGCTTGACCGAAGGATCGATCCACTGGGTCTGGACGCCGAACTTGCCCCAGTCGGCCGAAGGCGCGAGCGAGGGCGCGGCCGGGGCGGCCTCCTGCGCGAGGGCGGGCGCGGCGAGACTCAGGGCGAGAAGGGAAACAGCGGCGCGCGATGCGAGCGCCTTGCCGGAGAAGCGGGGCATGTCCTGACCTTTTAAAAAAGAGTGTGCGACAGGAATTTCAGCGGGGATCGAATGCCCCCGGATGGCGCGCAACATAATTGCAACATCGCGCAATGCCAGCCGAAAATGGGCGGGATGGCCGGCGCCGGTGCGTCGGCGCAAAGTCCCTCAGCCCAGCGGGATGACCGGCGGACTGTCGAATTGCAGCGAGGCGAGCCGCGCATAGAGCCCGCCGGCCCGGCTCAGGCTGTCGTGGGTGCCCTGCTCGACGATGCGGCCGCCGTCCATGACGACGATCCGGTCGGCCTGGCGCACGGTGGCCAGGCGGTGGGCGATGACCAGCGTCGTGCGGTCGGCCATGAGGTGGTCGAGCGCGTCCTGCACCAGCCGCTCGCTTTCGGCATCCAGCGCGCTGGTGGCCTCGTCGAGCAGCAGGATCGGGGCGTTGCGCAGCAGGGCGCGGGCGATGGCGATGCGCTGGCGCTGGCCGCCGGACAGGCGCCCGCCGTCCTCTCCGAGGAAGGTGTCTAGACCCTGCGGCAGCGCGCGTAGGAACGTCTCGGCGTTGGCGGCGCGCGCCGCCTGCCAGATCGCCTCGTCGTCGGCCTGCCAGTTGCCGTAGCGCAGGTTGTCGCGGGCGGAGGCGGCGAACAGCACGCCCTCCTGCGGCACCAGCGCGATGCGTGCGCGCACCTGCGCCGGGTCGGCCGAGGCGAGCGGGACGCCGTCGATCTTGATGGCGCCGCCCTGGGGATCGTAGAACCGCTCGGCCAGCTGGAACAGCGTCGACTTGCCCGCGCCCGAGGGGCCGACGATGGCGACCGTCTCGCCCGGCTCGATCGCCAGGCTGAAGTCGTGCAGCGCTGGCAGCTCGGGGCGCGAGGGGTAGCGGAAGGTCACGCGCTCGAACGCCAGCTTGCCGCGCGGCGGGGCGGGCAGGTCCAGCGCGCGCGCCGGCGCGGCGATGGCGGGGCGCTCCTCCAGCAGTTCGGCAAGGCGGCTGGCCGCACCCGCGCCGCGTACGAGGTCGCCGTAGACTTCGGTCAGCGAGCCGAACGCGCCCGCGACGATGCCGGCGGTGACGACGAAGGCGGCGATCGTGCCTCCGGTGATGGTCCCTTCCGCGACGCCGATCGCACCGCGCCACATGATGACGGTGATCGACCCGAAGATCAGGAACATGATCACCGCGGTCATGATCGCGCGGATGGTGATGCGCCGCTTGCCGGTGTCGAACGTGCGCTCGACGGCGGCGGCGAAACGCTGGTGCTCGCGGCCTTCCTGGTTGAAGGCCTGGACGACCTTCAGCGCGCCGAGCACTTCGGCGGTCAGCGCGCCGATGTCGGCGACGCGGTCCTGGCTCGAGCGCGAGACGGCGCGCAGGCGGCGGCCGAAGGCGGCGATCGGCAGGATCACCAGCGGGATCGCGATGATGAGCCCAGCCGTCAGCCCCGGGGCCAAAGCGAAGAGGTAGATCACCCCGCCGATCGCCATGATCGCGTTGCGCAGCGCGACCGAGACCGTGGTGCCGACGATCTGCTCGATGATCGCCGTGTCCGAGGTCATGCGCGAGGAGATTTCCTTGGGGCTGTTCTCCTCGAAGAAGCCCGGCGCCAGCGTCAGCAGGTGGCGCTGAACCCTCAGGCGGATGTCGGCGACAACGCGCTCGCCCAGCCACGACACGGAATAGAACCGGATCGCGGTTGCGACGGCAAGAACCACCACCACGCCCAGCAGCATCACGAACCACCAGCGGATCGCGTGGGGATCGGCGCCTTTCGCAAAGCCCTGGTCGATGATCTGGCGGAAGCCGAAGGGGATCGCCAAGGTCGAGGTGGCGGTGGTCAGCAGCGCCAGACCGGCAGTGGCCATCCACCCCGGATACTTGAGCATCTCGCGCCAGACCATGCGCAAGGGGCCGAGGCTCCTGCGGCGCGCGGCCGGTTCGTCTGGAGTGCCTTGCGGCGCTGTCGAATTGCCCTGCGTCCCATCCATCCGCGCGCCCTTACAGCCTCACGAGGCCGAGGAAAAGAGCCGGTGATTCGAGACGAACCGGTTCCTGGCCGCGAAAAACACCTAGCGGATTTCGTAATTTCCGCGTTGCACCATTAACTCCTAATGCCCAGATCATGGGCTAAGAACCCGATCAAGGCCAGCGTCGGCCAGGAGACTCGACTTGCTTTACAACGCCTACGAACTGCAGCGCACCATGCTCAGCGGCGCCGCCGCCTGGGCGTCGGTCGGCTCGGAACTGCTCAGCAACCCCAAGCTTCCCATGGGTTATTTCGGCCTTGGCCCGATCATGGCCTCGGCGCTTGACGTGTTCGCGCACGCAGCCTCGCCGCGCGGCAAGCCTTCGTTCGACATCGAGGCAGTGACGGTCGGCGGCAAGATCCACCCGGTCACCGAATCGATCGTGCTTCACCGCCCCTTCGGCAACCTGCTGCGCTTCGCGCATCCGGGCCTGCCCAAGGGCGCTCCCAAGCTGCTGATCGTGGCGCCGATGAGCGGCCACTACGCGACACTGCTGCGCGGTACCGTCGCCCGCATGGTCGAGAGCAGCGAGGTCTTCATCACCGACTGGGCCGATGCCAAGCTGGTCCCGGCGAGCGAGGGCAGCTTCGACCTCGACGACTATATCGACTACCTAGTCGGCTTCCTCGAGCACATCGGCCCGGGCACGCACGTTCTTGCGGTGTGCCAGCCTTCTGTCCCCGCCTATGCCGCGACCGCGATCATGGGTGCCAAAGAGCACCCCTGCCGCCCCGCGACGCTGACCATGATGGGCGGCCCGATCGACACGCGCGAGGCGCCCACCAGCGTCAACGACGTCGCGACGCAGCAGCCGCTTTCATGGTTTGCGGGTAACGTGATCGCCACGGTGCCGCACACTTATCCCGGCGCGGGCCGCAAGGTCTATCCGGGCTTCCTGCAGCTCTCCGGCTTCATGGCGATGAATCTCAAGGCGCACATGATGAGCCATTACGCCATGTTCAAGCACCTCGTCGCGGGCGACGGCGACAGCGCGGACTCGACCAAGGCGTTCTACGACGAGTACCGCTCCGTCTGCGACATGACCGCCGAATTCTATCTCCAGACCATCGAGCACGTGTTCCAGAACCACTCGCTGCCCAAGGGTGAGTTCGTCCACCGGGGCGAGGTCATCGACCTATCGGGCATCCGCGACACGGCGTTGCTGGCGATCGAGGGCGAGCGCGACGACATCTCGGGCATCGGCCAGACCCGCGCCGCGCTGCACCTCGCCAGCCACCTGCCCGACAGCCGTAAGAAGTACTACCTCGCCGAGGAAGTGGGCCACTACGGCATCTTCAACGGCAGCAAGTGGCGCACCCGAATCGCCCCGGTGCTGGAAGATTGGATGGCCCAGCACAGCCGCAAGCCGCTGAAGGTGGTCGCCTGAACCCGGATCGCCCCCGGCCTAGCCGGGGGCGCTGCCCGGCAATGCGCCGAACCGCTCCATCCTTGCGCCGGTGCTGACGATGAAACGGTGGATCGACGCGATCGATTGTGTTATAAGTGCAACTATGGATCGGGCGCATTCTCGACGGAAAGTACTTAAGGGTAGTTTGGTAGCGGGGCTTGGCCTCGCCCTGCCGGCACGCGCCTTCGCGGCGGAGGACGCCGCGGAAACCGGCGACGCCGCCGCCTCCACGCTCTCCGCCACTTTCCCCGCCGGCATCTCCACCACTCCGGCCATGGCCGACGGGCTCATCCCCTACCAGCGCCGCGTTCTCGAAGTCGCAGCGCGCCAGTCGCAGCGCGTGCGCGGGCAGCTCTGGCGGGCGGACGTGGTCGGCATCGTCGACTTCGCGCAGCCCTCGTCGCAGCCGCGCCTCCACTTCGCCAATCTCGAGAACGGCACCGTGCGCTCGTTCCTCGTCGCCCACGGGCGCGGATCGGACCCCGCCCACAGCGGCTGGCTGCAGAGCTTCTCCAACGTCCCCGGCTCGGAGGCGACCTCGCGCGGGGCCTACCTCACCGCCGAGTGGTACAAGGGCAAGTACGGCACTTCGATACGCCTCGTCGGACTGGACCAGGACAATTCGATGGCGCTCCCCCGCGCGATCGTCATGCACCCGGCCTGGTACGTCGACCCAACCATCGTGGAGAAGTGGGGCAAGCTCGGCCGCAGCGAAGGCTGTTTCGCCATGAGCAACTCCGATTTCAACGAGGCCCTCTGGCATCTGTCCGGCGGACGCCTGCTGTTCGCCGACCGGATCGGCCAGAGCTAAAGTACCGCTCCATCTTTCGCACTGCCAACCTTTCCCTCGGGCCGGTTAGACACCGGCCCGCCTCAATGATACAGCGTGGATCATGGAAACCAGCCTGAACGGCCTCAAACGCGATGCCCCGACCGATGCGCGCCAAGTGCGATCGCGCAATGCGCTGACCGCCGCGCTGCTGGCGCTGCTCGAGGAAAAGTCCTTCGACCAGCTCACCATCCGCGAGATCACCGCGCGGGCGGGCACCGGATACGCCACGTTCTTCCGGCACTATCCCACCAAGGAAGCGCTGCTGGCCGACGTCGCCTCGGCCGAGATCGCGGACCTGCTCGCCCGCACGATCCCCATTCTCTACGAAAGCAACAGCTACGAATCGACGCTGGCCCTCTGTGCCCACGTCTCGGACCACGCGATGCTGTGGTCTGCGCTTCTCAATGGCGGCGCCGCCGCGCTGGTGCGTGACGAATTCATCCGCCAGGCGCGCGGACTGGTCGACGGCGCGGTCTCCCAGAACAACTGGCTGCCCTCCGACCTCGGCGTGATCCACGGCACCGGCTCCACGTTCGACATCCTCGCCTGGTGGCTGGCGCAGGACGGCGAGACCCCGGCCCCCATCCAGTCGCCCGAGGATGTCGCCAACATCCTGCACCGGCTGGTGATCGCCCCGCTCATCGGCGACACCGTCGAGCGCCGCACCGAAGAGGCTTGATGACCACTCTGGCCGACCAAATCGCGGCCCCCACCGGCGAGATCGAGGGAGCCGACTGGCCTGCCTTCGGCTGGGTCGACGATATCCGCCCAGCGCTGGGCGAAGCCGTCGCCGCCGGGCGCCCCGCCGCGCTGGCGACGCTCTACAAGGTCGCCGGCAGTGCTCCGCGCGGCCCCGGCGCGCAGATGCTGTTCACGCCGAGCGAGCACGGCAGCGTCGCGGCGACGGGCTACTTTTCGGGCGACTGCATCGAGGGCGACGTCGCCAACCACGCCGCCCAGGTCCTCGCCGACGGCCAGCCCCGGCGCCTGCACTACGGCATGGGCAGCCCATGGATCGACCTGCGCCTGCGCTGCGGCGGCGCGCTCCATGTGCTGCTCGAGCGTGTCACGCCCGATTCGCCCGCCGTCGCCGCCCTGCTCCGCCACGCCGCCGAGCGCCGCTCCTGCACCTGGGTCAGTGACGGCGAAACGCAAGCCGTCACCGAAGACACCGGCCCGCTGCTGGCACTGACCGACGAGCCCTTCCGCATCGCCCGCCGCTACGACCCACCGCGCCGGTTGATCGTCTCGGGCGGCGATCCCGGCGCACTCGCCGCCGCAAGCCTCGGA
Organism: Novosphingobium sp. AP12; assembly: GCF_000281975.1. Classification (GTDB taxonomy): domain Bacteria; phylum Pseudomonadota; class Alphaproteobacteria; order Sphingomonadales; family Sphingomonadaceae; genus Novosphingobium. The sequence continues at coordinate 8,410 of NZ_AKKE01000175.1, read as the reverse complement.
TCAATGGCGCAGTTCGAGACGATCCTGCTGCGTCCCGGCGGTCCTCACGCCCCGCCGCCCTTCCCGGTGTCGCAATATCTTCGCGAGGAACCTTCCGAAGCGCTCGCTCGGCTCAAGGTCGACCGCTGGACCGCCTATCTCGGCGCCACGCATGAGGATCACCACGACCTCGGCGGCTGCCTCGCCGCACTGCGCGGCCATGCGGGCTACGTCGGCATGATCGGCGCCAGGTCGCGCGCGCCCGAGCGTATCGCCGCACTGGAAGCGGTCGGTGCGACGCCCGAGGAGCTCTCGCGGCTGCATCTGTCGCCCGGCGTTCCGGGCCTCGGCAAGTCGCCGTGGGAAGTCGCGACCGGCATCATCGCCGAGATCATGCAGGCGCTGAACCCGGCGCGGGAGCGCGCTTGACCGAGCTTGTCGCCGTGGTGCTGGCGGCGGGCCGCGCCACTCGCTTTGGCGGCGACAAGCTCTCCGCCTCGCTCGACGCCGAGCCGTTGCTGTTCCACGCCATCCGCGCCGCCCGCGCCGCGCCGGTGGCTAGGGTGCTGGTCGTCGCCCGCCCCGACCTTGAAACCGGCGACTGGCAGGGAACTCCGCCCGTCGAGGTCGTCCGACTCGCAAGCACCGCGCTGTCCGACACTCTCAAGGCCGGCATCGCGGCCGCCGGAGATGCCTCTGGCGCCTTCGTGTTCCTCGGCGACATGCCGCGCATTCCGCATGGCCTCGCCGCCCGGCTCGCCGCCGCGATCGGCCCCGCCTACGCAGCCATGCCCCGCCACGAAGGAAAGCCCGGCCATCCGGTGCTGCTTTCCGCCCGCGCCTTCGCCGATATCCCGGCACTCACCGGCGACGAGGGCGCCGGCCGCCTGCTGCGCCGCCACAGCGATGTCGTGTTTGACGAGTGTTCAGATCCGGCCATACACTTCGACGTGGACCGGCCCGAGGACCTGAAGAAGGCGTAAGCGGCACGGCCCGGAAGAGACCGGATATGACCGACCTCGGTGCGCTGTTCACCCCGTTCCGGCTTGGCCGGCACACCCTGCCCAATCGCATCGTGTTTCCGCCGATGGGCCTGCAGGTCTGCGAGGGCGGCGTGCCGGGCGAGGAAGCCGCGCGGTACTACGCCCGGCGCGCGGAGGGCGGGGCCAGCCTCGTCGTCACCGAGGGCGTCTACATCGACCACCCTTCCTCCGGCGACAACCCGCTGCTCGGCCGCTTCCACGGCGAGGACGCTTTCGACGGCTGGCGCAACGTCGCCGCCAAGGTCCGCGCTGCGGGCGCGCTTTGCGTGCCGGAACTGTGGCACGTCGGCCTGATCTATCGCGGGCCGGACGTGCTCACCGGCGGGCCGCTGACCTACCGCGCCGAACTCGGCCAGATCAGCCCCTCGGGCTACATCGACCCCGCCAGCCGCGTCTGCGACGGCATGACTCAGGACCAGATCGGCGAGGTGATCGCGGCCTACGCACGCGGCGCGGCGAAGGCGGTGGACCTGGGCTTCGACGGCGTCGAGCTGCACGGCGCCCACGGCTACCTGATCGACCAGTTTCTGTGGAAGGCGCTCAACCACCGCACCGACCGCTACGGCGGCAGCCCGCGCGCCCGCGGCCGCTTCGCCGCCGAGGTGATCGCCGCCTGCCGCGCCGAACTGGAGCCCGGCATGCCGCTGATCCTGCGCCTCTCACAGTGGAAGATGGTCGACTACGCCGCGCGCCTCGCCGATACGCCGCAGGAATTGGAAGAACTGCTCGCCCCCGTGGTCGAGGCGGGCGTCGACCTCATCGACTGCTCGCAGCGCCGCTTCTGGGATCCGGGTTTCGAGGATGGGTCCGACCTCAACTTCGCCGGCTGGGTCAAAAAGGTGACGGGCGTTCCAACCTGCACGATCGGCTCGGTCGGCCTCGACAGCGATTTCTTCACCAACCTTGGCGAAGGGCTGGAATCGGGCCTTGACCTCGCCCGTCTCGACGACCTCATGCGCCGGTTCGACAGGGGTGACTTCGACCTCGTCGCCGTCGGCCGCGCCATGATCGCCGAGCCGGACTGGCCGAAGCTGGTTCGCGCCGGCCGCTTCGACCACCTCAAACCGTTCAGCCCCAAGGCCCTCGACGATGCGCTGATGGCGCATGTGAAGTGAAGGACGCCCCTTTCGGCGTCACTGATACCGCAGCATCTTCTCGAAGCCCTCGTTCGCCTTGGTCATCTTCGCCAGCTTCCTGAGATAACCGCGAAGATGCCGTTCGAACTTGGCATCGTCGTTGACGCCCGTTGCCCGGTAGTCGTCCAAGGCGATCAGTTCCTTGAGGCGCCTGGCGAACGCGGCCTGCTCGTTGGTGCAGTCCGCCCCCTTCAGGGAGCGGCAAACCCATTCCTCGGCGGCCGCCTTGTCGTAGTCGTCCTGCGCCTCGTACCCGCGCCTGTCCGCTGCCGCCTGATCCAGTTTCGACACTTCGAACCGGCGCTCCAGCCATTTGCGCACCAGGTCACCATCCCACGCCTTCGACGGATCACTCATTGCTTTCTCCAGACCAGCCCCGCCCATGCCCCAGTCAGGAGGAGAATGACAGAAGGCAGGTGTTCGAGGCAGGCGCGATTCCTCAGTCCCGCACCGCCCGCGCCGCCTGCTCCACCTTCTGCCGGGCCAGCGCGAGGCCATCCTCCGCCTCGCGGAGCAATCGGCGCAGTTCACCGCTCTCGCCTTGCGGAGCGACCGGCACGCGGTCGGTGACGCCGTGGAGGAAAAGGCGGACCGAGTAGCGGGTGTGGCGCTCGATAAGTGCGGGGTCGAGGTGCATGCCCCAGGCGGCGTTGCTGGCCGGGCCGCCAACAACGAGGGCCAGGAAGGCCTGCGCGGCGTCCTCGGCCTCGGCGAAGTCCCCGCCGGGCGCTCCGAGATGGCGGCGGAACAGGTCGGCGAGGTAGCGCAACGTCGGTTCGGTGCCGAGGCGCACGTTCTCTATCGCGATCTCGGGCATCGTCACGCTCTCGGCGTTGGTGAGGCGCAGCAGGCGCAGGCCGGCGGGGCCCAGCACGTTCTCCACGAGGATGGCGCCGATGCGCACGAGGCTGGCCTCGAAATCGGTGCCTTCTTGCGCGCGCAGGACCTCGACCGGGACCAGCCAGTCCTCGATCGCGCGGTCGAGCGCCGCCTTGAACAGCGCCTCCTTGTCGCCGTACCGGGCATAGACGGTGCGCTTCGCCATGCCGGCGGCGGCGCAGATTGCGTCGATGCTGGTGCCCGCGAACCCTTTCTCGAGGAACAGGTCGAGCGCCTTGTCGAGCAGTTCCTCGTTGCTGAGAGACGGCCTGCCCGGACGGCGGCGGACGGTGTCTGAAGGATCTCTGTCGGGCACCGTGGTCCTTTCATCGGCTCGGCCCCGACATTAGCGGCGCGATCGAAACCCGGCAACGGGGATTTGAAACGCATGCGGCTACATATTGCGCAAGGCGGCGGAATTTAGCACGTGACGAGGCGTCGAATCGATGCTAATGAAACGATCAAGGTAACATACGGGAACAGGACTTCGCGGTTAAGCGAGGCCGGGCCGACTGTTCGGGAGTGGATGACGATGGCACTGACGTCGGTCGATTTGACGCCGAGGATCGGGTCCGAGGTTAAGCTGGACAAGGCCGCGTTGCTCGGTGGTGCTCACGCAGCCGAAATCCGTAAATTGCTGGTCACGCGCGGCGCTCTAGTGTTCCGGGGGCTTAACCTCAGCGACGAGGAACTGCGCACCGTGGCCCGCTCGCTGGGGGACCTCAGGATCGGCTCGGCGAAACGGGCAGCGGACGGAAAGGTGCTCAACGAGGGCGAGGAGGGTGTGCTCAAGGTCAGCCTCGATCCCAAGGTGAACCCCGAATACGCGCGGTTCCTGTTCGGCAACCTGCTCTGGCACATGGACGGCACTTACGAACCGGTGCCCCCCTTCGCGACGCTGTTCACGCCGACGCGGCTCTCGCAGGAGGGCGGCGACACGATGTTCGCCAGCACTTACGCCGCCTACGAGGACCTGCCCAAGGACGAGCAGGAGCGGCTCGCCACCCTGCGTGTCGTCCACACCATGCAGGCCGCCCTGTTCCCGGCCAAGCGCGACTGCACGCCGGAGGAATTCGCTGTGTGGTCGAGCTATCCGCAGCGCGTCCATCCGCTGGTGTGGCAGCACAAGTCGGGTCGCCGCTCGCTGGTGCTGAGCACTTCGGGCGCATGGGTGGAGGGCATGCATGCGGCGGAGAGCCACGACCTCCTGCAGCGGCTGATGGCCCACGCGACCCAGGACAAGTACACCTACCGCCACAAGTGGCAGCCCGGCGATCTCGCGATCTGGGACAACACCGGCTGCATGCACCGCGCCATGCCCTTCGAGGCGGGCAGCAAGCGGGAATTTCACCGCTGCACCCTCAACGGCGAAGAGCCGGTGACGGCGCCTAAGCAGGCCGCCGAAGCGGTAGCGTAAATCAATACCTACGACGACGAGGAGAGAGAACGATGCAGGTCGGCGTACACCTGGGCTACCAGAACCTTCACGGACTGCCCGACTACGAATTTTTCCGCAAGGAGACTCAGCTGGCGGTCGAGGCCGAGGCGATGGGCTTTGACTTCGCAGCGATGGTCGAACACCACTTCACCGACTACGCCGCCTGCCCCGACCCGCTCCAGGCGCTGAGCTGGGTGGCGGCGAAGACCAAGACCATCAAGCTGATGCCCGCCGCCGTCATCCTGCCATGGAACGACCCGCTGCGTGTGGTCGAGAAGGTGGCGATGCTCGATGCGCTCTGTGAGGGCCGCCTCTACCTCGGCATGGGGCGCGGCGCCGCCCGGCGCGAGTTCGACAAGTTCGGCAAAAGCCTGTCGGACAGCCGCGAGATGTTCGACGAGGCCGCGCAGATCATCCTCGATGGCCTGGAAACCGGGATCGTCGAGGCCGACGGCAAGTGGTACAAGCAGCCGCGCGCCGAGATCCGCCCCCGGCCCGAGGGCTTCACCCGCGATCGCTGCGTGATGGTCTCGATGTCGCCCGGATCGTGCGAGGTGGCTGCCGAACTCGGCCTGAAAGCGCTGCGCTTCAGCCAGGGCGACTGGGCCTCGGCGATGCCTGAGATCGACAAGTACCGCGATACCTTCAAGGCGCTCCACGGCAAGGCCGCGCCGCCGTTCATCATCTCGGACTTCATGGTCTGCTTCGCCGACCGCGCCAAGGTGACCGACTATACCGACAAGTATTTCGCCGCGCAGTTCCAGCAGGTCGCCAACCATTACGAGTTCATGAGCCCGCACTTCAAGGAACTGCCCAGCTACGCCACCTACGCCTACATGGGCGACATGGCGGCCGCGCGCGGCGGGCCGGACAAGGCGTACAAGGACTACGTCGGCGGCAACCTCATCGGCACGCCCGAGGAGCTTTACGAAAAGCACCTCATGCGCAAGTCGATGGTCGGCGACTACGAGATCATCGCCAACTTCAGCTTCGGCGGCATGCCCTACGAGGATGTGTACGAACAGATGAAACTCTTTGCCGACAAGGTCATGCCGCTGCTGAAGGCGGAAGAGCCGGTGATGGCGTAGTCTGCGTCGCGAGGGAGAAGACACATGACCCAGATTTCGGCACGCACCGCCGTCGTCACCGGCGGGGGTAGCGGCATCGGCATGGGGCTGGCGAAGGAGCTGGCCCGCCAGGGCGCCCGCGTCGCGGTGGCCGACATCATGGCGGACAATGCCGAGCGGGTCGCCGCCGCCATCCGCGCTGAGGGCGGCGAGGCGATCGCGGTCACCTGCGACGTGTGCGACCGCACCTCGATCCGCGCCATGAAGGAAGCGGTCGATGCCGCGTTCGGGCCGGTCCAGCTGCTGTTCGCCAATGCCGGCGCCACCTCGTTCGACCCGCTGGTGGAGATGAGCGACGACGATGTCGACTGGATCCTCCAGGTCAACCTCCACGGCGTCATGAACACCACCCGCGCCTTCCTGCCGGACATGATCGCTCAGAAGCAGGGCCACGTCTGCGCCACCGCGTCGATGGCGGGGCTGCTGCCGGGCTGGATCCCGATCCACGCACCCTACTCCGCCGCCAAGGCCGGGATCATCGGCTTGATGATGAACCTCGGCCTCGAGCTGGCCGAGCATAACGTCCACACCACCAGCTACTGCCCGGGCGGCGTCGCCACCGGCATGAAGGACAACAACGCGCGCTACCGACCCGCCCGCTTCGGCGGCCCCGGCGAGGGCCGGGTGGAAGTCACCGAAGCCTCCAGCGTCGCCCACAACCACGACTTCTACACCCCCGAGGCGATCGCCCCGATGGTGCTGGAAGCGGTGCGCCAAAATCGCCCCTTCGTTTTCGACCATCCCGACCAGCGCGCGCACTTCCGGCGTACCTATTCGGGGATTGTCGAGGCGTGCTACGATGCGGCAGACGAATGGCATGCGCGCCATGGCACGCCCGAGGCCAATCCCGAGGGCGCGCGGCTGGTGCATTCGTAACGGGAGAGAAAAAACATGGCCCAGCTCGACGTCCGCCCGCTCATCGAAGGCCGCGACTTCGGTGTGCGCATCGCCGGCATCACGCTTGACGAGTCCACGCAGCCCGATGTCCGCGACGAGGTCAACGCGCTGTTCACGCGCCACGGCATGATCGTGTTCGAGGACGTGGAGCCCAGCGGCCGGATGCACGTCGCGCTCTCGGACGTGTTCGGTCCGATGAAGGACCACCCCAGCAAGGCAGTCCCGCGCGTCGACCAGGATGCCATGCCCGGCGTCATCGACATGACCTGCAAGCCCTTCCCCGAAGGCCGCATCGCCATCGGCGGGCGCGAGGTCACGCAGTGGCTGCCCTGGCACTTCGACCATGCCTACAACAACGAGCTCAATCGCGCCGGCGTGCTGCGCGCGCTCGACATCCCGCCCCAGGACGGCCTCACCGGCTTCGTCGACGGGATCGAGCTATACCAGCGCCTCTCTCCCGAACTGCGCACGAAGATCGACGGGCAGAACGTGCTCTACCGCATGAACGTCATCATGCAGGACTTCCGCTTCGGCGCCCCCGAGGACTACCGCTGCCTGTCCGAGAACCCCCACGCCGACGCGGTGATGGAAGCCGCTCAGGGCACCCCGCGCGCCGTCCACCCGGCGGTCTGGACCCGCGAGACCGGCGAGAAGGTGCTCCACGTCTCGCCGTGGATGGCCGAGGGCATCGAGGGTGACGAGACTCCGGAAGGCGAAGCCCTGCTTGACGCCGTCAGCCGCGAGATCTTCGCGCTCGGCAAGGAGCTGTCGTACTGGCACCACTGGAAGCCCACCGACATGCTGATCTGGGACAACTGGCGCGTGCTCCACGCCGTCAGCGGCCACGATCCGCAGTACGGCCGCCGCATGCAGCGCACCACCATCAAGGGCGACTACGGCCTCGGCTACTTCGAAGGCGGCGCGTCGAGCGACAACAAGATTCTCGAACGAACATACTGAGGCACTGACACGCCCGTATCGAAGTGCCCCCAGCCTTCGCCGGATGCCGTGGACGGCAGACTCGACCGCAGGCACAAATTTGACGACCGCCGAACGGCAAAAAGGGGTGGCTAGCGGGCTGTCGGCTTTGCGGAGCAATGATAAGCGAAGCTGCGATTGCAGTTAAATGCCGAGCCACTTCAACCCGCCGGGAAGTTGATCAGCCGAATAATCGATCTGCAATACACGGCGATGACCGGCAGCAAACGAGGGTTCTGACGCGTGTAGAATTGGTGTCGCGTAGGCCCAAACGTCCCCTGCTTCTGCTAGACACGCGTATGTGCCGCATCGAGCGACGACATCCCCATACTCTTCAACCGGCACGCGCCCAGCACGGTGCGAACCGGGAGCGATTAGCAGCGGGGAATTTTCTGCGGAAACGTCATCGAGATGAACTCTGAGCGTAAGCATCCGGGTTAAAAGGTCGAACGGCGGGGCAACATGCTGCATCCCTGCTTTGGTCGTCCAAGGCCCATAGCCCTCAACATCGATACGCCGTTGCACGCAAATAGTGCGATCCTGATGCCATGCCAGCGACCAGTTCGTTTCTGCGGTCTTGTCAAACAGGATCGCACGGACGGGGCGGCAATCAGACCCAAGGTAGTCCGCCGCGATTGCCCCTATGGCCCCTTGAGCCGCTACGATGGTGCGAAGCTTCTCTATGCCGTGGATTCGGACACCGGCCCGCTCCGTGGGGAGGCCGTGTAGCGCGGCGGAAATTTCGCGCAGCGATTGCAGCCCGCCTGCACGGAAATGCTGAGCACCGTCTTTGCTCAACCTAAGGGTATCGATGACCGTTGCCTGTTCCATCTCAGCATCTAACGATTTGCCGCGCACTGGGGCAATGTCTTCGTTCGAACAGCTTCAAAGGCTCGCCAGACGTCCGGAAGGGGTGATGGGGTGGACGCCCCC
>NZ_AKKE01000174.1 GCF_000281975.1 Novosphingobium sp. AP12 | reverse complement strand
GGGGGGGGGGGGGGAGCCGCTCCCAATAGGCGAGCCCTCGCGGCTGGGTGCCGCTCCAGGGACGGTCGGCTGCGGCAAGGATTGTTGTCGGCGGCGGGTCCCCGCGCTGCTTCAGGGGATACATGCGAAGCGCTGCAAGCACGGCCTCGGCTTCCGCCGGATTGGTGACCGTGATGCGCACCCCGAGCATGAAGTTGAGGCTGGACAGTTGCCGTACCTCCAGCCCCGCCGCATCGGCGCCAGGCTCCTGGCCGGGCCCGAGCAGCAGATACCGTCCACCCGGCTCGCATCCTTCCATCTTCTCCTGCCAGACGTTGACGAGTCCGCCGCGAATACCGCCTGCCGGAAGTTCGAGCACCATCGGGCCTGATTCGGAGAGATCCACGAAGGCGACGTAATAGGGCGTCGTCGCGTTGGGCGTCAGAATGCCGAGCTTGTCGACGTAGCTCAGGTAGGAGACGATCTGCCCGTTCGCCGCCCCGAGCGTCTTGCGCGCACCGTATTGCCACTGCGCGAAGCCGACCAGCGGCAGAGACCATACATAGGTCTGGCAGGCGCGCTGGAAATCGCGCTCGTCGAACAGCTTTTCCAGCGTGCGGGGAGCGGGGTAGCCATCCGGAAGATCGTGCGTGAACGAGAGGTCGCCGATGCGGGTCTCGACCGTGGTGAACCCGCCGCGCGGTCTCGATGCATCTCCTAAGGCCATGTCCCCTGCTCCTGTTCGCATATCGTAGATCTGTACCCGCCGCTCAGTTCACCCGTTCAATGTCCGGCAGCACCCATGTCTTGTCGAAAAAGGCCTTTTCCGGCCCGTAGACGCGAAAAAGGACCTCGAATCCGCGATCGTCGCGCGTGGGCACCCAGTTCGCGGCCTTACCCTCCGCCACCACGGGTCCGAACCAGACATCGACCGAACCGTTCGGCTCGGCTTCGATCCCGGCACTGTTCGAGGCGCGGCTGGCGCGCGGCACGTCGCGGATGAGGGCATGGGTCTCGCGGTCGTAGGCGGTCGCCGACCAGTAGAGCCGTACCGGGGCATCAGCCGGCACCCGCAGCCGGTAGGTGCCCGCGCCGTCGAGCCTGTTCCCATCGCGGTCGCGGATCGCCATCAGGTAGAACTGGCCGGCCGAGATGTTCTTCGCGCTGAAATAGGCCATCGAATAGGTCACGCCGCGCCCGTCGGTGGGATAGCTATCGGGATCGGCGAAGAAGTCGGGCATGCCTTCCACGACCTCGGGCATGGCCGGAAGCTGCCAGTGACTGCCCGGATAGAATGGTGGGTCGAACACGTCCTGGTAATGCGCATCGAGATAGGCGGCAGCCTCCTGGGCGGCGGCGTCGAACAGGCCCTGCGTCACCGCGTCGGGCTGAAACGGCGCCCCCTTGCGGATGCCCAGCGAGCGCAGCGGATCGATCATCGCCTTGTCGCGGGTCAGCCATGGCTCGCGCTCGACCATCCGGGCGAGCGACTCGAAGAACCGCCGGTCGTACTGGATGGTCGCGTCGTAGAACACGCCTGCAAGATCGACGTAGCTCGCGCGCGGCGGGCTCGCCGCCTGCGAAAGCGGATAGAAACCGATCTGCCGACCATAACCGACGGCCGTGGCGACATCCTCGGGGCTGCTGCTTTTCACGTTGGAACGCAGGATTGCGTAGCCCTGCCAGGTGTCGGACGGAACGGCTATGTAACCCTCTGGACGATCGCCCGCATATCCAGGGGGCAGGATCAGGTACTTGCCGCCCGCGCCCCTGTCGGCGCCAGCGGGACCCACATCCTCCAGCGCGTTCTGCCAGCAGTCGTCGATGCTGCCGGTGATCGATCCTTCTCCGGCCGCCGGAATCTCGAGAACCATCGGTCCGCCACGCGTGTCGTAGAAGGGGTTGATGTAGATGGTGTCGGGGTTTGGTGTCAGCGTCTGGTTCTGGCCGTCGAGCAGGCGCGACCAGTAAGCGACCTGGTTGGGACCGCCGCCAGCCGCGATGAAGGACTGGAGCATGCGGTCGTAGTTGACCAGCGGCATGCCCCAGATGACCGCCTCCACTGCGCGGCGGTAGGTGGCGCGCTCGTCGAGTTCCGCCCGGGACAGGGTCTTGGGGTCTGCCGAAGATTTCGCCATGTCGTCCTCCCGCTGATAGGAGAACTTGGGTCGTTTCAGAACGGGGGGCCATCGGGATTAGCCCTGAGGATTGCGAGGCGCGGCCCCCGCCGCATTCTAAGGGGGCGGCGTCATCCGCATGGAGCGCTGCCGCTGGTTTCGCGCGCCGGCGGCGACGGTCTGCCCTAAAGCGCCGGGTTGTTGTAACAGTGCCAGGTGAAAATAGCCGCCGCCCCCCGGTGCGGGCGCCAGGCTTCGGCCAGCTCGCGGGTCCGCTTCTCGCTCGGCCGCGCTTCCAGGCCGAGCAGCTTGTGGAGCCCGGCCTGCACGGCAAGGTCGCCGGCGGGCCAGATGTCGGGTCGGCCCTCGGCGAACAGGAGATAGATTTCCGCCGACCAGCGTCCGATCCCCTTGATCTGCACGAGCTGGGCGATGGCCTCCTCGTCGTCGGCCGGGAGGTTGTCGAGGTCGAGGTTTCCGGCGAGCACCAGTTCGCACAGCGACCGCGCATAACCCTGCTTCTGGCGCGACAAGCCGCAGGCGCGCAAGGCGTCGAACTCTGCTGCAAGCAGCGTCTCAGGCAGAAGATTTTCGCCCAGCAGCGCCTCGAGCCGGTTCCATACCGAGGCGGCCGCCGCCACGCTCACCTGCTGCCCCACGATCGTGCGCAGCAACGTCGCATGGCCGGTCGCGCGGATGCGGGGTTCGGGGTAGCCGGTGATCCCGAGGGCACGCGCCATGGCAGGCTCGATCGCGGCGATGGCGTCCAGGCCCGAACGAAGTTCGTCTGCGGTCAAACCCATGAGTTTCGTTACCTTGCAAAAGGGGGTTGCAGCCTTTAGCAGCCTGCGGCAAGTGCGCATATGACCGCATTTATGATACAGGGTGTATCAAAGGGGAATCGAGAGCCATGCCGCAGATCATCGTCGTCAATCAATCCGGTGAAGAATCGAATGTCGAGGCTGCAGAGGGCCGCACCCTCATGGAAGTCATCCGCGACAGCGGCTTCGACGAGTTGCTCGCCCTGTGCGGCGGCTGCTGCTCATGCGCGACCTGCCACGTCCACATCGACCCCGAGTACATGGACAAGCTGCCCGCCATGAGCGAGGACGAGAACGACCTGCTCGACAGCTCGGACCACCGCAACCAGTACTCGCGCCTGTCCTGCCAGGTGCCGGTGACCTCGGTGCTCGAAGGCGCCAAGATCACCATCGCTCAGGAAGACTGACACCCTCTTCCGTCGTTCATCGCTGCGGCGTTTGGCGCCGCAGCGTGAGCCGCGCATAGTGCCTCCCGACATGAACGTACCGGGCAAACCGGGCGGGGAGGTAGCCGGCGATGGAAGACAGCAAGGACCTGATGGCGGCGGCCCGCGCCGCCACGGGACTCCACGACTTCGGCGAAGACGGTTTCCGCGACGGGCTTGAACGCTTGGTTCCCTCGCTGAACACCGAGGCCCGACTCAACGCCACCGGCGAATACGCCCTGCGCGACCGCATCCTGCTCCACCTGCGCCAGCGCCTCATGATCGAGGACTGGTATCGCCGCCACCCCGAGATCGAGGACGAGCAGATCGAGGCGCCGCTGTTCGGCGTCAGCCTGCCGCGCACCGGTTCCTCGGCGCTGTCATTCCTCCTCGCGAGCGACCCGGCGGTCCGTTACCTGCGGGTATGGGAGAGTTCGCAGCCCTGCCCGCCGCCCGCGACGGTGGAGGGGCCCGACCCTCGCCGCGGCGTTTCCGCCAGCGCGACCGACGCGAAACTGCAGGGCGGCAACCGTACGCCTACCGGGATCGACGGCGCGATGGAGTGCCAGGATCTCATGGCGCTCGACTTCAAAAGCCAGATATTCCAGGCTTTCGCGCAGGTTCCCAGCTATTCGGAATGGCTTCTCGAAGCCGACATGAACAGCACCTACCGCTACCATAGGCGTACATTGAAGCTCCTGCAGTGGGGCGAACCGGCCCGGCCATGGCGTCTCAAGGCGCCCACCCACATGCTCTACCTGGATGCGCTCGACGCGGTCTATCCGGACGCCCGTTTCGTGATGACCCACCGCGACCCCACCGACGTCATGCTCTCCGTAGCGACGGTCTATTCCGACATCATCGGCAAGTTCTCCGACGCGGTCGACGACGCCTACATCGGCGATCTCAACGTGCGCTGCTGGTCCGAGGCGATGAACCGGGCGATCGCCTTCCGCGACGCTGGCCGCGACGACCGTTTCTTCGACATCCACTTCCGCGCCATGCACGAGGACCCGATCGGCGAGGTCCGCGCCCTATACGCGTGGCTCGGCGAGGCAGTCTCGCCCGCCTTCGCGCAGGCCATGGCGGACTGGTGGGCGTCCAACAGCGACGCGGAGCGCATGGTCAAGCCCGACCCGGCGCAGTTCGGCCTCCAGCCCGATGCGGTGCGGGCCCATTTCGCCGACTACCTACGTCACATGGACCGCTGGGCACTGCGCGCCGCCGCAGCCTGAATTTCCAATACCACTTCAAAGGATCGACACGACAATGGCCGCACCCACGACCGGCAGGTACGAATTCGACGCCGACGCCCGGCTGGCGCAGACGGTGGCGCACGGACCCCGCTACGCGCCGCTCACGCTCGACGAGGTCAGCCCCGAGGGGCAGGAGCAGGTCGATGCGATCCGCGCCGCCTTCTCAATCCCCGAGAGCCGGCCCTTCCCCGACGTCAGCCTCATCACGCTGCGCCATCCCGGCATGTTCAAGGGCCAGATGGTGCTGGGCATCGAACTCGCCGCCAAGGGCACCATCCCCGCCCGCGAGCGCGAACTGGCGATCCTGCGCCTCGCCCTGCTCGCCCGCGCCCCGTTCGAGTGGTGCGAGCATGTCGACATCGGCAAGGCCTTCGGCGTCACTCGCGAGGAGATCGAGCGCGTGATCGACGGATCGGACGCTCCCGGCTGGACGGAACACGAATCGGCGGTCCTGCGCGCGGTCGAGGAACTCCTCGCCGACCACTGCATCGCCGATGCGACCTGGGAGGTTCTGGCCAAGACCTACGACGAGAAGCAGATGCTGGAATTCCCGATGCTCGTCGGCTCCTACCTGATGACCGCGCTCCAGCAGAATTCGCTGAAGATCCAGCCCAAGGCCGGGTTCGACTACCGCTGATTCAGGCTCTTCCACGTGGACACATCTGTGGATAACGCGGACAGAAGCTGTGTGTATGGCGGGACAACTCCGGAGCCCGCCACGAATCACGCTCGATTCGCCGTGCACGCGAAAGCGGAGACCGTTGGCGGGGCTCGAGCGGCGCGCGCCTGACGGCTGCCACCGTTATCGGATCAACTGCCGAGCGACGCTGAAACCCATAAAAACCTCTGATTTCCGCCGCTTTGGCGGGCTTCCGTGACCTTCGAAAAAAAGGCCGGGGCGAGCAAGGCAAGGAGCCGCCCCGGCCAAAGGTCACAGGATGGGAGAAACGCCCCATGACAAGCGTTTCTCCGGGCTTGGTGCAGGCTTGACGAGAGGAGCAAGCCGCGTAACAGTAGCTAATGATAATCATTCGCATGTGCAAGCCCTAAGGAGTCACCGGCATGTATCAATACGTCGACCGCCCGCTCAGCACCCTCGACGAAGGCTGCCGGTTCCTCGTCTGGTCCATGCGCGCATGGGTCACCGCGATCGGCCAAAAGCGCTGCCCCGCCCAGCTTCTCGCCCCCGCCTTCGCGCGCTGGCGCATGATCGGCGGCCTCCAGCCGTTCCACCGCGCCATGATGCTGCTGAACCGCGACGCGCTCGATACGCTGGCGTTCTGCCCGATGGGCTGCAGCCACGTCTCCGAGCACGAGGCGGTGATTCTCGAACTCATCACCAGCCTGCGCGACCGCGGCCCGCAGTCGACTCGCCAGACGCTAGAACTCGTGGTCGGCGAAGACAGCATCGGCGACCTGCTGGAAACGCTGTCGCGAATCGGCGCGGCCCTGGCGATCGCGGGGATCTTCCCGGGCGAGCCCGTGTCCAGTCCGAACGCCGACCAGGGTCGGCGGCACTGATTCGAGGCAGGACCCCGCGCCGCTTCAATCCAGCGGGGCGACGTCCACCGAGGCGTACATCTTCTGCTCGGACGAGCCGCGGAAGGTCCCGTCCAGCGGCGCGACGTCGGCATAGTCGCGGCCCATGCCCAGGAAGATGTGGTCGGTGTCAGCCAGGCAGTCGTTGGTCGGATCGAAACCGATCCAGCCCAGTTCCTCGCCGCACCACAGGTTGACCCAGGCGTGCATGGCGTCAGCGCCGACGAGCCGCTCCTTGCCCGGCGGCGGCAGGGTGCGCAGGTAGCCGCTGACATAGGCCGCCGGAATGCCGTGGGCGCGTGCGGCGACGATCATGATGTGACTGAAGTCCTGGCAGACGCCGTGCCGCTGGTTGAACGCATCGATCGGCGGCGTGTCGGTCTGGGTCGCGTTCGAATCGTAGGTGAATTCCTTGTGGATCGCCGACATCAGCGCCCGGCCCGCCGCCATCACCGGCATCGCCTCGTCCACGAAGGCGCCCGCCCAGTGCGCTATGGCAGGCTCCGGCTGGGCAATGGCCGAGGCGAAGATGTACGATGCCGGGCCGAGGTCCGAAAGGTCGGGCTTCTTCATCGCCCGTTCTCGCAGTTCGGCAAGGCCCGGCCCGGTCGCGTCCTCGACGAAGAACGGGAGCGGCTCCACCTCCACGGTGAACCGGCTTTCGATCTGGAGCTGCGCGGTCGCCTCGCGCAGCACGAAGCGGGCCTCGTTGACGTGGTAGCCGCCCGGCCCCTCCACCACCTGCGTCGGCTGAGGATCGAGGCTAAGCGTGAAGTCCGCCACCGTCTGCCCCGTCCACTCGGCCGGGCGCAGCCGCACGTTGAACTGCGCCATGCGGGCGGGCTGCGCGTACTTGAGCGTGGTGATGTGGCTGACCGAATAGCGCATCACAGCAGCCGCGAGCGCCTTTCCGCTTCCTCGGAATCGAGCTGCAGGAAGTAGCGCTGCGAAATCGCATCGGACAGGCCGAGCAACTGGTCCTCGATGCCCGCCAGCCGCTCCGGCGTCATGTCGGGCGCGGTCGCCGCCTGCAGTTCGCCGAGCAGCGCGCGGGCGGCGCGCAGGGGCGCTTCGGGAATGTTGTCGTCGCGAAGGCTGGGCAGCGCCGCCAGATGCGAGACGACCTCGCCCACCTGGAAGGCCAGTGCGCGCGGGTTGTCGGGGTCGAGCAGCACGAGGTCGCGCACCGGGTTGGCGACAGGGCCGGTCAGATAGCGGCTGCGGTAGATGATCTGGCTGTCGCACAGGTCCAGCAGCAGGCCGAGCGCGGCGGCCGGGTCCTCGTCGCCGGCCGCGGGCGTGAGCAGGCGCGCCATGCGGCAGATGGCCTGCGCACGCTCGAGCCGCTGCCCGATCTCGAGGAAATGCCATGCGGCGGAGCGCACCATGTTTTCCGAGATCAGCCCGGACAATGCGCTGAAATGCTCGGTCAGCCAGCGCGTACTGCCGAGCATCGACTGCGGCTGCTCGACATTGATCGAGGGCATCGGGCGGCTGACGATGCGCCAGAAATCGCGGGCGAAACGCTCGCGCAGGGCCATGCCCACCTGCTGGCGGCGGCGCATGAGCGAGGCGACGCCGCTGGGCAGGCGCGTTTCGGTGAGCGCCCGCGCGCAGATCTTCGCGACCGATAGCTTCGCCGTCTCCGGGCTGATCGCGCCCCAGTCGCGCAGCAAGGCGGTCAGGCGAGGGAGCGTGCCACCCTCCGGGCTGACGTTGCCGTCGCTGTCCGCCGGATTGGCGAGGATGGCGCGCACGATCCGCACCATGGTCTCGGCGCGCTCGTTGTAGCGGCCGAACCAGAACAGGTTGTCCGCCGCCTGGCTGGCGAGGATGCCGCCCCCGCGCGATATCGGCGGCTCTCCCGCGACGCGGCTGCCGAGGTGCTGGCTAGCGGGCTTCTCGTCGACGATCCAGAGGTCCGCCGACAGGTCGCCATCGCCCATCAGCGAGGTCGGCAGCGCGCTGGTCGACGAGAGACGCGCGAAGCCGCCGGGCATGACCGTCCAGCCGCCATCGGCATCGCGCGCCACGAAGGCGCGGACGGTGAAGGGGCGCGGCACGATCTTGCCGTCGATGATCGCGGGCGTGGTGGAGAGGCGCACGATCTCCTGTCCGCAGTAGTCCATGGGGCGGCGCCACAGCGCGTCGATCAGCGCCCCGCGACGCTTGGCGTCGAGCGCGGCGCCGGCCACGGGATCTCTGCTTTCAAGCCCCTCGATCGGCTGGCCGAAGGCGGGCAGCAGCGCCAGATCACCCAGCCGCGCAGCCACCGTCGAGCTTTCCACCGCCTGTCCGCACCACCAGGTCGCGACGTTGGGAAGCACCGGAGCCTCGCCCAGCATGACCCGGCACAGGCGCGGCAGGAAGGCGGCGAAGGCGGCGGATTCGAGCACTTCCACGCCCGGCCAGTTGACCATCTCGACGCCGCCGCCGGCCCAGGCGTCGAACAGGTTGGCCACGCCCAGCTGCGACTTGGCGTCGAACGAGAGCGGGTCGAGCGCGGTGGTATCGATCCAGCGCCAGACGGCATCCACTCGCTTGGGCCCGGCGATGGTGCCGACGTAGAGCCGGTCGTCGAGCACGGTAAGGTCCCGCCCCTCGACCAGCGGCAGGCCGAGATAGCGCGCGAGGTGCGCCTGTTCGGCGTAAGTCTGGTTGAAGCGGCCAGGGGTGAGCAGCGCGATGCGCGGGTTCTCGCGGCGGCAGGCGGCGGCCATGCCGGCCTGCATCCGGGCGAAGAAGTCGGACAGGCGGCGGGCGTGGGCGTCCGCCAGCAGGTTGCCGACCGCGCGCGACATGGCGAGGCGGTTCTCCAGCGCATAGCCGACGCCGCCCGCGACCCGTACCCGGTCCTGCAGCACGCGCCACTGCCCGCCCGGCCCGCGCGCGAGGTCGGCGGCGTAAGTATGGATGAAGCGGCCGCCCGGCGGGGTGCGGCCGATCATCCGGCGCGCGAAGAACGGGCTGCCGGTAACGACGGCGGCGGGCAAGTGCCCGTCCTTCACCAGCGTCTGCGGCCCGTAGATGTCGGCGGCCAGCTTCTCCATCAGCTCGGCGCGCTGGACGAGACCGCGCTCGACCTCGGCCCATTCGTCGGCGCCGACGATCAGCGGCATGGCGTTGAGCGGCCACGAGCGCTCGTCCTCGTCACCCGTCAGGCGGAAGGCGAGGCCGAGGTCGGCGGCGTGGCGCGCAGTGGCGTCCTGCAGCGCGGCGGGGTCCGCGTCGGTCAGCCCGGCAAGCCCCTGCGCCACCTTGTGCCAGCACTCGGCGACCGGGCGCGAGGCATCGCCGAACAAGTCGCCGCCCGAAGCCTGCGCCGCATAACCGTCGAGCCAGTTCGGTGTGCTCGCCATCTGGGCGGGCGCGGTCATGACGGGCGGCTTCGAGGACATCCGCCTACATTAGCCGGGCAGGACGCCTGAGGTCGAGGGTATAGGGAAATTCGGTAGCGAATTCCTCGGGCGGACGCGGCAGCGGGCCGGGAGAATGGCCATGTTCCTGGAAGCGCGCCTTGCGCCGGGCCTCCGCCTCGTAGCCGTTGACTGGCATGGTGTCGTAGTTGCGCCCGCCCGGATGCGCGACGTGATAGACGCAGCCGCCCAGCGAGCGGCCGTTCCACAAGTCGAAGATATCGAACGTGAGCGGCGGGTGCGCGGGGATCATCGGGTGCAGGCACTCGGCCGGGAACCACGCCTTGTAGCGCACGCCGCCTACGCCCTCGCCCGGCGCGGTCGGGGTGAGCGGCACGCGGCGGCCGTTGCAGGTGATGACGTGGCGGCCTGCGACAAGCCCGCTGGCCTTGACCTGCAGGCGTTCGGTGGAGCTGTCCACGTAACGCACGGTCCCGCCGATCGCGCCGGTTTCGCCCAGCACGTTCCACGGTTCGAGCGCGTGGCTGATCTCCAGCGCCACGCCGCCGCCCTCGACCTCGCCGTGGACGGGGAAGCGGAACATGCGCTGCGCCTCGAACCACGAAGGGTCGAAGTCGTAGCCGGCGCGGCGCAGGTCATCGAGAACATCGAGGAAATCGGCCCAGACGAACTGGCCGAGCATGAAGCGGTCGTGGAGCTGCGTGCCCCAGCGCACCAGCGGGCCTTCGACCGGCTCGCGCCAGAACCACGCCGCCAGCGCGCGGATGAGCAGCTGCTGCGCGCAGGACATGCGCGGCTCGGGCGGCATCTCGAACCCTCGGAACTCGACGAGGCCGAGGCGGCCGGTGGGGCCGTCCGGGCTGAACATCTTGTCGATGCAGATTTCCGTGCGGTGGGTGTTGCCGGTGACGTCGACCAGCAGGTTGCGGAACAGGCGGTCCACCACCCATGGCGCGGGCTGCGGCTCGTTCGGGCCGGGAACCTGCGCCAGCGCGATCTCCAGCTCGTAGAGCGAATCGTGGCGCGCCTCGTCGATGCGCGGGGCCTGGCTGGTCGGGCCGATGAACATGCCCGAGAACAGGTAGCTGAGCGAAGGATGCCGCTGCCAGTACGTGACGAAGCTCTTGAGCATGTCGGGGCGGCGGATGAACGGGCTGTCGAGCAGGGTCGGTCCGCCCAGCACGATGTGATTGCCGCCGCCGGTGCCGATCGAGCGGCCGTCGACCATGAACTTGTCGGCGGTCAGTCCGACCTCGCGCGCCGCATCGTAAAGCGTCTCGGTGATCTCCACCGTCTCGCGCCATGAGGCCGAGGGGTGGATGTTGACCTCGATCACACCGGGGTCGGGCGTGATCTTGAGCACCATGAGGCGCGGGTCCGGCGGCGGGCCGTAACCCTCGACCCGCACGGGCAGCTTCAGTTCCTCGGCAACCACCTCGATCGATGCGACGAGTTCGAGGTAGTCTTCCAGCGCCTCGGTCGGCGGGATGAACACGGCAATGTAATCGCCGCGCGGCTCGACGGTGACGGCAGTGCGCACGGCGCCCTGAATGATGTCCGCCTCGACCGGGGCTTCCGCGAAGGACTTCGGCTCGGGTACGGCGCGGAAGCGCTGCGGGCCGCCATCGTTGGTCTGCGCCCGTTCGGAGACCTGCACGCGGAAGTCGGCAAGCGGTTCGCGCTCCTCCGCCGTGTCGCGCGGGTGGATATAGGGGAAGTCCTTCGGCGCCACGTAGGGCAGCGAGCCCAGCGGCAGGCGGTAGCCGATGGCGGAATCGCCCGGCACTGCGGTGAGCAGGCCCTTGCGCACACGCCAGTGCTCGGAGCGCCAGCGCGGCTGCGACATGTCCTTGGCGTTCCAGCGCTGCACCGGCAGCACGAAGCCGACCGGCTTGTCGAGCCCGCGCCGGTAGGTGCGGCGGAAGCGGCGCGCGAGTTCCTCGTCCTCGATGCTGGGATCGAGAGGAGTGACGTTCACCGCCAGCTCGTCCTCGCGCAGCATCCAGACACCCCGGTCCTCGTAGACCGGCTGGACGAAGTCCGCGTCGATGCCGAGGCCCTCGGCGGCGGCGGCGAGCAGATTGGCGGCGGAGAGAATGTCGATCGAGGGCAGCGGATCGGGATCGCCGCCCTTCTCGAGCGGCTTTTCACCGGCCAGCAGGGTGTCGTCGGTCCAGATCGGCACGCCGTCCTTGCGCCAGTAGATCGAATACCCCCAGCGCGGCAGCGTCTCTCCGGGATACCACTTGCCCTGCCCGTGGTGGAGCAGCGATCCGGGCGCGAACTTGGCGCGCAGCAAGCGGATCAGCTGGTCGGCATAGGCGGCCTTGGTCGGGCCGACGGCACCGGAGTTCCACTCGTCCGCCTCGAAGTCGGTCGCGGCGATGAAGGTCGGCTCGCCGCCCATCGTCAGGTTGACGCCGCCCGCGACGAGGTCTTCGTCCACCTTGTCGCCCAGGGCCAGAAGGCCCTCCCAGCGCTCGTCGGTGAAGGGCTTGGTGATGCGCACGGCCTCGGCGATGCGGCTGACCTTCATGCTGAAGTCGAAATCGACCTCGGCGGGCTCGGCCATGCCCTCGATCGGGGTGGCGGAGCGGTAGTGCGGCGTGGCGCAGAGCGGAATGTGCCCCTCGCCTGCGAACATGCCCGAAGTCGCGTCGAGCCCGATCCAGCCTGCGCCGGGAACGTAGGCCTCGGCCCAGGCGTGGAGGTCGGTCACGTCCTCCAGCACGCCGACCGGCCCTTCCTTGGGCAGCACGTCGGCGACCAGCTGGATCGAATAGCCCGACACGAACCGCGCCGCGAAGCCGAGGCGGCGCAGCAGCTGCACCAGCAGCCAGGCCGAATCGCGGCACGATCCGATGGCGACGTTCAGCGTCTCCTCCGGCGTCATCACGCCCGACTCCATGCGGATGACGTAACCGATGCGCTGCTGGAGCTTGCTGTTGATGTCGACGAGGAAATCGACGGTGCGGCCTCTCCAGCCGGCATGCTCCGCGACCAGCGCCTCGAACAGCGGCCCCTGTTCCTCGACCTCGAAGTAGGCCGAAAGATCGCCCTTCAGCGTGGCGTCGTAAGTGAAGGGATATTCCTCGGCCTCGGGCTCCACGAAGAAGTCGAAGGGGTTGATGACGGCCAGTTCGGCCAGCAGGTCCACCTCGATCGAGAAGTGGTCGACGGGTTCCGGGAAGACGACGCGGGCCAACCAGTTGCCGTGCGGGTCCTGCTGCCAGTTCAGGAAATGCTCCGGCGGACTGATCGTCAGCGAGTAGTTGGGCACCTCCGTGCGGCTGTGCGGCGCCGGGCGAAGCCGGATGACCTGGGGGCCGAGACGGATCCGCTTGGAATAGCGGTAACGGGTGAGGTGGTGCAGGGCTGCCTTGATCATCGCGGCGGAGTGTGCGGCAAACGATGCTGCACCGCAACGATGTTCACTTGGCGACACTGCCCAATTAGGCAACAATTCGTCTCGAGCTTCGAAAAACCCGGCTCAAAGGGATTGCCGCGCCATTTGCCGGTGCGTTTCGAGGATTAAGCTGGAACTCGCAGCGATTGCCGCGATGGTGTCATGGTGGCATGCAAACACTCGGTCGGATGAAGAAGATGGATATGCTGGACATTCGCAACGAATCGGAAGCAGCCGGCGACAGCGCCGAAACTGCCGAGCTGGGCACCCTGCCCGCGCGCTACTTCAACCGCGAACTGAGCTGGCTCGCCTTCAACGAGCGTGTGCTCGCCGAAGCCTGCAATCCGAATTATCCCCTGATCGAGCGGCTGCGGTTCCTGTCGATCTCGGGCAGCAACATCGACGAATTCCTGACCGTGCGCGTCGCCGGCCTCGCCGGGCAGGTGCGCCGCCAGATCGAGGAAATCTCGATCGACGGGCTCACTCCTTCGCAGGCCCTGGCCGTCACCCACGAAAAGGTGAGCGAGCTGGAGACCATCCAGCAGCAGGTCTGGAACACCCTGAAGGTCCAGCTGGGCGAGGCCGGTGTCGCCGTGATCGGCGAGGACGACAAGCTCGACCGCGACCGCGAGAAGTGGCTACGCGAGTACTTCATCACCCACGTCATGCCGGTCATTACCCCGCAGGCGATCGACCCGGCGCACCCCTTCCCCTTCGTCGCCAACCAGGGCATCGGCGTGCTGTTCTCGCTGACCCGCGAGGCCGACGACGCGCCGGTCATGGAGATGGTGCTGATCCCCGCCCCGCTCCCGCGCTTTGTGCGCATCCCGGGCGAGGAAGCCGCGTGGATCTCGATCGAGGATCTCATCTGCCGCAACACGGACGAGCTGTTCCCGGGCTTCCGGTTCAACGGCCACGGCGTCTTCCGCATCCTGCGCGACAGCGACATCGAGATCGAGGAGGATGCCGAGGACCTGGTGCGCTACTATCGCACCGCCATCCAGCGCCGCCGCCGCGGTCTCGTCATCGTGCTCCAGCTCCAGGGCAATTTCGATCCCGCCGCCGAGGACCTGCTGCGCACGCAGCTCGGGCTCGACAAGGCACTGATCATGAAGACCGATGGCATCATCGGATTCTCCGGCCTCTCCGCGATCTGCGACGAGGACCGGCCCGAACTCAAGTTCGAGCCCTACAGCCCCCGCTACCCCGAGCGCATCCTCGAGCACGATGGCGATATCTTCGCGGCGATCCGCGAGAAGGACATCGTCGTCCAGCATCCTTATGAAAGCTTCGAGGTCGTCATCGACTTCCTCAAGCAGGCCGCGCGCGACCCGGACGTAGTGGCGATCAAGCAGACTCTCTACCGCGCGGGCAAGCAGTCCGCGATCATTTCGGCGCTGATCCAGGCCGCCGAACAGGGCAAGTCCGTCACCGCCGTGGTCGAGCTGAAGGCCCGCTTCGACGAGGAGCAGAACCTGCTCTGGGCCAGCCAGCTCGAACGCGCCGGCGTCCAGGTGATCTACGGCTTCGTCGACTGGAAGACCCACGCCAAGGTCTCGATGGTCGTGCGCCGCGAGGGTGAGAGCTACCGCACCTACTGTCACTTCGGCACCGGCAACTACCACCCGTTCACAGCGCGCATCTATACCGATATCTCGTACTTCACTGCCGACCCGGCGGCGGGGCGCGACGTCGGCCGGCTGTTCAACTTCATCACCGGCTACGTCGAGCCCAAGAGCACCGAGATCCTCTCGATCTCGCCGATCTCGCTGCGCTCCACCCTCAACGACTGCATCGACGCCGAAATCGCCAATGCGGAGGCGGGCAAACCGGCGGCGATCTGGGCCAAGCTCAACTCGCTGACCGACCCGGGCATCATCGACCGCCTCTATGCTGCCAGCCGCGCAGGCGTGGACATCGACCTCGTGGTGCGCGGCATCTGCTGCCTGCGCCCCGGCATCCCCGGCCTGTCCGAGAACATCGCGGTCAAGTCGATCATCGGCCGCTTCCTCGAACATGCGCGCATCTGGGCTTTCGCCAACGGCGCGGACCTGCCCAACCGCCGCGCCAAGCTGTTCATCACCTCGGCCGACGGCATGAGCCGCAACCTCGACCGCCGGGTCGAAGTGCTCCTGCCGATCCGCAACAAGACGGTGCATGACCAGATCCTCGACCAGGTGATGCTGGCGAACCTGATCGACACCGAGCAGAGCTGGGTCTGCGCGCCCGACGGCACTTACGACCGGGTCGGAGAAGTGAGCAACCCCTTCAACCTGCATCGTTATTTCATGACCAACCCGTCGCTCTCCGGGCGCGGCGCGGCGCTGGACAGCGGACGCAAGGTTCCCAAGCTTTCGCTGCGGCGAGGCACGATCTAAGATCGAGTTCTCCGCATCTTCCGAGCCGGCAACCGTTTCCACCTGCCGTCAAAATACTCTAGGGCGCGAATGTCCGGCCGGAACTTTCGGTCCTTGCGGTACATTTTGAACAGAATGATCGGCATCAGCCAGTCCAGCGAAAAGCGCGCCATCATCGACATCGGGTCGAACACGGTGCGCCTCGTCGTCTACAACGGGCCGCCGCGTGCGCCGGTCGTCGTGCTCAATGAAAAGGTCAATGCCAAGCTCGGCAAGGACCTCGGGCGCACCGGGGCGATCTCCGACAAGTCGATGCGCACCGCGCTCGCCGCGCTGTCCCGCTTCGCCGCGCTGCTGCGGCTGCTGGGCGTCGACAACATCGAGTGCGTCGCCACCGCCGCCGCGCGCGACGCGGCCAACGGGCCGCAGTTCCTCGACGCCGTGCGCGGTTTCGGCCTCTCGCCGCGCCTGCTTTCCGGCGAGGAGGAGGCCCGCGCCAGCGCCACCGGCGTGATCGCCGCTTTCCCCGGAGCGAAAGGCGTCGCGGCCGACCTCGGCGGCGGCAGCCTGGAACTGGTCGAAATCGACTCTGCCACGCCCGGCGGCATCTGTCCTGGCGGCATCACCCTACCCTTCGGAACCTTGCGCCTGCCCGACATGCGCGCCCTCGGCCCCCAGAAGTTCACCGACGCAGTGCGGTCGGGTCTCCAGGCGCGCGGCTGGCAAAAGGGCCGCGGCGTGCCGCTCTACATCGTCGGCGGTTCCTGGCGTGCGCTGGCCCTGCAGGCGATGCGCGTGCTGAACTGGCCAGTCGACGATCCGCATGGCTTCGAACTCTCGGCCTCGGAAGCCCTGCGCCTGTCCCGCATGTTCGAGAAGGGCAAGCCCGAGAACCCCGACCCGCGCATCTCCGGCTCGCGTCTCGCGACCTTGGCGGACGCCGCCGCGCTGATGGCGCAGCTCGTCGCCAACCTCCATCCCTCCAAGCTCGTGTTCTCCTCGTGGGGCCTGCGCGAGGGGCTGCTGCACATGCAGCTGCCCCCCGCCGTCCAGCAGGAAAGCCCGATGCTCGCCAGCGTCGCCGCCTTCGCCGAGAGCGCGCGTGTGGACGCAGCGGATGCAGTGCGCGTCGCCGACTGGACCGCGCCGGTCTGCCGCGACACCCGCGCCGATGGCGACCTGCGCAAGGCTGCCAGCCTGCTCGCCCTCGCTGCCATGCGCACCGAGCCCAACATGCGCACCGAGGAAGCGCTGACCTGGGCCCTGCGCAAGCGCTGGATCGGCCTCGACATGTGCGGGCGCGGGATGATGGCGATGACGGTATTCGCCAACTCCGGCATGACGCAGGCCCCGCCGGAGTTCGGCCGCCTCGCTGACAAATGCGACCTCGACCGCGCCATCGGTTGGGGCCTGGCCGTGCGACTGTGCCGGCGCCTGACTGGCGGCACCGCGCGCGGGATGGCCGCGTCCTCGCTGGAGATACGCGGCGACGCGCTGGTGCTGACGCTTCAGGAACCGGCGCGCCCGCTCTACGGGGCAAGCAACGGCAAGGACCTCAAGTGCCTAGCCGACTGGCTCGGCCTGACCTGGCGGGTCGAATCGGACACGGGCGTGCTGATCGAGGCATAGTTCCTCCCCTCGGGGAAGGAACTCAGACCAGCGTGGCGCTCTCGGCGATGGCGGAAATGCCGCGCTTGCCGCCGCTGCGGTCCAGCTGGACCACGATGTCGATCACCGACGAGGCATATTCCAACGTCTCGGCACGGGTCAGGCCGATCCCGGTCTGCATCGACATCAGCGCGATCTGTTCCAACGCGCCGCGTGGGCTGTTGGCGTGGACGGTCGAGAACGAACCCGGGTGGCCGGTGTTGATGGCGCGCAGGAAGCTGACCGTCTCGGTGCCGCGCAGTTCGCCCAGCACGATGCGGTCAGGGCGCAGGCGCAGCGCGGCCTGAAGCAGGTCGTTGGCCGAAACCTTGGCCTCTCCCAGTTCACCCTTCACCGCGATGAGCCCGACACCGTTGGAGCCCGGCAGGCGCAGTTCGGCGGTATCCTCCACCAGCACCACGCGCTCATGCTCGGGAATTTTGGTGAGCATCGCGTTGAGGAAGGTCGTCTTGCCGGTCGATGTGCCGCCCGAGATCAGGATCGTGCGGCGGCGGCGGATGGCGTCGCGCAGGAAGGCGATCGGCTCCGCCATGGGATCGGGCGTCGGTGTCTCGACGGGCGGTACGATCGGCCCCCGGTCATAGGCGTCGAGCGGCAGGTCGAGCAGGCGGTGGCGGCGGATCGCCAGCGCCCAGTTGCTGCGCGTGGCGGGCGGGCCCACCAGCTGGATACGTGCGCCGGACTGGCCGGCGTAGGCAGGCAGCGTCGCGGAGAGCAGCGGATGCTCCCGATTGATGCCCTGGTGGCTGATCCGCGCGACCTGTTCGGCGAGGCGCTGCAGCAGGCGGTTGTCCATCTGCGGCAGTTCGACGCGCTGCATGCCGGCCAGCTCCGCGTCCTCCACCCAAATCTCTCCCGGGCGGTTGACGAGGATTTCGGTCACCGTCTCACGCTCCAGCCACGGCCGCAGGGGTGCGAGGTAGGCGTCAAGGTAGACGCTGCGCGCGGCGCTCGCGTCGACGGGCACGTCAGCCATGAAGGTCGTCGGGGCCGTTTGAAGGGTGAGAACGTCTGCCATTTCGCTTCACTGGACCTGGCTGAAGTCCAGGTCCTTGGCGGTGAACACGCGGATCGGCTCGCCCTGGCGCACGCGGATGGTCGGGCCGATCTGCGCACCGTTCTGCACCGCCGTCGAAGCAGCGGAACTGCCGCCCGCGACGACGACGCTCGACCCGCTGGACGCCAGCGTGGTCAGCCCGCCGACCACCGAGAGCAGCATGGCCGAACCGAAGCGCTCGAAGAAGTGGCTGTTGACCTTGCCCGGCAGGCCGGTTTCGCCGCCGAAGGCGATCGCGGGCGAGCCCAGGTTCACCGAGACGCCGTCCGGGCGGATCAGGCGCGACCAGATCACGTAGGCGCGCTTCTGGCCCGCCGTGAGGCCGCTCTTGTACTGGCCGATCAGGCGCGACGAACGCGGAACGAGCACGCGCTTGCCGTCGAAGCTGCGCACGTCGGTCGAGACGATGGCGCGGACGTAGCCGGGCACGTCGGTGTCGATCGCAGTTTCCAGCACCGCCGGGATCAGCGTGCCCTGCGTCACCGTGGTGGCCGGGTCGAACGAGCGTGCCGCCGACGCGGTCGCGCCGGTGCCGCCGATGCGGGCGGCGAAATCGTCGTTGGGGGTGCCGCCCTTGGCAATGTCGCCGGCGGCTCCGGGGACGGCCACGGCCGCGCCGCTGCCCACGTCGAATACGACGGTCGGGCTGGCGTAGCGGTTGGCCTGCGGGCCAAGCGCCGGTTCGGTGGAGGGCGGGGCCGCGAGCACCGGTGCCGGCGCAGGAGCGGGCAGAGGCGCGGGCATCGCTTCCGGGGCGGCGCCGGGGGCCGGAACCACAGCGGCAGGCGCCGGCACGGCAGGTTGCGGCGCCGCATCGCCGGCATTGGCGCCGACCGGTCCGTTGCGCGCGGAATCCATGGACCACAGCGTCAGCCCGCCGAGCGCCGCGACGATCAGGACGCCGGCGGCAAGGCCCAGGCCATCGGCTTTCTTGCGCTGGGTGACGCGTGGCAGGACGTTGCGAGTGGCAAGGTCGATGACCTGAGCGCCCTCGCCGTCACGCGGATCGGTGGCGGCATTGGGACCAAGGCGTTCGCGCAGCGAGGAGTTGGGCGCCATGTGTCAGTTCCCCGAGGAAGTGGGTGCCGCAGTCGCGGAGGGTGTAAGTGAAGGTGCGGGTTCGGCGGTTGCCACGACCGGCTTGGGCACCGAGGCCGGGGCGACCGGCGCCGGACGCGAGGCCAGCGGGCGGCTGTTGACCAGTTCGGCTCTGGACTTGCCGGAACGCAGGACGATGGCGTTGGGCACGTCTTCCAGCACGATCGTCGCGCCGCGCACGGCATAGTTCACCGGGCCCTCGTCGCCCTTCTCGTTGGTGACGAGGATCGCGGGCACAGGCGCCTTGTCGGGCCAGAGCAGATAGGTGGACGTACCGTCGTCGTAGATGCGCGAGGGCATCAGCTTCTCGACGCCGACGCGCTTCCACGCGAAGTTCAGCGCGGCGGGATCGGCGGGGACTGCAGCCGGATCGCCGGCAGCCAGCGCCATTTCGGACGGATCGAGTGGGGCGCCGCCGTTCGCTGCAAGGCCGGTCGGGGCGTCCTTCGGCTCGTCCTTGTAGGCGAAGCGCAGCATGTAGAGCGGCTTGGCCGTGGCCGACGCGACGAGGTCAAAGAAGTAGGTGTGGCGATTGGTGACGACCGTCATGTTCGTGCGCGCCTTGGCTTCGAGCGGCTTCACGAACAGCAGGTCGGCGCGCTTGTTCGGCGTGATCTGCCAGGCCTGAGAATCGCCGACCGCGACGTTCTCGATCGCTTCGCCGCTGCCGAAGGCGATGGTCGCCTGCACACCGGCCTTGCCGTCGATGCGCACGACTTCGTTGTCGCTGAAGGCGTGCTGAACAAGGCGCTCGTCGGCCTGTGCCGGACCGGCCAGCGCAAGAGCGGCAAAACTTGCCGCGGCGCCAAGGGCGCGGGTGCGCAGGGTTGCGCGGATCATCGTGTCTTCTCCTTCGCCGGCAATCTGCCGGAGTCGTTCGAGGCGCGGAAACGGCTGCCGATGCCCTTGGCGCGCGGGCCCGAATCGCCTTGGCGAAGAGGTTCGATCCCCCCGCCCACGACTTGCGTTACCACGGTTCGGCGTTCGCTTGAACGGCCTGCACTGCCGCCCCCCTGCGCCGGAGCCTCGACCATCGCGGCGGCGCCGGCGGCCGAGATCACCGAGGCACGGCCCTGATAGGCCGAAGCAGCGGGTGCGGGAGCGCTGGCGGGCGCCGACGCAGCGCTTTGTGTGGACGACGCACGGCCGCTTTCACGCTCGCTGCCACCGGCGAGGCCGAA
Organism: Novosphingobium sp. AP12; assembly: GCF_000281975.1. Classification (GTDB taxonomy): domain Bacteria; phylum Pseudomonadota; class Alphaproteobacteria; order Sphingomonadales; family Sphingomonadaceae; genus Novosphingobium. The sequence continues at coordinate 7,014 of NZ_AKKE01000174.1, read as the reverse complement.
GACCTGCCAGCCTGCGACCATCGTGCTCGCGACCTTGACGACCATGACCATCAGCGCGACGTGAACCGAGGCGACGAGGAAGAACGCCATCGCGCCGCGTCCGTCGATCTCGCCGGCATTGGCGTTCTGCACGAGGCCCGAGATGATCGGCACCAGCAGTTCTAGCGTGATGCCGCCGGCCAGTACGACGAACAGCGGTGTCACGGCAGTCAGCACCACGCCGCGCAGCCAGCCGGCGGTTAGCCCGCGGGTGCCGCCGAACAGCGCCATGATGACGAAGATGGGGCCGAGAGCCAGAAGCACGGCAAGCGCGATGCGGGCAGTGAGCAACACGCCGACGGTACCGAGCAGCAGCAGCAGCGCACCCATCCACATGACGCTCTCGGGAGTGAACATCCCGCCCGCTCCCTTGGCGGCAACCGCCGCGCCCGCGGCAGCGGCGCCGTCGCCGCCCTCCTGGGCCGCGCCGGCCACCTTGGAGGTCGCCTCGGAGATGTCGTTGATGGCGGCGAAGACGATGTCGATGCGGTCGCCGAACAGCTGGGTCGCAGAGCCCTTGGCGCCCATCAGGATGCCGGCGATCCAGTCCGGCCCGCCGACCGCGAGGTTCCAGACGACGCCCTGGTAGGCGATCCAGCTGGTCGCAAATGTCAGCACAACGCCGAGGCGCAACATGCGCGGCGTCAGCGCCGAGATGCCCAGGCTCGAGCGGCCGGTCAGCAGCGAAAAGGCGAAGAAGGCGATGTAGAGCGTAAGCAGGATGGTGAGCACCGGGGCCATCGCGCCCCCCGCCCCGAACAGCCGTCCGAATGCGGAAGCCGCCATCTCGTTCGCCACGCAATCGACAGCACGTAGCGCCGGGGCGACACCGCCCGAGGCGACTTCGGTGAGCTGTTCGCAGGCACCCGCCATGGCTATTCCGCCGCCTCTATCCAGAGTGCGTCCTCATCCGCTTCGCCCGGCCACTGCATGCCGGTGAGCACCGGATACCAACCCTCGGGCGCGTCGCCGTAGCGTTCGCGAAGCTGGTCGAGCTTGCGCACCGTGCTCTCGCGGCCCGACAGGACGGTGAGCACCTCGGGCATGCCCGAGAGGTCGAGGCGAACCACGACCGAGGCGTCCGACTGGCGGATCAGGAAGCAGCGCGAGTGCGCCGGCAGGGTCCGGATGACGTCGAGTTCGTGCTGCGACAGGCCGAAGCCCTCGCAGTAGTCCTCAGCGCGCGCGCGCGAATTGGGCATGAAGATCATCGTCGCGGTCTGCTCGACCAGGGCGGTGGCGATCTTGGAGTCCAAAGCATCGCGGGCGGACTGGGTAGCGAACCCGACCAGCGCGTTGCGCTTGCGCAGGGTCTTGAGCCAGTCTCGGATGCGGGCGGCGAAGACCTCGTCGTCGAGCGCCTTCCAGCCCTCGTCGATCAGGATCATCGTCGGCTCGCCGTCGAGGCGCTCCTCGATGCGGTGGAACAGGTACATCATGACCGGCGTGCGCAGGCGCGGGCTTTCCAGCAGCGCGGTCATGTCGAAGCCGAGCACGCGCTGGGTCAGGTCGAGGCGGTCGTGCTGGTTGTCGAATAGCCAGCCATGCTCGCCGCCCTGCAGCCACGCATCGAGGCGCGAGGCGAGATCGCCCGGCTGGGGACGACGGGCGCCGGCCAGCAGTTCGCGAAAGTGCGAGAGACGGCGCAGCGACGGGTCGTTGTGATAGGCAGCGTCAACCGCGCCGGCGATGGTCGAGAGTTCCTCGGGGCCCTTGGCGGCGAGCAGAACGCCGAGCCAGTCGCGCAGGAAGGCGCGGTTGGTGGCAGTGTCGGGCAGCGCGAGCGGGTTGAAGCCGGTGGGGTGTCCCGCAGCGACGCGGCTATAGGTGCCGCCGATGCCGCGCAGGAAGACCTCGGCGCCGCGGTCCTTGTCGAAGAGGATGGTGCGGGGCGCAAACTTCTGCGCCTGCGCGGCGAGGAAGTTCATGACCACGGTCTTGCCGGAACCCGACGGACCGATGACGGTGAAGTTACCGAGGTCGCCCTGGTGGAAGTTGAAGAAGAACGGCGTCGAACTGGTGGTCGCCAGCAGCGTAACCGCATCGCCCCAGTGGTTGCCGCTCGCCTGCCCCATCGCGAAGCCATGGAGCGAGCCGAAGCAGGCCATGTTGGCGCTGGAGATCAGCGCGCGTCGCACGATGAAAGCCTCGTTGCCGGGAAGCTGGCCCCAGAACGCGGGCTCCAGGTTCACGTCCTCGCGCACGGCGATGGCGCCCGCGTCGGCTAGGGCTGCGGCGCAGGCGGCGGTGACTTCGTCGAGCTGGTCGAGGGTGTCGGCGCGCACGAGCACCGAGAGGTGATGGTCGCCAAAGCCGACCGAGCCTGTGCCCAGCGCGTCGCGGGCGGCGGACATCTCGCGGCGCTCGGCCACGGCTTCCTCGTCGGCGGAGCGCAGGCGGCGGACGGCAAGGTCAATGCGTTCGCGCGCGATCTGGCGGTCGGACGGCGCGTAAGTCTCGGTCAGCACCAGTTCGCAGGGCAGGCGCAGTAGCGCGTCGGTCAGGCCGGGCGCGGTCGAATCCGGGTACTCCTTCAAGGACACGATCGAGCCGAAGCCGCCGCCGGTCGCACCGCGCAGTTCCAGCGCATCCATGCCGAAGCTGGCGCGGCGGTAGGGCAGCATATGGCCGATATCGGTTTCGTCGGAGGGACGGCGCACGGGGCGCATCTCGCCGTTGTAGAGCGCGCTCAACAGTTCGAGCACCTCGGAGCACTGCCCGGCCGTGCCATCGTAGTCGCCGAGCAGGCGCGCACCGTAAGCACCGAGCGAGGCGACCATCGCCGAGGCGGCGGCGCGCAGGGCACGCACGTCCCCGGGATCGACGTCGACCGATTCGGCCTTGGACTTCATCATGCGCGAAAGTTTGTCCGCCCAGCCCGCCTTGCCGCGCGCGGGGCGGCGCACTAGGGTGACGAACTGGTCGTTGACGAACAGCGCGCCCGAGGACGTACGCGAACGCCAGCGCGCGTCGATGTGCGCGGCGAGGGCGTCGTCGAACTGGCCCTCCATCTCGATCTCGACACGGCGGCGGATGACGTGGTGGTAGAGCACGAAACGCGCGTCGAGCGCGGAGCGCAGCAGCACTTCGCGGGTGGCGACATGGGCGTTGAGTTCATCGCTGTCGGCAGTTTCGAACGCGAAGCCCGGCACCATGAGCGAAAGCATGACCGAACCGTCGCGCAGGCGCACGACGTTCTCGTCCACCAGACCGGCGTAGGGCAAGCGGTCCCCCGCAAGGACTTCCTTGCTTCCCCAGCCCTTCAGCGGCGATTTGAAGCTCTTGGCCATCGTCGTAATTCCCCCGCGCCCGTGTCGCTTACGGTGCGTAGCTGTTGCAGCCCCAGCGCTGCCAGTTGGCGACGCGGGGGCACTTGCTGACCTTGGCGATCCACAGATCGAAGACCCGCGGCTCGCGCAGGCAGGCCAGGTAGCCCGCGCCGTGGATGGCAAGGGCAGCGGGCAGAGCCCAGAAGCTCTTGGTGATGAGGAAGATTTCCGTCGTCACCGCGGCGTTGATGATGAAGAAGCTATATGTCACGCCCGCGAACATCTGTGGGCGCGTCAACGCGCGATGTACGGGATAGCGGGCGAGGCTCATCAGCTCAGCCCACCGCTGCCGACTGGATGCCGGTCACGATGGCGCCGGCACCGAACAAGATGAACACGCCGATGATGACGGTCGCGCCGAAGCGCCAGTTCATGCGCCCGGTGAGCATCATGAAGCCGACGGCGGCAACCGCCATAACGGCGACCGCGGTCGCGACATTGCCGAGCAAGGTGCCCTGGAGCCAACCGAGAGCGGCGACGATCGGGCCCGAGCCGGCAGGATCCGCGGCTACAGCCTGCGCCTGAGCGAAAGTGGGTGCGAACAGGCCAAGGGCGGCGCCCAGGACGGAAAGGAAGCCGCGCGTCCTGCGGCCGTCAAACGTTACGTATCGAATCACCATGTCCTCCGTATGACGGCCAAGTGCGCCACCTGGATGACAGATGTGTGACGAAGGCGCGGCTAACCGTCATGGTTGACACGCCTTATCACAAGAAGGTTCCCGAAAATGTTACCGTTTATGAAACCCTAAAATTTCCGATCGCTCGGCGTAGGTAGATATCCGGCCTGAAAAATCACCACAATTTGGCCGGACATAACGAAAAAATCGAGAAATATCAGGCTCCGATTTGCGACGTTCCGGTGCAGGACTGCGACGAATCCCTACCGCGAGGCGACTGAGCGGGACGCCAGCAACCCACGCAGGGCCATGCGGGCGGCGACACGCGAATCCACCCAGCTGCCATCGGCCAATTCGAGGTCGTAGCGATCAGGGCTCGCCACGGCCGCGCGGTAGGCGGCTAGCGCTTTGTCCGCCATGCCTGCGCGCGCGTAGGCCGAGCCCAGGTTGATCAGCGCTGCCGGATCGTTGGACTGCGCTGCCCCGCCCGCCTCGAGCTTTTGCACGGCGGCCTGCGACTGGCCGGCAGCGAGCTCATGATACGCCACATCGGTAACGTCCGGCGCAGTCTTGTCGACATCGAGCGTAAATGCCGACTGCCCGAGCAGAACCGCGGTGACGAGGACTGAAAGCGACATGGCAACTCTCCCGTGAATGCGTTTTTGACAAGGCCATGCTCTGCGCGAATTCAGCCTGCATCAAGAAAATGACGCGACTGTCATAAAACTGCAATCGTAGTGTGATCGGCGCCGCAATGCTTGAGTCGACGTTAACTGACTGTGGCAAGAATGGCGCTGTCACATAGTCGTCGTGTTAGTGAAGATTAGTGTCATCGTAGCGCCAACAAAGTGTCACTCCCCCGGCTTAGACGCCCCAAAGCAACGAGGGCGGAGTCGCCGCCTCGTTCGACCTGAACACGGGGGACTCAACGTGAAGAAAATTTCTGGTCTGCTGCTCGTGGGCTGCAGCGCTATCGCTCTTGCTGGCTGCGGCCCCAGCGACATTGCTTCGCCCGGCACCGGCGGTGACGTCATCATCACTCCGTCGCCGACCCCGACCCCCGCACCCACGCCGACTCCCGGCACCGGCACCGTGACCCCCGCCACCGGCTGCCCGACGATCGCCGATCCGCAGGGCCTCACCGACGCCGGCACGATCACCGGCCCGACCGGCACCTGGCGCGTCTGCAGCCTGCCGAACGTCATCCGTGCATCGGCGACGCTGCCCAAGATCGCCGGCGTGCTCTACCAGCTCCCCGGCCGCGTCGACGTCGGCTGCGACGGCGGCTTCACCGCCCCGAGCACCGCTGCCCCCTACGCCACCTCGACCGTCGGCTGCCCTTCGACTTCGCTGACCGCCGACACCAACGTCACCCTGACCATCGAGCCGGGCGTCATCCTCTTCGGCGGCACCGGCCAGTCCTGGCTCGCCGTCAACCGCGGCAACAAGATCAACGCGACCGGCACCGCCACCGCGCCGATCATCTTCACCAGCCGCGACAACGTCCTGGGCCTCAACAGCGACACCTCGCAGGGGCAGTGGGGCGGCGTCGTGCTGATGGGCCGCGCTCCCGTCACCGACTGCACCACCGGTACGGTCACCAGTGGAACGTGTGAGCGCCAGACCGAAGGCTCGCCCAACCCGGCACGCTTCGGCGGCGCGGATACGGCCTACAACGCCGGCACCATGAAATACTTCCAGATCCGCTACTCGGGCTTCATCCTGGGTTCGAACGTGGAGCTGCAGTCGCTCACCGGCGAAGGCGTCGGCACCGGCACCACCATCGACCATTTCCAGAGCTTTAACAGCTCGGACGACGGTTCGGAATGGTTCGGCGGCAACGTCAACATGAAGTACTACATCTCGGTCGGCGCCGACGATGACAGCCTCGACGTCGACACCGGCGCCCAGATGAATGTCCAGTACGCCATCCTTGCTCAGCGTTCGGGCCAGGGCGACGCGCTGATGGAAATCGACAGCAACGGCAACGAAGGCGACACGCCTCGCACCGTCCTGAAGGTTGCCAACTTCACCGCGCTCCAGCCGGCGGTCAGCAGCAACAACGAAGCCAACGACCAGGCTTCGGTCCTGCTGCGCGGCAACTCGGACACGACCTGGGTCAATGGCCTGGTCGTCACCCCGAACAACGAGTGCCTGCGCATGAACGGCACCGGCACCACGGCGGCCACCCTCGTGGCCCGCTCGGTGGCGCTGCAGTGCAACGCCACCAAGTACATCGGCACGGGCAGCTACAGTGCGACCCAGGTCGGCACCATGTTCGGCAACGCTTCCAACAGCGACGCCTTCACCAGCACCCTCACCAGCACCTTCATCAACGGTGCAAACGAAACCGGCCTGGCCGCTACCGATCCGAAGACCTACTCGGCCTTCTTCGATACGACGACCTGGATCGGCGCCGTGCGCAACGCGGCCGACACCTGGTACGCCGGCTGGACCTGCAACAGCACGACCGCCAGCTTCGGCACGGGCAACTCGGGTAACTGCACCACCCTGCCCACGACCTGAGGCGGCACTGCTCGACTCAACGCGGGGGCAGTCGCAATGGCTGCCCCCGTCCTTGCATTTGGAACTAGGGGAATTCCGATGTCTTTGACGTCGCGGCTCGCCGGCGGTCTCTTGATCACGTCGGCTCTCGTCTCGCCAGCCATGGCTTTCGCGCAGGTCGATCCGGCGCCTTCCACCGTCAGTTCGGGGGCAGAGAGCCCGTCCGCTGAATCCGTGCCGGCCGACGCCGCGCAGGAAGAGGAACAGGTCGATATCTCGGTGCCCGGCGGCGGCAACGAGATCGTCGTCACCGGCTCGCGAAACCGCAACGTCGTACGCTCGTCGGCCCAGGTCGTATCGGTCCTGACCACCGAGGAAATCGCCCGCACCGGTGAAGGCAACATCGCCGGCGCACTCGGCCGCGTTACCGGCCTCAGCGTCGTCGGCTCCGGCTACGTCTACGTGCGCGGCCTCGGCGACCGCTACTCGCTGGCGCTGCTCAACGGCTCGCCGCTGCCGAGCCC
>NZ_AKKE01000173.1 GCF_000281975.1 Novosphingobium sp. AP12 | reverse complement strand
AACACCGCTTCGCCTTGTACTTCGGCTGGCGGATGCTGGGCCATATAACCTAAATGGTTCTCTTTGTCAAGATCCGTCATCCCAGCGCAGGCTGGGACCGGTGTGAACCCTTGAGGCGGAACCCCGCCGAAGGCCACTAGCCAGGGACTGCCCGGCCTCGTACTCGCGTGGCGCGGCCAGCGGTCCCAGCCTGCGCTGGGACGACGGTCATATTCGAACCGCCTTAGGCCGCTTCGCTCCTCACCGCATCGCTCGCCTGGAGGAACCAGCGCTCCTCGCCCTGGAGGCCGATCGCGGTGAGGGTGCCGTGGAGGAAGGCCCCCGTGTCGATGCCGACGCGGTTGGCGCAGATATCGGGCTCGGGCGTGATGGTATGGCCGTGCACCACGAAGCCACCGAAATCGCCGCGATGACTGAGAAACGGCTCGCGGATCCAGCGGCAGTCGCGCCCGGTCTGGAATTCCAGCGGTGTATCGGGGCGCACGCCGGCATGGACGAACACGTAGTCACCGATGCGGACCATCTTCTTGAAGCTGTCGAGGAAATCGAAGTCGTCCTGCGGGATGGCCTCGTTCATCAGCGCCTGGAGTTCTTCGATCTCCGCCGACATCGCCGTTGCCGCATCTACGCCGTAGGACAGGATCGTCTCCAGCCCGCCGAACTTCAGGAAGCCGCGCATCGCATCGATATCGCTGCGGCTGACGAGAAGCATTTCCTCGTGATTGCCCTGGATCAGTTCGACTTCGCGCTCAGCGGCCCACCGGCGGGCCCGCTCCACCACGGCTGCGCTGTCGTGGCCGCGATCGATCAGGTCTCCCAGCAACACGACGGTCGTGTGGGCGCGGCCACGGGCAGCGTCGTCCTTCTCGATGATGTCGATGAGCCCCTCGAACAGGTCGGCCCGGCCATGGACGTCACCCACGGCATAGACGCGTTCGCCGGATGGGATGGAGGGGGCTTGCCTGGATGGACGGCGGCCCATGAGATTGCGGATTTTTGAAAGCATTTATCGCACCGCAGTATAGCGGCGGCGCCAACCGGCACAAGCCGTGACCCATACGCATAATGTGCGTGACATAAAGCCCACAGTTCATTTCCCTAATATTGCTGAATTGAAATTTTTCTTGTGCGACCTCTGGGTGCGGTGCAGCAATATTGAGCTGTTGCAACCGAGGTCCGTGAACGAGACCGGGTGCGACGGATGCAGGTGGGACGAGGCATCAAGACAATAATTGTGAGGGAATGATCATGCTTTTGTCCGTCCGCGGCGCCATCGCCGCCACTCTTCTTGCGGGAACCGCGCTTTCCGCCGCTCCGGCCTTCGCGCAGGAAGCCGAGGCTCCCAAGGAAATCACCGTGACCGGCAGCGCCGCCGTGACCAGCGACTACCGCTTCCGCGGCGTGTCGCAGTCGGGCGGGGACATCGCGATCCAGGGCGGCATCACCGTGTCGCACGCCAGCGGCTTTTACGTCGGCACCTGGGGTTCGTCGATCGACCTCGGTTCGCTCTACGGCAGCACCGAGCTCGACATTTTCGGCGGCTGGACCGGTGAAGTCTCCTCGGGCGTGACCACCGATATCGGCCTGCTTTACTATGCCTATCCCAACGGAACCGGCGGCGATTCCGAGTTCTTCGAGCCTTACGCCTCGGTCTCGGCGATGGCCGGCCCCGCCAAGGTGAAGCTCGGCGCCACTTACGCGTGGAAGCAGGACGCTCTCCCGAACTTCGCGGGCAACAAGAAGAGCGACAACCTCTATCTCTACGGCAATGTCGACTTCGCTATCCCCAACACCCCGCTTACCCTTTCGGGCCACCTGGGCTACACCGACGGCGCGCTCGCTCCGTGCTATTACTGCACCTCGGACCGCACCGGAATCGACTACTCGATCGGCGCCTCGGCCACGATCTACGGCCCGCTTTCGGTGAGCGTGTCCTACGTCGGCGTCTCGGGCCCCAGCATCGACAGCTACACCAACGATGCCGTGGTGGGCACGCTGACGGCATCGTTCTGATCGGCTCCGTTCCGGTCTGAACATCCAGGCGAACCCTTCGCTGAAGGACCCGTCCGGCGAAATCCGGGCGGGTCTTTCGCGAGTCTACCTCAGGTAGAAGTCGATCGTCGTGACGACGCGGACCTTTTTGTACGGCGTGTCGGACTGACCCCAGCCGCCGCCCGAGTCGCCGTCGCGCGCCTCGATCGAGAAATAGCCCTGCGCCGCGTTCTTGATCGCGCCCACCTCGGCGCCGCTGTCCTTGGCGAACTGCTCCGCCGCGGCGCGCGCGTCGTTCGTGGCGGCGGCCACCATCTCGGGCTTGATGCCGTTGAGCCTGGTGAAGGTATAGGCCATTCCCGACCCTTCCTCGAGCATGACACCCCGCCGCACGAGATCGGACTGGCGGCGCACGGCGTTCTGCGCCCGCTTGATGTCGGTCGTGCGCAGAGTGACGCGCTGGCGCACCGTGAAGCTGACGATCCGGGCGTTGTCCTTGGTCTGGCTGACGTTGACCCCGGTGGGCTGGAGGGCATCGGCGGGGAATCCGAGCTCGCGGAAGAAGGTGCCGATCTGGACGGTGTCGCGGTCGACGCTGCCTTGCGCGCTCGCGAGGTCGGGGGCGGTGGCGGAGTAGCTGATCGTCCATGTCGCGAGGTCGGCGGTGACGTCCCGTTCGGCGAGGCCCTTCACGGTGACCGCGCGGTCGGCCCGCTATGCCCGCTTGATACCGTCACCGAGCGCGAACCCGCCGACGACAAGCCCCGCGGCAAGGATCGCCGAACTCGCGAGCCAGCGCACGGTCATGCCGTCCAGGCCCTTGCCTCCGTTCATGCCCGAACTATCTTCGCTCATCGCATCTCTCCCTGATGGTCGGCCGGTTGTGCCAACGATCGGCTGTCTGCGCGATGAACCGTTCTGTGGCATAGACGAACCGAGAAAGCTCCCATGACCCGCTATTTGCACACCATGATCCGAGTGACCGATCCGGACGAGACCATCCGCTTCTTCGAGCTCGTGGGGCTTAAGGAATCCCGCCGTTTTTCCAGCGAGCAGGGCCGCTTCACGCTGATCTATCTGGCACCCCCGGGGCAGGAAGAGACCGAGGTCGAGCTGACCTACAACTGGCCGGGCGAGGACGGTTCGTCCGAGGACTACACCGGCGGGCGCAACTTCGGCCACCTCGCCTTCCAGGTCGCGGACATCTACGAGACGTGCCAGCGGCTGCAGGACGGCGGCGTCACCATCAACCGCCCGCCCCGCGACGGTCACATGGCCTTCGTGCGCACGCCCGACGGCATTTCAGTGGAGCTGCTGCAGGACGGCCGGCTCGACCCCGCCGAACCCTGGGCCAGCATGCCCAACGTCGGGAGCTGGTGAACCGGCAGGGAACGCTCCGCACGCGGAGGAGTGTTCCTTGTGCACACATATCCCTTCCCGCCGGTTAACTTTGTGAAACCGCACGGAAAGCTGCTGGCGAAACGGCCCCACCTGACCATAGTCCCGAGCAGGGACGGGTTGACGGGGGGTCGACCCCCGGGGCTCCCCGGGTCGCGGAAGGGGGAAAGGTGCAGCCAACGGTCGCACTCCGATGTGTCGCAGCTTGCCTGCAGGCGGCGGAGCATGAACTGCTGTTGTTCACGGCGTTCTGGTTCATTCTGGGCGCGCTCGACGATTTCGGCGTCGACCTGTGCTGGATCTGGCTGCGGCTGATCGGGCGGGGGCGCGACGCGCGGATCACGCGGGAGGCGGCGACGGCTCCGCTATCGGGCCGCGCGGCGGTGCTGATCGCGGCCTGGGACGAAGCGGCGGTGATCGGTCACACGATAACCCACGCGCTGGGCGCCTGGAAGCAGGACCAGTTCACGCTCTACCTCGGGTGTTATGGCAACGACCCCGCCACGATCGAGGCCGCCGCGCAGGCCGCCGGGAACGATCCGCGCATCCGCATCGTGATAAACGCAAGGCCGGGGCCGACCACCAAGGCCGATTGCCTCAACCGTGTCTACGAGGCGCTCTGCGCGGACGAGCGCCGGTACGCACGGCGATACCGCTCGGTCATCCTGCACGACTCCGAGGACATGGTTCATCCCGCCGAACTGGCGGTGATCGACCGGGCGCTGGCGGAGGCGGATTTCGTCCAGCTGCCGGTGCGCCCGGAACTGCAGCCTCATTCGCCATGGGTCGCCGGACACTACGCCGACGAATTCGCCGAATCGCATTGCAAGGCGCTGATCGTACGCGACGCGCTGGGCGCGGCGATCCCGGCGGCCGGGGTGGGCTGCGGCTTCTCGCGCGACATGCTCGCCCGCATCGCTCGCCGGCGAGGAGGAGGCGAGGCGGGAGGCCCGTTCGCCGCGGAATGCCTGACGGAAGACTATGAACTGGGCCTGCTGGTGCGGCGCGAGGGCGGTCGTTCGCGGTTCCTGCGCGCCCGCGACGAGAACGGCGATCTGGTGGCGACGCGGGCCTACTTTCCGGCCAGCGTGGAAACGTCGGTGCGGCAGAAGTCGCGCTGGACGCACGGCATCGCGTTCCAAGGCTGGGACCGCCTCGGCTGGAGCGATGGCTGGGCGGACCTCTGGATGGCCCTGCGCGACCGGCGCGGGCCGCTCACGGCCATCGTGCTGGCCTGCGGCTACATGCTCGTGGTGGTCGAGGGGCTGTTGGCCCTGGCAGGCTTCGGCGGCATCGAGATGCAGCCGTCGGGCTCGCCGGTCCTGCGCCTGATGCTGCAGGCGTGCTTCGCCTGCCTGGCGTGGCGGTGCGCCTTCCGGTTCGCCTTTACCGCGAGAGAGTACGGTGCGCTCGAAGGGATCAGCGCAATCGTCCGGATTCCGGTCGCCAATTACATCGCCATCCTTGCCGGGCGCCGGGCTCTGGCGGGGTACGTCGGCAGCTTGCGCGGCGTGGCCGTGCGCTGGGACAAGACCAGTCACGACCGGCATCCCGCATGGGCTCAAGCGCAGTGAGCGGGTCGAAGATATCGCGCGGTCATCCGCTCGTCGCACTGCTGGCGGTGCTGGCCGGCTGGGCCGGCGGGCGCGCGGCAACATGGGATGCGTCGCCCGCCAACGCGCTTCAGGTGCCGACGCTCTCGGCGGATGCTGCGGAGAGCGGATACGCCGTCGATCCGCGCGGCGGACCTCTGTCGTTTCCCGATACGGCCCCTTTCTATCCCTATCCGTCGATGCCCGTCGATCCTCGCAGCAGAGCAGGCGGCTATTTTAGCTACCCGGCCGCCATGCCGGAGACCTTGCGGGGAAGGGCGTGGGCGGCCCGGTCTCCGTACTACGGCGATGCGCCTGGCCCATCCTATCCCTCGATCCCGCGCCACCTGCGCGACGATTTCGCGCTGTCCGAGCCCCTACCGCGATTTTATGCGCCCGAACCGCCCGGCATGGCGGCGATGCGGCCGCCATCCGCCGCGCCTCAGCCTGCGTCGCAGCGCCCCCGCCGCTGGTCGGCCGATGCCTGGGCGCTGCTGCGCCGGGACTCCGCCGGGGGTGTCGCATCTCCAGGCGCATTCCCGGCGACGTACGGCGCGAGCCAAGCGGGCGCCGTGCTGCGTTACAGGCTGGCGCTCTCCAGTCGCTATCGCCCGGCAGTGTACATGCGCACCACCTCGACCATGGGCCTGCCGCAGGAGACCGCCGCTGCGATCGGACTATCGGCGCGGCCGCTGCCTTCGTTCCCCGTGATCGCCGGGATAGAGGCGCGGCTGACCGACCAGGCCGGCAGGCACCGTTTCCAACCCGCGATCCTCGCCGTGACCGAACTGCCGCCGCTTCGGCTTCCCGCAGGTTTTCGCGGCGAGGCTTACGCCCAGGGGGGCTACGTCGCCGGCAGCTTCGCCACGCCGTTTGCCGACGGACAGCTCCGGGCCGACCGCGCCTTGCTGAGCGTCGGCAAGGTCGATACCCGCATAGGGGCAGGCATCTGGGGAGGGGTCCAGAAAGGCGCCGCCCGGCTCGATGCCGGCCCGACCGCTTCCGTCGTGATGCCGCTCGGCCGGGGGACCAACGGTCGCATCGCCATCGACTGGCGGTTCCGTCTTGCCGGAGAGGCAGTGCCGGACTCGGGCCCTGCGCTGACTCTATCCGCAGGTTTCTGACCGAAACTTCTTGAAACGCCGCTTTTCTGCAAGGCGTTGCTGCGGTAGCGAGAAGTCAGCAATGGACGTTTACCTCCCCATCGCAAACCTTTCGGTCAACGGTCTCATCATCGTTGGTCTGGGTCTGCTGACCGGCCTGCTTTCGGGCATGTTCGGCGTGGGTGGCGGCTTCCTGACGACGCCGCTGATGATCTTCTACGGAATCCCCCCCACCGTCGCCGCCGCCTCCGCCGCGAGCCAGGTGACCGGCGCCAGCGTCTCGGGCGTGTTCGCGCATACACGGCGCGGCAACGTGGACTACCAGATGGGCTCGGTCATGGTGGCGGGCGGCATCATCGGCACCGGCATCGGCGCGCTGCTGTTCAATCTGCTGCAGAAGCTGGGTCAGATCGATACCGTCATCAACATCCTCTACGTCCTGATGCTCGGCTCGATCGGCTGGCTGATGGCGCGCGAGAGCATCCAGGCGATCCTGGCGGAGCGTTCGGGCGTCCCGCTGCCCGCGCGCAAGCGGCGGCACCACCCGATGGTGGCGAGCCTGCCGATGCGTTGGCGTTTCTACCGTTCGGGCCTCTACATCTCGCCGCTGGCGCCGCTGCTCCTGGGCATGGGGACGGGCATCCTGACGATGCTGATGGGCGTGGGCGGCGGCTTCATCCTGGTGCCCGCGATGCTCTACATCCTGGGCATGAGCGCGAATGTGGTGGTCGGCACCTCGCTGTTCCAGATCCTGTTCGTCACCATGGCGACGACGATGATGCACGCGCTGACAACCCATGCGGTCGACATCGTGCTGGCCTCGCTGCTGCTGCTGGGATCGGTGACGGGCGCGCAGGTCGGCGCGCAGTTCGCCCAGAAGGCGAGCCCGGTGAAGCTGCGCCTGATCCTGGCGGTGATCGTCCTGCTCGTCGCGGGACGCATGGCGCTGGGCCTCGGCTACCGACCCGACGAGATATACACGGTGGCCCCGCTGTGAAAGCGCTGGCCTCCGGCCTGATGGCGCTGCTGGCGCTGGTCATGCTGACGGGCGCGCGCGATCCGATCCTGGTGCCTGAAGTCTCGCAGCACGAGGTGGACCTGCAGCAGGGCTTCACCGGAACCGAACTGCTGCTGTTCGGCGCCATCCTCACGCCCGAGGGTTCGCGCGCGGCGCAGGACTACGACATCGTCGTCGTGCTCAAGGGCCCCACCCAGTCGATCGTCCTGCGCGAGAAGCAGAAGGTGGCGGGCATCTGGATCAATGCTGCCAGCACCGAACTGCGCAGCGCGCCCAGCTACTTCGCCATCGCCTCGACCAGGCCGATTGCCCAGATCGTCGACGACAAGACAGCGGCGATCTACGAACTGGGCCTCAAGTGGCTCCAGCTCTCCCCGATCGGCGCGATCGACGTCGACGAGCAGGCGCGCTTTTCCGAAGGCCTAGTCGACCTCAACCGCAGGAACGGCCTCTACCGTGAGGACGAGGGCGGCGTGAAGGTGAGCGAGCAGGTGCTCTACCAGGCGCGCATCGGCCTGCCCTCGCGCGTGCCCACGGGAATCTACACGGCCGAGACTTACGCCGTTTCGAAGGGCAGGGTGGTGGCCTCCGCCAGCAGCCAGGTCGAGGTGCGCAAGCTCGGCGTCGAGCGCGCGATCGCCAACTTTGCCGAGAACTATGGCTTCGCTTACGGCCTGCTCGCCGTCTTCGTGTCGGTGGCGATGGGCTGGCTCGCAGGGCGACTGTTCGCCCTGATCTGACCGGGCGCCGCGTGCGTGCTGTGGTAACGTTCTTAGGCGGAAATTAACCGAGGCCGCGCTACCGCTCGCAATCGGTTGCCAGATAATCCGACGGTAGAAGAACAATATGCATGTCGAGGGTCTCGATCAGATTCAAGCGCCCCTGGCCGCAGCCGCGCCCGTGAGCCAGGAAGCCGTTGGCCACGAGCCGATCGGCGTCGTGCTCGAGATCAGCGGTTCGGGCAGCCGCATCGCCTTCGACCTCGAGCGTCTGAACGAGATCGCCCTCGACGCCGACCCTTCGGTCGCCCTCTCCGGACAGGTCAGCAGCCAGGTGAAGATCCGCGTCGGCGGCGGCTGGCTGCTTGCCAGCGTGCGCAATCAGAAGCAGGATGGCCGGACGACCGGAGCGGTCCTCTCCGATGTCGATTTCCTCGGCGAGGGGCAGGTCGAGAAGCTGACCGGCCGCATCCAGGCCTTCCGGCGCGGCGTCACGTTCTATCCGATCCCCGGCGCGATGGTCTATCCCTGCACCAGCGACGACCTGCGCCAGATCTATGCCAGCGACGGCCGCTCGGCGATCCAGGTCGGCAACGTCTACCCCACCCGCGACATCCGGGCCGGGCTTTACGTCGATGCGCTGCTGGGCAAGCACTTCGCGCTGCTGGGCTCCACCGGCACCGGCAAGTCCACCAGCGTGGCGCTGATCCTGCACCGCATCTGCCAGCATGCGCCCGAGGGGCACATCATCATGGTCGATCCGCACGGCGAATATGCCGCGGCGTTCCGCGACACCGGCGTGATCCTCGACGTCTCGAACCTGCAGATGCCCTACTGGCTGATGAACTTCGGCGAGCACTGCGAAATCCTGCTGACCTCGCGAGGGGATGAACGCCAGCTTGACGCGGAGATTCTCGGCAAGGCGTTGCTGGAGGCGCGCGCGAAGAACCGGCTCGCCGAGCAGATGGGCCGGATCACGGTGGATTCGCCGATCCCGTACCTGCTCTCGGACCTCGGCATCATCCTCAACAACGCGATGGGTAAGCTCGACAAGGGCCACACCAGCGCGCCCTACCTGCGCATCAAGAGCAAGCTGGAGGAACTGAAGGGCGACCCGCGCTACCAGTTCATGTTCTCAGGGATGCTGGTGGGCGACGTGATGGCCGACTTCATCTCGCGACTGTTCCGCCTGCCCTCGCGCGGGCGGCCGATCTCGATCATCGACGTCTCGGGCGTGCCGACCGAGATCACCTCCACGGTGGTCGCCGTGCTCAGCCGCCTGGTCTTCGACTTCGCCGTCTGGGCGCGCGAGGAGCAGACCCGCCCGATCCTCCTCGTCTGCGAGGAGGCGCACCGCTACGTGCCGAACGAGAAGAACGCCGACGGATCGTCGGTCGGCCGCATCCTCTCGCGCATCGCCAAGGAGGGCCGCAAGTACGGCATCTCGCTGGGCCTCATCACGCAGCGGCCGTCCGATCTTGCCGAGGGCGTGCTCTCGCAGTGCGGCACCATCATTTCCATGCGTCTCAACAACGACCGCGACCAGGCCTTCGTGCGGGCCGCCATGCCCGAAGGCGCCCGCGGCTTCCTCGATTCGATCCCGGCGCTGCGCAACCGCGAGTGCATCATCTGCGGCGAGGGCGTGGCGATCCCGATGCGCGTCTCGTTCGACGATCTCGAGGAAGAAAAGCGCCCGGCCTCGGCCGACCCGTCGTTCACGCAGCTTTGGAACGAGACCGGCGGCGAGGAGGAGATGGTCCTGCGCACCGTCCAGCGCTGGCGGGCGCAGGGGCGCTGAGGCTTGGCGCGGATGCGCTCGCCGGCTCAGTCGCCCTTGTAGGCCGCGCGCCAGTTGCCCCAGCGGTAGTAGACCAGCGTGAGCGCCACCGTCAGAGCCGAGCCGACGGGGTATGCCCACCATACCGCGTCGCTTCCGAGGTAGGGCACCGCCAGCGCGTAGAAACCGAGGCGGCCCGGGTAGAGGCCCAGCGTCAGGATCACCAGCGGCGCCACCACGGCGCCATAGGCGCGCATGGTTCCGGTCAGGATCATGGTCACCGAGACGATCACGAACGAGGCGGTGCAGATCAGCTGGATGTGCTCTGCGATCGGCATCGCCGGGCTATCACCGCCGAGGAACAGCGCCAGCAGCGGATGGTCGAAGCCCACGATCAGCGCCGCCAGCACGGTCGACATCACGAGGTTGGCGCCGAGCCCGGTCATCGTCACCTTGGCGACACGGCTGTGGTCGCCGGCACCCAGCGACTGCGCGACCATGGCGCTGACCGCCGAGCCGATCGCGAAGGCGGGCATCTGCAGGTAGTTCCATAGCTGCAGCGAGGCGCCATAGGCGGCGGCCGCGTTCAGCCCCTCGCGGTTGACGAGGCTGATCATGATCAGCCCGGCGGACGAGACGATCAGCATCTGCGCGCCCATCGGCAGGCCCTTGGTGACGACGTAGGCGAGATCGGGGCCGCGGGGGATCAGGTAGTTCAGCTCCGGTCCGCGCAGGCGCAGCGGCAGGTCCTTGCGGTAGATGACCCAGATCTGGAACAGCATGCCAGCGGTGTTGGCGAAGGCGGTGGCGATGGCCGATCCGGCGACTCCCAGCGTTGGCAGCGGCCCCACGCCGATGATGAGCAGCGGGTTGAGCGCGATGTCCAGCGCGACCGCCAGGATCATCGCATAGAGCGGCGTCTTGGAGTCGCCCGCGCCGCGCATCCCCATCGAGACCATCATGTTGACCGTCGCCAGCGGGATGGTGACGAAGATCACCCGCAGGTAGTCGAGCGCATCGCTGCGGCTGGCCGCCGGCGTTCCCAGCGCGTCGAGCAGGGCGCCCGCACCGAACCAGCCGATCACGCCGGTCGCGATCGAAATGCCGATGCAGAAGCCGACGCCGGTGCCGAAAGTCCGCCGCGCCGCGTCGAGATCGCGCCCGCCGAAGTGCTGGCCCACGCGCACGGTGGTGGCCATGCCGAAGCCGAACACCGCGGCGAAGACCAGGAACATCACGATGTTCGCATTCGCCGTCGCGGCCAGCGCGCTCTCGCCCAGCAGGCGGCCGACCCAGATCGCGTTCACCGAGCCGTTCAGCGTCTGCAGCACGTTCGACACCAGCATCGGGATCGAGAACATCAGCAGCGTCTTGAGGATCGGTCCCCGCGTCAGGTCGCCCTTCAGCGCCGGGCCCTGCCGGTGCGCTTCTTCCTTCGCCTTGGCTTCGGCCTCGAGGGCCTGGGTCTCGGCGACCGGGATCGGGGATGCTTCGTTCATGTGCCCCTCGTGTCGCCCCAGAGATGGATGTGCAAGCGGTCGGTGAATCGCAATCCGCGTGCCGAGCAGAAATCCGCCAGCCAGCCCGATCGTTCCCGGACGACATCGCTGGAGCGGCCCTCGGGCATCAGGAACAGCCGCTCGCCGGGGATGGCGTAGGTTTCCTGCAGTTCCATGACCTCGGCGAGATCGGCTTCTTCGGCGATCACGAACTTAAAGAACGCGCGCGGCTCGGCGGCCCAGGCGGCGAGGCGGGCGGGCACGAGTGCGAGGCTTGCCGGGTTGCCGCTGTGCGCCAGTTTGGGGCTGACGTTGTACTGGTGGACGAGGGCGTCGAGCGCAGGATGCGGGGCGACGGTGGAGTTGGTCTCCACCTCGACGTGCATGCCGGGGCGGATGTCGTTCAGCGCGGTCACCATGCGGGCGAGGGCGGCGCCCTGCAGCAGCGGCTCGCCGCCGGTGATGACGAGGCGGTCGGGGACCAGCGCGGCGACGGCCTGCGCGAGGTCGGCTTCCTCCATCGGCACCTGGTTCTCGGTCCGCTCGAAGGCGAGGTCGTCGCGGTGGAAGCGGTTGTCGCCGGTGAAGCGCCAGGTGTAGGCGGTATCGCACCATTCGCAGGCGAGGTTGCAGCGCGACAGGCGCACGAACGTGCTCGGCCGGCCCATCGAGGGCCCTTCACCCTGGAGGGAGGCGAATATTTCCGGGGTCCCCGGGGTGGTGGTGGCGAGGGTCAGGGTCATGGGATCACAGGCATAAGGCGACAGGTTTGCACGGTTTACACGGTCCAGAGGGAAACGGCGTCAACTTGTGGCGGAAAGTGTCGTCTTGTCCGGCGGAAGTGTCGCCTTGCGACGAATAAGTGTCGCCTTGCGACCAATAGGTGTCGCCTTGCGGGTTACACCTGTCACCTTGCGTAATCGGTCAGCGGTCATGGCCGGAACAGTGACAGAGCGGCGCGATGTAGGAAACCCGGCTCCGCCGGTGGGTTGGTGGAGGTGACGTTCGATTTCACCTCCACCCACGTCCGTCAGCCCAGCCGCGCCAGCGCCGCCGCGAGCCGCTCGGCCTCGGCCGCGTGCGCGGCGTGGTCGTCGCGGGCTTTGGCGATCGCCTCAGGCTTGGCCTTCTCGACGAAGGCCGGGTTGTCGAGCCGCTTGGCGAGGCTGTCGCGCTCCTTGATCGAGAGGCCTTGCGCCTTCTCAAGACGGGCCTTCTCGGCGGTGATGTCGATCACGCCTTCGAGCGGGATCGCCAGCATCGCGTCGCCGGCGCCCACCTGCATGGCCGCGCCTGCAGGCGCCGCCTCGAAGCGGATCGCGTCGAGGCGGGCGAGGCGGTCGATCGCGGTCGCATTGCGCTCGATGATCGCGCGGGTCGCTTCCGAGGGCTCGGCGAGGTAGGCGGTCAGGCGGGCGCCGGGCGAGATGCCCAGTTCCGCCTTGGCGCCGCGCAGGTTGCCGACGAGCGCGATCAGCCACTCGACCTCGACCTTGGCGCCGGCATCGACCTTGGCCTCGGGCGCGGGCCACCGCGCGACGATCAGTTCGCCCTCACGCTCGCCCATCTTGCTCCACAGCTCCTCGGTTACGAAGGGCATGAAGGGGTGGAGCATCACGAGGATCTGGTCGAGCACCCAGCCGGCGACGGCCTTGGTTTCCTCGTCGAACTGGCCCTTGATGAGCTCGATGTACCAGTCGCAGAACTGGTTCCAGACGAAGTGGTAGATCGCGTTGGCGGCCGCGTCGAAGCGCAGGTCGGCCATCGCCTTGTCGAGCGCGGCGACGGTTTCGACGACTTCGCCGATGATCCAGCGGTTGACCGCCGATGTCGCGGCGGGCGCGGTCAGCGAAGTGCTCGCGCCGATGCCGTTCGACTGGCAGAAGCGTGCGGCGTTCCACAGCTTGGTGGCGAAGTTGCGGTAACCCTCGACGCGCTTCTCATCCATCTTCACGTCGCGGCCCTGGCTCTCCATGGCGGTCATGAAGAAGCGCAGCGCGTCGGCGCCGTACTGGTCGATGAGGCCGAGCGGATCGACCACGTTGCCCTTGGACTTGGACATCTTCTGGCCGTCGGCGGCGCGCACCAGCCCATGCAGGTAGAGCCGCTTCCACGGCACTTCCTTCATGAAGTGGATGCCCTGCATCGCCATGCGCGCATCCCAGAAGAACAGGATGTCGAAGCCCGAGACGAGCAGGTCGTTGGGGTAGTGCTTGGCGACGAGCGGCGCATTCTCGTCAGGCCAGCCGAGCGTGGCGAAGGGCCACAGCGCCGAGGAGAACCAGGTGTCCAGCACGTCCTCGTCGCGCGTCAGCTTCTTGTTGCCGGCCTGCGCCTGGGCCTCTTCCTCGGTTTCGGCGACGAAGATTTCACCATCCTCGGCGAACCAGGCCGGAATCCGGTGGCCCCACCAGAGTTGGCGGCTCACGCACCACGGCTGGATGTTCTCCATCCAGTTGAAGTACGTCTTCTCCCAGGTCTTGGGGACGATCTCGATCTGCCCGGTGCGCACCGCTTCGATGGCAGGCTTTGCGAGGGTCGCCGCATCGACGTACCACTGGTCGGTCAGCCACGGCTCGATCACCACGCCGCCGCGGTCGCCGTAAGGCGTCGCGATCACGCGGTCCTCGACCTTTTCGAGCAAGCCGTCGTCGTCCATCAGCTCGACCACACGCCGCCGCGCATCGAAGCGGTCCATGCCGATGAACTCGTGCGGGATCAGCCCGTCCGAGGTTTGCTGCACCTTGGCCTCGGCATCGAGCATGTTGAGCATGTCGGCGGCCTTGAAGCCCGCGCGCTTGCCGACCTCGAAGTCGTTGAAGTCATGCCCCGGGGTGATCTTCACCGCGCCCGAGCCCAGCTCCGGGTCGGCGTGCTCGTCGGCGACGATGGGGATCTCGCGGCCCGTGATCGGCAGCGTCACGGTGGCGCCGCGCTCCAGCAGCGGCTTGTAGCGCTCGTCCGCGGGGTTCACGGCGACGGCCATGTCGGCCAGCATCGTCTCGGGGCGGGTGGTGGCGACCATGATGTGGCCCGACCCGTCCGAGAGCGGATACCTGAAGTGCCAGAAGCTGCCGTTGATCTCGCGGGTCTCCACCTCGAGGTCGCTGATCGCGGTCTTGAGCTTGGGGTCCCAGTTCACCAGCCGCTTGTCGCGGTAGATCAGGCCCTGCTTGTGGAGGTCGACAAAGACCTTCACCACGGCGCGCGTGAAGTGCGGGTCCATGGTGAACTGCTCGCGGCTCCAGTCCATCGAGCAGCCGAGGCGGCGCAGCTGGCCGGTGATGGTGCCGCCGCTCTCGGCCTTCCACTCCCACACCTTCTCGATGAAGGCCTCGCGGGTGTAGTTTGTGCGCTTGTCCTGCTTGGCCTCGAGCTGGCGCTCGACCACCATCTGCGTCGCGATGCCGGCGTGGTCGGTGCCCACCACCCACAGCGCGTCCTTGCCGCGCAGGCGCTCGTAGCGGATCACCACGTCCTGCAGCGTGTTGTCCAGCGCGTGGCCGATGTGGAGCGAGCCGGTGACGTTCGGCGGCGGGTTGACGATGGTGAACGGCGCCGCGTCGGGGCGCTCGGGGCGGAACAGGCCCTTGTCTTCCCAGTGGGCGTACCACTTCGCCTCGATCCGGGCAGGGTCGAAAGTCTTGTCGAGTCCGGCCTCGGGCGAGGCTTCTGTATTAAGGTCGTTCATGGCGCGGCGCTTTGCCAGCACGCGGGTTTTGGTGCAAGGAGTCGCTTGCATCGTGCAATGCCTCGCTTTTGCCGCAACCGCGTGCGATGCAGTAAGGCAACAATTCGTCGCGCCGGTGGAACCTCTTGCCGGTCCACGCTTTTTCCACGATACGAGCGAACATGCGGGAATGGGCTGAATTCACCCTGTCGGAAAACGACGAAGGCGCAGACCATGTCCTGGCGCTGAAGGGGCCGCTTCGCGTTCATTCCATCGGCAATCTCGACGCCAAGCTGGGCGCGCTGGAAGGCAATTTCACCCGCGTCGACATGTCGGGCGTCACCGATATCGACACCACCGGGGCCTGGCTGGTCAGCAACTACGCCAGCCAGCGCAATCTGGAAATCACCGGAGAAAGCGAGCAGGCGCGCCGCCTCTTCGCCTCGCTCGGCGACATGGGCGAACCTGAGGCGGAGCCCGAGCCTGAGCTGCCGCTCCCCACGCGCACCCTGGCCGATCTGGGCGACCTCGTCACCAACTGGGGCCACGGCCTCTACAAGATGCTGGGCTTCCTGGGCGAGCTGATCGCCGCTTTCGGGTCCATCATCCGCCATCCTTCGCGCCTGCGCGGCACGGCGCTGGTGTTCCACATGCAATACGTCGGCGTGAACTCGCTCTGGATCATCGGCCTGATGAGTTTTCTCATCGGCATCGTGATCGCGCAGCAGGGCGCGGTGCAGCTCGCGCAGTTCGGCGCCGAGGTCTACACCATCAACCTCACCGGCCGCCTCTCGATGCGCGAACTGGGCATCCTGATGACCTCGATCATGGTCGCGGGCCGCTCGGGCTCGGCCTTCGCGGCGCAGATCGGCACCATGAAGCTGACCGAGGAGGTCGACGCCATGCGCACGATCGGCGTCTCGCCGATGGAAGCGCTGGTGGTGCCGCGCGTGCTCGCCTCGATGCTGATGATGCCGCTGCTCGGCTTCTACTCCACGGTGCTGGCGATCATCGGCGGCGCGACGATCGCCAACTTCGCGCTCGACATCCCGTTCTGGACCTTCCTCCAGCGCACGCAGGAAGTCGTGCCGATCACCGACGTGTGGGTCGGCCTCATCAAGGCGCCGGTCTTCGCGCTGATCGTCGCGCTGGCGGGCTGCTACCAGGGGATGCAGGTCACCTCCAACGCCGAGGAAGTCGGTGCGCGCACCACGCAGGCGGTGGTCACCGCGATCTTCACGGTGATCGTGCTCGACGCCTTCTTCGCCATCTTCTTCACCAAGATAGGTTGGGCATGACGGACGTGGCGGAAGACCAGGTCAAGGCGCCGCAGCCGGGCACCGACGAGGGGGAATATCCCATCGTCGTCAAGGGCCTGCGCAACACCTTCGGCGACCACGTCATCCACGAGGCCCTCGAACTCAAGGTCCGCAAGGGCGAAATCCTGGGTGTCGTCGGCGGGTCGGGCACCGGCAAATCGGTGCTGATGCGCTCGATCATCGGGCTCCAGCAGCCGGAATCGGGCGAGATCACCGTGCTCGGCCACAAGATGGGCGATTCCACGGAAGAGGATTCGATCGACCTGCGTTCGCGCTGGGGCGTGCTGTTCCAGGGCGGCGCGTTGTTCTCGACGCTCACCGTGGGCGAGAACGTGGAAGTGCCGCTCAAGCAGTTCTTCCCCGAAATCAGCGACCACCTGCGCGGGGACATCGCCCGCTTCAAGGTCCGCCTCTCCGGTCTCGCCGAGGAATCCGCGTTCAAGTATCCCAACGAGCTTTCGGGCGGCATGCGCAAGCGCGCCGGCCTTGCCCGCGCGCTGGCGCTCGACCCCGAACTGCTGTTCCTCGACGAGCCGACCGCCGGCCTCGACCCGATCGGCGCCGCCGCCTTCGACACGCTCACGCGCGAGCTGAAGGAGACGCTGGGTCTGACGGTGTTCCTCATCACCCACGATCTCGACACGCTTTACGCCATCTGCGACCGCGTGGCGGTGCTGGCCGACAAGCAGGTGATCGCGGTAGGCACCATTCCGGAGCTGCTGGCGCTCGACCATCCTTGGATTCAGGAATACTTCAACGGTCCGCGCGGCCGTGCGGCGCTCGCCGCGAAGGACGATCCGGCGGTGACGTCGGAACAGGAGACGGCTCAGGCCGTTGACACAGCTTCGGCCTCCACCGACGCGCCGACCGGCGCGGGGGAAGGCGCGAGCAAGATAGACATGCGAAAGTCGGGGGCATAGGGCACAGCGATGGAAACACGGGCCAATCACGTCTGGGTCGGAGCCGTCACGCTGGTGCTGATGGCTGCGCTGGCGGCATTCGTCATCTGGATCGCGCGCCTCAACGAGGGCTCGCAGAACGAATACGACATCTTCTTCAAGCAGTCGGTCGACGGCCTCGCGAAGGGGTCGGAGGTCGGCTACGCGGGCGTGCCCTCGGGGCAGGTCACCAAGATCGAACTGTGGCCGCAGGACCCCAGCTTCGTGCGCGTGCGCGTCAAGGTCGATGAAAAGGTGCCGATCACGGTCGGCACCACCGCGACCATCCAGGCGAGCTTCACCGGCGTTTCCGACATTCAGCTCGAAGGCGCCGTCAAAGGTGCGCCGCTGCTGACGGAGGCGGGCCCGGAAGGGGTGCCGGTGATCCCGACCAAGCGCGGCGGCTTCGGCGAAATCCTCTCCAACGCGCCGCTGCTGCTGGAGCGGCTGGCGACGTTGACCGAAAACCTCAACCAGATGCTCACCGACGACAACCGGCGTTCGATCGCCGGCATTCTCAAGAACACCGACAAGATGACGGCGGACATTTCCCGGGCCACGCCTGAGTTCCGCGCGACCATGGTCGAGATGCGCGGCAGCCTGGCCCAGGCGACCAGGACGCTCAAGGCGTTCGAGGGTGTGGCCGGCAAGGCCGACGACCTCCTCGGCGACGAGGGCAGTTCGCTCGCCGATCAGCTGCGCAAGACGCTGGCCTCGGCGCAGAAGTCGATGGAGCAGCTGGATTCGACGATGCAACACGCACAGCCCGCGCTGGACCAGGTGTCGCAGCAGACGCTCCCCGCCGCCGAAGCTGCGATCCGCGACCTTCGGGCGACCAGCAAGGCGCTGCGCAGCGTGACCGAGAAGATCGACGAGCAGGGCGCCGGCGCGCTGCTCAAGGGGCAGAAGCTGCCCGACTACAAGCCTTGATGGGGATCATGATGGGAACCGCGATGACCCGCCTGCGCCGCCTTCGTGCCGGCAGCATCCATAAGGCCGGCTTCATGGCCGTGGCCGCCGCGCTCACGCTGTCGGGCTGCGTCAGCCTCGGCACCAAGCCGCCGGACGAACTGCTGCGCCTGACCCCCGCCGAGACCGCGCCCGCCGGCACTGTCGCCAGCGGCCAGCTGACCGAGGCGATCGTCGTCCTCGATCCCGAGGCGGACCGCGGGCTCGACGTCCTGCGCGTGCCGGTCACCGTCGATGCGTCCAGCGTCTCCTATCTCAAGGACGCGCTGTGGATCGAGAAGCCCACCCGCCAGTTCCGCTCGTTGCTGGCCGAAACCCTGCGCTCGCGCACGGGCAAGCTGGTGGTCGAGGGCGGGGACTTCGAAGTCACCGGCCGGACGCTTATCGGCGGGCGCCTGATCCAGATGGGCTACGACGCCCAGCGAGGCGCAGTCGTCGTGCGCTTCGATGCCATGCGGACCGAACGCGGCAGCAATCCCATCCAGTCACGCCGCTTCGAGGCGGTGGTCGAAGGCGTCGAGCCCAAGGCCAAACCGGTGGGCGCCGCGCTCAACCAGGCGGCGAACGACGTCGCCCGGCAGGTCGCGGACTGGGTGAAGGGCTGATCGGCGAAGTCCCAAGGGCGCATGGCGCCCTTGGAATCGCTCTGCCGATAATAAAGGCATGCGGTCGAATTTAATTTCGTCCCAGTTTTATCGATTTGCCGGCAAACGTGTGCAATGTCCGCGAAGCCTCGGGAAACGGCGTTCTTCGCCATGACTGCGCTGTGGCCCATCGGACACAATGACAATTCGATGACGGGCTGATCCAACTCCATGGTTTGACTGCAGATTCTCTCCCGCTAAGGGGCGCGTCCCCGCTGCGTTCGACGGCGGGCGACAAGAATTTGCAGGAGCATACCCATGAAGAAGTTCGCCCTCGCGGCCACCGCCGCCGCGCTGTTCGCCGTCCCCGCCGCAGCGGGCGCACAGGCGTTCGTGCAGGCCGAAACCGGCCTCGATGCGATCTCGTTCGACGGCGAGTCCGACGAAGGCGTGAGCTACGGTGTGACCGCCGGCTACGACATGCCCCTGTCGGGCGGCATGTTCGTCGGCATTCAGGGCACCGCCGCCGACAGCACCACCAAGGAGTGCATCAGCGCCGGCGCGGAGAGCCTGTGCCTCAAGACCGGCCGTGACCTCGCGGCGGTCGTCCGCCTCGGCACCGCCGTCGGCGACAAGGGCAAGCTCTACGTGCTCGGCGGCTACACCAACGCCCGTCTGCGCCTGACCTACACCGACGGCGTCGACGACTACAGCGACGGCGCCAACGCCGACGGCTTCCGTCTCGGCGCGGGCTACCAGCACGACCTGAGCGACCGCCTCTTCGTGAAGGCCGAGTACCGCTACTCGAACTACGAATCCGACTTCAGCCGCCACAACGCGATTGTCGCCCTCGGCGCGAAGTTCTGATCTCAAGAAGGAGGGACGGGCGTAGCATGCGCCCGTCCTGCCAGGAGGCCCGTCCCGGATCCGTCCGGGGCGGGCTTTTTCGAGGGTTCAGCGCGAGAGCGCGGCGAGCCTCATCGCCAGCTGGAACGCGGTGAAGCGGGTGGCGCGAAGGTCCGCGGCTTCCCAGTCCTCGCCCCAGAGTTCGACCTGCCAGTCGGCCTCCAGTTCGGCCGCACGCCACAGCGTGTCCGCGTCGGCGCCGGGGCGGATTGCCTCCAGCGCGATCACCAGCGAGGCGGAGAGGCTGCTGAGCATCTTGAGCGCGGCCAGCTCGAAGTCGCTGCACGCCTCGAGTTCCCCGCGCAGCCGCGCCAGCGTCTCGTCGGGCTGCGGCCTGTGCATGATCCCCGAGATGCGCGTGAAGCGCACGCCGAGCCGCTCTTCGAAGGCGCGGAGCAGTGGCTCCCACACTTCGGCCTGCCGCTTGTAGAGTGCCTCGTCGGGGTCGGCGCGGTAGCAGAGGGTGTCGGTCTCGGCGTAAGGGACGAGTTCGGCGATCACCGTGTGGCGGTCGGGCGCGATCGCGTCGATCGCGAAGTCGGCGAGGTCGCGGAAGTGGAAGGAGGCCGGATCGATGATCTCACCCTGCACGGCCCATTCGGCGGCGAGGGTTGAGGCCAGCGCCTGCGTCGGCACGACCTGCTGGCGCCCGCCCGCCGTGCGAATGGCGCGCCCGTCGAGCACCGCGCGCCAGCCGCCCTCGACCTGCTCGGTGCCGGTTTCCTTGTAGAATCGCTTCATTGGGTTCGCTTTACTTCGGAGTGCGCCACTTGCGGGCCATCAGCACGGGAAGGACGAAGACGTCGACCATCCCGTTGGCGATCAGCACATAAGCGATCCACGTGGGCCAGTCGGGGAACACGCGGCCGTTCGCCATAAGCAGGCCCAGGATGATGCAGCCGACGCCCGAAATGCGGGTCATGTTGATCACGACGAAACGCGCGCCGGCGGACTTGGGCTCGATCATTGCAGCAGGTGCTCCAGCAGCTGGGCAGGGCTCTCCACCACGACTTCGGCCCCGGCCTCGGCCAGTTCGCGCGGGTGGTGGTAGCCCCAGTCGACACCGATGGCGCGGACCTGCGCGGCGCCCGCCATCTGCATGTCGTAGGCGGTGTCGCCGATCATCACCGCTTCACCGGGCAGCGCACCGGCCTCGGCCAGCGCCATCTCGAGCATCGCGGGATGCGGCTTGGAGGGGTGCCGGTCGGCGGTCTGGAGCGTCACGAACAGGTCGGCGATGCCGTTGGCGGCGAGGCAGAAGCCAAGCCCTCGGTCGGACATGCCGGTGGCGACGCCCAGCGTCCAGCTGGCGCCGTGGAGGCCGCGCAGCGTGTCTTCGATGCCCGGGAACAGCGGCTGCGCGACGCGGCCCTGCTCACGCGCGGTGCGGAACGAGAGCTTGTAGACCTCTGCCATGGCCTGCTGGCGCTCTTCGCCCGATTCGGGGAGCAACTGGCGGATCGCCTGCGGCAGCGAGAGCCCGACCGCGCGGCGGATCGCCCCGCGCGACGGTGCGGGGATGGAGAAGGCCGCGAAAGCCGCTTCCATCGCCTCGCAGATTGGCGCCTGGCCATCGACCAGGGTGCCGTCGCAGTCGAAGACCGCCAGCTTCATCAGCCGCGGCCTCGCGGTGCTCCGCGCGGGGCACCCTTGGGCGGCCCGCTGGGTTTGCGGGCACCGGCAGGCTTCCCGGCAGCAGGGCGCGAGGGTTTTCCGGCAGGCTTGGCGCCCGGCTTCGCGAAGGTTTTGGCACCGGGCTTCGCGGGCTTGCCGATCGGCTTGCCGCCGAGCTTGCCGACGGCCTTGGTGCCGGCCTTGGCGGTGGGCTTGCCCGAGCGGACCTGCCCGGTCGGGCTGTCGGTGCGCTTGCGGCGCTCGCCCCGGCGTTCCTTGCGGTATTCCTTGGCGTGCTGCTTGGCGGCCTTCTTGCGTTCCTCCTTCGAGAAGTCGACCGGCGCGTCGTCCGGCATTTCGCCTTCCGATTCCACGAAGCCGAGCGAATCCAGCGAGTTGGCGAAGTGCTCGGGCAGCGGCGCGGTGACGTCGAGCGGCACGCCGTCCGGGTGCTCGATGATGAGCCTGCGCGCGTGCAGGTGCATCTTGCGGCTGATCGAGCCGGTGAGGAAGGCTTCCTGGCCGCCGTACTTGCCGTCGCCGACGATCGGGTGGCCGATCGCCGCCATGTGGACGCGCAGCTGGTGGGTGCGGCCCGTCAGCGGGTGCAGCTCGACCCAGGCTGCCCGGTTGCCGGCGCGGTCGATCACGCGGTAGCGGGTGCGCGCGGTCTGCCCTTCCTTCTCGTCGACGTGCATCTTCTCGCCGCCGGTGCCCGGCTGCTTGGCGAGCGGCAGTTCGATCAGGCCCTCGTGGATGTCGGGGACGCCGACGACCAGCGCCCAGTAGATCTTGCGCGCGGTGCGGCCCGAGAACCGCTTGGAGAAGAACGCCGCGCTGCCCGGGGTACGGGCGATGAGCAGGACGCCAGAGGTGTCCTTGTCGAGCCGGTGGACGAGGCGCGGGCGCGGGCCCTTCTCGACATAGGCGTCGAGCAAGCCGTCGACGTGCTCCTTCTGGCCCGATCCACCCTGCGTGGCGAGGCCGGGGGGCTTGTTGAGCACGATCGCGGAGCGGTCCTGCGTCAGCACCATCGAATCGGCAAGTTCGATCTCGGCTTCGGTGAGTTCGCGGCGCGGGGTGTCGCCGCCGAGGCCCGGCTTGGCCTCGCCGCCCGGCGGCACGCGAAGAATCTGGCCGGCGGAAAGGCGGGTGTCGACCTCGGCGCGCTTGCCGTCGACGCGCAGCTGCCCGGTGCGCGCCCAGCGCGACACCATGGCGAAGCCTACCTTGGGCAGGTGGCGCTTGAACCAGCGGTCGAGGCGCACGCCCTCGTCGTCGCGGCCCACGGTGAATTGGCGCACCGCGTCGGAATTGTCGGCCCGGCCGGGCTTGTCGCCGGTGGGATCATAGGTGGTCATGCCACGCTCCGCATCATGATAAGGCCAAGGAACAGGCTGGCGAACCCTGCCAGCAGCGACAGGCCCGTAAAGAAGGCCGCCGTGCCGATCTCGCCGCGTTCGACGAGGGTGACCACGTCGAGGCTGAACGAGGAGAATGTGGTGAAGCCGCCTAGCGCGCCGACGGCGAGCAGGAGGCGCGTCGCCTCGCCCCCATTGCCGAAGCGCGCCAGCCAGCCGACGAGCAGGCCCATCATCAGGCTGCCCAGCACGTTGACGGTCAGCGTGCCGTAGGGGAACGCCCCGGCGCGAACCGGGCCGAGCGCGGCGGTCCAGCCTCGACCGACGAGGAAACGCAGCCAGGACCCGAAGGCGCCGCCGCCCGCCACGTACAACGAGGCGGTAAGAAAGGAAGGTTGGGGCATGGCGCCGCCTTAGACGCGAATCGGTGAATTTCCAAACGTGGTGGGCACGGGCGCCCGATTGCTATATATAAAGGTGACTCGATGGCGGTTTCGAAGCGGGCGGGGACGGGGCGTCCCGGCCTTTCCTTCAGCTTTACCGAAGCGGATGTGCCCTTAAGGCTTGTCTTCAAGGCGTCACTTTGGTAACGGGCCCGCCATTCCGCCGCTCCTTTGCAGGTTGCGGCCTTGTTTTGGCTCTTATGGATTCGCGGTCCGCTTCGCCACTGGCGCAGGAGCGGGCCTCGTTCTTATTTTGTGAGGTGTGTCGGTTTATGCAAATTCTCGTCCGCGACAACAACGTCGATCAGGCTCTTCGTGCGCTCAAGAAGAAGCTGCAGCGCGAAGGCGTCTACCGCGAGATGAAGCTGCGCCGTCACTACGAGAAGCCGTCCGAGAAGCGTGCCCGTGAAAAGGCCGCTGCCGTGCGCCGCGCCCGCAAGCTGGAGCGCAAGCGCATGGAGCGCGACGGCGCCAAGTAAGCGCGGTCGGGCAGGCTCTCACGGCCTGCTTTCCCGCCGTTTTCGGCGGGGCACCTCGAAATCCCAGGTTGCGGCTTGAACGCCGCGCCGGGTTGAGCCATGAGGGCGCGGAAATTCCTTTCCGCGCCCTTTGTGCTTGCGCCTTTCGGGCACGAACCACACTTTTCCGAACACGAGGCCATCCATGACAGAGATCACCCGCGTCCCGCTTCAGCCGATCGCCAAGGGCGCCGTCACCAAGATCTGGCTGGGCGTCGCCGCGATCGCTCTGGTCGCCGGCGGTGTGGCCTACGCGGCGCTGCCGCCGACGCCGACCGTGAAGACGCTCAGCGCGGGTACGGGCGATTCGCCGACCATGGAAGACGTCGTGCTCATCAACTACAAGGGCATGCTCGCCGACGGCACCGTGTTCGACCAGAACAAGAGCTTCCCGAACGCCGTGCGCGATTTCGTGCCCGGCTTCACCAAGGCGCTCCTGAAGATGCAGCGCGGCGGCAAGTACGAAGTCGAGATTCCTTCGGAACTCGCCTACGGCGCGCACCCGCAGCCCGGCTCGCCGATCCCGCCGAACGCGGACCTCAAGTTCGAGGTCGAGCTGCTCGACTACAAGAGCCTCGCCGAGATCCAGCAGCAGCAGCGCATCATGCAGCAGCTCCAGCAGATGCAGCAGCAGGGCGGCGCGCCCGGCATGCCGGCGATGCCCGGTGCTCCCGGCGTCCCCGGCGCCGAGCCCGCTCCGGTCCAGCCCTGAGCCTTTCGGTGAAGAACCGTAGCGCCGGACTGCTCGCAGCCTTTGTTTTCGCGGCAATGTCGCCCGGCGCCGCCTTCGCGCAAGGCGCGGCGGCAGCGCCCGCGGCTCCGCAGGTGAAGGTCGAGGCGTTGAAGGCCGGGACCGGCGACAAGCCGCCCGCGCATTCCTACGTGCTCATCAACTACAAGGGCATGCTCAAGGACGGCACCGTCTTCGACCAGGCCGAGCAGATGCCGATGCCGCTCGACGAAGTGGTGCCCGGCTTCGCACAGGGCCTCGTCCAGATGCAGCGCGGCGGGCGATACAAGCTGACGATCCCGCCCGAACTGGGCTACGGCGCCGAGGCTTCGGGCCCGATCCCGGCCAACTCCACGCTGGTCTTCGAGATCGACCTGCTCGACTTCAAGACCGCCGAGGAGATCGCGGCGATAAGGGCGCAGATGGAGGCGCAAGCAGCGCAAGGCGCGCGGCCCGAGGGTGCGGAGCAACCGGCGGCTCAGTAAGTCGCCGAGGCACTCCGGTAAGCGCCCGCGCTTGAAGCCGGGCCGCCTCGCTGCTAGCTGGGCCGCACCGAATTACTGCCCGCCCCGCGCGGCGGGTCCAACCGTGAAGGAAAGCCATGTCGGTCGATACCGCAACCGTGGCGAAGATCGCCAGCCTCGCGCGCATCAAGGTGAGCGAGCAGGAACTCGAGGCGATGGTGCCCGAGCTCAACGGGATTCTCGCCTGGGTCGAGCAACTGGGTGAAGTCGATACCTCCGGGGTCGAGCCGATGACCGCCGTCATCCCCAACACCCTGCGCCTGCGCGACGACGTGATCGACGCCGACCCGCTCACCGGCGGCAATCGCCGCGATGCGGTGCTGGCGAACGCGCCCGCGGCCGAGCACGGCTTCTTCGGCGTGCCCAAGGTGATCGAGTGAGGCTTCCGGGCCTCCTCGCCGATACCGATCTCGTTGCCCCTGCCAAGGCGGGGGCGCCGCTTCCTTACTACCCTGCCGCGAAGAGTTTCGCCGGGGTGACGGGTGAAGAAGAATGACTGAACTGACTGACCTTGGCGTAGCCGCCATCCGCGACGGCGTCGCCGCCGGCACTTTCTCCGCTGTTGAAGTGGCCGAGGCGTTCAATGCCAACGTCGCGGCGGCGCAAGGTGCTCTGAACGCCTTCATCGTCGCCACTCCCGAAAAGGCGATCGAGGCCGCGAAGGCCATCGACGCCGCGCGCGCTTCCGGCGCGGCGCTCGGGCCTATGGCCGGCGTGCCGATCGGCATGAAGGACCTGTTCGCGACCCAGGGCGTGCAGACCACCGCCGCTAGCCACATGCTCGAAGGCTTCGTGCCGCAGTACGAATCGACCGTTTCGGCGAAGCTGTGGGAAGCGGGCGCGGGCATGCTCGGCAAGCTAAACCTCGACCAGTTCGCGATGGGCTCCTCGAACGAGTCGAGCTACTTCGGCAACGTGATCTCGCCGTGGCAGCGCCCCGGCAGCAATGCGCAGCTGACCCCTGGCGGCTCCTCGGGCGGTTCCTCGGCGGCGATCGCGGCGCGCCTCTGCCCGGCGGCGACTGGCACGGACACCGGCGGTTCGATCCGCCAGCCCGCCGCCTACACCGGCACCACCGGCATCAAGCCGACTTACGGGCGCTGCTCGCGCTGGGGCGTGGTGGCCTTCGCCAGCTCGCTCGACCAGGCGGGCGCGATGGCGCGTGACGTCACCGACTGCGCGATCGTGCTGGAAGCCATGGCCGGTTTCGACCCCAAGGATTCGACCAGCCTCGACGTCGCCGTGCCGGCCTGGACCGCCAGCCTCTCGGCCGACCTCAAGGGCAAGAAGGTCGGCATCCCGCGCGAATACCGGGTCGACGGCATGCCTGCTGAAATCGACGCGATCTGGGAACAGGGCATCGCCTGGGCCAGGGATGCGGGCGCCGAAGTGGTCGAAGTCTCGCTGCCGCACACCAAGTACGCGCTGGCGACCTATTACATCATCGCGCCTGCCGAGGCGTCCTCGAACCTCGCGCGCTATGACGGCGTGCGCTACGGCCTGCGCGACCTGCCCGACGGCGCCGGCCTTCAGGACATGTATGCCGCCACCCGCGCCGCCGGCTTCGGCCCCGAGGTCAAGCGCCGCATCCTGATCGGCACTTACGTGCTCTCGGCGGGCTTCTACGACGCCTACTACACGCAGGCCCAGAAGGTTCGCGCCCTGATCTCGCAGGACTTCGCCAAGGCGTTCGAGCAGGTCGACGTGCTGCTGACGCCCACCGCCCCCAGCGCCGCCTTCGCGCTTGGCGAGAACGTGGACGATCCGCTGGCGATGTACCTCAACGACGTCTTCACCGTGCCCGCCAGCCTCGCCGGCCTCCCCGCGATGTCGGTGCCCGCCGGGCTCGACGCGCAAGGGTTGCCGCTGGGTCTCCAGATCATCGGCCGCCCGCTCGACGAGCAGGGCGTGCTGAACGCCGGTCTCGCGATCGAGGCACGCGCCGGTTTCACCGCGCGGCCGGGGAAATGGTGGTAAGCTGGTCGTCTCTCTTCGAACTGGTCGGCGACATCGCGCAGATGCTGAACGACCGGGCACCGAAGCGCAGGGACGACCGACCCGCTCCGCGGCGCGAGCCGCTGGCGCGGGAAATGAATGACGGAGCGAGGCAGCGGCATAGGCTGCTGCGTCGTTCCAGAAGTGGACCGAAACACGATGACTGAATCAACCTATCGCATCCAGGGCGCCACCGGTGACTGGGAGGTCGTGATCGGCCTCGAAGTCCACGCGCAGGTCACGTCCAATTCCAAGCTGTTCTCCGGCTCGGCCACGGCCTTCGGGGCGGAGCCGAACACGCAGGTCTCGCTGATCGACGCCGCGATGCCGGGCATGCTGCCCGTGCTCAACGGCGAGTGCATCCGCCAGGCCGTGCGTACCGGCATGGCGATCGACGCGCAGATCAACAAGTGGTCGCGCTTCGACCGCAAGAACTACTTCTACGCCGATCTTCCGCAGGGCTACCAGATCAGCCAGCTCTACCACCCGATCGTGGGTGAGGGCTCGCTGACGATCGAGGCGGACGAGAAGGCGGGCATTCCCGAGGCCAAGGTCATCGGCGTCGAGCGCATCCACGTCGAGCAGGACGCGGGCAAGCTGATGCACGACCAGCACCCGACCATGTCCTACGTCGACCTCAACCGTTCGGGCGTGGCGCTGATGGAGATCGTCAGCCGCCCCGACATGACCTCGCCCGCGGAGGCCGGCGCCTACCTGTCGAAGCTGCGCACGATCCTGCGCTACGTCGGCTCGTGCGACGGCAACATGGACCAGGGCTCGATGCGCGCGGACGTCAACGTCTCGGTGCGCCGCCCCGGTGACGAACTCGGTACCCGGACCGAGACCAAGAACGTCAACTCGGTGCGCTTCGTCATGCAGGCTATCGAGCACGAGGCGAACCGACAGGTCGACGTGATCGAGGGCGGCGGCAAGATCGTGCAGGAAACGCGCCTGTTCGACCCGAACACCGGCTCGACCCGCTCGATGCGCTCCAAGGAAGATGCGCACGACTACCGCTACTTCCCGGATCCCGACCTGCTGCCGCTGGTGCTGGAGGACGCGTTCCTCGAGGACTGCCGCGCCTCGCTGCCCGAACTGCCCGACGCCAAGCGCGCGCGCTATGAAGGCGAGCTGGGACTGTCGGCCTACAACGCCGCCGTGCTCACCGCCGACGTCGACACCTTCCAGTGGTTCGAGGCGCTGCTCGCCGAGACTGCGCTGGCGCAG
The DNA here is from genome assembly GCF_000281975.1 of Novosphingobium sp. AP12. GTDB lineage: Bacteria > Pseudomonadota > Alphaproteobacteria > Sphingomonadales > Sphingomonadaceae > Novosphingobium. The sequence continues at coordinate 53,008 of NZ_AKKE01000173.1, read as the reverse complement.
GGCAAGCAGCCCGCCGAAGTCGCCAAGCAGGCGGCGAACTGGCTGATTTCGGAGCTGTTCGGCGCGCTCAACAAGCTGGGCAAGAGCCTCGAGGATTCGCCCGTCAGCCACGAACACGCGGCGGAACTGCTGGCGCTCGTCGGCAAGGGCACGATCTCGGGTTCGATCGCCAAGCAGGTGTTGGAGATCATGCTCGAGACCGGCGACGGCGCGACCGTCATCGTCGAACGCGAGGGCCTCAAGCAGGAATCGGACACCGGGGCCATCGAGGCCAAGGTGGACGAAATCCTCGCCGCCAACGGCGACAAGGTCGCGCAGTACCGCGAGGGCAAGGTCGCGCTGTTCGGCTTCTTCGTCGGCCAGACGATGAAGGCGATGCAGGGCAAGGCCAACCCGCAGGTCGTCAACGAAATCCTCAAGTCCAAGCTGGGCTGAGAAGGGGAAGCGGGCCGCTCCTCGCCGGGGCGGCCTGCATTTCGACGGATGTTGCCAGGGCGTAACACGTCGGCGATGTTGAGCATCCGGCGCCGCAGTCAGCTTGTGATCCAGCAACAATCCGCTTGTCTTCGGCAACGCCGGTGTTATCGATCTGCCACGAGGGACCGGGGGGTCTTTTCGAGAATTTCGCGTGCCGCGCGCGTCAGCGCCGGTTTCGCCACGCAAGCTCACCTGGGGGGTGAGGGGGTTCCGGCACTGCGCCCATTGCGCGCGCGGTGCCGGGCTTTCGCTCAGAAACAACCTACACGCGAAAATGCCGTCGTCCCAGCGAAGGCTGGGATCGCTGCGTACCCTTGAGGCGATGCCACGCAGCGCCCAGCCGGGAGCACATGCCCCCGGCCGGCGGTCCCAGCCTTCGCTGGGACGACGTGTCAGGCCTGCCGCGTTCCCGTCAGTTCCATCGAGCCGAACATGCCGGCCTTGACCTGCCCGGTCAGCTGGTCGCCTTCGACGGTGGCGGTGCAGTCGAGGTCCATCGGCATGGGCGAGGTCATCTTCATCGACCACGTCAGGGTCTGTCCGGAGATGCGGCCGTCGGTGATGTCCATGCTGCCAAGGTCGCCGGAAATGTGCCCATTGAAGCTGTCTCCCGCACCCGGCACGATCGTCAGCACGCCCTTCTGGCGGCCGAGCGGGGTATTGGTCACGCAGTCGTAGGTGCCTGCAACGGACATCGTCATTCTCCTTGGTCCTCGGCGCTCTCGTCGCCAGTGGCGGCGGGTGCTGCCCGCACTTCCACCGGTAAACCAAGGCCCTCGAGCTGGGGTTCCACCACCTTGCGATCGCCAACGATGACCCAGGTCAGGTCGGTCGGCTGGAGGTATTGCCCGGCCGCCGCGCCGATGCGCTTCGCGTCGATGCCCCGGTAGGTCGTGGCCAGGCGCACGTAATAGTCCTCGGGCCGGCCGAGCCGGTCGTTCTTGACGATCGCGGAGAGCACCGCGCCGTTGGTCTCGAACTGGTTGGGCAGGCCCCGGATCGCGCCTTCGGTGACGCGCTGGTACTCGACGGCGGAGACCGGCTGCTTGGCCGGGAAGGCGGCCATGTCCTTGATGATGGCGCGAACCGAATCGCCCGTGCGGTCGGCCTGGACCGGGGCCATGACCTGCAGCGCGCGCGGGCCGACCGACTGGCTGATCCGGCTCGACACGCCGTAGCTCCAGCCCTTTTCCTCGCGGATGTCGAGGTTGAGGCGCGAGAGGAAGTTGTTGCCGACGACGTCGTTGGCCAGCGCCAGCGGCTCCTCGCCCGGCGTGGTGCCGGTGAGAGGCAGCACCCGGCCTGCGTAGATCACCGACTGCGGCGAATTGGGCCGGTCGATCAGGACGATGCGCGATGCGGGCGCGGGCGTCTGCGCGCCCAGCTGCTTGACGGGCTTCGGCGCGGCGGGGGCCTTCCAGCCGCCGAACGCCTTCTCGAGCAGGGGCTTCAACTCCTCCATCGTCACGTCGCCGACGACGGTGATCCGCGCGAGGTCGGGGCGCAGCCACTTGGCATGCGCGGCGCGCAGGGCGGCGGGAGTCAGGGACTCGAGCGAAATTCTCGTACCGAGGCCGTCGCCGGGCTGCGCGTAAGGGTGGCTGCCGTAGAGTTCGGCGCCCAGCGTACGCGCGGCGAGCGCCGACGGGGTCGATTCGGCCTGCGACAGTTCCGCCTCGGCCTGCCCGCGGGCACGGTCGAAATCGGCCTGCGCGAAGGCCGGGTGCAGCAGCAGGTCGGCGGTCAGCGAGAGCGAGGGCGCGAGGTTGGCGCTCAGCGCGCTGAGCATCACGCTGCTGGTGTCGAGCGTGGCGCCGGTGCCGATCGAGGCGCCGAGGCGCTCCTGCTCCTCGGCGATCTGGGTGGCATTCCGGGTCTTGGTGCCTTCCTCGAGCATGCCCAACATCAGGCCCTGGGTGCCCGGCGTGTCGAGCGCGTCGGCAGCGTAGCCCGCGTCGAAGTCGATCGAGAGCACGAGCTTGGGCACGGCGGTGCGGCGGGCCAGCGCGACCGGGATGCCGTTCGAAAGGGTGGTCCGCTCGATCGCGGGGAAGGCGAGTTCGCCGACGGGCGCGACCGGCGGCGAAGTGCGCTTGGGTGCGGGGGCGAGCTTTGGTGCCTTGGCGCGCGCGTCGGGCGAGGGGGTATCCTTGTCGTCGTCGCCCCAGCCGCCCATGGCGTTGCCGCTGTCGGTACGCGGGCCCGGCACGATGGCGAGCTTGTAGACCGGGCGGCCGAGCCACTTGCGCATCGCCGCCTGCACCGCGCCCGGCGTGAGCGCGGCGATGGCCTGGAGGTCGGCCTTGTACTTGGCGGGGTCGCCCGAATAGACCTGACCCTCGGCCAGCGTGGCGCCCTTGCCGGAGAAGCCGCCGACTTGTTCCAGTCCGCCGATTTCGCTGGAAAGCGTGCTGACGACGGCGCGCTTGACTTCATCCTCGCTCGGACCCTTGTCGAGGAAGTCGGCCAGGACCTTGTCAAACGCCGCTTCCGCGACCGGGCGCTGGACGCCCGGCTTCACGTCCATGTTCATGTCGAGGATGCTGACCTGCTCGAACACTTGCGCCGAGGCGGTGACCGAGACGGCGAGTTGCTGCCCGCGCACCAGCGCGTTGTCGAGCCGCGAACTAGCGAGGCCGCCGAGGATGTGCATGCCTATGCGCAGCGCAGGAGTTTCGGCGTCGTTGAGGCCGGGGCCGCTCCACTGGCGGGTGAGGCGCAGCACCGGCACCTGGTCGGCCATGTCTCGCGAGATTGGCGCGGGAAGCGTGACCGGCTCGGCCGCGACCGGCGCGACGGCAGGGCCCTTCGGGATCGCGCCGAACCATTTCTCGACCTTGGGCCGGGCGGCGGCCGCGTCGATGTCGCCCGAGAGGACGAGGACGACGTTGTTGGGTCCGTAATGGTCGGCGAACCACTTGCGCACGTCGCCGAGGCTGGCGGCATCGAGGTCGGCCATCGAGCCGATGGTGGAGTGGCGGTAGGGGTGGCCGACCGGGAACAGGCCCTCGGCGACAGCGTATTCCGCGAGGCCGTAGGGCTGGTTGTCACCCTGCCGCTTCTCGTTCTGGACGACGCCCCGCTGCTTGTCGAGCTTGCCCTGGGTGACCGCGGGCAGCAGCGCGCCCATGCGGTCGCTCTCCATGAACAGCGCGAGGTCGAGCGCGCCGGTGGGCACGGTCTCGACATAGTTGGTGCGATCGTACCAGGTCGAGCCGTTGGTCGGCGTCGAGCCCGCGCCTTCCAGCGGGATGTCGAAGTTGGGCACGTTGGCGGAGCCGCCGAAGAACAGGTGCTCGTAAAGATGCGCGAAGCCGGTCTTGCCGCGCGGCTCGTTCTTGGAGCCGACCTTGTAGTAGGTCGTGACCGCCACGACGGGGGACTTGCGATCGGTGTGGACGATCGTGGTCAGCCCGTTGGGCAGGACGAACTTCTCGTAGGGAATGTCGACCCGGGAGACCAGTTCCTGGGGCGACGCGGCGGCGGGCGCGGTCGGTGCCGGTCCGGCATCGGCCACCGGGGCGCTGTTCGGCGCCGTCGTCGCGCAGGCGGAAAGGGAGAGGGCGGCGGCCAGAGCGGTCAGGCTCGGCGTGGAAAAGGATCGCATGGCCGGGAGGTTAGCAGCTTGTTCGCCGGGGGCCAGCCCCGCGATCGCACGGGGCTGCGCAAATATCCCGTTCGTGTCGAGCGATCCCAGCCTTCGCTGGGACGACGATTATCTCAGCCCTTCACCCGCGCTTGAAGATCTGGCCCGAATCGAACAGCGTGATGCGCCATTCGCCGTCTTCGTCGCGGCGGCATTCCATCTTCACGTCGGCGACGGCGAGGGGGTCGCAGTACTTGTCGAAGGGACCGTCGCCCAAGGCCGCGAAGAACACCAGCAAGTAGCCGACCTTGGCGTGGTCGGCGTCGTCGAAGGTGACGCGCAGGGAAGTGATGATGTGGCGCATGGTCATCAGGCCCGCCCCGGCGCGCATCGCCTCGGCGCGGCCCTTGTAGAACGCCTCGACCGCTTCCAGCCCTTCGCGCCACTGGCCGCCGACGTTGTAGCGCACGTCGTCCGCCAGGCAGTCGGTCGCGCGCATCGACAGGCCGTTGTGAAGGTCGAGTTCGTCGCCCCATTCGTAGACCACCTGCTTTACCGCAAGGACGTCCGCTGCCTGCTGGAGGGTGAATTTCGCCACGTTGGATGCCTCTTCCCTTTGGTTATCGGCGAGGAAACTAGGCCAGCGGGCGCGCGCGCGCCAAGCCTTGATGGCGGCGGGCACGCATTACCGCCCCGACGAAGTACCTCTGGCAATTCTCGGGGGTAATCCCATCTTGCTGCGGGGCGTTGGCCCGAGGCAGAAATTCAGCCTGCGACCCCTTGTGTTGCATAAGTGCAACACTATATCGACGGGATCAGGAGGCAGTTTCAGTCATGAATCTCGAAAAGTTCACCGACCGCGCCAAGGGGTTCCTGCAGGCCGCGCAGACCGTCGCGATCCGCTTGAACCACCAGCGCATCGCGCCCGAGCACGTGCTCAAGGCGCTGCTCGACGATCCCGAAGGCATGGCCGCCGGGCTCATCAAGCGGGCGGGCGGCAACCCCGTTTTCGCCACCCAGGAACTCGACAAGGCGCTGGCCAAGGTGCCGGTCGTCTCGGGCAGCGGGGCGGCGGGAGCGCCGGGCCTCGACAACGATGCCGTGCGCGTGCTCGACGCGGCGGAGCAGGCGGCGACCAGGTCGGGCGACAGCTTCGTCACCGTCGAGCGGCTGTTGCTGGGCCTCGCGCTCGCCACGACCACGCCCGCCGGACAGGCGCTCAAGGCCGCCAACGTCACGGCGCAGTCGCTGGAGGCCGCCATCACCGAACTGCGCGGCGGCCGCACCGCCGACAGCGCGGGCGCGGAGAATGCCTACGACGCGATGAAGAAGTACGCCCGCGACCTCACCGAGGCGGCGCGCGCCGGCAAGCTCGACCCGGTCATCGGCCGCGACGAGGAAATCCGCCGCACGATCCAGATCCTCGCCCGGCGCACCAAGAACAACCCCGTGCTCATCGGCGATCCCGGCGTCGGCAAGACCGCCATCGCCGAAGGCCTCGCGCTGCGCATCGCCAATGGCGACGTGCCCGACAGCCTCAAGGACCGCAGCCTGATGTCGCTGGACATGGGCTCGCTGATCGCGGGCGCCAAGTACCGCGGCGAGTTCGAGGAGCGCCTGAAGGCCGTGCTCGACGAAGTGAAGGGCGCGGACGGCCAGATCATCCTGTTCATCGACGAGATGCACACGCTGATCGGCGCGGGCGCGTCGGAAGGCTCGATGGACGCGGGCAACCTGCTCAAGCCTGCGCTGGCGCGGGGCGAACTGCACTGCATCGGCGCGACCACGCTCGACGAATACCAGAAGTACGTCGAGAAGGACGCGGCGTTGCAGCGGCGTTTCCAGCCCGTCTTCGTGGGCGAACCGACGGTCGAGGACACCATCTCGATCCTGCGCGGTCTCAAGGAGAAGTACGAACTGCACCACGGCGTGCGCATCACCGACGGCGCTATCGTGGCGGCGGCGACGCTGTCCAACCGCTACATCACCAACCGCTTCCTGCCTGACAAGGCGATCGACCTCATGGACGAGGCCGCCAGCCGCATCCGCATGGAAGTGGAGTCCAAGCCCGAGGAGATCGAGAAGCTCGACCGCCGCATCATCCAGCTCAAGATCGAGGAAATGGCGCTCGGCAAGGAGACCGACCAAGCCTCGCGCGACCGGCTGGAGACGCTGCGCGGGGAACTCGGCAACCTCGAGCAGCAGTCGAGCGAGCTGACAACCCGTTGGCAGAACGAGCGCGACAAGATCGCCGCCGAGGGCAAGCTGAAGGAACAGCTCGACGCCGCGCGCATCGAGCTGGAACAGGCGCAGCGTTCGGGTGATCTCGCCAAGGCGGGCGAGCTGTCCTACGGGCGCATCCCGGCGCTGGAGAAGCAGCTGGTCGAGGCGCAGGCCTCCGCCGGCAACGCCCTCCTGCGCGAGGAAGTGACCGAGGACGATATCGCCGGCGTCGTCAGTCGCTGGACCGGCGTGCCGGTCGACAAGATGCTGGCGGGCGAGCGCGAGAAGCTCCTCAGGATGGAGGAGGCGATCGGCGCGCGCGTGATCGGCCAGAAGGACGCGGTGATCGCCGTGTCCAAGGCGGTGCGGCGGGCGCGGGCGGGTCTGCAGGACCCGAACCGGCCGCTCGGCTCGTTCCTATTCCTCGGCCCCACCGGCGTCGGCAAGACCGAGCTGACCAAGGCGCTCGCCGGCTTCCTGTTCGACGACGACACCGCGATGGTGCGCATCGACATGTCCGAGTTCATGGAAAAGCACGCGGTGTCGCGCCTGATCGGCGCGCCTCCGGGCTACGTGGGCTACGACGAGGGCGGCGTCCTGACCGAAGCCGTGCGGCGCCGGCCCTACCAGGTCGTGCTGTTCGACGAGGTCGAGAAGGCGCACCCCGACGTGTTCAACGTGCTGCTGCAGGTGCTCGACGACGGGCGGCTGACCGACGGGCAGGGCCGGCTTGTGGACTTCACCAACACGCTCATCATCCTGACCTCGAACCTGGGCAGCCAGTACCTGAGCCAGCTGGACGAAGGGCAGGACGTGGACGTGGTCGAGCCGCAGGTGATGGAAGTGGTGCGCGGGCATTTCCGGCCCGAGTTCCTCAACCGCCTCGACGAGATCGTGCTGTTCCACCGGCTCGGCCAGGCGGACATGGCGCCGATCGTCGACATCCAGGTGGCGCGGGTCCAGAAGCTGCTCAAGGACCGCAAGATCGTGCTCGACCTCACCGACGCCGCGCGGCGCTGGCTCGGCCGGGTGGGTTACGACCCGGTATACGGTGCACGGCCCTTGAAGCGCGCGGTCCAGCGCTACCTGCAGGACCCGCTCGCCGAGAAGCTGCTGGCGGGCGAAGTGCCCGATGGTTCGAACGTCCACATCGAGGACGGCGACGGCGCGCTGGTCATGACGGTGAGCTGAGGCTCTCGGGTCCGTTAAACTGAGAGGCCGGCGGGGCGACCCGCCGGCCTTTTTCGTTGCCCACCGCGGGGGCACAAAAAAAGGGCGGCCTCCAAAGAGACCGCCCCGATTTTGTCGTGATCGATGTGAAGCTTAGAAGCCCACCTTCACGCCGGCCTTGAAGTAACGGCCGAGGATGCCTTCGCCGCCCTGGATCGGGTTGTAGGCGTGTGCACCGTAAGTGATGGTGTCGATCGGAGGCAGGTTGTCGAACAGGTTCTGCACGGTCGCGTAGAACGTGAACTTGTCGTTCATCTTCACCTGAGCGTTCAGGTCGAAGGTGATGTAGCTGTCGACCTTGCAAGGGATGGAGCCGTCGTTGAGGCCGCAATCCTTGTAGCCCGTGCCCTGGTCCATCGCCGAGGTGTCGTACCCGTCGAAGTAGTTGAGCGTACCGGCGAGGACGAACTTGTCGTTGAACGACACGGCCGTCGACCAGGTGCCCTTCCACTTCGGCGTGCCGCTGCCGGCGGTCAGGTTGAAGTTACCCAGCGTACCGTCGTAACGCTCGACGGTGCCGTCGGGGAACACGGTCTCGAGCTTGTTGATGAAGCTCGCTTCCGCGTAGGTGTTGAACGAGATCGTGTCTGTGATCGGGTAGTTGGCTTCGACGCTGAAGTCCAAACCATCGGTCTTGAGCGTGTTGGCGTTGATGAAGCCCGACTGGACGAAGGCGATACGCGGGGTGGCGTCTTCGTTGTTCACGTCCGCAGCGTCAGCAATGACCTGGTAGCCTGCGGGGATCGCCTGGCCCGAGTAGTAGGCCAGAATGGCCGGGGCGTTGTTGGCGGTCGTGATGACGTTGGTCTTCTTGATGTTGTAGTATTCAACAGCAAGCTTGATGCCGGGCAGCGGGCGAACTTCGAAGCCGGCCGTGAAGCTGCGCGACTTTTCGGGCTTCAGGTTCGGGTTCGACACCGAGGTCGCACCGTAGCTCGCACCGGTGATGTAGGTCGGGCACGAGGTGAACGTCGCGCTGGAGCAGCCGTACTGCGCCAGGTACGAGTCGGGGTAGGTACCGGCGTTGGCCGTCACGTAGCCGGTGGTCGGGAAGGTGGCGTTCGCTTCGCCGAAGCTCGGGATGCGGAAGCCGCGCGAGTACGAACCACGCACGATGATCCGGTCGTCCGAGAGGGGCCTGAGGATCACACCGGCCTTGGGCGAGAAGTTGTCGATGCCGTTCGGATAGCGGTCATAGCGACCCGAAAGGTTGACCGTCAGCTGATCGACGACCGGCGCGTTCACTTCGGCGTAGGCCGAGTAGACCGAGCGGCTGCCCTTGATGGCGAAGCCGTTCAGGCGGAAGTAACGCTCGGTACCGCCGTTGAAGTCCGAGTTGATGCTCGGCGAATCCACGGCTTCGTAGCGGTACGAAATGCCGACTGCGACCTGCAGCGGGCCACCGGGAAGGTCCATCAGCGAACCGTTGACGTTGGCGTCGACCTGGACGAGGTCGGACGTCGACGTCGCGCGAGCCTCGGGAGCGAGGTAGTCCAGCGTGGCCTGGCTGTTCGCGTAGGGGTTGATGAAGTTGTAGCTGCCGTCGGCGATCACGTCGAGTAGGTGCTGGATGTAGACGTAGCCGTTGTACTTGCGCTGCAGGTCCATGTGCATCGCGGTGGCCTTGACGTCGTAGTTCCAGTTGTCGCTGATCTTACCGGAGATGCCCATGGCGCCGCGATAGGCGCGGGTGCGGCTCTGGTTGTCCTCGAACAGGTTGGGGATACGGCCGGCGATCGCGGCGGTGTAGCCCTGTGCTGCGTAGGGGTTGTTCGGGTTCAGCGCGCCGTTGGCCGCGGTGCAGGCCACGGTCGTGCCGCGCGGGCAGACGTAGACCGGCAGCTGCAGGATCGTGTTGTTGCCGTAGTAGGCGACGTTGGCCGAGGTGCTGTAGCGCGGGTAGTAGAACGGCGCCGGCGCGTTGCCGCGGATGGTCGCCGGGATGTACGTGTCATGCGAGGACGACTGCACGAAGTTGAACGCCGCGTAGGCTTCCGTGTCGTCGTTGACCTTGGCGGTGACGCGCGCCGAGAAACCGAAGCGCTCGATGTCGGGCGAGATCACGCCGTACTTGTTGGTGAGATCTTCCTGGCAGACCGGGCCCGAAGCGGGAGCCGAAGCGTTGGCGGGAAGTGCCAGTTCTTCGGGAGTCGGGGTGTAGGTCGGCAGGCCCTGGCAACCGTTCAGGTACTGGTAGCGCGACGAAACGCCGGTGATGGCGCCGCCGGTGAGGGGGTTGCGCGGGCGAACCATGAACGGGGTGGTGACGCTGAAGCCGTTGGTGAAGCCATCTTCGCCCAGGCCGTTGAGCACGCCGTTGCTGCCGCAGACGCCGTCGTTGCAGACGCCGCGATAGTCGTCCGAGTTGAACGGGTAGGGACGCTGGCGGTTATACAGAGCGTCCTGGCTGTAGTAGAAGCCGCTGACGTAGGCATTGATGCCGTTTTCCTCGAGATCACCGAAGCCGGCGGTCAGCGAGAGGCGGTGCTGGGCAGCATCGCCGCGCGACGAGATGCCCGATTCAGCGCGGCCCGCGACGCCCTTGAATTCCTTCTTGGTGATCACGTTGACCACGCCGGCGATCGCGTCGGCGCCGTAGGTTGCCGAGGCACCGTCGCGCAGCACATCGACGGTCTGCACGATGTCGTCGGGGATGGTGTTGAGGTCGACGAAGTTGCGCGTGCCGTCATCGGCCAGCGGGTAGTACGCGGCGCGCATGCCGTCGAACAGGACCAGCGTCGAGTTGGTGGTCAGGCCGCGAAGCGAGACCGCCGAAGCACCGGCAGCGAAAGCACCGTTGGCGGAGAAGGAGTTGGTCAGGGCCGGGCCGTTGTTGGCCGACAGGCGCTGGATGCCTTCCTGGGTCGTGCTGATGCCGCGCTGGTCGAGGTTTTCTACCGTGACGGTGGTCACGGGCGAGATCAGCACAGGCGACTTGAGCAGCGAGCCGGTGACGATGATGACGTTGTCGTCGGCAGCAGCTTCGTCTGCGGCCTGGGGGGCGGTGTCCTGCGCGTGTGCCGTGCCGCAGAGCAGTGCGAAAGCCGTAAGGCTCGTCGCGCCCCGGAGGGCGGCCTTCTGGATCGATGTTTTCACTTTTGTGTCCCTTGTTGCTTCGTTCGCCTTCCGGGAGCGTGACCAGACCGGAAGAAGACCCGTTGCCGGCTTTCGGGTGTTTTCGCACCTCGACGCCATGGGACAGGGTTGTTGCTCTATGGGAACACGCTTTCAATCCCATTTGCCGCATCGCGCAAATTGCGTTCGCGATTGTGGTAATGTCGCAACAGAGTGGTACGACGAAGCGTTGCGTATCCACTTGGGCATATGGATTCCAGGGTCTTAATGTAAACAAGAGACCTGTTGCTTTCCCGCATTCTCCACAAGGAATCTTGCGCCGAGCATCGCTGGGGTGAAATCCTGTTGCGCAACTGCAATGCAATGGTGTCAAGCGGATTGACCCGCGCCCCCCGTCCACTTAACCGTTTGATTAAATCACGCGGTCGAAACGCTTGTCCGGGCACCCCGGAACGGCATAGGGCGCTCACCGAAAGGAACTTGGCATGAAGCTTGATGGCAACACCGCCGCCGTCGTCACTGGCGCGGCGTCGGGTCTGGGCGCGGCCACCGCGCGCGCTCTGGCCGCGAAGGGCGTGAAGGTCGCGATCTTCGACCTCAACGCCGAGGCGGGCGAAGCGCTGGCAGCGGAGATCGGCGGCGTGTTCTGCGCGGTCAACGTCACCGACGAGGAAAGCGTCGTTGCCGGCTTCGCCAGGGCCCGCGAGGCGCACGGGCAGGAGCGAGTGCTCGTCAACTGCGCCGGCATCGCGCCCGCCGCCAAGACCGTCGGCAAGAACCGCGAGACCGGGGAACCGCGCGCGCACGACATGGCGCTGTTCGAGAAGGCGATCGCCATCAACCTCGTCGGCACCTTCCGCTGCATCAGCAAGTCCGCCGCCGGCATGTCCACGCTCGAGCCGCTGGACGATTCCGGTTCGCGCGGCGCGATAGTCAACACCGCCTCGGTCGCGGCGCAGGACGGGCAGATCGGCCAGGCCGCCTATGCCGCGTCCAAGGGCGGCGTGCTGGCGATGACGCTGCCCGTCGCGCGCGACCTCATGAGCGAGGGCATCCGCGTCAACACCATCCTGCCCGGGATTTTCGAGACGCCGATGATGGCGGGCATGCCCCAAGGCGTGCAGGATGCGCTCGCCGCGATGGTGCCGTTCCCCAAGCGCCTCGGCAAGGCGGAGGAATATGCGGAACTCGCGCTGTTCCTGCTCGGCCACGACTACATGAACGGCGAAAGCGTCCGCCTCGACGGCGCCATTCGCCTGGGTCCGAAGTAAGGCTGCAATGAAGGAACGCCCCGTCACCTCGCAAGCAGACGTCGCCGCGCCCCCCGGGGCGCGCGCGATGCTGCTCGACACCGCGAGCGCGATCATGCGCGAGGGCGACGTGGTGGACATCTCGCTGTCCGAGCTGTCCTTGCGATCCGGGCTGAACTCGGCGCTGGTTAAGTACTACTTCGGCAACAAGGCCGGGCTGCTGAAAGCGCTGCTCGACCGGGATTGGCAGGCGATCGTCAAAAGCGTCGACGCGCTCGTCGCCAAGGACGGGTGGGAGCCCGAGGCCAAGCTGCGCCGCCACCTGTGGAAGGTCGTCGACACCTTCTACGAGGTGCCTTACCTCAACCGCCTGACCATGCGCATGGTGCGCGAGAGCGACGACGCCGAGGCCCGCCGCATCGCCGACTGCTACCTCTCGCCGATCTACCGCGCCTATGAACTGCTGATCGGCGACGGCATCAAGGCCGGCGTCTTCCGCGAGATCGATCCGCAGCTGTTCTACTTCACCGTTACGGGCGCGGTGGACCGGTTCTTCTCGGCGCGGCTGGTGCTCAAGCACTGCTTCGACCAGGACACCCTGACCGAGGAACTGCGCGACCGTTACCGCGAGCACACCATCGACATCATCATGGCCGGCATCCTCGCACGCTGAGGACACCGATGGCCCGCAGGAAACGCTACCTCACCGCCACGATGCCCGACGGCTACGTGAAGACGATCGGCCCCACCGCCGATCCCTTCACGCATTACTGGCGCGTCGTCGCGGTGCAGGAGAACAGTAAGACCGAGGTGTTCTGGGGCCACGCCCGCTCGCTGGCCGAAGCGAAGAAGAAGCGCGCGCCGCTTGCCGACGCCGCCCGAATACGCGGCTGGAAGAGTTTTGCGTTCGAGATCGCCGAACTGGTGGAAACCCCGGCCTGACTCGGCGCGGTTCGAGGGCCGGCGCGCCCACCGGGCAGCGCAGGGCATAGGCGCCATCTATGCGCCGCATATGACTTTTGCCGCTGGTTCGGCCATCCCTCCTTTGGAATGCGGGGCGCGTGGCAGTCACCAGCGCCTTTCGCAATAATCTGCCAGTTCGCGGAGACAAAATTTGAAACTTGGGATCGCAGGCGCGGCACTATCATTTCTGGTCCTGACATCGGCGGCATGTCCCGCATTCGCGGACGTGCCCGCGAAAAGCGGTGCACCGCAGGCGGCACCCAAGTCCGCGGGCAAGGGGGATTCAGGGGCAAGGCCGTCGTTCCTGCCGGACAATTTCACCGTCCCGGTATTGGCGGAAGCGGTGGGCTTCAAGCTCGTTCCGCTGGGTCCATCCTTGGCCCAGAAGGATTTCGATGCCTACATGTCATCGATCGAGCACTTGCAGACGACCTTTTCACGCAGCCCCAACTGGCCGCACAAAGGTATCTCGAGTGCCGATGCCATGAAGGACATGGAAAACGAACAGGCCAGGTTCAAGAACCGGAAGTCGTTCGCCTATGCCGTCCTCACGCCGGACGGTAGCCGCGAGCGCGGCTGCGTTTACGTCTCTCCAAGTACCGTCGAAGGCTACGATGCCGTGGTCAGAATGTGGGTGACCAAGGCCGATTACGACGCCGGCTTCGATGCCGAGCTGTATAAGTGGGTAACCGGCTGGATCCAGACAGATTGGCCGTTCAAGAAGGTCGCTTATCCTGGACGCAGCATAGACTGGGCCACGTGGGATCCCATGGTGGCCGCGAACAAGGCCGGAGCCGCGCCTAAGCGCCAGAACCCCTGAAGTGCGAACCGCCGGGCGGGCGACGCGGGTCGAAGCCTGCGCCGCCCGGGCAGGACTCAGAACAGTTCCTCGTCGAGAGCCATGACCGCCTCGGGCCCGGCGGCGATGCGGGCGGCATGAAGCCCGGCGCGCGGCAGCATGTAGGCGGCAAAGTAGCGGGCCAGGGCGTCATGGGCCTTGGGCGTGCGCGTATCCCCCAGTGCCGGGGCGGCGGCCAGGATGCGCAGCCACATCCACCCCAACGAGACGAGCGCGAAAAGGGCGAGATACTCGGTGGCCGCCGCGCCGAGCCGGTCCGTGTCGCCGGCGGCATCGGCGATCGTGGTGCTCGCATCCGCCAGCAGGCTGAGGGCATCGCGCAGTTCTTCGACCAGCGGGTGATCGGCTGCGCCGTCGATGTCGGCGGCGATGAGCGCGAGGTAGCGGCGCAGCGGTTCGCCGCCCTCCAGCGTGACCTTGCGGCTGACGAGGTCCATGGCCTGCACGCCGTTGGTGCCCTCGTAGATCTGGGTGATCCGGGCGTCACGGACGTACTGCTCCATCCCGGCTTCGTGGATGTAGCCGTGCCCGCCGAAGACCTGCTGGGCGAGCACCGTGGTCTCGAACCCGAAGTCGGTGAAGGCGGCCTTGATGACCGGGGTGAGCAGGGCGATGTCGGCATCGGCCGCGGCGGCGATCTGGCGGTCCGGATGGCGGTCGGCGACGTCCATGCGGATCGCGGTCCAGGCGGCGAGCGCACGCGCTGGCTCGATGAAGGCGCGGCCGGCGAGCAGCATCTTGCGCACGTCCGCATGGGCGATGATCGGCACCGGGCCGGAACCGTCGGCCGCCTTGCCCTGCAGCCGCTCGCGGGCATAGGCGACCGCCGCCTGCGTCGCCGCTTCGGCAAGGCCGAGGCCCTGGATGCCGACGAACAGGCGCTCGGCATTCATCATCGTGAACATCGCATTGAGCCCGCGCCCGGCCTCGCCGACCAGCCAGCCGGTGGCACCGTCGTAGTTCATCACGCAGGTCGGCTGGGCGTGGATGCCCATCTTGTGCTCCAGCGCGCCCACCGTCATCGCGTTGCGTGTCCCGAGCGAGCCGTCCGCCTCTGGGATGAATTTCGGCACGAGGAACAGGCTGATCCCTTTAACCCCGGCGGGCGCATCGGGCAGGCGGGCAAGGACGAGGTGGACGACGTTGTTGCCGAAGTCCTGGTCGCCGGAGGAGATGAAGATCTTGGTGCCGATGACCGAATAGCTGCCATCCTCGCGAGGGTCGGCGCGGGTGCTCAGCAGGCCGAGGTCGGTGCCCGCCGACGCCTCGGTCAGCGCCATGGCGCCGCACCACTCGCCGGTGGTCAGCTTGCCGAGGTAGGTAGCTTTCAGCTCGTCCGACCCGTGCGCCGCCAGCGCTTCCGCCGCGCCTCGTGTCAGGCCGGGGAACAGCCCGAACGATACATTGGCCGCCGACACCATCTCGTCGAGCATGATCTGTACCGTGCGCGGCAAGCCTTGTCCGCCGAACGCGGGGTCGCCCGCCAAGCTGGCCCAGCCGGAATCGACATAGTCGGCATAAGCCTGCGCGAAGCCCGGCGCGGTCACCACCTCGCCGTCGACCAGCCGGGCACCTGCCGCGTCGCCCGGCAGGTTGAGCGGGGCCAGCCGCTCGGCGCACATCCGGCCGGCCTGGGTCAGCACTTCGGCAGCGAAGTCGATGGTGACATCCTCCAGCCCCGGTAGCGCCGCCATCTGCGCGTCGAAATCGAGCACATGCTCGAGCAGGAACCGCATGGTGGGGACGGGGGGCAGGTACGGGGCGGGCATGATCGTCTCCGGCTGGGGGCGGCCGCGTCTTCGATCAAACGTCCCCTACAATCAAGGGGCTGGCGGCAGGGCTCAGCTGGAAAATTCGCGCACCCGCCGCGGCCTGATCTGCACGGTTTCGCCTAGTTTGGGCGCTGGCTGCGAGGCGTCGACGTCGAATTCCACCACCTTGTCGTGGCCTTCGATCCTGCCCTCCACGCGCCACGACCCGCCGCGCCGGAACACGTTGTCGACCAGCACGGGAGTGCCGCCTTCGCCGACCAGCTCGATATCGTGCGGCCGGGCGTGGACGCCGCCGGGGAGCTGGTTGGTCTCCCCCACGAAGTTGGAGACGAAGGGGCTGGCGGGCTCCATGTAGACCTGCTCCGGGGTCCCGACCTGTTCGATCCGGCCATGGTCCATGACCACCACGCGGTCCGCGAGTTCGAGGGCCTCCTCCTGGTCATGGGTGACGAAGATCGAAGTCAGGCCCATGCTCTCGTGAAGGTCCCGCAGCCAGCGGCGCAGGTCCTTGCGAACCTTGGCGTCGAGCGCGCCGAAGGGCTCGTCGAGCAGCAGCAGGCGCGGCTCGATGGCAAGCGCGCGGGCGAGGGCCACGCGCTGGCGCTGGCCGCCGGAGAGCTGGCCGGGGTAGCGCTTGCCGAGGCCCTCCAACTGGACGAGGCGCAGCAGTTCCTCGGCGCGGGCGCGGATGTCGGCCTTGGCGGGGCGGCCCTTGCGGCGCACGGAGAGGCCGAAGGCGACGTTTTCGGCCACGGTCATGTGCTTGAACAGCGCGTATTGCTGGAACACGAACCCGACCTGGCGCTCGCCCACCGAGCGGCTGGACACATCTTCGCCGTCGAACAGGACTTCGCCGCCGTCCTGGAATTCGAGGCCGGCGATGATGCGCAGCAAGGTCGTCTTGCCCGACCCTGACGGGCCGAGCAGTGCAACGAATTCACCCGGCTTGATCTCGAGGTCGATGCCGTGGAGCGCGGCGAAATCGCCGAAGGTCTTGGTGACGTTCTGGACCCGGATCAATGCGAGGCACTCCCGTGAAGGTTGAATCGCCACTCCAGCACGGTCTTGGCGACGAGCGTCACCAGCGCGAGGCCTGCGAGCAGCGAGGCGACCGCGAAGGCGCCGACGAAATCGTATTCGTTGTAGAGGATTTCGACGTGGAGCGGCATCGTGTTGGTCTCGCCCCGGATGTGCCCGGAGACGACCGAGACGGCGCCGAACTCGCCCATGGCGCGCGCATTGCAGAGCAGCACGCCGTAGAGCAGGCCCCAGCGGATGTTGGGCAGGGTAACGTGGCGGAAGGTCTGCCAGCCGCTGGCCCCGAGCGAAATAGCGGCCTCTTCCTCGTCCTTGCCCTGTTCCATCATCAGCGGGATCAGTTCGCGCGCGACGAAGGGGAAGGTGATGAAGACGGTGGCGAGGACGATGCCGGGGACAGCGAAGATGATCTTGAGGTCATGCTCCGCCAGCCACGGTCCGAACCAGCCGTTGGCGCCGAACAGCAGCACGAACATCAGGCCCGACACTACCGGCGAGACCGAGAAGGGCAGGTCGATCAGCGAGATCAATATGCTCTTGCCGGGGAACTGGAACTTGGTGATCGCCCAGCTCGCCACCACGCCGAAGACGAGGTTGAGCGGCACGCTGATCGCGGCGATCAGCAGCGTCAGCTTGATGGCGGACAAGGCGTCGGGCGCGGAAACGGCGTCGAGGAACGGGCCGATCCCTGCCTTCAGTGCCTCGCCGAACACGGCGATGAGCGGGAGCAGCAGGAAGAAGGCGAGGAACACCAGCGCGATCCCAATCAACATGACCTGCAGCGCGCGGCTCTCGGTGGTGGAGCGCCTCATACGCCGTACCTCCGGCGGCCGGCGGCCTGCACCACGTTGAGCGCGAGGAGGATCGCGAAGGACACCAGCATCATGATCGTGGCGATCGCGGTGGCGCCGTCATAGGCGTATTGCTCCAGCTGGGTAACGATCAGCAGCGGCGCGATCTCGGTACGGCCGGGCATGTTGCCCGAAATGAAGATCACCGACCCGTACTCGCCCACACCGCGCGCGAAGGCGAGCGCGAAGCCGGTGAGGAGGGCGGGGAAGATCGCGGGGAAAATGACGCGCCGGAAGGTCTGGAAGCGGCTGGCGCCCAGCGTCGCGGCGGCTTCCTCGACGTCGCGGCCAAGGTCCGCCAGCACCGGCTCGACCGAACGCACCACGAAGGGCAGCCCGATGAAGACGAGCGCGACAGTGATGCCGATCGGCGTGAAGGCGACCTTGATGCCCAGCGGATCGAGGAACTGGCCGACCCATCCGCTCGGCGAATAGAGCGTGGTCAGCGCGATGCCCGCGACGGCGGTGGGCAGCGCGAAAGGCAGGTCGACCACGGCGCCGATGAGCCGCTGGCCGGGGAACGTGTATCGCACCAGGACCCAGGCCACGAGCAGGCCGAACACCGCGTTGACCAGCCCGGCGGCGGCGGCGGTGCCGAAGCTCAGGCGATAGGCCGCCATGGCGCGGTCAGACAGGCCGACAGCGACGAACTGGTCCCAGCCCATGCCGGCGGACTTGAGGAAGATCGTCGCCAGCGGGATCAGCACGATCAGCGTCAGCCAGCCGAGGCTGAGCCCGAAAGTCAGGCCGAAGCCCGGCAGCACCGAAGGCTGGCGCCAGCGGCGACGGGGGGCGCGGGGAACTCGGGCGGCGGAAGAAGCGGTCATCTGCAGGGGTCTGCTCGATTCGTCATGAAAGTCCGGTCTGCCTGGGTAAAACACTGCTCATCCGCTCGTGTCGAGCGAAGTCGAGATACGCGAGCACGGGCTCTGGGTGTCTCGACTTTGGTCGACACGAAACGGCGGGTGACCTGGTGGCTGTCCTTCGCCGATCGATACAAAAGATCCCGTCATCCCCGCAGGGGACGAGCCATATCGCAATCGTTCAGCGGCGGCTTTCGGTCACTTCTTCGTGGAGATGCGGTCGAACACGCCCCCGTCGTCGAAGAAGGTCTTCTGCGCGGCGCGCCAGCCACCGAAGTCCTTGTCGATGGTGACCATCGGGATGTCGGGGAAGGTCGACTTGAACTGCGCGGAGATTTTCGGGTCGCTCGGGCGGTAGAAGTTGCGGGCGATCGCGACCTGCGCCTCGGGGGTGTAGAGGTATTCGAGGTAAGCCTTCGACACTTCCTCGGTGTGGTGCTTCGCCGCGTTCTTGGCGACCACGGCGACGGGCGGCTCGGCAAGGATGGAGATCGACGGGGCGACGATCTGGAACTTGCCCGCGCCCAGCTTCTTTTCGGCGAGCAGAGCCTCGTTTTCCCAGGCGATCAGCACGTCACCGATGCCGCGCTCCACGAAGGTCGTGGTCGCGCCGCGCGCGCCGCTGTCGAGCACGGGGACGTGGGTGAAGAGATTGCGGACGTAAGTCTCGGCGGCCTGGTCGGAGCCACCGGCCTTGCGGCCGTAGGCCCAGGCGGCGAGGAAGTTCCAGCGCGCGCCGCCGCTGGTCTTGGGATTAGGGGTGATGACTTCGACACCCGGCTTCACGAGGTCCGCCCAGTCGCGGATGCCCTTGGGATTGCCCTTGCGCACGAGGAACACGATCGTCGAGGTGTAGGGCGAGGAATTGTCGGGCAGCGCGGTCTGCCAGTCGGCCGGGAGCAGCTTCGCCTTGTCGGCGATCGCGTCGATGTCGTAGGCCAGCGCGAGGGTGGCGACATCGGCATCGAGGCCGTCGATGATCGCGCGGCTCTGCTTGCCGGAGCCGCCGTGGCTCATGCGGAAGGTCACGTCCTTGCCGGTCTTCTTCTTCCAGTACGCGGCGAAGGCGGGATTGATCGCCTCGTACAGCTCGCGCGTGGGATCGTAGCTGACGTTCGTGATCTGGACGGCGCCCGACTTGCCCTCTCCGCCACCGGAGCAGCCGGGAAGCGCGATCGCCAGGCCGAGGGCCAGGGCCAGCACTGCGCGGGACTTGTGCATCGTGTCGTCTCCAGATCGTGTCCGCCGGAACAATGCCCGGCGGGGGCTTCGGCTGCCTCGTGCCCTCATCCGCGTTCTGCGGCGACGTGGCAAGGCGTCCGTCCTCGTTCGATCCGACTACTCAGTTCCGTGCGTCAACTCAACTCGATTGATTGACAATGGAGCAACACTATCGTGGCCACACACAAGCGCAGCTTTCAAGGCTCGCGCTTGACGACGCGGCATAGGCCTTCCTGCGCGACGCTGGCGACGAGGTTGCCGGCGCGGTCGTAGATCGAGCCCCGCGCAAACCCGCGTGCATGGCCGGCCCAGGGGCTATCCATCGCGTAGAGCAGCCAGTCGTCGACGGGCGGCGTGGAATGGAACCAGACCGCATGGTCGAGGCTCGCCACCTGAAGCCCCGGCGTGAAGAAGCTGGGCGAGTGGGGCAGCACGGCAGTGGAGACGAGCGCGAAGTCGCTCGCGTAGGCCAGGACCACGCGCTTCAGGGCGTCGTCGGCTTCCATTGGCGCCGCAAGCCGGAACCACAGGAACTGGCGCGGTGTGCCGGCGCTGTCCGACGCGGGCGGTCCGGGGCGGACCTCGAAGGCGGCGAGGCGTTCGAGCATGGCCTGTGGGAATTTCTGCCCGGCGGCGGCGAGCGCGGCGGCGAGTTCGGGGCAATGCTCGGGGCCGGGCACCTGCGGCATCGGCGCGGCGTGGGCGAAGCCTTCCTCGCGGCGGTGGAACGAGGCGGCGAGGTTGAGGATCGGCTTGCCGCCCTGCATGGCGACGACGCGGCGGTTGGCGAAGCTGCCGCCGTCGAAATCGCGCAAGGTCCGGTAGATGATCGGGCGCGTGGTGTCCCCGGCGCGCAGGAAGTAGGCGTGAAGCGAGTGGGCCTGCTGCTGCTCGCCCACGCCGCGTGCGGCAGCGGCCAGCGCCTGTGCGACGACCTGCCCTCCGAACACACGGCCCGGCCCTTCGGCCGAGGCGGCGCCGCGGAACAGGTCGGTGTCGATTTCGTCGACCTCGAGAAGCGACTTCAGTTCGGTCACCGCCTCGCTCACGGCGTGTCCTCCACGGGCGCGACCGGCGAGCCCTGGAGCCACGCGCGGGCCTGCCGTTCGATCGACAGCAGTTCTTCCAGCGTCTGCTCGATCGCGCGCTTCTGCTTGCGCAGGTCGTCGATGCGGGTCGCCACCTTGGTCTGGAGGATGCGGACCTGTTCGTGGTGCTCGGGATCGACGTCGTAGAGGTCGAGGAATTCCTTGATCTCGCGGATCGAGAAGCCCAGCCGCTTGCCGCGCAGGATCAGCTGCATCCGCCCGATCTCGCGCTTCGAGTAGATGCGCATCGTGCCCACCCGCTGCGGCGCGATCAGGCCCTTGTCCTCGTAGAAGCGCAAGGTGCGCATGGTCACGCCAAGCTGCGTCGCCACGTCCTGGATGCCGGTCATCTCGGGGCGGTCCGGGTGCTCGGGCAGGGGGGCGGAGGCCGGGGGAGGGTTCAAGCGGACATGCCGCTCTGGCCGGCGCGGCGGGTGGCTTCCTCGGCGGCGAGGTCCTTCTTGGACAGCTTGCCGACCATGGTCTTGGGCAGCGCGTCGCGGAACTCGATCGAGGAGGGAATCTCGATCTTGTTCAGCCGCTCGCGCAGGAAGGCCAGCAATGTCTGTTCGTCCAAGATATCCCCCGCATGCAGCGCCACGAACGCCTTCGGGGACTGCCCCCGATACTTGTCCGGCACGCCGATCACCGCCGCTTCCGAGACCATCGGATGCTCGTAGAGAGCCTCCTCGATGATCCTGGGATAGACGTTGTAGCCCCCGCACAGGATCACGTCCTTGATCCTGTCGACCAGGAAGAGATAGCCGTCTTCGTCGAGATAGCCAATATCGCCCGTCCGGAGCGCGCCGTAGATGAAAGTCTTCTCGCTTTCCTCCGGGCGGTTCCAGTATCCCGCCATGACCTGGGGGCCTCGCGCGCAGACCTCGCCCTTCTCGCCTGGGGGCAGGGTGCGGGTGGGATCGTTGGGATCGCGGATTTCCAGCTGGGTGCCGGGGAAGGCCGGGCCGCAGGAGTTGTCCTTGACGAGGCCTTCCAGCGGATTGCAGGCGATGATCGGGCTCGCCTCGGACAGGCCGTAGCCTTCCACGACGTTGACGCCGGTCTTCTGCTCGAACTCGCGGCGGACTTCCAGCGGCAGCGGGGCGCCGCCCGAGATACATACGCGCGTCTGGTCGAACTCGCCGTGGAGCTGCTGGCCGTTGAGCGCGGTGTAGAGGGTGGGAACGCCGAAGAACTGCGTGGGCTTGGTGCGCTTGGCGGTGGCCAGGAACGACTTCATGTCGAAGCGCGGCAGCAGGATCATCTCGGCGGCGGTGTCGACCGAGTAGTGCAGCACTGTGGTCAGCGCGAAGACGTGGAACAGCGGCAGGACGCCCAGCGTCCGCTCCTGCTTGTCGGGCATGTGGCCGACGTGGGCGATCATCTGCGCCGAGTTGGCGGCGAGGTTCGCGTGGCTGAGCATGGCGCCCTTGGGCACGCCGGTGGTGCCGCCGGTGTACTGCAGCACGGCAAGGTCGTTCGGCGAGCTTTCTACCGGATCGAGCGGGGCGTCGCGGGCGATCAGGTTCTCGAAGCGGGCGTAGCGCAGGTCATGCGGTTCGTGGGCGATGTCGCCGCGCTTGAACAGCAGGAAGGCGCGGCGCTTGAAGGAGGGCAGCACGTCGGCGAAGGGGCAGACGATGACGCGCTTGAGGCAGCTGCCCTCCTTGTTGCGGACGCCGACCAGCGGCTCCAGCTTGGGCAGGCAGAGCGCGAGGTCGGTGGAGATCATGACCTCGCAGCCGGAATCCTCGACCTGATGGGCCATCTCGCGCTCGGTGTAGAGCGGGTTGAAGTTCACCACGACCGCGCCGATGCGCAGGATCGCGAAATAGCAGATCACGTAATAGGGCGTGTTGGGCAGGCACAGGCCGACGCGCGTGCCCTTGACCACGCCGAGGTCCTGGAGACCGCGAGCAGCGCGCCGCGAGAGCGCGCCGATCTCGGCATAAGTCCACTTGCGGCCCATGAAGTCGACCGCCGGCCAGTTGCCGTGGGCTTCCACGGCATGGTCCAGAAGGTCGGTCAGCAGACGCGGCGCGATCGGCGGCATCTCTTCTGCCGGTTGGGTGTTCAGGGTGGCGGGAGCGACCCCGCCGATCATCGCCGCGTCATTCATCAGAAGGCCATCCTTGCGCCGAGGGAAAGCACGATGGCGGAGGCGTCCTGAAGTTCGCCGTCCACCAGGATCGGGGTCTGCACCGGGGTTCCGGCGTAGGCCGCGGTCGTGCGGTCGATCGTCGCGTCCTTGAACGTGATGTAGGACGCTGCGGCATCGAGCGTGAACTTGGAGTTCATGGCGTAGCTGGTGCCGGCCGAGAAGTTCCAGCGGTTGCTGTCGGGCACGCGCGCGTCACGCTCGCCGTTGCGGGTGGGGGTCATGCCGCGCTGGAAGCCGGTACGAACCGTCCACTGCGGGGTGATGTCGTAGTCGAGGCCCATCGCCCAGGTCCAGCTGTTGCGATAGTTCTCGGGGATCGAGGTGTTGAGCGGGGCGCCGAGGTCGATCGTGTCGAACTCGCTCCAGCCCATGCGCACGACCTGCGCATTGAAGGTCAGCTTGGGGCTGAACTTGGCGCGCACGCTGCCGATGGCCTGCCACGGCGTGCTGAACGTCGCGGTCGTGTCGATCTTGCCGTTCTGCGCGGCGAGCGGACCGGCAAGGCCTTCGATCGTCACGCTGCCGTCGAGCTTGTGCTTGATCGCGGACTTGTAGGCGAAGCCCAGCGTGACCGGACCTTCGTGGATCTGCATGCCGGCCGACCAGCCCACATCCCAGCCGTTGCCCTTGAGGTTCTGGTGGCCGTCCGCGACCAGTGGCGAGAGGTTGGGCAGATAGTTGCCGAGCGAGGCGTCCACGTACTCGACGTTGGCGGCGGCGCCCACGCGCAGCCAGTCGGTCACCGCGACGGCGACGCTGGGCTGGATGTCGTAGGTGCGCAGCTTGGTCTTGTCCGCCGAGTAGCGCGTCCAGCTGTCGGCGTCGTAGTTGGTGGTGAACGAGTAGGGCGCGGTCACCGCGAGGCCGACCGCCACCTTGCCGAAGCCGTAGGCGATGGCGCCCGATGGCAGGATGCCGTTGTCGATCGGGTTCTTCGCAACCGGGTTGCCGCCGACCGACCGGGGGGCCTGCGCCGGACGCACGATCACCGAGCCATTGTCGACCACATCGCCGCGCGGGCGGATGAAGCTGCCGCGGATGGCCGCTTCGCCGCCCTGCATGTCGGCGATCGAGGCCGGGTTCCACCACAGCGAATCGACGCCGGTGTCGGCCGCTTCGCCCGAGAACGCGCGGCCCTGGCCGCGAACCGACTGCTCCTGCAGGTAGAACGCCTGGGCATGCGCCGCTCCGGCGTAAGCGAAGGCGACGGCGCTGGCCGCACCGGCGAGAAGGATGCGGCGTGACTTGGTATTCATCTGGGTACTCTCCCTAAGCGATTGCTTTTCGCGTATTATCAACGACCTGAAGTTTTACTTGATCCGGGTCCAGGTCTGGGTCTTGCACAAGGGCCAGACGATGCAGCCCTTCAGCTTGAGCGTGTCGGCGCCGGCCGGGGTGATGGTGGCCTTGTAGGTGCCGCCGTCCTCGGGGTTGTAGATCGAACCGCCGGTCCAGACGCCCTTTTCCAGCGTGAAGCCGCCGAGGATCTGGAGGCCCTTGAGCCGGCGGTCGCGCTTGGTGGTGTCCTTGTTGGCGACGTCCCGCAGGTCGGGGTTGGTCCTCAGGTGCTCGGAGGACAGCAGCTTGCCGCAGAGCGACGCGCCGCAGCGGGCGATCTCGACGCTGCCGTTCTTGGCAGGGGTACGCCAGGTGCCGACGACCGAGTCGCCCTCGGCTGCATAGGCAGGCGTGAGCGCGGCGGCGCCGGCGGCAACCAATGCCAGCGCCAGGTGTTTCATCACGTGCATTTGAGCGACCTCTCCATCTCTCTACCCGTGTTCGCTTGTGCGCCAGAACCCGCCCCTTTCACGAAGGTGGCTGTTCGATCCTGACCCGAACAAGAATCGGTCTAAACCAAAATTTGCTTGACGTATAGGGAAAGATTCGCACCTTTAGGGAAGACGTTCACGAGGAACGAGGATCGCAACGGATTCGGTATCAACCGAGCCGGTCCGCCCATGGAGAGAATGCATGCAAAGCGTCGTGATTGCGGGGTATGCCCGCTCGCCCTTCCACCTTGCCGGCAAGGGTGCTCTGGCCCGCGTCCGCCCCGATGACCTCGCGGCACAGGTGATCCGCGGCCTGATCGCGAAGACCGGCGTCGAGCCTTCCGACATCGAGGACATCATCGTCGGCTGCGCCTTCCCCGAAGGCGAGCAGGGTCTCAACGTCGCGCGCCTGATCGGCCTGCTGGCGGACCTGCCGATTTCGGTCGGCGGCATGACGGTGAACCGCTTCTGCGGCTCGTCGATGAGCGCCATCCACACGGCCATGGGCCAGATCGCCATCGGTGCGGGCGAAGTGTTCGTCTGCGCGGGCGTCGAATCGATGAGCCGTGTGCCGATGATGGGCTTCAACCCGCTGCCCAACCCCGCGCTCGCCAAGAAGAGCGCCGTCTACATGGGCATGGGCGAGACAGCAGAGAACGTCGCCACCCAATACCAGATCCCGCGCGCCGAGCAGGAAGCGCTGGCGGTGGAGAGCCAGAAGAAGGCCGCCGCCGCACGTGAAGGCGGCCGCCTGACCGACGAGATCGTCCCCATCGAAACCAAGGGCGGCACCGTCTCGGAAGACGGCACCATCCGCGCCGAAACCACCGCCGAGGCGCTCGCCGGGCTCAAGCCCGCGTTCGATGCGGCCGGTTCGGTCACCGCCGGCACTTCCTCGCCGCTGACCGACGGCGCCAGCGCCGTTCTCGTCACCACCGAGGAATACGCGCGCGCCCATAACCTGCCGATCCTCGCCCGCATCAAGTCGGTCGCCATCTCCGGCTGCGCGCCCGAGACGATGGGCCTCGGCCCGATCCTCTCGAGCCAGAAGGCGCTCGAGCGCGCCGGCATCACCGCCGCCGACCTCGACGTGGTGGAACTCAACGAAGCCTTCGCCAGCCAGGCGCTCGCCTGCATCAAGGACCTCGGCCTCGACCGCGCCAAGGTGAACATCGACGGCGGCGCCATCGCCATCGGCCACCCGCTCGGCGCGACCGGCGCGCGCATCGTCGGCAAGGCGGCCTCGCTGCTCAAGCGCGAGGGCGGCAAGTACGCGCTCGCCAGCCAGTGCATCGGCGGCGGGCAGGGCATCGCCACCGTCCTGGAGGCCGTGGAATGAGCGACAACACGATCAAGAAAGTCTGCGTCATCGGCGCGGGCACAATGGGCGCAGGCATTGCGGCGCAGGTCGCCAATGCCGGCGTGCCCGTGCTGCTGCTCGACATCGTCCCGAAGGATGGGGCCAACCGCAACGCCATCGCCGAGGGCGCGGTGGCCAAGATGCTCAAGACCGAGCCTGCGCCGTTCATGAGCAAGTCGGCGGCCAAGCTGGTCGAGACCGGCAACATCGAGGATCACCTTGAAAAGGTCGCCGAGTGCGATTGGGTGATCGAAGCGGTGATCGAACGCCTCGACATCAAGCAGGGCCTCTACGCCAAGCTCGAAGCGGTGAAGCGCGAGGGCACGGCGGTGTCGTCCAACACCTCGACGATCCCGCTCGGCCAGCTGGTCGAGGGGCGTTCGGAGGCGTTCAAGCGCGACTTCCTCATCACCCACTTCTTCAATCCGCCGCGTTACATGCGGCTGATGGAGATCGTCACCGGTCCGTCGACCGACAGCGCCGTTGCCGCCAAGGTGAAGCAGTTCGCCGACGTCGCCATGGGCAAGACCGTGGTCACGGCCAACGACACTCCGGGCTTCATCGCCAACCGCATCGGCACCTACTGGATTCAGCTCGGCCTCAACGCCGCGTTCGACATGGGCCTGACCGTGGAGCTGGCCGACGCCATCGCCGGCAAGCCGATGGGCGTGCCCAAGACCGGCATCTTCGGCCTCGTCGACCTCGTCGGCATCGACCTCATGCCGCACCTGCAGGCCAGCCTCACCTCGACGCTGCCCGAGGGCGACCTCTACCACGGCATCGCCCGAGAAATCCCGCTCATCACCAAGATGATCGGCGAGGGCTACACCGGCCGCAAGGGCAAGGGCGGCTTCTACCGCCTGAACAAGGAGGTCGGCCGCCGCAAGGAAACCATCGACCTTGCGACCGGCGAATACCGCCCGACCATCACGGCGCAGGGCCCGCGCGGCGCGGCTTCGCGGGGCGATCTCAAGGCGCTGGTCGAGAGCAAGGGCGACATCGGCGCCTATGCCTGGGCCGTGCTGGGCGCCACGCTCGCCTACGCCGCCAGCCTCGTGCCGAGCGCCGCGTCGGACTTGGTGTCGATCGATGACGCGATGAAGCTGGGCTACAACTGGAAGGCCGGCCCGTTCGAGATGATCGACGTGCTCGGCGCCAAATACCTCGCTGATCGCCTCGCCGCAGAAGGCAAGGCCGTGCCGGAAATCCTCACCGTTGCAGGGGACCGGACGTTCTACCGCATCGAAAACGGCAAGCGGCAGTACCTCGCCCTTGACGGCGAATATCGCGATATCGTGCGCCCCAAAGGTGTGTTGCGGCTGGCCGATATCAAGCTCGCCTCCAAGCCGCTGCTCAAGAACGGTTCCGCGGCGCTGTGGGACGTGGGTGACGGCGTCGTCTGCCTTGAATTCACCGGCAAGATGAACGCGCTCGACGGTGACGTCATGAAGCTCATCGTCGAGGCCATCGGCCTGGTGAAGGCGCAGTACAAGGCGCTCGTCGTCTACAACGACGCCGACAGCTTCTCGGCCGGCGCCAACCTCGGCCTCGCGCTCTTCGCGCTCAACATCGCGGCGTGGAGCGAGATCGAGAAGCTCGTGGCGGGCGGGCAGATGGCTTACAAGGGCCTGAAGTACGCGCCGTTCCCGGTGGTCGGCGCGCCCGCCGGCCTCGCCGTCGGTGGCGGCTGCGAGATCCTGCTCCACTGCGATGCGGTGCAGGCCCATGCCGAGCTGTACACCGGCCTCGTCGAATGCGGCGTCGGGCTGATCCCTGGCTGGGGCGGCAACGGCGAAATGCTCGATCGCTGGCAGAAGAACAAGATGATGCCGGAGGGCCCGATGCCAGCGGTCGCCAAGGTGTTCGAGACGGTCTCCACCGCCACGGTCTCGAAGTCGGCGGCGCAGGCGAAGGAACTGCTGTTCCTGCGCGAGAGCGACGCGATCACCATGAACCGTGACCGTCTGCTCTACGACGCCAAGCAGAAGGCACTGTCGCTGGTCGAGGGCTACACCCCGCCCGAGGCCCCGCACTTCCGCCTGCCGGGCGAGAGCGGCCGCGTGGCGCTGGGCATGGCGGCCGAGGGCTTCCACAAGCAGGGCAAGGCGACCGACTACGACATGGTCGTCTCGGACGCGCTGGCGAACGTGCTCTCGGGCGGCGAGGCGGACCTCGTCGACACCGTGACCGAGCAGGAACTGCTCAAGTTGGAGCGCGAGACCTTCATGCGCCTGGTGCGCGAGCCGCGCTCGATCGCCCGTGTCGAGCAGATGCTCGAAACCGGCAAGCCGCTGCGCAACTGAAGACTAAGGGGCGGCGCCCGGTTCAGCCGGGGCCGTCCGAGGAGAGTGACAAATGCAGGTCTATGAAGCGCCCTTGCGCGACATGCGGTTCGTGATCCACGAACTCCACCAGGACGACGGCTTCGGCAATATCGAGGCGCTGTCCGAATTCACCCCCGACCTCGTCGACGCTGTGCTCGAGGAAGCGGCGAAAGTCGCGCAGGAAGTCCTGCTGCCCCTCAACCGCTCGGGCGACATCGAGGGCTGCGTGCTGGAAAATGGCGTCGTGCGAACGCCGGGGGGCTTCAAGGAAGCCTACGACCTGTTCCGCGAGGGCGGCTGGTGCGCGCTGGCGTCCGATCCCGAGTGGGGCGGGCAGGGCCTGCCCGAGACGGTCAACAAGATGACCGAGGAGATGATCTGCTCCTCCAACCTCTCGTTCAGCCTCTACCCCGGCCTGACCCACGGTGCGACCACAGCGATCGAGGGCTATGCCAGCGACGAACTGAAGCAGGCCTACCTGCCCAAGATGGTCTCGGGCGACTGGTCGGGCACGATGTGCCTGACGGAACCGCACTGCGGCACCGACCTCGGCATGCTGCGCACCAGGGCGGTCACGCAGGATGACGGTTCGTACAAACTGACCGGCTCGAAGATCTTCATCTCGGCGGGCGAGCACGACCTGACCGAGAACATCATCCACCTCGTCCTCGCCCGCCTGCCGGACGCGCCCGAGGGCGTGAAGGGCATCAGCCTGTTCCTGGTGCCCAAGTACCTCCCCAAGGACGACGGCACTCCCGGTCCGTCGAACGGCGTGTCAGTGGCGGCGATCGAGCATAAGATGGGCCTCAAGGCCTCGGCCACCTGCCAGCTCAATTTCGACGATTCCATCGGCTGGCTGGTCGGTACGCCGCACAAGGGCATGGAAGCCATGTTCAAAATGATGAACACCGAGCGCGTCTCGGTCGGCGTCCAGGGTCTCGGCATCGGCGAGGCGGCGTATCAGTCCGCCGTGTACTACGCGAAGGACCGCCTGCAGGGCCGCTCGCTCTCGGGCGTCAAGAATTCCTCCGGCCCCGCCGATCCGATCATCGTCCACCCCGACGTGCGCCGCATGCTGATGACCATGCGCGCCTACAACGAGGGCTGCCGGGCGATGACCGGCTGGGTCAGCCGCGCGCTTGATGCCGAGCGTTATTCGACCGACCCCGAGGTCAGGCAGCGTGCCACCGACTTCATCGCACTGATGACGCCGGTGGTGAAGGCGCTGTTCACCGACCTCGGCTACGAGAGCGCCAACCTCGCGGTGCAGGTCTACGGCGGCCACGGCTACATCGCCGAGAGCGGCGTCGAGCAGTACGTGCGCGACGGCCGCATCGCCATGATCTACGAGGGTACCAACGGCATCCAGGCGCTGGACCTCGTCGGGCGGAAGCTGCCCGCGAACATGGGCCGCAACCTGCGCAGCTTCTTCCACCCGGTCTCGCAGTTCATCGAGGCGAACAAGGCCGACGCCCAGTTCAAGCCGATGATCGAGGCCAACAAGTCGGACGCGCAGTTCAAGCCGATGATCGAGGCGCTGGAAAAGGCGTTCGGCGCGCTCCAGCTCTCCACCGCGACGATCGCCCAGAAGGGCATGAAGGACCCCGAGGAAGCGGGCGCGGCGGCGACCGACTACCTGCGCCTCATGGGCCTCGTGGCGATGGCTTACTGCTTCGCGCAGTCCGCGCTGATCGCCCGGGACAAGCTGGCGGGCGGCACCGAGGAAGTGGGCTTCTACAAGGCCAAGCTGACGACCGCCCAGTTCTACTTCGACCGCATCCTGCCCCAGGCGACCACCGCGTTCCTGGCGATCAAGTCGGGCAAGGCCTCGATGATGGCACTGGACGCGGCGGCTTTCTGAGGAGCCAGTAATAAACCTGCACGCGTCATTCCCGCGAAGGCAGGAACCCAGCTGATGATCCTTCGGGTCGCACCGGCATCGGATGGGTCCCCGCCTTCGCGGGGATGACGAAAGAGGGAGAGGGCTGACGCGCGCGGTTTGCACTCTCCCTTTCATCTCTCACGAAACACTTTGCGCCGGGCGTGGACAAGCCCGCGTGCAGCCTGCAAGGTCCCTTCTCGAGAATGGCCAGCGGTCTCCGCTTTCGCGGTGACGATGTGGGGGAATATGATGTCCGCAAGCCTGGCCGCCGCGCCGCCACTCACCGACGCCATGCGCCTGCGCGCGATCGTGGCGGGTTCGGCGGGCAATCTCATCGAGTGGTACGACTTCTACGTATACGCCTTCACCGCGCTCTACTTCTCCTCCGAGTTCTTCCCCAAGAGCGATCCGCTGGTGCAGATCATGGCGACCAGCGGCATCTTCGCCGTCGGCTTCCTGATGCGCCCCTTCGGTGGCTGGTATTTCGGCCGCTATGCCGACCGCAAGGGGCGGCAGGCGGCCATGGTGGTCTCGGTGCTGATGATGGGCGCGGGTGCGTTGCTGATCTCGGTGCTGCCGACATATGCGAGCATCGGCGTGGCGGCTCCGGCGCTGCTGCTGGTTGGCCGCATGCTGCAGGGATTCTCCACCGGCGGGCAGTACGGCACTGCCGCCACGTACCTTAGCGAGATCGCCGGGCCGAAGCGGCGCGGCTTCTGGTCCTCGTTCCAGTACGTCACCCTGATCGGCGGGCAATTGAGCGCGACGCTGGTGATCCTCGTGCTCCAGCAGGTCTTCGGCGATGCGGGGATGAAGGCGTGGGGCTGGCGCATCGCCTTCGCCATCGGCGCCGTCGCCGCCGCCTGCATCGTCCTCCTGCGCGATCATATGCACGAGACCGCCAGCGCCGCCGACCGCGAGGGCGAGCATGCCGGCAGCCTCGCCGAGCTGTTCCGCCATTCGACCCGCGCCTTCCTGATCGTCGCCGCGCTGACGGCGGGGGGCAGCCTGATGTTCTACTCGTTCACCACCTACATGCAGAAGTTCCTGGTGCTGACCGTGGGCATGACCAAGGAGGCCGCGACCCTGCTGATGACGGTGGTGCTGATCGTGTTCATGGTGCAGCAGCCGCTGATGGGCCTGCTTTCGGACCGGATCGGCCGGCGCACCAACATGATCCTGTTCGCCGCTCTCGGAGCGCTCTGCACCCCGTTCCTGTTCGGCGCGCTGGCCACGGCGCAAAGCCCGCTCGCCGCCTTCCTGCTGATCGCAGCGGGGCTGACGATCTGCAGTTTCTACACTTCCGTCAGCGGGCTGTTCAAGGCGGAGCTGTTCCCCGTCCACGTCCGCGCGCTGGGCGTGGGGCTCGCCTATGGCATTGCCAACGCGGCGTTCGGCGGGACTGCGGAGAACGTCGCGCTGGGCTTCAAGCAGTACGGCATGGAGCACGGGTTCTACTGGTACGTTTCGGCCTTCTGCGTCGTTTCTTTGGTGGCCGCACTGATGCTTCCCGACACCCGGCGCGACAATCCGCTCGACCGCTGATGCGGGGTACTATATCTGTCGGTGCATAGAACTTTACGTCACGTTGAGTTCTGCTCATCGCGGCATGCAATCTGCGCGCCATGGCTTTGTGCAACCAAGGCGCCCAGATTGGGTTGATGGGCACATAGGGACGCGTCTTGGGCAAGCAGGGCGCGGCGGGTCGCGGCAATCGCCGTGCCCATTCCCGACAAAGGAACATCACCATGACGGAAGGATACGGAGCGATCTCTCGGCGCGACGTTCTCAAGACCAGCGCGGCCGGAGCGGCCCTCGCAGGTTCCATCGGCCCCGGCGGCGTGGCTCTCGCTCAGGCGGAGGCCTCCGCGCCCCCGCACGCGCCGGTTCGCATGAAGGTCAACGGCAAGGCAGTCAGCCTCGACCTCGACACCCGCACCACGCTGCTCGACGCCCTGCGCGAGCACCTGCACCTGACCGGCACCAAGAAGGGCTGCGATCACGGCCAGTGCGGCGCCTGCACGGTCATCGTCGACGGCCGCCGCATCAACTCGTGCCTCACCCTCGCGGTGATGCACGAAGGGGACGAGGTGACCACGATCGAGGGTCTTGGCACTCCAGGCAACCTGCACCCGATGCAGGCCGCCTTCGTCGAGCATGACGGCTTCCAGTGCGGTTATTGCACGCCCGGCCAGATCTGCTCGGCCGTCGCCGTGCTCGAGGAAATCCGCGCCGGCATTCCCAGCCACGTCACCGACGACATCGGCAAGGCACCCGCCATGACCACCCACGAGATGCGCGAACGCATGAGCGGCAACATCTGCCGCTGCGGCGCCTACTCGAACATCGCCGAGGCCATGGCGCAGGTCGCAGGAGTCAAGGCATGAGGCCCTTCACCTACGAACGCGCGGCCAGCGCGCAAGACGCCGCCGCCAAGGCCGCGGCAACCCCGGGCGCCAAGTTCATCGCCGGCGGCACCAACCTGCTCGACCTGATGAAGCTGGAGATCGAGACTCCGACGCACCTGATCGACGTCAACGGTCTCGGCATGGACAAGATCGAGCCGATCGACGGCGGCGGCCTGCGCATCGGCGCTCTCGTGCGCAACACCGACCTCGCGTCGGACAAGCGCGTGCGCAGCGACTACGGCGTGCTCACCCGTGCGCTCGTGGCGGGCGCCTCGGGCCAGCTGCGCAACAAGGCGACGACGGCGGGCAACCTGCTCCAGCGGACCCGCTGCCCCTATTTCTACGACGTCAACATGCCCTGCAACAAGCGCAAGCCCGGCTCGGGCTGCGCCGCGATCGGCGGTTTCTCGCGCCAGCTTGGTGTCGTCGGCACCAGCGACGCCTGCATCGCCACGCACCCCAGCGACATGGCGGTCGCCATGCGCGTGCTCGACGCCTCGGTCGAGACGATCCGCCCCGACGGCACCACCCGCGCGATTCCCATCGCCGACTTCCACGTGCTGCCGGGCCAGACCCCGCAGACCGAAACCGCGCTGGAAAAGGGCGAGATGATCATCTCGGTCGCTCTTCCCAAGCCGCGCGGCGGCACGCATATCTACCGCAAGGTTCGCGACCGCGCGTCCTACGCCTTCGCGCTGGTCTCCGTCGCGGCTGTGATCGGGCGTGACGGCAAGGGCGCCGTCGCGATCGGCGGCGTGGCTCCCAAGCCCTGGCGCGAGGCCGAGGCCGATGCCCTGCTGCCCAAGGGCGCAGGTCCTGTCGCCGACCGCCTGTTCGCCGACGCTGCCCCGCGCGAGGACAACGCGTTCAAGATCATGCTGGCGAAGCGCACCATCGCTTCCGTCATCGCCGAGGCCAGAGACGCATGAAGTTCGAAACACCCGCAGGGACCAACCCGATCGACCGCATGACGGTGGTCGGCAAGCCCACCACCCGCATCGACGGCCCGCTCAAGGTCAGCGGCGGCGCGACCTATGCCTACGAGCATCAGGACGTGCCCGGAAAGATGGCCTACGGCTATATCCTGGGCTCCGCCGTCGCCAAGGGCGCTATCCGCTCGATCGACACTTCCCGCGCCGAACGCGCGCCGGGCGTGGTTGCGGTGGTGACACACCGCAACGCCGGCAAGCTGGGCAAGGGCAAGAACAACACCGCGAAACTGCTCGCCGGACCGGAAGTGCAGCACTACCATCAGGCCGTCGCCGTGGTCGTCGCCGAGACCTTCGAGCAGGCCCGCGCGGCCGCCGCGATGATCGACGTCGACTATGCGCGCGACGGCGGCCGGTTCGACCTCGTCGCCGCGAAGACGGACGCGAAGGAGCAGCCGGGCTCGGACGCACCGACCGCCGTCGGCGACTTCGAAGGCGCCTTCGCCGGCGCCCCGGTGCAGGTCGACCAGACCTACACGACCCCCGACCACAGCCACGCGATGATGGAGCCACACGCGACCATCGCCGCGTGGGAAAGCGACAAGCTCACCGTCTGGACTTCCAACCAGATGATCAACTGGAGCCTCAAGGACCTCGCCGCGACGATGGGCATGCCGGTCGAGAAGCTGCGGCTGATCTCGCCCTACATCGGCGGCGGCTTCGGCGGTAAGCTGTTCCTGCGCGCCGATGCGCTCATGGCGGCACTCGGCGCGCGCGCGGCGAAGCGCCCCGTGAAGGTGGCACTGCAGCGGCCGCTGATGACCAACAACACGACCCACCGCCCCGCGACGCTCCAGCGTATCCGCCTCGGCTGTACGCAGGACGGCAAGATCAGCGCGATCGGCCACGAGAGCTGGTCGGGCGATCTCGAGGGCGGCGGGCTCGAAGTGGCGGTGCAGCAGACCAAGCTGCTCTACGCCGGCGCCAACCGCATGACCGCGATGCGCCTCGCCGTGCTCGACCTTCCCGAAGGCAACGCCATGCGCGCGCCGGGCGAGGCGCCGGGCCTGATGGCGCTGGAAATCGCCATCGACGAGATGGCCGAGAAGCTGGCCATGGATCCGGTCGCCTTCCGCGTCCTTAACGACACCCAGGTCGATCCCGAAAAGCCCGAGCGGCCGTTCTCGCAGCGCAATCTCGTGCGCTGCCTCCAGGATGGTGCGGAACGCTTCGGCTGGAGCCGCCGCAAGGCCAAGCCGGGCCAGGTCCGCGACGGCCGCTGGCTGGTCGGCATGGGCGTGGCGGCGGCGTTCCGGAACAACATCAACGGAAAGTCGGGCGCCCGCGTCAGGCTCAGTTCGTCCGGTGAAGTCACGGTCGAGACCGACATGACCGACATCGGCACCGGCACCTACACCATCATCGCCCAGACCGCGGCCGAGATGATGGGCGTGCCGCTCGCCAAGGTGGTGGTGAAGCTGGGCGACAGTTCGTCCCCCGTCTCGGCCGGTTCCGGCGGGCAGTGGGGTGCCAACAGCTCCACGGCGGGCGTCTACGCCGCCTGCGTCAAGCTGCGCGAGGCGGTCGTCGCCAGGCTCGGCTTCGGCCCCGGCGAGGCGGTGTTCGAAAACGGCAAGGTCCACGTCGGCAACCGCTCGGCGGATATCGCCAGCGCCGCGAAGTCGGGCGAGATCGTCGCCGAGGACACGATGGAATATGGCGACCTCGCCAAGAAGTTCCAGCAGTCCACCTTCGGCGCGCACTTCGTCGAAGTGGCGGTCGATCGCTACACCGGCGAGGCGCGGGTGCGGCGGATGCTGGCGGTCTGCGCGGCGGGCCGCATCCTCAACCCGATGGCGGCGCGCAGCCAGGTCATCGGCGCGATGACCATGGGCGTGGGCGGTGCGCTGATGGAGGAACTCGCGGTGGACAAGCGCTTCGGCTTCTTCGTCAACCACGACCTCGCGGGCTACGAAGTGCCGGTCCATGCGGACGTGCCGCACCAGGACGTCGTGTTCATCGACGAGGCCGACGACAAGGTCTCGCCGATGAAGGCCAAGGGCGTGGGCGAACTGGGCCTTTGCGGCGTCGGCGCGGCAGTGGCCAATGCGGTCTACAACGCCACCGGCGTGCGCATCCGCGAATACCCGATCACGCTCGACAAGTACCTCGACCGGCTGGGCGAGGTGGCCTGAACGGCCCGATTGCATTAGGATGAAAGGGGTCGCCGTCCGGCGGCCCTTTTCTTTTGTCTCCGGAAGCCCCCATCCATGCCGTTCAGGCGCTCCGACCTCGCCGACCTCAGCTATTTCCTCGCCATCGCGCGGCACCGCAACTTCCGTAAGGCGGCAACGGAGATGGGCGTCAGCGCCTCGGCGCTCAGCCATTCGCTGCGGGGGCTGGAGGAGCGGCTCAAGGTGCGCCTCGTCAACCGCACCAACCGCTCCGTCACCCTGACGGCGGCGGGCGACGACCTGCACGAGGCGATCCGCGATCCCTTCACCGCGATCCACGAGGCCGAGGACCGCCTCAACCTACACCGCGACGCGCCGACGGGCCGCGTGCGGATCAACGTGCCCGACGACGCGGCGACCCAGCTGCTCGCCCCGGTGCTGCCGGAATTCGTGGCGCGCTACCCCGACGTGGAACTCGACATCTGCGTCAACAACGCGATGGTCGACGTCACCGAGGAAGGCTTCGACGCCGGCATCCGCTTCGGCGGGACCGTGCCCGAGGACATGATCGCGCAGCGCCTCTCGGCCGACTTCAACTGGATCATCGCCGGCTCCCCGGCCTATTTCGAGCGCTGCGGCGAGCCCGCGCACCCCGAAGACCTGATGCGCCACCAATGCATCCGCATCCGCCTCGGCAACGACCGCATGTACAAGTGGGAGCTGGAACGCGGCGAGGAAGCCTTCGTGCTCGACGTGCCGGGCGGCGTGACGGTCAACAACGGCGGCGCCAGCCGGGCCATGGCGCTGCAGGGCCTCGGCCTCATCTACATCGCCGAGAACTGCATCGGCGACCTCATCGCGCAGGGCCGCCTGCGTCCCACGCTGACCGAGTGGGCCTCGCCGGGGCCCGGCTATTTCATCTACTATTCCGGCCGCCGCCAGGTCCCGCGGGGCCTGCGCCTGCTGGTCGACCTGATCCGCGAGCTGCGCCCGCTGGGGCTCTAGCCCCCCGCGGTTAGAAGTCCTCGGTGTCGATGCTGGCGAGCAGGGCCTCGGGATAGCGGTGTCCGCTGACGGTCTGCTGGTTGATGAGCACGCCCGCCCGCTCGAGGACGCCCGCGTCGATCGCCATATCCGCCGCCGCGTGGTTCTGGTCGAAATGCGCGATCGTCCGGGTGCCCGGAATGGCGTGGACGTGCTCCGCCTGCGCCAGCACCCAGGCCAGCGCGAGCTGCGCGGGCGTGATCCCGGCCTCGGCGGCGAGCGCGTCGAACTGCGCTATCAGCGGCGCGTTGTGCTCCCAGTTCGCGCCCTGGAAGCGGGGCATGCCGCGCCGCAGGTCCTGCTCGGACAGGGCGGAGGCGTCGCGCAGTTCGCCGCCCAGCGCGCCGCGTCCCACCGGCGAGAAGGCGACGAGGGCGATGCCAAGTTCGCGCGTCGTTTCCAGCACGCCCAGCTCGACGTTGCGCGTCCAGAGCGAATACTCGGTCTGCACCGCCGCCATGGGATGCACCGCATGGGCCTCGCGGATGTGGGCGGACGACCACTCCGACACGCCGTAGGCGCCGATCTTGCCCGCCTCGATGGCGCGGGCCATGGCGCCCGCCGAATCCGCGATCGGCGTGGAACGGTCGAGGCGGTGCATGTAGAACAGGTCGACGTGATCGGTCTTCAGCCGGGCAAGGCTGGCGTCGAGCGAGGTGGTGATCGCCTCGGGGCTGCAGTCCACGCTCCGGCGCGGGCCGTCGACCTTGATGCCGGTCTTGGTGGCGAGCAGGAATTCGCCGCGCCGGTCCATGATCGCCTCGGCCAGAATCTCTTCGCTCACGCCGCCGCCGTAGATGTTGGCGGTGTCGAAGTGGTCGCATCCGGCATCCAGCGCATGGCGCATCAGCGCCACCGCATCCTCGCGGGAAGGGGCGGCGCCATAGGCCCAGGCGACGTTCATGCAGCCGAGCCCGACGGAATGGACCGCGCGCCCTGCGAGAATGCGTTTCGTCATCAGCTCCAGCCGTCCTGTCGTTCGAGATCGGCAGCGAGGTCGCCGATCACGCGGTAGCAGTCAAGCACCTTGGCGACCGAGGAAGAGGGCTCGCGCCCCTCGCGGATGGCGGACACGAACTCGCGATCCTGCAGCTCGATGCCGTTGTTCGACACGGCGACGCCGGTGAGGTCGATCAGCTCCTCCCTGCCGTTCACCAGGTCGTCGTAGCGGGCGATGTAGGTCTCGCTGTCGCCGATGTAGCGGAAGAAGGTGCCGAGCGGGCCGTTGTTGTTGAACGAGAGCGAGAGCGTGCAGATCGCCCCGGTCTCGGCCTTGAGTTGGATCGACATGTCCATGGCGATTCCGAGTTCCGGGTGCTTTGGCCCTTGCATCGCATGGGCGGCGACGATCCGGCCCGACTGGTAGGCGAACAGGTCGATGGTGTGCGCGGCGTGGTGCCAGAGCAGGTGGTCGGTCCACGAGCGCGGCTCGCCCTTGGCGTTCATGTTCTGGCGTCGGAAGAAGTAGGTCTGCACGTCCATCTGCTGCACCGCGAACTCGCCCGCTACGATCCTGTCGTGGACGTACTGGTGCGAGGGATTGAAGCGCCGGGTGTGGCCGACCATGCAGACGAGACCGGTCTCGCGCTGTTTGGCGAGCACCGCCTCGGCGTCGGGCCAGCTGTCGGCGACGGGGATCTCGACCTCGACGTGCTTGCCCGCGTCCATCGCCTGGATCGCCTGGGCCGCGTGCATCGGGGTGGGCGTGGTGAGGATCACCGCGTCCACGTCGGCGCGCTTCAGCGTCTCCTCGTAGCTGTCGGACACGTCGGCGATGCCGTGCTTGTCCGCCAGCTTGCGCGCCTCGTCGATGGAGGCGCTGACGATGGTGGCGACTTCGGCGCCTTCGATCCGGGCGAGCGCGTCGAGGTGCTTCTCGCCGAACGCTCCGGCGCCCACGAGGGCAATACGCATGGGATGTTCTCCTTGGAAATCAGTCGATCAGAGCTTGGGCGGCGCTGCTGTTGCCTTCGATCGTCGGGCTGGGCGGCACCTGGCCGTCGATGGGCTCCAGCACCAGGTGGCCGACCGCGGTGTTGCTCGCGGGGACGTGGTAGAAGCGGTAAAGCTCGCGCGTCTCGCGGCCGAGGGCGCCGCGCATGATGAGCCACATGACCATCTCGATGCCCTCGGAGCCGGTCTCGCGCAGGTATTCGATGTGTGGCACGCGGCGCAGTTCCTGGGTGTCGCCCGAGAGGCGGTCCATGAAGCGGTTGTCCCACTCGCGGTTGATGAGCCCGGCGCGCGGGCCCTGGAGCTGGTGGCTCATGCCGCCGGTGCCCCAGACCTGCACCTTGAGGTCCTCGCTGTAGGACTGCACGGCGCGCGCGATCGCCTCGCCCAGCGCCCAGCAGCGGTTGCCCGACGGCGGCGGGTAAGTGACGACGTTGACGGCGAGCGGGATGACCTTGACCGGCCACCTGTCGACCTTGCCGAACATCATCGTGAGCGGCACGGTGAGGCCGTGGTCGACGTCCATCTCGTTGATGATGGTCATGTCGAACTCGTCGAGGACGAGGCTCTGCGCGATGTGCCAGGCGAGGTCGGGGTGGCCTTCCACGTCGGGCACGGCGCGCGGGCCCCAGCCTTCGTCGGCGGGCTTGTAGCTTTCACCGCAGCCGATGGCGAAAGTCGGGATGATCTTCATGTCGAAGGCGGATGCGTGGTCGTTGTAGACCAGGATCACGACGTCGGGCAGGTTCTCCGCCTCCCACTCCTGCGTGGGCGCGAAGCCCTGCTCGATCGGCTTCCAGTAGGGTTCTTCCCACTTGTCGAAGTCGGACGCGACGCCGAGCGCGGGGATGTGGCTGCAGGCGATGCCGTGGGTGATGCGGGCCATCTCAGCGAAACTCCTCAGTGGCCGCGCCGCCTTCGGCGTCACGGTTGGCCTTTATCGAGCGCGCGCCTTCGGGCGAGCGGCCCCCGGCGATCATCATCGCCTGATAGTCCTCGACCGACATGCCGGTCATCGTCGAGACGGCCTGCAGGAAGCTCAGGCCGTCGCTGGAGAACACCTTGGCGAGGAAGTAGATGTTGCCGCCAAGGTCGAGCAGGCGGTTGTAGTCGCGCGCGAGGACGGCGAGCTTCTGGTCCTCCGTCATCGGCCACTGGTCGAGGTAGGCGCGTTCGCCTGCCTTCCAACGCTCGCGGTTCTCGGCCTTCATCAGGCTCATGGCGAACTGGTTGAGGTGGTAGCCCTCGCGCGCGCGCTTCGCGGTGTAGACGCGCGTGCCGGGAATGTCGTCGAACTCGCCGAGGTATTCGTGGATGTCGCGAGGTCCCGTCACAGCCCGCGCTCCTTCAGCTGCGCGTCGAGGCGCGGGAAGACCTTGCGGGTGTTACCCTCGAAGATCGCATGGCGCTCCTCGTCGGTAACGTCGAGCGCATCGACGTAGCGCTTGGTGTCGTCGAAGTAGTGGCCCGTCGTGGGGTCGATGCCGCGCACGGCGCCGATCATCTCGGATCCGAACAGGATGTTCTTGTTGGCGATCACGTCGGCCAGCAGGTCGATGCCGGGCTGGTGGTAGACGCAGGTGTCGAAGAACACGTTGTTCATCAGGTGCTGGTCGAGGCTGGGCTGCCTGAGCATGTCCGCCAGACCCCTGTAGCGCCCCCAGTGATAAGGCACCGCGCCGCCGCCATGCGGGATGATGAAGCGTAGGGCCGGGAAGCGGGAGAACAGGTCGCCCTGCAGGAGCTGCATGAAGGCCACGGTA
Source organism: Novosphingobium sp. AP12 (assembly GCF_000281975.1). Classification (GTDB taxonomy): domain Bacteria; phylum Pseudomonadota; class Alphaproteobacteria; order Sphingomonadales; family Sphingomonadaceae; genus Novosphingobium. Next base: position 12,745 of record NZ_AKKE01000173.1, on the reverse strand, counting down.
TCCGCGGCGATGTAGAAGCCGCCGGTGGCGTGCATCGCCGGATTGCACGAGCCCGAGACGTGGATCATCGCCGGCACGTCCAGCTCGCACATCGCCTCGTAAATGGGGAACCAGTATTCGTCGGTCAGCGGCGGGTGATCGAAGTGGCCGCCGCCGGGGTCGGGGTTGAGGTTGCAGCCGATGAAGCCCAGCTCCTCCACGCAGCGGCGCAGTTCGCGCACGCTGGCGGACAGGTCCGCCCCCGGCGACTGCGGCAGCATGCAGACGCCCGCGAACGTCTCGGGGAAGAGGCCGACGACGCGGGCGATAAGGTTGTTGCAATGAAACGCCCACTCGGCCGAAACTGCCTGGTCGCCGACATGGTGCGCCATCGCGCTGGCGCGGGGGCTGAAGATCGTCAGGTCCGCGCCGCGCTCCCTGATGAGCTTGAGCTGGTTCTGCTCGATCGTCTCGCGGATCTCGTCGTCCGAGATGTCGGGGTAGTCGGGGGCGGGTTCACCGGCCTTGAACGCGGCGACCTGCGCCTCGCGCCAGGCGTCGTGCGCCTTGGGGAGCACGGTATAGTGGCCGTGGCAATCGATCACGAGGCTCATGGGTCAGGACTCTCCGGTCGATGGTGTGTTGAATGCTTTTCGGTCGGCGATGGCTGCCAGCTTGGCGGCAAGACCTTCGGGCGGCGGGGCACGGCCGAGGTCGCCCAGTGCCTGCTGCCGGGCGGCGGTGCTTTCGGTCATCAGCGGCGCGATGCCCAGGTCGCGCAGCATGCGGGCGGCTTCGGTCATCTCGGCGGCGCGGCGGCGGCCGTGGACCATCATGCGGTCGAGGTTGTAGTCGGCGCGGGTGGCCCAGTCCTGCGGCTTCTCGCTGGCGTCGAGCGAGGCGAGCACCTCCTCCGCCACGCCTTCGGCATGGGCAGCCAGCATCATCTCGGCGGTCAGCGCCTCCAGGCCTTTGACCATGACCGAGCGGACCAGCTTGATCGCGGAAGCCCTGCCGATCTCCTCGCCAATGACGGCCGTGCTAGTGAAGCCGGCGCCGCGCAGCAGGTGCTCGGCATGGGCGGCATCAGGGCCGGAAATGTTGAGCGGCACGGCCATGCGCGCAGGCGCGACGGGTGCCATCACCGCCACGTCGACGTAGCGGCGGCCAATCTCTGCGAATGCCCGCGCCGCCTCGCGCTTGGTGCCGGGCGCGACCGAGTTCATGTCGCAGAACACCGCATCAGGAGCGATAAGCCCGGCGCATTCGCGCGCGGCGGTCAGCGCCTGATCGGCGGTCACCAGTGATAGGACGAGCGCCGCGCCGGACAGCGCCTCGGCGGCGTCTGCGCAGGGGGTGACCCGCATATCCGCCATGACCTCGCGCCGGTGCGCCGCCACGTCGAATGCAGCCGCGCGCGAACCCCAGGCGCCGGCGCGGGCGAATGTCGATCCGGCCTCGCCGAAGCCGATCAGGGCAATGGAACCTCTCATGCCGCCTGCCTGCTCGCTCAGGGCCGCGCGGGCAAATCGGAAGTGGTCGTTCGCGATAAGGTTTACGTAATCAGGGTGCGAACACTACGCCTTCACGCCCACGTCCCGCGCAGCTGTTTCGAGGTCCGCGAAGAACTCCGCCTGCACCTCGGTGGGGCGCAGCGAGGCGCGGGTGGTCATGCCGATGGTTCGGGCGAATTCGCCGGGCAGGCGGGCCAGTTCGCTGAGCCAGCCAGCTTCGATCTCGACCTGCACCTGGTCGGGCGAGAGCAGGGCCAGGAAGTCGCCGCCCATCATCACCTGCCGGATCATCATGACCGATCCGCACTCGACCGGCACCAGCGGCAGCGCCAGCCCGCGCGCGGCGAAGTAGCGCTCGAAACTGTCGCGCAAGGGCGCGCCGTGCGGGGGAAGGGTGAAGGGGTAGCGCGCCATGTCCGCCGCCTGGGGCGCGGTCCCGGCGAGCGGATGCCCGCTGCGCGCGAAGAACGCGGGCACGTCGTCGAACAGCGGCTGCTGCACGAGGTCGGTTTCCACCAGCGGATCGCGCAGGGCGCCGACCATGACGTCGAGCGTGCCGTTGCGCAGCGGCTCGACCAGTTCGGCGCGCGACCCCTCGACGATGGTGAGCCGTACCTGCGGGCGGCGCGCCAGGAAGCGGGCGACGGCTGCGGGCAGGATACGGGCGCGCGACAGCGGCATCGCGCCGATGGAGATGCGCCGCGTCTCGTGCCCGCGCAGCGCCGCGACTTCGGAAAGGCCGGCTTCCAGCTCGACCTGCGCCAGCCGGAACTCGCGCGCGAGCTGGGTGCCGGCCTCGGTGGTGATGACGAACTTGCCCCGCCGCACCACCAGCGGGCGGCGCAGCGCGAGCGCAAGGTCGCTCACCGCGCGGTGGATGGAAGGGAGCGACAGTCCGGTCTCCTGGCTGGCGCCCGCGTAGCTCCCGGTCTCGGCCAGCGCCAGCATCGCGCGCAGGCGCGACATGGTGACGTGCGGGCTGCGGATATGGGCGAGCGCGGCTTCGATGCGGGGCGCAAGGATCTCCCCGGCCTGTGTCGGGATCATGCCGTCGTGCCGCCGCTCGAACAGCGATGCGCCAAGCTGCATCTCGAGTCGACCAAGCGCCTGTGTTATCGCGGGCTGGCTCAGGTTGACCGCAATCGCCGCCGCGTTGACGGTGCCCAATTCCGCTATTTTGGCGGCAGCCCGCAAGTGCCGCAGGTTGAGGCTCCAGATATCCATGGTGCCCGGCATAGCGCGGTGATTAGTCAAATCCAATCGCACTTGCGCAAGTTCTCTTTCCCCCGCGCGGCGCCGTGCCCCATCTGTCGGGGGCAGCGAAGGAGTGCATGGCATGAGTGGTATCGTCGTCCAGAACATCGAGCGCGCCGACCCGGCGGTGATCGACGGGCTCGCCCGCTGCGGCGTCTCCACCGTCCACGAGGCGCAGGGCCGCACCGGCCTCCTCGCCAGCCACATGCGTCCGATCTACAGCGGCGCGCGCATCGCCGGCTCGGCCGTCACGATCAGCGCGGCACCGGGCGACAACTGGATGGTCCACGTCGCGATCGAGCAGTTGAAGGACGGCGACATCCTCGTGCTCGCGCCCACGTCTCCGTGCGAGGACGGCTACTTCGGCGACCTGCTGGCGACCAGTGCGATGGCGCGCGGTTGCCGGGGCCTGGTGATCGACGCCGGCGTTCGCGACGTGCGCGACCTGACCGAGATGGGCTTCCCCGTCTGGTCCAAGGCGATCTGCGCGCAAGGTACGGTCAAGAACACGCTGGGTAGCGTCAATGTCCCTCTCGTGTGCGCCAATGCCGCCGTGCGGCCCGGCGACGTGATCGTCGCGGATGACGACGGCGTCTGCGTCGTCCCGCGCGAAAAAGCGGCGCAAGTCCTGGCCGCAGCGCAGGCGCGGGAGGCCAACGAGGCGGATAAGCGCGAGAAGCTCGCCAGCGGGATACTCGGCCTCGACATGTACAAGATGCGGGAAAGGCTGGAGAAGGAAGGGCTCCGCTATGTCTGAAGCCCGCTGCATGTGGATGCGCGGCGGGACCTCCAAGGGCGGCTACTTCCTCAAGGATGACCTCCCCGCCGACACCGCCGCGCGCGATGCGTTCCTGCTCGGCGTCATGGGCTCGCCCGACCCGCGCCAGATCGACGGCATGGGCGGCGCCGATCCGCTGACGAGCAAGGTGGCAGTGGTCAGTAAGTCCGCGCGCGAGGGGATCGACGTCGACTACCTGTTCCTGCAGGTCTTCGTCGACGAGGCGATCGTCTCGGACGCGCAGAACTGCGGCAACATCCTCGCCGGCGTCGGCCCCTTCGCGATCGAGCGCGGACTGGTGGCGGCGACTGGCGACGAAACGCGCGTGGCGATCTTCATGGAGAACACCGGCCAGGTCGCCGTCGCCGCGGTGCAGACGCCGGGCGGCGTGGTCACCTACCGGGGCGAGGCCGCGATCGATGGCGTTCCCGGCACGCATGCACCGATCCCGCTGGAGTTCCGCGACACCGCCGGTTCCTCGTGCGGGGCGCTGCTGCCGACCGGCAACGCGGTGGACGTGGTGGATGGCGTGGCAGTCACGCTCATCGACAACGGCATGCCCTGCGTGGTGATGAAGGCCGCCGACGTGGGCGTGACGGGTTACGAGGACCGGGAAACCCTCGACGCCGACACCGCGCTCAAGGCGCGGATCGAGGCGATCCGCTTGGCCGTGGGCGAGCGGATGAACCTCGGCGACGTGTCGGACAAGTCGGTGCCCAAGATGATGCTCGTCGCGGCTCCGAGAAACGGCGGCGCAGTCACCGTGCGCAGCTTCATTCCGCACCGCGCCCACGCCACCATCGGCGTGCTCGGCGCCGTCTCTGTCGCCACCGCCTGCCTGATCGAGGGCTCGCCCGCCGCCGAGGTGGCGCAGGTTCCGGGGGGGGGACGCAAGACGCTCTCTGTCGAGCACCTGACCGGCGAGATGAGCTGCGTGCTCGAAACCGACGAAACCGGCGCCGTCACCAGCGCCGCCCTGCTGCGCACCGCGCGCAAGCTGATGGACGGAACAGTCTATGTCTGATCGCATCGTTTCCTGGCACGCCAGTCCCAGCCAGCCGCGCTATACGCCGCCCGCAGGCGCCGTTGATGCGCATTGCCACGTCTTCGGGCCGATGGCGCAGTTCCCGTTCAGCACCAGGGCCAAGTACCTCCCCGAGGATGCCGGACCGGACAAGCTGTTCGCCCTGCGCGATCACCTCGGCTTCGCGCGCAACGTGATCGTGCAGGCCAGCTGCCACGGCACCGACAACGCCGCCGCGCTCGATGCCATCGCGAAGTCGGAAGGCCGGGCGAGGGGCGTCGCGGTGGTCGACCCGGCGATTTCCGAGGCCGAACTCGCCGCGCTGCACGAGGGCGGCATGCGCGGCATACGCTTCAACTTCCTCAAGCGCCTCGTCGACGATGCGCCCAAGGACAGGTTCCTCGAAGTCGCCTCGCGCCTGCCCGAAGGCTGGCATGTGGTGATCTATTTCGAGGCGGACATCCTGCACGACCTGCGCCCGTTCATGGACGCGATCCCGGTGCCCCTCATGATCGACCATATGGGCCGCCCCGACGTGACGCGGGGTCCGGACGGCGCGGACATGATGGCTTTCCGGGGGCTGCTCGATTCCCGGCAGGACATCTGGTTCAAGGCGACCTGCCCGGACCGGCTCGATCCGGCGGGCGATCCGTGGGACGCCTTCGCTTCCGCCGTCGCGCCGCTGGTGGCGGACTACCCCGATCGCGTGCTCTGGGGCACCGATTGGCCGCATCCGAACATGCAGGATGCGGTTCCCGACGACGGCCACCTCGTCGACATGATCCCCCGTATCGCGCCAAGCCTGGACCTGCAGACGCGGATGCTGGTGACCAATCCCATGCGCCTTTACTGGCCCGAGGAGGTCTGACGGCGGCAGGGAAGAACGCCTCGGCGCGCTTACTTGTTCAAATATGCGAGTAAGTCGCATTAGCAGTGGCAATGCCCCGAGGGTCGCTTATGTAGGTCTTCAAGCACTGCCAAAGCGATGGAGGCCAAGACCTTATGGATACCCGGCGCGAGTCCGACAGCATCGGTGAAATCGAAGTTCCTGCCTCTGCCTACTGGGGGGCGCAGACGCAGCGCAGCATCGAGAATTTCCCCTTCGGCGCGTCCGAGCGGATGCCGATCGCGATCGTCCACGCCCTCGCGCTGGTCAAGCAGGCGGCGGCGCGGGTCAACCGCAAGCACGGGCTTGACGCGAAGCTGGCCGACGCCATCGAGGCGGCGGCGGCGGGGATCGTCGCGGGCCAGCTCGACGACCAGTTCCCGCTGGTCATCTGGCAGACCGGCAGCGGCACCCAGACCAACATGAACCTCAACGAGGTCATCGCCGGACGCGCCAACGAGGTGCTGACCGGCAAGCGCGGCGGCAAGTCGCCGGTCCACCCCAACGACCACGTCAACATGGGCCAGTCCTCGAACGACAGCTTCCCGACCGCGCTGCACGTTGCCGCCGCGCGCGCGGTGACCGACACGCTGTTCCCGGCGCTCGACCATTTGTTCGCCACGCTGGATGCCAAGGCGAAAGCCTGGGCCGACATCGTCAAGATCGGCCGCACCCACCTGCAGGACGCCACCCCGGTGACGCTGGGCCAGGAGTTCTCCGGCTACGCCCAGCAACTCAAGCTTGCGAAGCTGCGCATCGCGCCTGCCGTGTCCGAGGGCATGGCCGCACTGGCGCAGGGCGGCACGGCGGTCGGCACCGGCCTCAACGCCGCGCCGGGCTTCGACGTCGACGTGGCCGCCGAACTCTCGCGGCTGACGGGGCTGGCGTTCCATCCGGCCGAGAACAAGTTCGAGGCGCTGGCCTCCAATGATCCGCTCGTCCACCTCTCGTCCACGCTGGCGACGCTGGCCGTGGCGCTGACCAAGATCGCCAACGATGTGCGCTGGCTGGGCTCCGGTCCGCGCTCGGGGCTGGGCGAACTCGACCTTCCTGCCAACGAGCCGGGCAGTTCGATCATGCCGGGCAAGGTCAATCCGACCCAGTGCGAGATGCTGACGATGGTCTCCGCGCAGGTCATCGGCAACCACCAGGCCGCGACCATCGGCGGCCTGCAGGGCGCATTCGAGCTGAACGTGTTCAAGCCGCTGATTGGCGCTGCGGTGATCCGCTCGATCGACCTGCTCTCGGTCGGCATGGTCAGCTTCGCGGAGCGCTGCGTCGAGGGCATCGAGCCCAACCGCGCGCGCATTGCCGAACTGCTCGACCGCTCGCTGATGCTGGTCACCGCGCTGGCGCCCGAGATCGGCTATGATAATGCCGCCACGATCGCCAAGCATGCCCACGCCGAAGGCCAGACGCTCAAGCAGGCGGCTTTGGACCTGGGTCTGGTGGACGAAGCGACCTTCGACCGCGTGGTTCGCCCGGAAACGATGATCTGATCGGTATGCGTTGAACCGCCGTCCCTGAGGAGACGGGGATGGCGGCCGCCTGCTCTAATTTTTGCAACGATCCGTTCCGATCATTGCGTTTGATCGATAGGGGGCAAGCGGGCAGGGAGGGGCTATGATGCGGCGCATGTCGCCTCATCGCCCGTCCCCTGCCGCGCCCACCGATCGTGAGACCATGGCCGAAACCCCCGCTGAGGCGCCGACCGCCGCAGTTCCCCAGAGTGCCGATGAGATCGCCGCCGCCGCCGGGGCGCGTGGCCTGTCGATCCTGCCCGAGTGCGAGGCGGGCGTCTCTGCGAACCTCGCGCTGCTGGCTCGCCATGCGCGGACCATGCGCCAGATGCCGACGGCGACGCAGGCATGATGGGCATCCACGAGATAGCTTCCGCCGTCCGCGCCGGGACACTGAGCGCGCGCGCGCTCGTCGAAGAGTGCCTCTGCGCACTGGTTCAGGCCGACCGCGACCTCATCGCCGTCACCCGCGTGCTCCACGACCGTGCCCGGGCCGAGGCCGACGCGGTCGACGCGATGGTGGCCGCCGGGCAGGACCCGGGGCCGCTCGCGGGGGTGCCGTACGGCGTCAAGGACCTGTTCGACCTTGCCGGGCTGCCGACCACTGCCGGTTCGACTCTCTATGCCGACGCCGCGCCTGCGCTGGCCGATGCGGAGGCCGTGGCGCGCCTTAAGGCGGCGGGCGCGGTCGTCGTCGCCACGCTCAACATGGACGAGTTCGCCTACGGCTTCGCTACCATCAACGCCGCTTATGGTACCACCCGCAATCCCCACGACATCGCGCGGCTCGCGGGCGGGTCGTCGGGCGGATCGGCGGCGGTGGTCGCGGCGGGGCTTCTGCCGTTTGCCCTGGGCTCCGACACCAACGGCTCGATCCGCGTGCCCGCCAGCCTGACCGGCGTCTACGGTCTCAAGCCCACCAACCGCGACCTGCCGCTCGCTGGCGTGTTCCCCTTCGCCGAGAGTTTCGACGACATCGGACCCTTCACCCGCTCGGTGGAGGACATGGAACTGGTCTGGCAGGTGCTCGCAGGACGCGAAGTCGCTCCGACCGGGAAAGCGCCTCGCCTCGCCCGTCTCGGCGGCCGGTTCCGTGAGAACGCCGACGCCGACCAGCTTGCCGCAATCGACGCCATCGCGCCCGGCGCGCCCCTGGTCGAACTCCCCGAGATCGCCCGGGCCCGCTCCGCCGCGTTCCTCATCACCGCCTACGAGGGCGGCACGCTGCACCGCGAGGCTCTGGCCGCCGATGCCATGGCCTTCGACCCGCAGGTCCGCGACCGCCTGCTCGCTGGTGCTTTGCTGCCGGACGCGCTCTATGCGGAGGCGCAGGCATTTCGCGCCGAATACCGCGCCCGGATCGAGGCGCTGGTGGCCGATTACGACGTGCTGCTCGCCCCCGCGACGCCGACCACGGCGCCGCTGGTCGAGGACCCGCGCATCGAGATCGACGGGGCCATGTCGGCTGCGCGCGCGGACCTCGGCATTCATACCCAGCCGATCAGTTTCACCGGATTGCCGTCGCTGGCGGTTCCGCTCTACCGTCCGGGAAAATTGCCGATCGGCCTCCAGCTGATCGGCGGACCGGGACGCGAGGCGGACCTGTTCGCCTTCGCCGCCACATTGGAAGCGCAGGGTGTGACGGGGTTCAGCGCGCCTGAAGAACTCGTCGTCCCAGCGCAGGCTGGGACTGCCGGGTACTCTTGAAGACGAATATCGAAAGACGCCGCAGGGGGCGGCGGAAGGGGCAAGCGTGACGCAGACACAGACCATGTCGGACACACCCGAGGCACCGCCTTCGGGCAGGCTCGACCGCTATTTCTCGCTCACCGCGCGCGGCACCACCGCGCGTACCGAGGTGCTGGCGGGGATGACCACCTTCCTCACCATGGCCTATATCGTGCTGGTCAATCCGGCGATCCTGGGCAGCGCGGGCATGCCGGTCGCCTCGGTGGCGGCGGCGACCTGCTTCGCGGCCGCCTTCGCCTCGATCCTGATGGGCTTCGTCGCCAACGTGCCCCTCGCGCTGGCGCCGGGCATGGGGCTCAACGCCTACTTCAGCTTCACCGTGGTGCAGCAGATGGGCGTGCCCTGGCCCGTCGCGCTGGGCTGCGTGTTCATCTCGGGCGTCGCCTTCCTAGTGCTGACGCTGACGGGCGTGCGCCAGCTGATCGTCTCGTCGATCCCGCAGTACCTGTTCGCCGCCGTGGCAGGCGGCATCGGCCTGTTCATCGGTTTCATCGGCTTCAAGGACGCCGGCATCGTCGTCGCCAACCCGGCGACTTTCGTGGCGCTGGGCGACCTCAAGGCCCCCGGCGCGGCGCTGGCGATCTTCGGCCTCGTGGTGATCGGCGCGCTGAGCGTGTGGAACGTGCGCGGCGCGATGCTGGTCGGCATCGTCGCGACCACGCTGGTCGGCTGGATCGCGGGCATGGTCTCGGTCAGCCCCGAGCCCTATTCGCTTGCCGCGCTGACCGGCACGGCCTTCCAGCTCGACCTTGGCGGCGTGTTCGGCCTTTCGGGCAAGCACGGGCTGGGGCTGCTCGAAATCCTGTTCGTGTTCCTGTTCGTCGACCTGTTCGACAACATCGGCACGCTCGTCGCCGTCACCAAGCGCGCCGGGCTGATGGACGCCGCGGGCCGCATTCCCGGCCTCAACCGTATCCTCGTCACCGATGCGGTCGCGACCATCGTCGGCTCGATGGCAGGCACCAGCACCGTCACCAGCTACGTCGAGAGCGCGGCGGGCGTGCAGGCGGGCGGGCGCACTGGCCTCACCGCCGTGGTCACCGGCGTGCTGTTCCTGGCGACGATGTTCGTGGCGCCTTACGCCCAGCTGATCCCGCTGGCGGCGACCGCCCCGGCGCTTATCATCGTCGGCGGCCTGATGCTGCTGCCGCTGACCGAGGTCGAGTGGGAGGACCCGCTTTCGGCGATCCCCGCGTTCCTCACCGTCGCGATGATCCCGCTGACCTTCTCCATCGCTAACGGCCTCGCCTTCGGCATCACCGCTCACTGCGCGCTCAAGATCGTGCGTGGTTCGTTCGCGAAGAAGGATTGGTTCCTGCTAGTGCTGGCCCTGCTCTTCGTCGCCCGCTTCGTCTGGATGGGAGGCGCCTGATGCGCTCGTTCGCATTGACTGCCGCCGCCGCGCTCGCGCTTTTCGCCGCCCCCGCACTGGCGGAGGAGCGGCTCGACCTCACCCCGCGTACCTTGGTGATGACCGCTTATCAGCCCGAATGGAACGCGCTCGTCCACGCCGTGATGGGGGGCAAGGAGTACCAGATCAACGGCATGACCTACCTCACCGGCACGCTGGAAGGTAAGCCGATCCTGCTGATGCAGAGCGGCGTCTCGATCGTGAACGCGGCGATGAACACGCAGCTCGTGATCGACAGGTTCACCGTCAAGCGCATCGTCTTTTCCGGCATCGCGGGCGGAGTGGACCCCAACCTCTCGATCGGCGACGTTATCGTGCTGGAGGACTGGGGCCAGTACCTGGAAGCCAACTTCGCGCGCAAGGATGGCTACGGGGACACGCCGGGCTGGAAGTCGCCAGAGCCGGTCGCGCCCGAGGCTCCGGCGAACTGGAACTTCATCTTTCCGCGCGGGGTGACCGTCGCCAATGCCGCGACGCCGATGAAGCGGATCTTCAAGTTCCCGATGGACCCGGCCTTGCTCGCGCTCGCCCGCAAGGTGGCGCCCAAGGTTTCCATGGAGCGCTGCGTGCCGCCATCGCCGACGCAGCTTCCCGACACCGAACTGTGCCTCGCCAAGCCGCCCAAGGTCGTCGTCGGCGGCACCGGCGTCAGCGCGGGTATCTACGCGGACAACGCCGAGTTTCGCGAGTATCTCTACAAGGCCTGGAACGCCCGCGTGCTCGACATGGAGAGCGGCGCGGTGGCGCAGGTCGCCTATGCCAACCAGGTGCCGACCATCGTGTTCCGCTCGCTGTGCGACCTTGCCGGGGGCGACAGGCACAAGAACATGGAGGACACTTACGAGCATCTCGCCGCGGTGAACTCCGCGCATGTCGTGCGCGCCTTCGTGGCCGCGCTGCCGGATTGAGGACCTGACGACATGAAGACCGTAACCGCCGAGAACGGCATCGTCACCGCACCGCACTTCCTGGCCGCACAGGCCGGGCGCGATGTGCTGGCCGATGGCGGGAACGCCGTCGAGGCCTGCGTCGCGGTCGCCGCCACGCTTGCCGTCGTCTACCCGCACATGACCGGGATCGGCGGCGACGGTTTCTGGGTGATCCGCGAGCCTGACGGGCGCGTCCACTCGATCCACGGCTGCGGCGGAGCGGCCGCGAGCGCCGACCTGTCGCTCTACGCGGGCCTCGATGCCGTGCCGACGCGCGGACCGCTGGCGGCGAATACGGTGGCGGGGACGATCTCCGGCTGGGCGGCGGCGCTGAGCGGAGAGGGCTGCACGATGCCGCTCGGCCGCCTGCTGCGCGACGCGATCGAGCATGCCGAGATCGGCATTTCGGTAACGTCCGGCGGCGCCGGGATCGCGGCGGCCAAGGGCGGCGAACTGCGCGGCCAGCCGGGCGCCTATGCCACGATCTTCGAGCCCGAGGGCCGCCCGCTCGTCGAAGGCGACGTGCTGCGCCAGCCGCTGCTGGGCGAAACGCTGCGCTCGCTCGCCGCGAATGGCCTCGACGATTTCTACCGCGGCGAGCTTGCGGCCCTGATCGCGCAGGACCTTGCGACGCTGGGCAGCCCGGTGTCGCTGGCCGACCTTGAGGCGCACGCCGCCGCCCGGCCGGACCCGCTGCACACGGTGATTTCCGGCGCCGCGCTCTACAATTCCACGCCGCCGACGCAGGGCTTCGCCGCGCTGATGATCCTCGCGCTGTTCGACCGCCTCGAGGCCGAGGCGCCCGACGGTTTCGACCACGTCCACGGGCTCATCGAGGCGACCAAGCAGGCGTTCCTGCTGCGCGACGTGCATGTCGGCGACCCGACCTACACCGACTTCGATTTCCAGGGCCTGCTTTCCGATCCTGCGGCGCTCGCCGAACTCGCCGCGCGGATCGACCCCGCCAAGGCGCTGCCCTGGCCGCAGCCGCCGCAGTGGGGCGACACGTGCTGGTTCGGCGCGGCCGACAGCGAGGGCAGGGTGGTCTCCTGTATCCAGTCCACCTATTTCGAATTCGGCTCCGGCCTCGTGCTGCCGCAGACCGGGATCACCTGGCAGAACCGGGGCAGCTCGTTCCGCCTTGCGACAGCCGGCTGGAACGCCCTGAAGCCCGGCCGCAAGCCGTTCCACACCCTCAACCCCGCGCTCGCCGTGTTCGAGGACGGCCGTGTCATGGCCTACGGCACCATGGGCGGTGAGGGCCAGCCGCAGACGCAGGCCGCGCTGTTCAGCCGCTACGCCCGCTTCGGGGTGGACCTTCAGGAAGCGATCAGCGCCCCGCGCTGGCTGCTGGGCCGCACCTGGGGCGAGCAGTCGACGACGCTCAAGCTGGAGGACGGCTTCGACGAAACGCTCTACGTGCAGCTGGCGGAGGCCGGGCACGATGTCGAGCGCGTCGGCCCGCTGACGGCGACGATGGGCCATGCCGGTGCCGTCGTGCGCCTCGCCGACGGCACCTTCCAGGGCGCCACCGATCCGCGCAGCGACGGCGGCGTGATGCCGTGGTGAGCGACCTCCTTCCCGGCGGAGCCCGCGCCGTCGCCCGCTGCGATGCGCTGCGGTTCGCGCCCTACAGCGACATGGAAGGCGGGCTTTTCCGCGCTTACCTGACGCCCTCTTACGCCGCTTCGCAGGAGGTGA
>NZ_AKKE01000172.1 GCF_000281975.1 Novosphingobium sp. AP12 | reverse complement strand
CTTGAACTCGCGACCCTCCGCCCATGACGTCGACCCGAAAACACCGCTTCGCCTTGTACTTCGGCTGGCGGATGTCGCGGCATATAACCTAAATGGTTATAAATGTCAAGCCCGACCAACAGCCGTGGTCCCAGCGCAGGCTGGCGCGACGCTGCCAGCGGTCCCAGCCTGCGCTGGGACGACCCGGCCGGTAGGTCGGCCCTGAAGCACTCCGGCAATCCGAAGCGCCACGTTGCCGGTCAGGCTGGCTCTTCCGCCCGGCCCTTGAAGCCCTTGGCGATGACGTACCACTCGGACGAATCCTTGCGGCTGGCCGGCGGCTTGGCGTGCTTCACGCTGGTGAAGTGGCGTTTGAGCAGCGTCAGAAGCTCGGTGTCGGTGCCGCCCGCCAGCACCTTGGCGACGAACGTGCCGCCCGGCGCCATGAACTGGATGGCGAAGTCCGCCGCCGTCTCGACGAGGCCCATGGTGCGCAGGTGGTCGGTCTGCTTGTGGCCGACGGTGTTCGCCGCCATGTCCGACAGCACGAGGTCCGGCGCGCCTTCCAGCGCTTCTTCCAGCGCGGCGGGCGCCTCGTCTGCCATGAAGTCCATCTCGAAGATGGTGACGCCCTCGATCGGGTCGGTAGGCAGCAGGTCGATGCCGACGACCTTGGCCTTGGGCGCCTTGAGGCGCAGCACCTGGCTCCAGCCGCCCGGCGCGATGCCGAGGTCGACCGCGCGGGTGACCCCCTTGAGCAGACCGAACTTCTCGTCCAGCTCGATCAGCTTGTAGGCCGCGCGGCTGCGGTAGCCGTCGGCCTTGGCCTTCTTGACGTAGGGATCGTTGATCTGGCGGGTCAGCCAGCGCGCCGAACTGGTCGTGCGCTTCTTGGCGGTGCGCAGGCGCTCGCCGGGGTCTTTGCCGGAACGGCTCATCTTGCACCTATTGCGTTGCGGACGGCGTCGCCGGTAGCCCGGATGCCCGGCCCCCGGGAATGGCCGTGACTATGGGAAGCGATCAGGCTGCGCAGGATACCCTCGCGGATACCCCGGTCGGCGACGCCGAGGCGCGCCGCGGGCCAGAGGTCGAGGATGGCCTCGAGGATGGCGCAGCCGGCGACCACGAGGTCCGCCCGCTCGCGCCCGATGCAGGCGACTTCGCGGCGCTCCTCGATCGACATCGAGGACAGCCGCGAGGAGATGTCGCGCATCGATTCGGCGGGCACGATCAGCCCGTCGACCATGCGGCGGTCGTACTGCGGCAGTTCGAGGTGGAGGCTGGCTAGCGTGGTGACGGTGCCGCTGGTGCCCAGCAGGCGCAGCGGACCGTCCTGGCTGGCGCTCTCGCGCGCCGGGCCGACGCGCTTGGAAAACGCCGCGAAACTCTCCGCCACCAGGCTGTGCATGTGGCGGTAGCGCTCCAGCCGTTCCTCGCGCGTCGTGCCTTCGCCCCCGCAGCTCTCGGTGAGCGAGACGACGCCCCAGGGCACGCTCTGCCAGTCGAGGATGCGCGGCACGGTGCCGGTGCTCTCGATCAGAACCAACTCGGTCGAGCCGCCGCCGATGTCGAAGATCATCGCCGGGCCGAAGCCGTCCTCAAGCAGGACGTGGCAGCCCAGCACCGCCAACCGCGCTTCCTCGCGCGCGCTGATGATGTCGAGCGCGATGCCGGTTTCCTTGCGCACACGCTCTATGAATTCAGGCCCATTGACGGCGCGCCGGCACGCCTCTGTCGCCACCGAGCGGGCGAGATAGACGTTGCGGCGCATCAGCTTGTCCGCGCAGATACGTAGCGCCGAGAGCGTGCGCTCCATCGCCGCGTCCGACAACCGGCCCGACTGCGCGATCCCCTCACCCAGCCGCACCACGCGGCTGAAGGCGTCGATCACCGTGAAGTTCTCGCCAGAGGGGCGCGCGATCAGCAGGCGGCAGTTGTTGGTGCCAAGGTCGATCGCGGCATAGGACTGGCGCGGCAGGGAGCCGGGCGCGGGTTTCCCGGCGGCCGGGGCCGCTTCCGTCTCCGTGACTGTCGCGGGGACCGCTGCCTGCACGGGAGGCGCGGACTGGGCCCGGGGCTGCTGTTCTGCGCGCGGCGCTTTGCCGGCCTCGGTGACCCGGGCGCCCTTCGCTGGGCGCACCTTCGCCTTGGCTGTGCCGGCGGTCTGGGGGCTACCCGGCGAACCCGCCTTGCCCTTGCGACCTTTTCGCCGCCGTCCCGGGCGGCCCGACACATCGACTTTCGCTGCCGGCGGATCGTGCTCCGCCATGATTTTGATTCTCGTTCACATATCATCCCGCCGGATAGGCGGGCACCTGGCGCTGATGCTAACGCCCCGGAGGCAAAGGCACAAGGGCCGCGACTTTCGAGGGGTTCACCAAGGCGCTTGACGCGAATCAAGACTGGCTCTAGTGGGGCGCCCTCCGGTGCCCCGTCGTCTAATGGTAAGACTACGGATTCTGATTCCGTCTATCGAGGTTCGAATCCTCGCGGGGCATCCAATCTCCCATCTCAGCCAGTATCAAGCGCTGCGCTCTTGCGTAAGCGCATGCCGCACGTTGCGCGCCATCTCGTCGAGATGCGGCGCCCAGGTTCCGCAGCAGCCGCCAAAGATATCGATATGTGGATAGCGCCGCGCCAGGCTGCCGATGCGATTGCCGAGGTCGACGGGATCGCCTTCTTCCAGATGGCCGATCGAGCAGAGTTCGATCTTGTCCTTTGCGCTCGCATTGGGGCGTAAGCTGCGCAGGCGCCGGACCCAGTCTCCCGGTTCGAGCGCGGGTTCGAATTCGAGCGGATGCGAACAATTGATGCCGTAGTAGTCCGGCCTGGCATCGCCTGCCTGCGCATCGACGGTCTCTATGGCGTCCTTGAGGCTTGCGCCCGATTTGAGCCGGTGGTCGCCATCCAGCATGAAGGAGATGCCAAGCGGCAGGCCGATCCGCGCCGCCGCCCGCGCGACGCCGAGCGCTTCGGGGATGCCATTGAACGTGGCCGCCCAGACAAAGTCGACCTCCGCGCGCTTGAGCACTTCGAGCTGAAAGCCGTGATAGTCCTCGGCTTCGTCGGCCGTGATCGTCCGGTTGAGCGAATAGGCATCCCCGCGCGGGCCGACTTGTCCGCCGATGAGGATTTCCGTGACCTGTCCCTCATAGGGCCGCGCGACCTCGCGCAGGAAGGCAATCGACCGCTGGAGCGCATCGGCGAGCCCGTCGCGGGAATAGCCGAGCTTGTCGCCCCAGTCCGGGCTGCCGCGATAGTCGAGCCCGGACAGCATCGCGACGAAGCCGTGCTCGGCGGCGACGTCGAGCACGCGGCTGTACATCACCTTCAGGTCAGACATGGCGGCGGGATTGTCGAGTAGCGGGTACATGGCAAATTCCGGCAGGTCGTGCCCGTACCGATAGTGTATCTCGGTCTCCTGACCGCCTTCCGTCAGATAGAGGCGGCCGTCTTTCTGCGACGCGAATCCTGCCATCTTCCACGTCCTCGGGTTGATGGCGTCGATACTATCCGATCGAGAGCGTCACTTGAAGTCCTGCGGTACCACCGCCGCGACTGCCACGTCCCGCCCACATCCACGCGAACGACCGAGACCGCTAGTGCGTGCCTGCGGCTGCGTTCATTCGCCCATGCAGACGTGGACCTTGGTCTGGTCGTTCGCGCCGCGCAGCATCTCGAACGTCGCCGGCATATCGATGAGGCCGACGTTCGCGCTCACGATCGCCTTGGGATCGACGTGGCCGCCGCCGTGGAGGCGGTCGCGGTCGAGCATTTCGGCGATGTAGAGGAATTCCTTCATGGAATAGCCGACCGCGAAATGCATCGACACGCACTTGTAGCTCGCCAGCGCGGGGATCACCGGGTCGGGCGAAGTGCAGAAGCCGAGGCTGACGATCCGCCCGAACGGGGCGGCGTGGGCCACGGCCTTCATCAACATGCCCTCGGCGCCGACGCATTCGAGCACGACCTGCGGCGCTCCGCCGAGCGCCTCGACGACCTCGCCCGCCTCGTTGTCGCCGAAAGCCACGAAGGCATCCGCGCCCATGTCGAGGCACAGGTCCCTGCGGCGGGGCGAGCGCGACATCGCGGCGATGCGTCCCGCCCCCAGACGCCGCGCCCAGTAGATCGCGTAAAGCGCCACCGTGCCGCCGCCGAGCACGACGACCCGGTCGCCGGGCCTGATCTGCGCCATGCGCGTTCCATAGAGGCTGATCGCCATCGGCTCGATCAGCGCGCCGTCGGCCATCGACAGCGTCTGCGGCAGCCGCGTCGCGACGCTGGCGGGCACTTTCGCATATTCTGAGAAGCCCACCATGGCACTGCCCGGTTTCGTCTGGCACAGCACGTTGTTGCCATGCGCGTGGCACGGCTCGCACGCGCCGCAGGCGACCGATGGCAGGACCGCGATGCGCTCGCCGAGTTTCCAGCCGGTGACGTGAGCGCCCAGTCCGACGACCGTCCCTGCATATTCATGGCCGAACTGCGCGCCCGGACCGTAGTCCCACATGCCGCCCTTCGTCATCGACAGGTCGGTGCCGCAGATGCCGCAGCGATCGACGCGGATCAGGAGGTCGCCGGGACCGGGTTCGGGATCGGGCAGGGTTTCGATGACGATGGGCCTGCCCTGCCCCGGATAGATCGCCGCCTTCATGCCCGCTTCTCCACCAGATCGTAGCGCTCGATATAGTCCGCGAACGGCGCGCGCGCTTCCTCGACGGTCATACTGTAGTCGGCGATCGAATAGCGGTGGACGCCGTGGCTCAGTTCCGGCTTCTCGTCGATCCGCTGGAGCAGCGCGGCGCGGGTATCCTGCGGGATGTCCATGGCGATGAACCGGTAGATCGCCTCCACCGTTTCCATGGGCCGGGCATGGAAGTCGGCGTGGACGACGTCGAGCACCTGCCCTGGATGGCGCGCCTTCACGGCTTCCGCCTTGCGGACGGCATGGGCCCACTTGGCGACTTCGCGGCGCAGCAGGTTCTCGGCGCGCTGCCCGGTCCGCTCGGGCTCCATCAGGGCGTTGAGGTTCATCAGCAGCGACACGAGGCTGGGCACCGCCTTGCCCGGATCGCGGTGCGTCTGGATCACCCGCGCATCGGGGAACACCGCGAAGAGCAGGTCCAGATGCTCGATATGGCCGGGGTTCTTGAGCAGCCAGCGCTTTTCGGGCTCGTGCATACCGATCAGCTGCACGCACTTCGCGAAGTGGCGGTAAGCCGCCGTCTCGTCCTGGCACTGCCACCACGCGTCATAGGTCGCCGCCGACCAGCCGCACGACCACAGGTTCGAGACGAATGACTGGCGCAGCACCATGCAGCATTCGTGGACTTCCTCTGCCGCCCGGAAATGCGCGGCCTTGGCGCCCGGCGCCGCGGCGTACTGCGCATCGAGCGCGGCGACGGTCTTGCGGTACTGTGGGTATTCGCCCCATGCCTCCATCGGCGGCCGCGGCATCGGGCTGTCGAGCAGCCACGTCTGCAGCCCCTGGAAGCGCGGATCGACCGCAAGCAGCCGGTGCAGTGCAGTGGTCCCGGTGCGCGGAACCCCGGTGATGACGACCGGCGAGAGCACCGTCCGCGCATCGAAGCCAGGATTCGCCTTCATCGCCGCGATCGCCTGCGCGCGGCCGCGCAGCACGCCCACGACCATTCCCCAGGCCATGCGCCGCCCGGTCTCGGAGAAGCGCGGATCGTAGTCCATCGACTGCAGCAGCACGGTGAGACCGGACAGGTAGTCGGCGGGTCCGAAGTCATCCGAGCCGACCTCTGCCGCGACGATGTCGTGCAGCTGGCCAAGGGCGTGGCGGAAAGCCTCGGGCGGATCGTAGCTCAGGTCCATGTCGCTTGCCCTTCCGCTCACCACCGTCTTCGGCGCTGGCAGGCGACTACGCGGCGGCGGATTTCCTCGGCGCGCTCCTCGGGGCCGACCACGGGCGTATCGGCGGGGAGATGCGCGCGCAGCTCCGCCAGCTTGACGCGCTGGATCGTCGGCACCGGCTCGCTGTCGCAGTCGTACCAGCGGCCGTAGATGCCACCCTCGGTGTAGCCAGCCGGGTCTAGCCAGTTGGGCACGCCGGGATCGGTGAGCGCGATGACGCCCCGGTACTTGCCATCGCTGGACAGCGTGGCCATCGCCCCGTTCGTGCTGCTCAGGCGATAGACGTATTCGAGGGCGTTGAAGTACGGGTCGTTGAGCTGGATGTTCCAGTAGGGCGCGCTCTCCGGGATCTCCGTCTCGATGATGAGCGCCTCGTCGGGCTCGAGCTGGAAGCACGCGGGCCAGTAGGTCTGTTTCACCAGCGCGCCGGGATAGCGGACCGGTTCGAACACGTTGAAGCCGACCCGCTCCTTCACGCCGTTCTGCATCTGGTAGTAGAGGTCGGTCTTGCGCGCCGGGAATTTCGCCATCTCGCGGATGCGGTGGAGAATGTCCTCCGGCGACAGGCGGGGCTTGGGCGGCACGGCGTCAAGGCATTCGATCGAGAGCACCGGGTCGGTCTCGCCCGCCCAGTCATACATCCGGTAGCGTAGGTACATGCCGCGCGCCGACGGATCGATTGGCGCCCAGTAGCCGTCGTAGCCCGCGGGTCTCGCGGCGCTGAAGATGATCGAGAAGTCCTCGCCCAGTCCTATGCCGAGGTCATTGGTGTCGAGTTCGTTGTGGCCGTTGGGCCGGGGCATCTCGTCCACCGTCCCGGAAAGCGCGGCCTGCGTGGTGAACGAGAGGATCTTGCAAGTCCCCCGGTTGCCCGAGACGCGGTACGTCAGGTCGCCCCGGATCGGCGACTGGACGTAGATGTCGTCCGGGTTGGGCTGGAGCGTGTAGACCGGGTTCCATAGCGGCGCCCAGTCGGGATGCTCGGCGTCGGCGTGGAAGTACATGAAGTACGCATAGGACAGGCTCGTCATCGTCTGGCGGTAGACGTCGGCGCGGTAGGCCGGATCCTCGGGCCGCCAGGTGTTGCCCAGGTTGTCGACGGAGCGTTCGAGGTCCACCAGCAGCGGGAGGATCGACGGTGGTATCTCGGGCATGGCGCATCCTGCTCTGGTTATGAGACCGAGATAGATAGCTTATACTATCTTCGTCAACCCGGAAGCATTCTTGGAGCGAACCGCGAGGCCATCGTCGGTGCGGGTTGCGGCATCAGGTGAACATGCGCGCCGGCTGATAGAAACGAAACGGGGCCGCGCCTTCGCAGGCACGGCCCCGGATATCGACTTCGGGAAAAGCAGAACGCAGGGGCCGCAACCCTTGTGTTCCTGTCGCGGCCTCAGCCGGCGATGCCAGCCGCCGCCAGCACGGCGAGGGTCAGCACGTCGGGAGCGATCGCGGTCATCGGCGCGATCTGCACCGGCTTCTCCATGCCCAGCAGCATCGGCCCGATGGTGGTCGTGCCGCCGACTTCGCGCAGCAGCTTGGCCGAGAGGTTGGCGGACTGCAGCCCCGGCATGATGAGCACGTTGGCCGGCGCGGTCAGGCGGCTGAACGGATAGAGCGCCATGACCTTGGGGTTGAGCGCCGCATCCGGGGCCAGCTCGCCTTCGTACTCGAAGTCCGGCTGCTGCTGGTCGAGGATGTGGATCGCCTCGCGCGTCGTATCCAGCCACTTGCCCGCCGGGTTGCCGAAGGTCGAGTAGCTGAGGAACGCCACGCGCGGCTCATGGCCGAGCTTGCGGGCGACCGCTGCCGTCTCCGTCGCGATGACCGCGAGTTCCTCGGCGCTCGGGCGCTCGTTGATGGTGGTGTCGGCCATGAACACGGTGTGGTTCTTGCCCACCAGCATGTGGATGCCGAAGGGCAGCTGGCCCTCCGCCGGGTCGAGCACGCGGCGCACTTCCTTCATCGACTGCGCGAAGGGCCGGGTCATGCCGGTGATCATCGCATCGCCGACGCCCAGCTTGAGCAGGCCCGAGGCGAAGATGTTGCGGTCGGTGTTGACCATGCGCTGCACGTCGCGCTGCAGGAAGCCCCGGCGCTTGAGGCGCTCGTAGAGCATCTCGACCATCGGGGTGACATGCTCGGACACCATCGAGTTCTCGATGTGGAAGCTCTCCGGGTGCGGCACGCCCAGCTCGGCCATGCGGTCGAGGATGACCTGGGTGCGGCCGACCAGGATCGGCTCGCCGTAGCCGAAGTCGCGGTACTGGACCGCGGCGCGCAGCACGACTTCGTTGTCCGCCTCGGCGAAGATCACTCGCTTGGGGTTGGCCTTGACCTGCTCGTAGACGCGGGTGAGCACCGAGGTCGTCGGGTTGAGGCGCGCTTTCAGCTGGTGGCGATAGGCCTCGAAGTCGTCGATCGGCTTCTGCGCCACGCCCGATTCCATCGCTGCCCTGGCCACGGCCATCGGCACGACTTCCATCAGCCGCGGGTCGAAGGGCGCGGGGATGATGTAATCGCGGCCGAAGACCTGCGTCTCGCCGCCGTAGGCCGCCGCGACGTCCTCGTGGACCTGCTCGCGCGCCAGTTCGGCGATGGCGGTGGCGGCGGCGATCTTCATCTCCTCGTTGATCGCGGTCGCCCGCACGTCGAGCGCGCCGCGGAAGATGAAGGGGAAGCCCAGGACGTTGTTGACCTGGTTGGGATAGTCCGAGCGGCCGGTGGCGACGATCGCGTCGGGGCGCACCGCCTTGGCTTCGGGCGGGGTGATCTCGGGATCGGGGTTGGCCATCGCGAAGATGATCGGCTCGGGCGCCATCGACTTGACCATGTCCTGCGTGATCGCGCCCTTGGCCGACAGGCCGAGCACGACGTCGGCGCCGACGAGGGCTTCGGCCAGCGTGCGCTTCTCGGTCTTGACGGCGTGGGCCGACTTGAACTGGTCGACCCGCTCTCGGCCGGGGTAGATGACGCCGCGCGTGTCGCAGACGAGGACGTTCTCATGCTTCACGCCCATCGACTTGATGAGCGAGGTGCAGGCCAGCGCCGAGGCGCCGGCGCCGTTCACCACCACCTTGATCTCGTCCAGCTTGCGGCCGGTGACGAGGCAGGCGTTGATGAGACCCGCGGCCGCGATGATCGCGGTGCCGTGCTGGTCGTCGTGCATGACCGGGATCTTCATCCGCTCGCGCAGGGTCTGCTCGATGATGAAGCACTCGGGCGCCTTGATGTCCTCGAGGTTGATGCCGCCGAAGCTCGGCTCCATCATCGCGATCGCCTCGATCAGCGCCTCGGTGTCCTCGCTGGCGAGTTCGATGTCGATGGAATCGACGTCGGCGAAGCGCTTGAACAGGACGGCCTTGCCCTCCATCACCGGCTTGGAGGCCAGCGCGCCGAGGTTGCCCATGCCCAGGATCGCGGTGCCGTTCGAGATGACCGCGACGAGGTTGCCCTTGGCGGTGTAGTCGTAGGCGGTCGCGGGATCGTCGGCGATGGCCTGCACCGGCACGGCTACGCCCGGCGAGTAGGCGAGGCTGAGGTCGCGCTGGGTCGCCATCGGCTTGGAGGCGATAATCTCGATCTTACCCGGACGCTGCGTGCTGTGGTAGAACAGCGCCTCGCGATCGGTGAACTGGACCTTGCTTTTCTCGGACAAGCGATATCTCCCGGTTACGCCTCGCGCCCTAACCAATCTCGGGCCGACGCGATAGGGGAAAGGGTGCTAGGTGGCGCTTCACAGAACGGGTGGCGTGCCGCTATCGCCGGGGCATGACTTCAGCCCCGACTCCGATGATGGCGCAGTACCTCGCCTTGCGCGAGGAAGCGGGCGATTGCCTGCTGTTCTACCGCATGGGCGACTTCTTCGAGCTGTTCTTCGATGACGCCAGGGCGGCGAGCCAGATCCTCGACATCGCGCTGACCACGCGCGGCGAACATGCCGGCGTGCCGATCCCGATGTGCGGAGTGCCGGTCCACGCGGCGGAGGGCTATCTCGCGAGGCTCATCAAGGCGGGCTGCCGCGTCGCCATCGCCGAGCAGGTCGAAACCCCGGCCGAGGCCAAGAAGCGCGGCGGCTACAAGGCACTGGTCGCGCGCGACATCGTGCGCTTCGTCACCGCCGGAACGCTGACCGAGGAAGCCCTGCTCGAACCGCGCCGCGCCAACGTGCTCGCCGCCGCCTGCGAGCTTCGGGGCACGGTGGGCATAGCCGCGGTCGACATCTCCACCGGCCGCATGGAGCTGGAGGAATGCCCGCCCGAGCGCCTTCCCGCCGCCCTCGCCCGCCTCGGCGCCAGCGAACTGGTGGTGCCTGACGGTTGGGACGCCGCTCCGGAAGCCGCGATCCCGCGCTCCGCCCACGAGTTCTCGTCCGACGGCGGCGAGGCCCGGCTTAAGCTAGTCCACGGCGTCGCCACGCTCGACGGCTTCGGCGCCTTCACCCGGCCGATGCTGGCGGCGGTGGGCGGGCTGATCGCCTATCTCGACCACGTCGGGCGCGGCAAGCTGCCGCTGCTGCTCCCGCCCGAGGCGCGCGCCGGCGACGCCGCGCTCGCCATGGACGAGGCGACGCGCGCAAGCCTCGAAATCCTCGAGTCCTCGCAGGGCGGGCGCAAGGGCAGCCTGGTCGACGCGATCGACCGCTGCGTCACCGGGGCGGGCGCGCGCCAGCTGGCCGACGACCTCTCCGCCCCGCTCACCGACCGCATCGCCATCGCCGGGCGGCTGGAACTGGTCGAATGGCTCCACGACGACGCGCTGCTGCGCGAGGACCTGCGCGCCGCGCTGCGCGCCCTGCCCGACCTCGGCCGCGCGCTCGGCCGCGTGGTGGCGGGACGCGGCTCTCCGCGCGATCTCGGCCAGCTGCGCGACGGCCTCTCGGGCGCGCGCCGGATCGGTGAGCGGCTGAGGGCGATGGACGGGCTGCCGGTGCTGCTCGAGCGGGTGCTTCCGGACCTCGGCGGGCATGCGGCGCTGGTCGATCACTTCGCCCGCGCGCTGGTGGAAACCCCGCCGACCGAGCGCGGCCAGGGCGGCTACATCGCCGCCGGCTACGACGCCGCGCTCGACGAACTGCGCGTCATGTCCGGCAATGCCCGCCGCGCCATCGCCGCGCTGGAGGCGAAATATCGCGAGGAAACCGGCGTCGCCTCGCTCAAGATCAAGCACAACAACGTGCTCGGCTACTTCATCGAGGTCGCCCAGCGCCATGCCGACAGGCTGCTCGAACCCGACAGCGGCTTCACGCACCGTCAGACCATGGCCGGCGCGATGCGCTTCAACGCCCTCGCCCTCCACGAGGAAGCCGCGCGCATCACCGAGGCCGGGGCCCACGCCCTCGCCGCCGAGGAAGCGCATTTCGAGGAGCTGGTCGCCGAGGCCATCGCCGCGCGCCAGTCGATCGCCCGCACCGCCGCCGCCCTCGCCCGCATCGACGTCGCCGCAGGGCAAGCCGAACGCGCCGCCGAGGGGGGCTGGACCCGCCCGCAGGTGGTCGAGGGTATCTCGCTCGACATCGAGGGCGGGCGTCACCCGGTGGTCGAGGCCGCGCTGAAGGCGCAGGGCGAGCGCTTCGTCGCCAACGACTGCCGCCTCGCCAGCCACGACCGGCTCTGGCTCATAGGTGGCCCTAACATGGGCGGTAAGTCGACCTTCCTGCGCCAGAACGCGCTGATCGTCCTGCTTGCGCAGGCGGGCGGCTTCGTGCCCGCCAAGTCGGCGCGGATCGGCATGGTCGACCGCTTGTTCAGCCGCGTCGGCGCTTCCGACAACCTCGCGCGCGGGCGCTCGACCTTCATGGTCGAGATGGTGGAGACCGCCGCCATCCTCGCGCAGGCTTCCCCGAGCAGCTTCGTCATCCTCGACGAAGTGGGCCGTGGCACCTCGACCTATGACGGCCTCGCGCTGGCGTGGGCGGTGGCCGAGGCGGTCCACGAGACCAACCGCTGCCGCTGCCTCTTCGCCACCCACTACCACGAACTCGCGCGGCTGGCCGAAACCTGTGAAGCATTGTCGCTCCACCACGTCCGCGCGCGTGAGTGGAAGGGCGACCTCGTGCTGCTGCACGAACTGTCGGAAGGCCCGGCGGACCGCAGCTACGGTCTGGCCGTCGCGCGCCTCGCCGGGGTGCCGCCCAAGGTCATCAGCCGGGCGAAGTCGGTTCTGGAAAAGCTCGAAAAGGGCCGCGCCGAGACGGGCGGGCTGGCAGCGGGCCTCGGCGACCTGCCGTTGTTCGCAGCGGCCCAGGTGACCCGGGAAACCGAGTGCGACACCTTGCGCGACAAGTTGCGCGACATGGACGTGGACGCCCTCGCCCCCCGCGACGCGCTTGAGATCCTCTACGACCTCAAGCGCGAGGCGGGTAACCAACCTTAACTCCGGGCAGGCGGAATTCCCGGGGGTCCCAGCCTTCGCGGGGACGACGGCCGTTGGCGGCAGTTGCCCGCCTCAGCTGTCATCGTCGGCGAAATCCTCGTCGGCGGCGTTACGCTTGCCGTAGCGGCCTTCGAGGTCGTCCATCGTTTCCTCGCCGTCGAAGGCGGACATGTCGATGGTGCCGCTGCTGTCCATCTGGTTCATATGATCGACGATGTCCTGGACATCGTCCTCACCCTCGATACCGCCCTTGACCTTTTCGGTGTCCCCGAGGCCGGCATTGGACGAGGTGCGGCCCTGCGCCTCGTCGGCAACGGCCTGCGCCTGGGTGTCTTCCTCTTCCTGCTCGTCGTTCACCGTTTCGGGCGGGAGGTCGTCGGTGCGTTCGGTCATGGGAAATCTCCTTTGCAGGAGTAACGGGCGGGGGGAGCCGGGGGTTCCGGTCCGGGGAGATAAGAGGGAAGGACCTGGAGCGATCGCCCCAGGTCTCGGCGTTCCGTTACCGGCTCGGAACCGGCGTCTCGCCCGAGTAATCGTAGAACCCCTTGCCCGACTTGCGACCATACCAGCCCGCCTCGACGTACTTCTGCAGCAGCGGCGCGGGACGGTACTTGGGATCGCCGGTGGTTGAGTGGAACACCTTCATGATCGCGTAGAGCGTATCGAGCCCGACGAAGTCGGCCAGCGTCAGCGGGCCCATCGGGTGGTTGAGGCCGATCTTGCAGCCCGCGTCGATGTCCTCGACCGAGCCGATTCCGGCGCCGAGCACGAAGATCGCCTCATTGAGCATCGGGCACAGGATGCGGTTGACGACGAAGCCGGGCTCGTCACCGGCAAGGACCACGGTCTTGCCCAGCTTCTCGCCGAACGCCTTCATCCGGTCGATGGTGTCCTGCGAGGTGGCGAGGCCGGGGATCACTTCGACGAGGCCCATGACCGGGACCGGGTTGAAGAAATGCAGACCGCAGAAGCGCGCGGGATCGGGCGAACCGGCGGCCATGCGGGTGATCGGGATCGAGCTGGTGTTCGAGGCCATGATCGCATCGGGGCCGAGCACCTTGCCGGCGGCTTCGAAGATCTTCGCCTTGATGTCCTCGCGCTCGGTGGCGGCCTCGATGATGAGGTCGGCGCCCGACAGCGCGGCATAGTCGCCGACCGGGGTGATGCGGGCGAGCAGCGCGTCGGCGTCGGCCTGGCTGATCTTTTCCTTGGCGACCAGCTTGGCGAGGCTTTTCGCGATGCCGGCCTTGCCCTTCTCGGCGATCTCGAGGCTGATGTCGGTCAGGACCACGTCGAGCCCTACGCCCGCCACCGTCTGGGCAATGCCCGCGCCCATGATCCCTGCGCCGATGATACCGACTGTCTGCACTGCCAAACTCCCTCTCAACGTGATGCGAGCGCTGGGTAGCGGCTCGGCTCCGTCGGGGAACCTAGCGATTCTGACCGGGGACCCAAAGCACGTCGTCGGCGCCGTCCGAATTGACCGCCCGGGCGAGGACGAAGAGGTAGTCGCTCAGCCGGTTGATATAGGCGAGCGCGGCGGGGTTGACCGGATCGGCGGCGGCCAGCGCGGTGGCACGGCGCTCGGCCGAGCGAGTGGAGGCACGGGCGATGTGGACGCGCGCGGCCGCCTCGCTGCCGCCGGGCAGGATGAAGCTGCGCAGGGGCGCGAGCCGCTCGTTGACCGCGTCGATCGCAGCTTCCAGCCAGTCGACCTGCGCGGGGACGATGCGCAGGGTCATCTCGCCGGGCGCGAAGTCGTCACCCGGCGTGGCGAGGTCGGCGCCGAGGTCGAACATGTCGTTCTGGATGCGGGTGAGGTTGACGGCGTGTTCGGTACCGACCAGCGCGCAGACGGCGAGGCCGATGGCGCTGTTCGCCTCGTCCACCGCGCCGATCGCTTCCATGCGCGCCGCGTGCTTGGGCAGGCGCGAGCCGTCGACGAGGCCGGTGGAACCGTCGTCTCCGGTGCGGGTGTAGATCTTGTTGAGCCGGACCACGCTGGCGTCAGCGCGCCATCGCCAGCAGCAGCGCGCAGACCAGCACGGCGGCGGCCTGGTACTTGATGCGGTTGAACATCATCTTGTTCTGCAGCAACTGATTCGCGCTCGGCCCGGTCAGGCTGGGATCGCGGTTGAGGTCTTCCTTGGTGCTGTTCAGGAAGGCGGCGATGCCGCGCACGAGAGTGATGACGACCATGATCATCAGCACGACGACGACAGGGATCAGGATGTAGCTCATGGCGCCTGATGTACGCCCTGTGAAAGCGAAATGCCAGCGGGGAGGCGTCCCTCGCGCAGTGCCTGGGCGATGGCGGCGCCGTCTTCCCCGGCGCGGCGCCGGTCTGCCAGCGAAGGCGCGCCGCGCCGCTTGGCGAGCTTGCGCAGTTCGCCGTCACGGGCCGACTCGACCAGCAGCGGGTGGTGCAGCCATGTCGGCACCGCCAGGCCGAGCAACGCCTGGAGCAGGCGGTGGACGTGGCTGGCGGGGAACAGGTCCATGCCGCGTGTGACCAGGGTGATGCCGTCGGTCGCATCGTCGAGCGTGGCGGCGAGGTGGTAGCTGGCGGGCAGGTCCTTCCTCAGGAGCACGACGTCGCCGAAGATGTCCGGCGTGGCGCTTTGTGGGCCGGCGGCCTCGTCCGTCCATGCGAGCGGGCCGGTCAGCGCCGTAGCCTTCGCCACGTCCAGCCGCCATGCGGCGTGGGCGGGATCGGCTGCGCGGTGGCGGCAGGTGCCCGGATAGATGGGCCCGTCGGGGCCGATCTCCTGCGCAGCGGCGGCGATCTCGGCGCGGGTGCAGGTGCAGGGGTAGATGAGGCCCATCGTCTTGAGCCGCTCCCCAGCCTCGGCATAACTGGCGAGCCGGCGCGACTGGAACACCGTGTCCCCGTCCCACGCAAGGCCGAGCCATTCGAGGTCGCGCAGGAACTCGTCGACGAATTCGGCCCGGCTGCGTGTCCCGTCGATGTCCTCGATGCGCAGGATACATTCGCCGCCGCGCGCGCGCGCAACGTCATGTGCCACCAGCGCGGCGTAGGCGTGGCCGAGGTGCAGCGGCCCGTTGGGGCTGGGGGCGAAACGGGTGCGGATCATATCGCCTCTCGTTACCCAAGCTGTGGATTGCTGGCGACCCCCACGATCCAGCCATCTTGACGCGCCATCACTCAGGTGCTGGAAAGTACCCATGCGTTGCCATCAAACAGCAATGATAGACTGCGACAGGAGGCCATGCTCAGGGCGGACCTGATCGAGCGCGCGGCCCGGTTCCGCAGCGCGGAGGGTGATCCCTCCCGAAGTCTTTCAGACTGCCCTGCCCTTGTCCTCAATGCGGACTACACGCCGCTCTCCTATTACCCGCTGAGCCTCTGGCCCTGGCAGACCGCGATCAAGGCGGTGGTGCTGGAACGGGTCGACATCATCTCCAGCTACGAGCGCGCCGTCCACAGCCCGAGCTGGACGATGCAGATCCCCTCGGTGATCGCGCTGCGCCAGTACGTGCGGCCGAGCGAGTTCCCCGCCTTCACCCGCTTCAACCTGTTCCTGCGCGACCGCTTCTCGTGCCAGTACTGCGGCAGCCCGCACAACCTGACCTTCGACCATGTCGTCCCCCGCCGCCTCGGCGGACGGACGAGCTGGGAGAACATCCTGACCGCCTGCTCGCCCTGCAACCTGAGGAAGGGCGGGCGCACCCCCAAGCAGGCGCACATGCCGCCGCTGGTCCAGCCGATCCGCCCGACCAGCTGGCAGCTCCAGGAACGCGGCCGGGGCTTCCCCCCCAACCATCTCCACGAAACATGGCGCGACTGGCTCTACTGGGACATCGAGCTGGAGGAGTAAGGCCGGTGACCAAGTCACCTCATTTCGTTCCCCAGCGAGGCCATGGTGGTCACGGAGGAAGAATTTCCGATCGTCGGCGCCGAATCCCGCGCAGTGATCGAGGAAGCGAAAGAGGCAGGCGTCTACGTCTTCGGCGGCGGCATCGCCGAGACGGTCGATCCGGTGCTGGTCTCGAGCGACGGCTCGGTATCGACCAAGATCTATCCGGGCAGCGAACTCAGGGGCGGGTTCACCGTACTCGAGCTGCCGACGCGCGGGGACGCCGTCGAATGGGCGAGAAAGATCGCGGTCGCCTGCCGCTGCTCGCAGGAACTGCGAGAGTTCATGTACGATCCCGCCAGCTAGGGCGAAGGCGCGCCGCGGGCGGCGGACCGTTCAGTGAAGGGTCTCGGCCGCCGGCGGCTCGTCCACGCCCGCATCGACGGCGCTGGTCACGGCCACGTCCATGGTCACGTTGCCGAGCGTGCGCATGAGGTCCGGCAGGACCTCCACCGCGACCAGCACGCCCAGCGGCCAGAGCGGCACGCCCATGGCTGCCGCTATCGGGCCGATCGAGGAGACGAAGCTGATCGTGCCCGGCAGCGAAACCGCGCCGAACGTCGTCGCAAAGGCCACGAACGTGCCAGCCATCAGCGCCCCGGTCGTCAGCTCCAGCCCGGCGAGCTTCGCCGCGTAGATCGCCACCGCCATGTTCATCGCCGGCCCGGTGGCACGGAACAGCGTCACGGCGAGCGGCAGCGCGAACTCCGAGGTGGTCGACGAGATACCCAGCTTGCGGCTGGAAGCCAGCATCGCCGGCAGCGTCGCGATCGAGGACTGGGTGGAGATCGCCACGACCTGCGCAGGCAGCATGGCGGCGGCGAAGGCGCCGAGCTTCTTGCGCCCCGCCAGCACGGCGATGACATATCCCGCGACCATCACCACGGTGCCCACGGCCACCACCAGCACGATGTAGTGCGCCAGTGCGCCCAGCGCCGCGCCGCCGCTGTGGATGCCGAGCGAGAGCCCGAGCGAGAAGACGCCGATCGGGGCGAGGCCCAGCACCCACCCGATCACCACCATCATCGCCCCCGCCAGCCCCTCGAACAGCACCGCGAGCATCCGGCGCGGCTCGTCCGCCAGCCGGGTCGAGGCGAAGGCGAACAGGGCGACGAAGATGATGACCGGCAGCATCGCGTTTTCGGCCGCCGCCGAGACGACGTTGTCGGGCAGGAGCGAGGACAGGAAATCGGCGATGCCCGGCACCTTGCCGGGGTCGACGCCGTGAGCGAAGCTGACGCCCTCCGGCACCGGGAACAGCCTGAGCAGCAGCGGCGTGGCGACAGCGCCAAGCACCGCGCTGAAGGCGAGGAAGCTGACGATGATCCCCAGCGTCCGGCGCGCCATCGCCCCGGCGCGCGCGGCGGCCACGGTCTCGACGATGCCGGAGAACAGCAGCCCCGCGACCAGGGGCAGGATCGTCATCTGCAGGCCCTGGAGCCACAGCGAACCGATCGGCCCCGCCACCGCCAGCGCGGTGTCCGCCGCGGGTTTCCCGGCGATCAGCAGCCCGATCACCAGACCCGCGACAAGACCCGCGAGGGTCAGCACTCCCGGCACCCGGATCTCGGGGATTCGCGAGGGACCGGCGGTCGGGGAAGTCAAAGGGGGCGTGGTCATCGCCGACAGATAGTCAGACCCACGCCGGATAGCAATTTGCCTGCGGGGACAAGGGTTCAGGGTGGAGGAGACAGGATTTCGGGATTTGCTTGAAATCCGCTACGCCGCATTTCTAAACGCGATGTAAGAGCGCATTCAGGTCGCGGTAACGGCATTCGCCTATGGAAGGCGCGGCTTTTCGGCAAAACGGATTTCCAGACGGTATGGGTAAGCAGTTCTTCGGCACCGACGGCATTCGCGGCCGCACCAACCAGGGGGCGATGACCGCCGCCATGGCGATGAAGGTCGGGCAAGCCGCCGGCACGCGCTTCCTGCGCGGCACCCACCGCCACCGCGTCGTCATCGGCAAGGACACCCGCCTGTCGGGCTACATGCTGGAGAACGCGATGGTCGCGGGCTTCACCAGCGTCGGCATGGACGTGGTGCTGCTCGGCCCCATGCCCACCCCCGCCGTCGCCCTGTTGACTCGCGAACTGCGCGCGGACGTGGGCGTGATGATCTCGGCCAGCCACAACCCTTACGAGGACAACGGCATCAAGCTGTTCGGCCCCGACGGCTTCAAGCTCTCCGACGAGGACGAGCTGGCGATCGAGGCGATGCTGGGCACCGACCTCGCCCTTGCCGCCTCGCCCGAGATCGGGCGCGCCCGCCGCATCGACGACGCGCGCGGCCGCTACATCCACGCGGTCAAGGGCTCGCTCCCCTCCACCGTCCGGCTCGACGGGCTGAAGATCGCGGTCGATTGCGCGAACGGCGCCGCCTACCAGGTCGCCCCTTCCGCCTTCTGGGAACTGGGCGCGGAGATCGTCGCGGTAGGCGTCAACCCCAACGGCAAGAACATCAACGAGCGCTGCGGCTCCACCCATGTCGAACTGCTGCAGGAAACCGTGGTGTCCTCGGGCTCGGACATCGGCATCGCGCTCGACGGTGACGCGGACCGGCTCATCGTGGTCGACGAGAAGGGCAAGACCGTCAACGGCGACCAGATCATGGCGCTGATCGGCGGCCAGTTCGCGGCGCAGGGCACCCTGCGCGGCGGCGGCGTAGTGGCAACGGTGATGTCCAACCTCGGTCTCGAACGCTACCTGGGCGGACTTGGGCTGAACCTTGAACGCACACAGGTGGGCGATCGCCATGTGCTCGAGCGGATGCGCTCGGGCGGCTACAACGTCGGCGGCGAACAGTCGGGCCACATGATCCTGCTCGACCATGCGACCACCGGCGACGGCACGGTGGCCGCGCTGCAGGTGCTCTCCGCGCTCGTCCAGTCCGGCAAGCGCGCGAGCGAGCTGCTGCACCTGTTCGACCCTGTCCCCCAGCTCCTGCGCAACGTGCGCTTCGCCGGCGGCAAACCGCTGGAGGCCGGCAGCGTCAAGGCCGCCATCGCCGATGCCGAGGCCTCGCTCGAAGGGCGCGGGCGGCTGGTCATCCGGCCGTCGGGCACGGAGCCGGTGATCCGCGTCATGGCCGAGGGCGACGATGCGTCCGAAGTCGAGGCGGCGGTCGCCTCGATCTGTCACGCTGTGGAAAAGGCGGCTGCCTGATGGCTCTCGAGATGCGTCCGGACTGCGAGCGCTGCGGCGCCGACCTTCCCGCCGAGGCGCCCGGCGCCTTCATCTGCAGCTTCGAATGCACCTACTGCGCGACCTGCGCCGAGGAGAGCGACGACTTGTGCCCGAACTGCGGAGGCGAACTCACCGACAGACCGACGCGGGCCAAGCGGCACCACGATTCCGCGCCGCCATCGAAAGTGCGGCGCTACAAGGGGTGAAGCCCGGGGGCTGATACTTGCGCTATCTCGACTCCGCCCGCCCCCAGGCGCTAGGGGGCTGGGATGAACCAGCCTCCCCGCATCCTTTCGATCGCCGGCTCCGACAGCTCCGGCGGTGCCGGCATCCAGGCCGACATCAAGACCATCACCCTGCTGGGCGGCTACGCCATGACCGCGATCACCGCGATCACCGCGCAGAACTCGCTGGGCGTGACCGCGGTCGAGACGATGGGCGCCGACATGGTCGCCGCGCAGATCGACGCCTGCATCGGCGACATCGGCGTCGACGCGGTGAAGATCGGCATGCTGGGCAGCGCGGAAATCGCGCGCATGGTCGCTGACCGACTGGAAAATCTCGGCCTTCCGATCGTGTTCGACCCGGTCATGGTCTCCACCGCCGGCTCGGTTCTGGCGGACGAGGCGACGGTGGCGGCGTTTGAGCGGCTCATGGCGGTCGCCTGCCTGACCACGCCCAACGTCGACGAACTGGCCGTGCTGGGCGGCGATGCGGCGCTGTCAGCGCGCGGCGTGGCCTATATCGCCAAGGGCGGCGACGCTCCGGGCGAGACGGTGGTGGATCGGCTCATCCTTCCCGGCCAGGAGCCGCAGGTCTGGACCGCGCCGCGCATCGAGACCCGCCACACCCACGGCACCGGCTGCACCCTGTCGAGCGCGATTGCCACGTTCCTGGGCCAGGGCGCACCGCTCTCCGAAGCGATCGAGGATGCCCGCGACTTCGTGCGCGCCGCCCTGCTCGCCGCGCCCGGCTTCGGCGAGGGCCACGGTCCGATGGGCCACCACGCGGTTCGCTGAGGCGGTTCTCAGTGCGTGCGCATCCGGCGCATGCGCAGAGCCCCGTCGGCGATCATCCCCATCGCCGCCATAGCGCCGCCGGTGAGCCCCGCGGTGCCCATCGCGACGATGACCGGCTGGGCGAAGTCGGCGAGGAGGCGGGTGCGTTCGCTGATGGGTTCGATGAAGCGGGTCATGGGGCGTTCCTGCGGGCTGGGTCTGTGCCGTTGCAGATGAGCCTTTTCCGCACTTCCATGAATTGGGATAAAACCTCTCGTTTCGTTCAACTAAATCGAACAAATGCAAGCCTCATCCCGGCACCACGGTGATCTTCGGGTGATCGGCGAAGATGTCCATGACGATATCGAAGTAGGTCGTACCGCGCCCGGCCTCCAGATCCTCGATCTGGCTGGCTATGGGCGACCCGTTGAAGATCGTCCGTTCAGGCAGCCTGCCGCGAAGGAGCGCCAAGGTCGCACCCCGGCCCAGCGCGGCCCGGCTGGCGTCCATGTCCTTCCAGACGATCACAGCCGGCTGGCCGCCGGGAAGCGCGCCGTAGCCGCCGTAGAGGAGGTCGTTCAGCGCATCGAGGCTTTCGCCCAGCCGCCAGTCCTCCCCCGCCATGAAGACCCGGTTGATCTCGTCGTAGAACGAGGGGATGCCGGTGACGGCGCTCCCCTCGATGACGAAGCGGGCGGTAGGCAGCTCCTCCATGGCGCGCGGTCCGCTCCGGTCCTAGCCGCAGTCGAGGCCGTAGAACTTGCTGATGTGCTCCCAGCCTTCTTCGGCGGTTTCGCACCAGCGGAACAGGTCGAGATCGGCCGGGTTGATCGTGCCTTCCTCGGCCAAAGCCTCGAAGTCGATCACCCGCTCCCAGAAC
This sequence comes from Novosphingobium sp. AP12, assembly GCF_000281975.1. Classification (GTDB taxonomy): domain Bacteria; phylum Pseudomonadota; class Alphaproteobacteria; order Sphingomonadales; family Sphingomonadaceae; genus Novosphingobium. The sequence continues at coordinate 58,341 of NZ_AKKE01000172.1, read as the reverse complement.
TCGCGGCCGTAGAGCAGGATCGGGATCGGCTTCATCTTGCCGGTCTGGATCAGCGTCAGCAGTTCGAAGAACTCGTCGAAAGTGCCGAAGCCGCCAGGGAACACCGCCACCGCGCGGGCGCGCAGCAGGAAGTGCATCTTGCGCAGCGCGAAGTAGTGGAACTGGAACGAGAGGCGCGGCGTCACGAAGCGGTTGGGCGCCTGCTCATGTGGCAGCACGATGTTGAGGCCCAGCGATTCGGCGCCGACGTCCGCCGCGCCGCGGTTGGCCGCCTCCATGATCGAGGGACCGCCGCCCGAGCAGACCACGAACTGGCGCATGCCCTTCTCGACGATCGCGCAGCTGCTGGCGAGGCGGGCGAGCTTGCGTGCCTCGTCGTAGTACTTGGCCTTGTCGGCCAGCCGCCCGGCGACCTTCTTCTGATAGTCGGTGGCAGCGGCCTGGACCAGCGCCTCGGCCTTGTCCGGCGAGGGGATGCGCGCGGAGCCGTACATCACCAGGGTGGAGCCGATGTTGGCTTCCTCGAGCAGCATCTCGGGCTTGAGCAGCTCGAGCTGGAAGCGCACCGGGCGCAGTTCGTCGCGCAGCAGGAAGTCGGTGTCGCGGAAGGCGAGCTGGTAAGCGGGATGCTCGGTCTGGATCGTGTCGGGCTGCTGTTCGGCGAAACCGGCCTCCTGCTCCGCCTTGTAGAAACGGCGCTTGGTGAGGTCTTTGTCTTCTTGTTCGGTCATTGGAACTCCATGGCCCGGCACGACCCGCGCGTCCGGCAGAGATGAATCGCGCCCGGTTGCGCTGATGCGCACAGGCTATAGGCTGACGGGAATGACTATCGGGAAGTCCACCACCAGAGCCGTTGCGCGCAGGCGCGCACTTGCAGAGATCGGCGGCGGGCTTTGCGCGCTGACCGGCATCGGGGCCTTCGCACGCGCGGCGCCGGCGCCGGTTCAAGCGAATATGGTCCGCCCACCCCGCCTGCGCAATGGCGACGTGCTCGGTCTGGTTGCGCCGGCGGGCTTCGTCGCCGACCGCTTCGGGCTCGACGAGATCGCCGCCACCGTGCGCGCCATGGGACTGGAGCCGCGCTTCGCCCCGCACCTGACCGCGCGCGAGGGCTACCTGGCCGGCTCAGACGAGGTGCGCGCCCGCGACCTCATGGCGATGTTCGCCGACGACGGTGTCCGGGGCCTGATGGCCGTGCGCGGCGGCTACGGATCGGCGCGGCTGCTGCCCTATCTCGACTTCGCGGCGATTGCCCGCAGGCCCAAGCTGTTCGCGGGCTTCAGTGACAATACCGCGCTGTGCCTGGCTTTGGCGAAGGCCGGGGTGGTCTCGATCCACGGACCCAACGCCTCCGCCTCGTGGCCGCCGGCGGCGTGGGAGGCATTCCGGCAGGTCGCGTTCGAGGGGGCCACGCCAACCTACTCGGTCGCCGCCTATACCGGGGCGAACCTTGGCGGGCGGGGGTCGGCAGTGAAGACCTTCCACGGCGGCAAGGCGCGCGGGCGGCTGCTGGGCGGCAACCTCTCGGTGCTGAGCGCTCTGGTGGGAACGCCGTGGCTCCCGGACTTCGAAGGCGCGATCCTGTTCGTCGAGGAAACCAACGAGTCCGAGTACCGGATCGACCGGATGCTGACCCAGCTCGCGCAGGCTGGCGTTCTGGGCAAGCTGGCCGGAGTGGTCTTCGGGCAATGCACCCACTGCGAGAACCCGGAGGGCGGCTTCTCCAACTTCACCGTCTACGAAGTGCTCGACCGGCGTTTCGCAGGTCTGGGAGTCCCCGCGTTCCAAGGCGCGATGATCGGTCACATCGCGGGCCAGGTCAGCATCCCGGTGGGCGCCATGGCCGAGATCGATGCCGACGCCGGCACGATCCGCCTGCTGGAACCCGCGGTATCGTGAGCCGTCAGGTTGCAAGCTTCTCCCCGCTGAGGCCATAGCGGGCGACCAGCTCGGCGAACAGCGGACCCGCCAGCGGCTCGACGAACTCCAGCCCCGCGCAGTGCTCGTTGGCCCAGGCGACGAATGCCAGCGAGGGACGACAGCCGGGCAGCGAGAGGGTAACCATCTCGTCCACCTCCAGCGCGCCCACGCCTTCCACCCGCGCGCCGAAGCGGGTGAGGTCCTTGAGCATGACGGTGGTGCTGGTGATGTCGCGCCGGAAACGCGCCATCATCTCCACCTGCTCGCGGTGGGTAAGGCGCTCGCCCGTCGTGGCCAGGCCGCCCGTCTGCGCGACCTCGACGGACGCCTGTGAAGACGCCCGTTCCTGCGGCTGAGGCGAAGGTTCAATCATGCCGCGAATCCTTCGTCGGTATTAACCGGTTCCATTGAGCAAGGGTTTTACGCGGCCATTCCTTGCCGCTCCGCCCAGCAATGCTTTCCGTATTTCACCTGATTCGCAGGTTTCGACCTGTTATTTGACGGTTACATCGTGTGACAAATATGCAAAGGATTGCACGCTTCACCATCGCGCCAAGCCGCCGCGGTGGCGGAAATCCGCCGAATTGGTGGATTTTCAGCACTCGCGCGGGCCTTCAATCGGCGAGCCGTTTTTGTGTCGGCAATGCTTTCTTAACCATTGTTTGTGCACAAAATACGTGTTGATACGGGGGTTCCTATGCGCATCGATGCCCGAAATCTGCTCGACCGACTTGGCAGGAATGATTTTGCCTACAAGGAATTCGAGGACCGCTTTACCGAGCTCGAGCTGTGGCCGATCCTCGAGGCTCTGTTGCGCGATCCGCGCATGCAGGCGATCGACCAGGCCGAGGCCGCGCAGCTCGAAGCCGCCGCTGCCGACCTGGCGGCGCCGGTCGAGACGGCGATGACCGGCCCCGCCGCCGCCGAACCGCTCAGCGCACTGTTCAGCCGCTACGGGGGTGAGCCTGTCGCCGCCCCGGCGCCCGTCGACCGGCGCACCGCGCCGCAGGACGTGCGAGCCATGCTGCGCCACTTGTCCGATCTCGGCTCGCGGGGAGAAATCTGATGGCCGTCATCGTCTGCCACGGGCTCAAGGGCGGAGCCGGCATCACCTTCACGTCGGCGCACATCGCCATGGCCCTGTCCGAGGCCGGAGCCGAAGTCACCGTGCTGACCGTCGCCCCGCGCGACAGCATGCCGCTCCACTTCGGCCTGCAACCCTCGATCACGCTGCCTTCGCTGTTCGCGCCCGCCGAGGACGCCGTCCTCGCCAGCGGGATCAACCTGCGCAGCCACGTCAGGGCGGTCGACGATCCCGACTTCGTGCCCACCCTGCTCGACCTCGGCTATCTCGAGGCCGGAGCCGACCGGGTCATGGTGATCGACGTTCCCGCCCACGAATTCGCCTTCGCCCGCCGCATCATTCCCCACGCCAGCGCCAACCTGTGCGTGCTCAACGCCGCTCCCGACACCCTGGCACTGCTTCCCCAGGCGCTGGGCGAGGCCAGCCCCGAGAACATCGCGCGCACCACCTTCGCGATCAACGCGCTGGACGAGACGCGCCGCCTCTCGCGCCACGCCTCCGCCTTCATCCGCGAACTGGTGGGCCCGCGCCTGCTCGGCCGCATCCGCCTCGACGAGGCCGTGCCCGAGGCGATGGCCATGCTCCAGCCGCTCGAGCGCTACGCCCCCTCCAGCGCCGCGCTCAGCGACGTGCGCGCCATCGGCGCCGCCCTCGTCCCCGCGCTCGAGACGCCGGGCCGCCCCTGGGTGGCGCGCGGGCAGCAGAGCGCGCCTTCGACGAGCCGCGCCGCATGATCGCCAACCTCACCTCGACCAAGGCCTTCCGCTACGCGGCGATCGTGCCCATCGTTCTGATCGCCGCGCTGGTGATCGGCGTGCCGCTGGACGGCAAGGCACAGTGGGTCTGCGCCGGGGTGACCATGGTGGGCGCGCTCGTGCTCAAGCGCTGGAAGGGCCGCAAGGGCGCCCTCGCGCTCGGCGTCCTCGCGATCCTGGTGTCGACCCGCTACATCTTCTGGCGCACCACCCAGACGCTCTCGTTCGGCACCTTGCCCGAGTTCGCGTTCGGGGGCGGGCTCTACCTGGCCGAGCTCTACGCCTGGGTCATCCTCATGCTCGGCTTCCTCCAGACCAGCTGGCCGCTCGAGCGCCCGGTCATCGAGCCCGAGGGCACGCCCGACACCTGGCCCACCGTCGACATCTACATCCCGACCTACAACGAGAGCCTCGAGATCGTGCGCAACACGGTCTTCGCCGCGCAGGACCTTGACTACCCGGTCGACCGCTACCGGGTGTTCATCCTCGACGACGGCAAGCGCGCGGAATTCCGCGCCTTCGCCAAAGAGGCGGGCTGCGGCTACATCACCCGCGACAACAACCTGCACGCCAAGGCGGGCAACCTCAACGCGGCGATGAAGAAGACCGACGGCGAGCTGATCGCCATCTTCGACTGCGACCACGTGCCGACCCGCGCCTTCCTCCAGCTCAGCGTCGGCTGGTTCCAGCAGGACGCGCGCCTGGCCCTGATCCAGACCCCGCACCACATGTATTCGCCCGATCCGGTGCAGCGTAACCTCGCTTCCACCATGGGCGACATGGCGGGCGAGGGCGACCTGTTCTACGGCGCCGTCCAGGGCGGCAACGACCTGTGGAACGCCACCTTCTTCTGCGGTTCCTGCGCGATCATCCGCCGCGAGGCGCTGATGGAGACCAACGGCTTCGCGGGCGAGACCGTGACCGAGGACGCCCACACCGCGCTCAAGCTGCAGCGCACCGGCTGGAACACCGCCTACATCAGCGCGCGCCTGTCCGCCGGCCTCGCCACCGAGCGCCTCGTCCTCCACGTCGGCCAGCGCATCCGCTGGGCGCGCGGCATGACGCAGATCCTGCGCATCGATAATCCGCTCAGGGGCCGCGGCCTGACCTGGCAGCAGCGCCTCTGCTACCTGAACGCGATGCTGCACTTCCAGTACCCGCTGCCGCGCATCGTGTTCCTGACCAGCCCGCTCGCCTATCTGATCTTCGGCCAGAACATCATCCAGGCCTCGGCCTCGCTGATCTTCGCCTATGCCATGCCGCACCTTTACTGCTCGGCCGTGGCCAACGAGCGCACGCAGGGCTCCGACCGCCCGCCGTTCTGGGGCGAGGTCTACGAGACGATCCTGTGCTTCCACCTCGTCAAGCCCACGGTCATGACCTGGTTCCAGCCGCGCAAGGGCAAGTTCAACGTGACCGACAAGGGCTCGCTGCTCGACAAGACCTACTTCGACTGGGGGATCGTCAAGCCGCACATCATCTGCATCGCGCTCGTCATCTTCGGGATCGCGCTGTCGGTCGTGAAATGGGCGTTCTTCCCTTACCTGTTCAACATCCAGACCGACACGCTGGTGCTGAACGTCGCCTGGGCCACCTTCAGCCTCATCATCCTGCTGGCCGCCGTCTCGGTCGCCCGCGAGACGAAGCAGGCGCGCGTCGACATCCGCATCCCGGTCGACCTGCCGGTCTCCGCGTACCTGACCTCGGGCCACGTGGTGCCCGCGCGCACGATCGACATCTCGATGGGCGGCGCCGCCCTGGCGCTCCCCGCCGAACTGCCGACCAAGGACCGCACCGTGCGCCACATCACCCTGGCAATGGGTGACGAGGTCCTGTCGATCCCGGTGGAGACGATGCGCACCAGCGGCGAAAATTCCTACGTGCGCTTCGAGAAGCTCGACATTCTCGCCGGCCGCCACCTCGTGCGCGCTGTCATGGGCCGCGCCGATGCGTGGCAGGCCGCCGGCCCTCGCAAGTCGGTTTCCGGCCTGCGCTCCCTTGCAGATATCATCCGGGTGGACATGGTGACGCTGAAGCGCATGCTGGGACTGAACTTCGCCGAACGCCGCGTGATGCGAAAGGTCGACGCCGCCCGCAAGGCCGCTGCCGAGGCGCAGGCAAAGGAGGCGGCCAAGGAAGCCGCGAAGGACGGCAAGTCCTGGGCCCCGACCGCCAAGGCCGCCGCGCTGGCCGCCGCCGTCGTGATCGGCGCCGCCGGGCTGATCCTGGGCACCGCCGAAGTCCACGCCCAGCCGGCCCGCGAAGCTGCCGCGCCCGCTGCAGCCACCGCCCCCCCCTCGGGCGGCGTGGCCGAGCGCCTGACGCTCAAGGACCTGCGCATTTCCCGCCCGATCCGCCTGCAGGGCACGCGCGGCGAGATCGGCATTCCCTTCGGCATGCGCCAGGACCGCGTCGTCACCGGCGCCGTGCTGCGCCTGCAGCTGGCCTGGTCGCCCTCGATGCTCGACGACCTCAGCCAGATGGTCGTGATCGTCAACGGCGAGGTCGTCCAGACCATCCGCCTGACCCGCGCCATGGCGGCCGGACAGGTCGTCGACGTGCCCGTCAACCCGGCGCTGTTCCTGCCCGGAGACAACCAAGTCAACCTGCGCCTGATCGGCCACTACGCCCGCGACTGCGAGGACCCGTTCCACTCCGCGCTCTGGGCGAACATCAGCAACACGCGCTCGTGGTTCGACTTCAACTATCAGCCGTTGCCCTACGGCCCGGACCTCGCACGCCTGCCGCTGCCCTTCTTCGACAAGGGCCAGAACGTGCCGCTGCGCATGCCCTTCGTCTTCGCCGGCCAGCCGCGCGCGGGTGAACTGCAGGCCGCCGCCGCGACCGCCAGCTGGCTCGGCTCGCTGGCCAGCTACCGCGGCTTCTCGTTCAAGCCGGTCGTCGGCCAGATCCCGCGCGGCAACGCCATCGTCTTCCTGAAGGGCGGACAGTCGATCCCGGGCCTCAACATCCCCGGCCCCTCGGGCGCCTCGGCCGCCGCCGTGCGCAACCCGAACGACCCCAACGGCACCCTGCTCGTCATCATGGGCCGCAACGACGAGGAACTGCGGACCGCCGCAGCCGCCGTCGCGCTCGGGCGCGGTGTGTTCGGCGGTCAGCGCATGTCCTTCGACGGCGTTCGCATCCCCGCCTGGCCGCGCTACGGCGCGCTGCGCTGGCTCTCGACCGAGAAGGCGGTCCAGCTCGGCTCGATCATGGAGCCGTACCAGATGCAGGGCATGGGCCTGCCGCCCGGCCCGCTCTCGACCCAGTTCCGCGTCTCGCCCGACCTGTTCTTCTGGCCGCGCGAGGGCGGCAAGCTCAACCTGACCTACCGCTACCCGATCGCGCAGTGGCTGGACCGCCGCGCGTCGCGCCTCGATGTCTCGATCAACGGCCAGTACCTCAAGACCCTGCCGCTCGGCGCCAAGTGGTGGAGCGGCCTGTTCAGTGCGACGGGCGCCAAGAGCTACGATTCGGACGCCTCGGTGATCCTCCCTCGCTACAACCTGTTCGGCCAGAACGAGTTGACGATGGACTACAACCTGATCATCGCCGACAAGAAGAAGTGCACCGGCACCCTGCCTGAGAACGTGCGCGTCTCGATCGACCCGACCAGCACGATCGACCTCACCAGCGCCTATCACGCGATCATGATGCCCGACCTCGCGACTTTCGCGGGCGCCGGCTTCCCCTTCACCGCGAGCCCCGACCTCGCGCAGACCACCGTGGTCGTCGCCGAGAACCCGTCGATGGCTTCGGTCGAAGCATTCCTGACGCTGATGGGCCGCTTCGGCGACTCCACCGGTGTGCCGGTGACGGCAGTGACGGTCACCTCCACGATCGACGCCGACCAGCTTTCCACGCAGGACGTGCTCGTCGTCGGCGGCACCGGCCTTGCGGGCGCGGACATGTTCGCCAACGCCCCCGTGCGCTGGGAGAACGGCCGCCTGCGCGTCGCCGAGCGCTCGCCGCTGCAGTACGTGACCTCGCTGTTCGGCGGCACCCAGGAGGACGACCCGATGGCCGCCGCCCCGCTCGTCTACGACGCGCGCGGCTTCTCGGGCATCATCAGCTTCCGCTCGCCCTATGCCTCCGACCGCACGGTCGTGGCGCTGCTGGCGGACGACGGCGGCGCGCTGCCCGACCTCGTGAACGGCCTCGCCGACACCAAGGTCAACGCCTCGGTGCAGGGCGACCTCGCCGTCACCCGCGGCGACGGCATGACCAGCTTCGAGATCACCGAGCGCTACTGGGTCGGATCGCTTCCGATCTGGATGAAGGTCGCGTACTGGACGAGCCAGCGCCCGATGCTGCTGGGCCTGTTCACCCTCGTGCTGGCAGCGATACTCGCCGGTCCGGCCTACCTCTACTTCCGCCGTCAGGCACAACGCCGCCTGGGCCGCAAGGACGACCACGCATGAGCAGTCCCTCCACCCTGAAGCGCCCCGGCAAGCTGGGCCTGGCCCTGTTGCTCTCGACGACCGCCACGGGCCTCGTGGCCACGGCGCTGCCGGTCAGCGCGCAGGCGCAAGGCGCGGGCGTGGAAGCCCTGGTCAAGCAGGCCCAATACTGGCGCTCGAAGGGCCGCGAGGATCTCGCCCAGCAGGCGCTGCGCCGCGCCCGCGCGCTCGATCCCAACCATCCGGCGCTGAAGAGCGCGGCGGCCCCTGCGCCGGCCCCGAAGGCCGCGCCCAAGCCTGCCCCGAAGCCCGTCGCGGCAAAGCCCGCTCCGGCGCCGACGCCCGCCCGCGTCGCGGTCGCTTCGCCGCGGCCCGCGGCGGCCAAGCCCGCCGCCCCCGCGCCGGTCTCGGCCTCCGACCGCGCCGGCCGCGCCCGCGTTTCCGGCTTCGACGCGCTGAACGACGGCAACCTCGCTTCCGCCGCCTCGCAGTTCCAGCGCGCGCTCGCCGTCAACCGCCGCGATGCCGACGCGCTCGGCGGCCTGGGCCTCGTGCGCCTGCGCGAAGGGCAGTTCGCCGAAGCCGCCAGCCTGCTCGAGCAGGCATCGCAGGCCGGCAAGGCCAGCCAGTGGGCCGAGGGACTCGCCTCCGCGCGCTTCTTCGCCGGAGCCGACGAAACCCGGAACCTGGTGGCCCAGAACCGCCTCGCCGATGCGCAGGTCAAGGCCGAGGCGCTCGTCCGCTCCGGCTACAAGGAGCCCGGCCCGGCGCTCGAACTGCTCGCCGACATCTACGAACGGCAGGGCCGCTACGCCGACGCCGCCGACCTCTACCGCCAGGCCGGCAGCGCCGGGGGCGGCAGCGCGGCGGACGACAAGCGCCTCCAGCTGCGCGCCACGCGCGGCCGCGCCCTCGCCGCCGCCGAGCGCGGCGACGACCTCGGCGCTACCCGCGAATTCCAGAGCGGCCTCGTCCTCGATCCGAGCGACCCCTGGATCCGCTACGAGTTCGCCCAGTTCCAGATCGAGCGCGGCCGCGTGCCCGAGGCGGAATCGCTGATCCGCTCGCTGGCGTCGAGCGGCCAGCCCGATTCGATCTACGCCGCCGCCCTCCTCAACAACGACCTCGGCCGCGCCGCCGAGGCCGATCGCCTGATCTCGATGATCCCCGAAGCGCAGCGCACCGCGCCGATGCGCAACCTGGCAATCAGCGTGAAGACCGATTCCGCCATCGCCCGCGCCCGCGCCATGGCGGCGAGCGGCCAGCAGGCGCAGGCGATCTCCGCGATGCGCCAGCTAGGCTCGATGGCCTCGGTCCCGGCCGGAAAGCAGGCCGCCGTCGCCAACGCCCTGTTCGACATGGGCGACACGCAGGGCGCCTCGCAAGTCGCCGAAGCGGCGATGAACGGCCGCATCGACACCGTCGACGACTACGAAGGCCTCATCGGCGTGCTCGCCCGCACCGGCCGCGACGACCTCGCCCAGCTGGCACTCCAGCGCGCGGGGCAGCTGGCGGGCACCTCGCCCGAGGGCCAGCGCGCCTATGCCCGGATCAGCGCCGGGCTCATGGTCAGCCAGGCCGACGCCGCGCGTACGGGCGGCCGCTATGCCGAAAGCTTCGACATCCTCCAGCAGGCTTACTCCGCCGCGCCGGACAACACCGAAATCCTCTCCGGGCTCGCCCGCCTCTACCAGACCGGCGGCATGCCCGCGAAGGCGGCGCAGAGCTACCAGCTCGTGCTGGCCCGCAAGCCCGGCGACAAGGACGCGCTGCTCGGCCTAGCCGACACCGCGCAGGCGGCAGGCGACAGCGACCTTTCCAAGCAGGCCCAGCGCCAGGTCCTCCAGTCCTACGGGCAGGACTACCGCGTCCACATGGCCCTCGCCAACGTCGAGCGCGCCCGCGGCAACGACCGCGCGGCGGTGAGCATGCTGAAGGAAGCGCGCGAACTCTACGCCCGCCAGAACGGGGCCGGCATGGCGATGGGCGGCAATCCCTTCGCCAACGCGACCGTGCAGGGCGGGGCCAACCCGTTCCGCAATCAAGCGCCTGCCGCCCCCGCGCAGGTCAATCCCTTCGCGCTCGGCGGCGGCACCCGCCTGCCCGCAGCTTATCCGCAGGCCGCCCCGACCTCGGGCTTCGGCTACGCGGCGCCGCAGGCGAGCTACGCCGCGCCTGCCCCCGCCCTCGCCGCAGCCCCCCTCCCCGGCGCGCAGAGCGGTTTCGGCGGCTATGGTGCCCAGCAGCAGACCTCGTTCTCGGCGCCCGACCGCTATGCCTCGCCCACCAGCATCGCCGCGGCCGCGCCCCCGCCGGCGCAGGTCGGGTTCCCGGTGAGCGGCGGCGGCTACGCCCCGCAGGTCCCGGTCGCCTATGCCGGCGATCCGGTGATGACGCAGATCCAGACCGAGATCGATAGCCTCGCCCACGACAGCGGCCCCCGCGTCGACGTGCAGACCGCCTACCGTTCCCGCTCGGGCGAAGAGGGCCTCTCGCAGCTCGACGAGATCAAGGGTTCGGCCAAGGTCTCGACCGGCGCGCTCCATGGCCGCGTCTTCGCCAAGGCCGAGGCCGTCGTCGTCGACGCCGGCCGCCCGACCGGCTCGGGCCTCGCGCGCTTCGGCCGCAACGGCACGATCGAGGCGCAGTCGATCGTCGACGCGGTGCCCTCGCCGCTCGTCAACGCCGACAGTCAGCAGGAATCGGGCGTCGCCTTCTCGGTCGGGTACGAGAGCGATGCCGTCCAGGTCGAGGCCGGCACCACGCCCGTCGGCATGGGCAAGACCAAGTTCGCCGGCCGCGCCTCGGTCAGTCCCGAACTGAGCCCGGGCCTGCGCGCCACCGCCTTCGCCGAACAGCGGCCGGTCACCGATTCGGTCGTCTCCTACGCCGGCACCCGCGATCCCGTCACGGGCGAGCGCTGGGGCCAGGTCATGCGCACCGGCGCCGGTATCGGCATGTCCTACGACGAGAACGGCAGCGGCGTGTACGGCGAAGGCCGCTACTACCGCTTCCGCGGCACCAACGTCGCCAAGAACGACGGCTTCGAGGCCAACGTCGGCGGCTACCTGCAGGCCTATCGCGGCGTCCACTCGGCGGTCACCGTGGGCCTCAACGTGAACTACCAGGGCTACGACAAGAGCCAGAACTACTTCACCTTCGGCAACGGCGGCTACTTCAGCCCGCAGAGCTTCATCTCGGTCGGCTTCCCGGTGAACTACACCATGAACGACGAGCGCTGGGACGCAGCCGCCTCGTTCACGCCCGGCTTCCAGAGCTACAAGGAAGACGCAAGCCCGCTCTACCCGACCGACCTGCTCGCGCAGGCCCAGCTCGACGCGCTCAAGGCCCAGAACGACGACGTGCGTTCCGAGTACGACAGCCTGAGCAAGACCGGCTTCGCTCTCTCGGCGCAGGGCTCCCTATATTACAAGCTGACCCCGGGCACCCGCATCGGCGGCGACCTGAGCTATAATACTTTCGGCAGTTACGACGAATTCCGCAGCATGCTCGGCGTCCGCCAGAGCTTCGGGAGCACCAGTAAATGAAGATGCAGGCATTCCCCCAGGCGCGCCAGGGCGCCGGCGACACCGGCGTGGGCGGTCTCGCGCTGATGGCGATCTCGATGGCGGCCGAAGTCTGCGAAGGCGTGCCCGCCGCGCAGGCGCACGGCTTCTTCCTCGCCATCGGCCGCCGCATGGCCGATCTGGAGCCGCTCGAGGGCGTCAACGACGCCTCGGTTCTGGCCGCGCGGATCAACGCGTTCTGGCAGGCGCTCGACTGGGGCGAGATCGAACTCGCACTCGGCAACGAGGCCATCGTCGTGCGCCACCGCGAGCTGCCCACCAAGATTGCCCCGGACCCTCAAGGCCACTGGGCACGGATGCTGCTCGGGGTGCTGGAAGGCGCCTACGACAGCTGGTTCCGCGTGCTCGGCAGCGGCCCGGCGCTGCGCACTACCGCAGAGTGGAAAGGGGACACGCTCGAGCTTCGTCATGGTCGTTGATAAAAGGAAGCTCCTGCCCGCCGTCGATCGCCGCACGTTCTCGCTGGGGATGCTGATGGCCCTCACTGCCGCCTGCAACACCGGCACCAGCCAGGGCCGCACCCAGCAGGCCGTCGATCCGTTCTGGACCCAGTGGCGCGACCGCTTCGTGGCGCCCGAAGGCCGCGTGGTGGATACCGGCAACGGCGGCATCAGCCACAGCGAGGGCCAGAGCTACGGCATGATCCTCGCCCTGCGCGCGGGCGACCGCGACGCTTTCGAGCGCATCGCCAAGTGGACGCAGGACACGCTCGGCCGGCAGGACATGGCGCTGCACTCGTGGCGCTACGACGCGCGCGAGGCGGTACCCGTCTCCGATCCCAACAACGCCACCGACGGCGACCTCGTGATCGCCTGGGCCCTCGCGCTTGCAGGGCAGCGCTGGTCGCAGTCGGCCTGGCTCGACCGCGCCGCGCAGATCCGCGCGGCGATCCACAGCCACTGCGTCGTCTCGCGCTTCGGGCGCCAGCTGCTGCTGCCGGGCATCGTCGGCTTCGACGAGCCGGGACAGATCACGCTCAACCCCTCGTACTTCGTGTGGCCCGCGCTCGACCATTTCGCCAAGCTCGACGGCGCGGGGGCTTGGGGCGGCGTGATCCGCGACTGCGAGGCGATCACCCAGCTCTCGCGCTTCGGCACGCACCACCTGCCCGCCGACTGGATCGAGTTGACCGGCAAGAACGACGTCGCGCCCGCCCCCGCCAAGCCGCCGCGCTTCGGCTACGATGCCATTCGCATTCCGCTCTACGCCGTCGTCGGCGGACGGGCAGGCCTGGTCCAGCCGGTGAGCGAGTGGTGGAAGTCGTGCATCGCGCAGCACCGCCCGATCCCCGCCTGGATCGACGTGGTGACGGGCGAGGAGGCCAACTACGCGCTGTCGAACGGCGGCGCGGCGATCGCCTCGCGGCTCGTGGGCGGTGCGGCGCCGGCGGTGTTGGACAGCGACTACTTCTCCGCCTCGCTGCAGATGCTGGCGCGCCTCTGACCTGATCGCATCGGCCCCGGCTGACCGGAGGGCGATGCGCTCAGTCCTTCACCCGGATCGCGAACAGACCCGCGAGGCTCAGCAGCGCCGCGCCCGAGATGTAGAGCCCCACGAACAGCACGCCGCCGCTGTCGGCCAGCCACTGCGCGATGGCGGGCGCGAAGCCGCCGCCGAAGATGCCGCCGACGTTGAAGGCGATCGAGGCGCCGGTATAGCGCACGCGCGCATCGAACAGGCGGGGCAGCAGCTCGGCGATCGGCCCGTAGACCAGTCCCATCGTGAACAGCGCGAGGCACAGGAACACGCCGATCATCGTCAGCGACCCGGCCGCGAACATCAGTCCCATGATGACGCCGATGACGATCGCGAGGAAGCACCCGACCATCAGCACCCCGCGCGAGGAATGGCGGTCGGCGGCGTACCCTGCGAAAATGATGCCCACCGCCATGAACAGGATCGCAAAAAGCTGGACGCTGAGGAAGGTTTGGCGGTCGTAGCCCAGTGTACCGGTGCCGTAGCCCAGCGCGAAGGTCGTCGCGAGGTAGTAGAGCGCGAAGCAGGCGATCACCGCCAGGGTGCCCACGATCGTCTCGCGCATATGGGTGCGGAACAGCTCGACGATGGGGATGGAGCGGTGGAGGTCCGCTTCGTTCTCGGCCTCGAACACCGGGCTCTCGCTCAGGCGGAAGCGTATCCACAAGCCAAGCCCCACCAGCACGGAGCTGAGCAGGAACGGGATGCGCCAGCCCCAGGCGATGAAGTCCGCCTCGCTCAGCAACGCGCTCAGGATCAGGAACAGGCCGTTGGCGGCGAAGAAGCCGACCGGCGCGCCCAATTGCGGGAACATGCCGAAGCGCGCCTCGTAACCTTTCGGGGCATTCTCCACCGCCAGCAGCGCCGCGCCGCCCCATTCTCCGCCAAGGCCGAGCCCCTGCGCGAAGCGCATCGTGCACAGCAGCAGCGGCGCCAGCCACCCGACCGAGGCGTAAGTCGGCAGCACGCCGATCAGCACCGTCGCGCCCCCCATCAGCAGCAGCGAGGCGACCAGCGTCGATTTGCGCCCCACCCGGTCGCCGAAGTGCCCGAAGAGCGTCGCGCCCACCGGCCGGGCGATGAAGGCAATGGCGAAGCTGGCATAGGCCGCCAGATGCTGCACCGTCGTCGAATCGGAGGGGAAGAACAGCGGCCCGAACACGAGCGCGGCGGCGGTCGCATAGATGTAGAAGTCGTAGAACTCGACGGCGGTGCCGACCAGGCTCGCCGTGAGTACGCGGGCATTCTGGCGGTAGACCTGCATGCCCCCGGCTCCGGCCGTCTTCGTCTGCACCACTTAGCGCCCTCCCTGCGGTCCCTTCGAGTGTCTGTCCTAACCACGGGTCCCGGTGATGGCGAGGGCTTGCGGGCGTCCCTTACCTGCGGCGGTAGCGGAAGTACCAGACCTCGTGGCCGTAGACGGTGCGGGCCTTGTTCTCGTAGCGGGTTTCCGGCCAGCCGCCGGGGCGGACCTGGAAGTCGCCGGGCTTGTCGCAGAGCCACTCGAACTGGTCGGTGTGGCGCTGCATCACCATCAGCGCATGGCGCAGGTAGACCGCATGGTCGGTGCCGAAACGGAACTCGCCGCCGGGCCTGAGCTTGGCGGCGATCATGTTGACCGGCCCCTCGTTCATCATCCGCCGCTTGGCATGGCGCGCCTTGGGCCAAGGGTCCGGGTGGAGGAGGTAGACGAACGACAGCGACCCATCCGGGATGCGCGCGAGCACTTCAAGCGCGTCGCCATGGTGGATGCGCACGTTGCCGATCGGCGGGTGCTCGCCCCCCCTTCCCTCGGGACTCCCGCCGCTGACGTGGAGCAGGGCCTGCGCCACGCCGTTGAGGAACGGTTCGGCGCCGATGAAGCCGTGGTCGGGCAGCATGTCCGCGCGCCCCGCCATGTGCTCGCCGCCGCCGAAGCCGATCTCGAAGTGCAGCGGGCGATCGTCGCCGAACAGCACCTGCGAAGTGATCGGGCCTTCCGCGGGCATCGCGATCTTCGGAAGCAGATCGTCGACCAGCCCCTGCTGTCCGGCGCGCAGGGGCTTGCCCTTGGAGCGGCCGTAGAGGCGGTTGAGCGTGGTCGGATCGCCGGGTTTGTGTGCCGTCATGGCGCGCGCCACTGACATTACCGCGCGCGCGGGTCAATGAATTGGTGGATTTAGGCGGAAGCCCGTAGTTGCGCGGCGCAACTTTGTTAACCTGAAACGGCATTGCCAGAAGGGGTGGCACCCTGCTTTATCCGCCGATGCTCCGCGCCATTCTCCTGCTCCTGTCGTGCCAGCTTGCGGGTGAGGTGATCCACCGACTGACCGGGCTTGCCCTGCCCGGCGCGGTCATCGGCATGGTCCTGCTGGTCGGCTGGCTGGCCCTCGTCCCGCGCGAGCGGCCGGGTCTGGTCGCCGTCTCCGGCTGGCTGACCGCGCACCTCGCGGTGATGTTCGTGCCGGCCGCGGTCGGGCTGGTCGACGAAGGTGCGGTGCTCTCGCGCTACGGGCTGGGGCTGGTGGCGGCGACGGTCGTGTCGACCGTGCTGACGCTGGTGGTGACCGCGTTGGTATTCCGCTGGGCACTGCTCCGATTCGCGCCCGGAGACGAGGCGTGAAGGAAGCCGGCATGCTCGCTGCCCCCTTGCTGTGGCTGACGCTGACGATCGGCGTGTTCGAGCTGTTCGACACCGCCTCGCGCCGCAGCGGGCGGCATCCACTGTTCCATCCCGTCCTGTGGTCGACCCCGGTGCTGATCGGCCTGCTGCTGGCGACCGGCACGCCTTATGCGATCTACAAGGCAGCGACCCTGCCACTGAGCTTCCTGCTCGGCCCGGCGGTAGTCGGCCTCGCCGTGCCGATCTGGGCGGAGCGCGTCCGCATCCGCCGGCTGGCCGTGCCGATCGCGCTGGCGCTCGGCGCCGGGGCCGTGACCTCGATCGTCAGCGCGGTGGGCATCATGGCGCTGCTGGGCGCCCCGCACGACATCCTCGCCTCGATCGCCCCGCGTGCGACGACAACCCCGGTCGCCATGGCGGTGGCGGGGCAACTGGGCGGCATTCCGGCGCTGGCAGCGGTGATCGTGCTGTTCGCGGGCGTGGTCGGCGCGATGATCGCGACGCCGCTGCTCGATGCGCTGCGCCTGCGCGACTACCGCGTACGCGGCTTTGCCCTCGGCGTCGCGGCTCACGGCATCGGCGCGGCGCGGGCGTTCCAGGTGGACCCCGTCGCTGGGGCCATGGCGAGCCTGGGCATGGCCCTCAATGCGGTGGTGACGGCAGCGCTGCTTTCCGTGGTGGCGGCGTTCACCTGACGTCCCCAAAAACAAACGGCCCGCCCCTCGTGAGGGCAGGCCGCCTATCGTCCTGCAAGGGGTGCAGGGTAGGAGGAGATCAGGCCGCTTCGGCAGCCTCGTCCGGATCGCGCAGCACGTAGCCGCGGCCCCAGACGGTCTCGATGTAGTTGGCGCCCCCGCAGGCATGCGCGAGCTTCTTGCGCAGCTTGCAGATGAAGACGTCGATGATCTTCAGCTCGGGCTCGTCCATGCCGCCGTAAAGGTGGTTGAGGAACATTTCCTTGGTCAGCGTGGTGCCCTTGCGCAAGCTGAGCAGTTCCAGCATCGCGTATTCCTTGCCGGTCAGGTGCACGCGGGCGCCATCGACTTCGACGGTCTTGGCGTCGAGGTTGACCACCAGCTTGCCGGTGCGGATGACCGACTGCGAATGGCCCTTCGAACGGCGCACGACGGCGTGGATGCGGGCGATCAGTTCCTCGCGGTGGAACGGCTTGGTGACGTAGTCGTCCGCGCCGAAGCCGAACGAGCGGACCTTGCTGTCCATCTCCGAGATGCCCGACAGGATCAGCACCGGCGTCTGCACCTTGGCGACACGCAGTTTCTTGAGCACGTCGTAGCCGTGCATGTCCGGCAGGTTCAGGTCGAGCAGGATGATGTCGTAATCGTACAGCTTACCCAGATCGAGGCCTTCCTCGCCAAGATCGGTCGAATAGACGTTGAAGCCTTCCGCGGTCAGCATGAGCTCGATAGCCCGGGCCGTGGTCGGTTCATCCTCGATCAGCAGCACTCGCATGGGTCGGTAGTCCCTTCTTGCCCCTAGATGCCCGCTGGCCGCTTTCGCTCGCCGTTTACGGACATTGCCGTGTATTAACCATATGACCAATGATGGTTAAAGGTTAATTTGCCGTAAACACAGGAAAGTCCCCTAGGTGCTTCGTCCGTAACGAAAACCTCGGGTCGCCTGCGCCGTGGCGCGCGATCCGCGCCATTGCAGATGATAACGGCGGGTTCTGGTTAATGTTAAGGATGCCCGGCACAATTTTGCAAACGATTTTGGCGGCAGCGATGCTTAGCCCGCGGAGGCTGTGCGGACCTGCATCGTGCGAGCAGCCTTGCGCGCTGCGGGGGCGGGCGCCGAGATGCGCTTGAGGTAGCTCCACAGGCCGCACTGCAGCCCGATCAGCATCAGGATGAACGGCTGGAAGGCGATCCCGACGAACAGCGAGCCGATCAGGTAGACCACCTGTGCCAGCTGCAGCGCGACCGCGAGCGGGGCCGCCCAGGCTTCATCCGGGCCGGTGCGCTTCCTCCAGCGGCGGCGGATCGCCTCCATCTGGATCAGGCCCGAGACCTGCAGCACCAGCCACAGCGCGAGGCCGGGATAGCCCTGCTCGCCCAGCATCTCGAAGTAGCTGGAGTGGAAGGCGCGGCCTTCCTCGACCACCTTGATACGCGTGACCGTGGCGTTGCCGCCGTCCTTCTGGGTGGAGACGGTGTCGTAGGACACCTTGCTCGACATGTAGACTTCGAAGCCGCCGCCCATCGGGTGGTCCTTCGCGTAGCCCATGGTCCATTTCCAGACGCCCAGGCGGGTGCTGGCGGACTGGTCGGACTGGTGGTCCTCGATCGTGTTCATGCGCGCCAGGAACGACTGAGGCAGGAACGGCGTCGCGATGACGAGCGCCAGCGCCATGCCGCCGGAGATCAGGATGCGGTGCTTCGCGGTCCTGAGATACAGTACGCAGAGGATGCCGAGGCACACGAGGCCGGTGCGCGCCTGCGTCCCCACCGGGATCAGCGCGCAGGCGAAGATCAGCGCGGCGGTGAAGCTCCAGACGCGCCAGTCGGGCGGGAAGATCGTGCCGTATTTCGCCAGCCAGAGCGCCAGAGGGATGATCGCGATCGCCACGCACGACAGGATCGAGCCCTCATAGAGCCCGGTATTGTTCTCCACGAAGATGCGCAGCGCGCCGTAGCCGCCGCCACCCATCGCGGTCTTGATGCCACCGTCGATGATCAGCGCGCTCGCCGAGAGCACCATGGCGAGCGCCACCGCCTCGATTCGCAGGCGGGTGCGCAGGGTGAGCGGCAGGAACATCGCGAAGACCAGCGCCTTCCACACCCAGGCCCACTTTGTCAGCGCCTCGACCGGATAGTCGGCTGTCAGTGTGGTCACGCCGCAATAGAGCAGCAGCGCCCCCAGCAGGCCCTGCCGCCAGGTGAAGCGCGCGTCGCGCTTGTCGTCGAACACCAGCCAGCCGAGGAACGCCGCCGCGAAGGCGATCAGCGAGGTCGGCATCCGGGTGAGGAAGCCCCACGAGATGATCTGCGGCGCGACGATGTCGATATAGAGGTAGCACAGCACCCACAGGAACGGCCGCTTGAAGCCGAGCACGATGAGAGCGACGAAGAATCCGGTGAGCGCGAGATTAAGCATCGGCGCCCGATTCGCTGCCGGGCTCGGGGGACGGTTCGCGGCCCGTCCGCATCACCCGTCTCCCGCCGCGAATCGGAGGCGGCGTGGCTGCGGGCGTCTCCGCCGGCTCGCCGCGCACTTCCATGTCGAGTTCAGGACGCGACAGCAGGCGCCATGCGGCGAGCAGCAGCAGTCCGTGCGACAGGGAAAGGGCGAGGATGTCGACCATGGGGCTGCGCTGGTAGCAAGGCCGGGTTGACGGCGCGTTAAGCGTTCGCAAGCTAGGAAACGCGTCATGACCCGCATTCTCCACGTCCTCGACCACTCGCTGCCGATCCACAGCGGCTACACCTTCCGCACCCGCGCCATCCTCAAGGCACAGGCGGCGCTTGGGCTTGAGGTGCGCAGCGTCACCGGCCCGCGCTACAATGCGGACGAGGGCGAGGTTGAGGAGCACGACGGGCTGATCTTCCACCGCGCCGGCGGGAAATCCGGGAAATCCGGGGTCACCGGACTGCCGGGCCTGCGCGAATGGCGCGAGATCGCCCTGTTCGCCGAAGGGATCGAGCGGGTGGTCCGGGAATGGCGGCCCGACGTGATCCACGCCCATTCCCCGGTCCTCTGCGGTCAGGCTGCGCTGCGCGTGGCGCGGCGGCACGGCATCCCGCTGGTCTACGAGATCCGCGCCTTCTGGGAGGACGCGGCGGTCGGCAACGGCACCGGCACCGAGGGATCGCTTAAGTACCGGCTGACCCGGATGCTCGAAAGCCATGTGGTGCGCTCGGCCGACGCGGTGGTGACGATCTGCGAGGGCCTGCGCCGCGATCTCGCCGCGCGCGGCACGCCCGAATCCAAGATCACCGTCATGCCCAACGGCGTCGACCTCGACCTGTTCGGCACGCCTCCCGCCCCCGACCCCGATTTGGCACGCGAGCTGGGCTTCGGCCCGTCCGACCCGGTGATCGGCTTCATCGGCAGCTTCTACGACTACGAGGGCCTCGACGTGCTGATCGAGGCGATGCCCGCGCTCGTCGCCCGCCAGCCGCAGGCGCGGCTGCTCATGGTCGGCGGTGGCCCTCGCGAGGAGGCGCTGCGAGCTCAGGCGGCTGCGTCACCGGCGGCCGAGGCGATTCGCTTCGTCGGCCGGGTGCCCCACCACGAGGTCGACCGCTACTACGCGCTGTGCGACATCATGGCCTACCCCCGCAAGCGCAGCCGGCTCACCGACCTCGTCACCCCGCTGAAACCGCTGGAGGCGATGGCGCAGGGCAAGCTCGTCGCCGCCAGCGACGTCGGCGGCCACCGCGAACTGGTAACCGACGGCGAGACCGGCGTCCTCTTCGCGCCCGACGACGCGGCGGCCTGCGCCGATGCCCTCGCCCGGCTGCTGGAGCAGCGCGAAGGCTGGGACGCCTACCGCAGCGCCGGGCGCAAGCATGTGGAAACGCGCCATGACTGGGCGTACAATGCCAAGCGTTATCCTCTCGTTTACCAAATGCTGGCACCACAGACCGCTCAAAGCGGGCTCGAAGCCGCCGCCTGACACAGCGGCGTAACGGCAAGACAATACGAGGTAATTCAGTGGCCGAGCAAAAACGCAGGAACGCAGGCGCAGAGCCGATCAGCCGTCACCCGCTGTTCCCCGCGATCGTGGCGCTCTGGATCGGTGCCCTGTTCGGACTCGGCAGCATCGCCGTCAGCCCCGCGGTGATCGAGCATCTGGTGCTGGCGACCGGCATCGACCGGGTGATCCCGATGGCCGCACCGCCGCTGGGCACCACTACCCGCATCCTTCTCGCGCTGGCGGCGACGGGCCTCGGCGCGCTGGTCGGCTTCGTCGCCGCCCGCCGCATCGGCCAGCCCGCCGCCGCGATAGAGAGCCGTGCCGACACTGCCCAAGGCACAGAATCGGTCGATTTCGCTCCTGCCGACGAGGTCGAACCTTCCACGCCAGGCCGCATCGCCGGCCGCCGCCGCGCGCTCGCCCTCCATACCCAGGACGACCTTCCCGCCTACGACGACCGCGCGCCGATCCCCGGCCATGAGCCGGTGAGCCGCGATCCGCAGATCCTGAACGTCGCCGAGTTCGATCTCGACGGCTTCGACGAGGACGAGCCGGTCCAGCCCGCCTTCCGCCCGCACATCCCCGCTGTCGAGATCGACGAGGCCGAAGCCGAAGCCGCGCTTCCCGCCTGGCTCGACGCCGAATCGGCCTGGCACGAGCCCACGCCCGCCTGGGCCGAGCCCGAATCGGAGTGGGCCGAGCCCGAAGAAGCCGAACCGGACTTCGCAGCCCCTGTGGCCGAAGCCGTGCCATTCACCCCCCCGGGCGCCCAGATTTTCCAGAAGGTGTTCCAGGCGCAGCTCGACAAGGACGCCGCTTCCGCGCCAGCGCCCGGCTTCAAGCTGCTCCCGCGCCTCCACTCGGCTGAAGACCTCGAAGGGCAAGCTGTCGAAGCCGATGCCCCCGAGGCCGTCATCACCAAACCCGAAACTCTCCTGGACCTCGAAGTTCACGACGAGATCGCGGAGCCGCTCGAGGCCGAGGTCGAAGACGTCTCCGAAACCGAAGTGCCCGATGGACCCGCAGAGCTCGTCCTCGAATCGCACTCCGCCCGCCGCATCGCCGAGGCCGACCTCGACGACCTGTCGCCGGTCGAACTGCTCGAGCGCCTCGCCCTTGCCATGGCCGAGCGCCGCGAACAGGCCCGGCTCGCCGCCGAGGCTGCCGAGATCGCGGCCAAACCAGTCGCGGTCGAATTCACGCCGCTGCGCGAGGTTCCGCCGTCGCCCGCTCCTTACGCCCCGAAGTTCGAACGCCTTGCGCCCGCGCCGTTCGCCGCCCCGGCGCCTTTCGCGACGCCGGTGATCGACAGCGAACTCGGCACGCAGGACACCATTGCCGCGCCCTCCGGTGACGCTCGCGACGAGTCCTCGTTCATCCCCGCCGGCCTGCGCCCCGTCGCCTTCGACGATGACGCCGCCGATGAAGAGCTGGTGGCAGGCTACGTCCCGCCGCGTGCCCTCGGCCTGACCGCCGTGGATACCCTGGCAGAGTTCGCGCCCTTCCCCGCCAGTCCCTTCGCCGAGGAGGATGCCGACGCGCAAGAGGACACGGCGCTCGCACAGGGCTATTCCTCGCTGCTCAACCTCTCGCGCCACGCCGGGCCGCGTCAGAACCTCGCGCGCGCCATCCAGTTCGAGCATGCGGACGAGAGCGAAGAAGACGAACCCGCTTCTGATATCCTAGGTGAGCAGGCGCGCGATGCCGTGCCGTTCGGTCGCCCGACGCTGGCCCCCGCGCCCCAGTCCTCGACCCCCGTTTCGCCCAACCGCATGTTCGACGCACCGGGCGGCGGCGAGGCCCCCGACCAGGAGGCCACCGAACGCGCCCTCCGCGCCGCGCTCGCCACCCTCCAGCGCATGAGCGGAGCCGCCTGAGCGAGTCTTCCGCGACATAATCCGGGTCCCATCCTGTCCAGAACCCCCTCCGGAGAATATCCGGGCGGGGTTTCCTGATAATAAAATGCCGCGAATTCCGGCATTCACGCGCGCAATCCTGCGCAGGTGGCCTCATCGCAGTTGCAAAACCGTCCCCCAATCGTCATGGGGACCGTGGGGTCACTATGCCGCGTGGGGTCGATGCACGATTCGTGCGCGTCTGCGGGCATGCCAGGTGAACCCCGGCCAAAAAAATGACAGGATGGGTTTTTATCGATGGGATTTCCTAAGCCCCAGGGCCTCTATGACGCGCGCAATGAACACGATTCCTGCGGTGTGGGCTTCGTAGCCCATATCAAGGGCCAGAAAACGCATGCGATCATTACCCAGGCGCTGGAGATTCTGAAAAACATCGACCACCGCGGCGCGGTAGGCGCCGACCCCCTGCTGGGTGACGGCGCCGGCATCCTGACCCAGCTTCCCGACCAGCTGCTGCGCACCTGGGCCGCCGAGACGGGCGTCGAGCTGCCCAAGGCCGGCGACTACGCCGTCGCGATGTGCTTCCTGCCGCAGGACGAAGCCGCGCGCGACATGATCGTCTCGATCTTCGAGAAGTTCATCAACAAGGAAGGCCAGCACCTGATCGGCTGGCGCGACGTGCCCGTCACGCTCGACGGCCTCGGCAAGACCGTGCTCGAATCGATGCCGGTGATCCGCCAGTGCATCGTCGGCCGCGGCGAAAGCTGCGCCGACCAGGACGCGTTCGAGCGCAAGATCCTGGCGATCCGCAAGCAGACCCAGAACCCGCTGGCGGCGCTGGCCGAAAAGCATGACCTGCCCGGCCTGACCGAGCTGTACATGCCCAGCTTCTCCAGCCGGACGATCGTCTACAAGGGCCTGTTGCTGGCGACCCAGGTCGGCTCGTTCTACGACGACCTGCGCAACCCCGAGTTCGTCTCGGCGCTCGGCCTCGTGCACCAGCGCTTCTCGACCAACACCTTCCCGAGCTGGAAGCTGGCGCACCCGTTCCGCTTCATGGCGCACAACGGCGAGATCAACACGGTTCGCGGCAACGTGAACTGGATGAACGCCCGCCGCCGCACCATGGAATCCGAGCTGCTCGGCGCCGACCTCGACAAGATGTGGCCGCTGATCCCGCACGGCCAGTCGGACACCGCCTGCCTCGACAACGCCTTCGAGCTGCTGCTCGCGGGCGGGTACAGCCTTGCCCACGCCATGATGATCCTCATCCCCGAGGCATGGACGGGCAACCCGCTGATGACGGCCGAGCGCCGCGCGTTCTACGAGTACCACGCCGCGCTGATGGAGCCGTGGGACGGCCCCGCCGCCGTCGCCTTCACCGACGGCCGCCAGATCGGCGCCACCCTCGACCGCAACGGCCTTCGCCCCGCGCGCTTCCTCGTCACCGACGACGACCTGTGCGTCATGGCGTCGGAGAGCGGCGTCCTTCCGATCAAGGAAGACAACATCGTGCGCAAGTGGCGTCTCCAGCCCGGCCGCATGCTGCTGATCGACTTCGAGGAAGGCCGCATCATCGAGGACGAGGAGATCAAGACCAAGCTGGCCGAGGCCGAGCCCTATGAAAAGTGGCTCACCCAGGCGCAGTACAAGCTTGCCGACCTCGACGTGATCGAGCCCGACCTCGCCACCCTGCCGATGGCGATGGGCACGCTGCTCGATCGCCAGCAGGCGTTCGGCTACACGCAGGAAGACGTCTCGCGCTTCCTCGAGCCGATGGCGCTGAACGCCGACGATCCGCTCGGTTCGATGGGCACCGACACGCCGATCCCGGTGCTGTCGTCGAAGTCGCGCCTGCTCTACGACTACTTCAAGCAGAACTTCGCCCAGGTCACCAACCCGCCGATCGATCCGATCCGCGAGGAGCTGGTGATGAGCCTCGTCACCATGATCGGCCCGCGCCCCAACCTGCTCGGCCATGACGCCGGCACGCACAAGCGCCTGGAAGTCAGCCAGCCGATCCTGACCGACCTCGGCCTGGCCAAGATCCGCTCGGTGGAAGCCGCGCTCGACGGCGCGTTCCGCACCGGCACCATCGACATGACCTGGGACGCCAAGAGCGGCGCCGAGGGCCTGGAGATGGCGATCAAGGAGATGTGCTGGGCCGCGACCGAAGCGGTGCTGGCGGACAAGAACATCCTCGTCCTGTCCGACCGCGCGCAGGGTCCGGGCCGCATCCCGATGCCGGCGCTGCTGGCCACTGCTGCCGTCCACCACCACCTCGTCCGCCAAGGCCTGCGCATGCAGACCGGCCTCGTCGTGGAAACCGGCGAAGCGCGCGAGGTGCACCACTTCTGCGCGCTCGCGGGCTACGGCGCGGAGGCGATCAACCCCTACCTCGCGCTCGAGACGATCGAGGCGCTGCGCGTGCGCAAGAACCTGCCGGTGACCGCCGAGCAGGCCGCGAAGAACTACGTCTACGCCATCGGCAAGGGCATCCGTAAGGTCATGTCCAAGATGGGCATCTCGACCTACCAGTCGTACTGCGGCGCGCAGATCTTCGACGCGGTCGGCCTGTCCACCGCCTTCGTCGAGAAGTACTTCACCGGCACCGCCACCACCATCGAGGGTGCGGGCCTTGCCGAGATCGCGGAAGAGACCGTGCGCCGCCACCAGGCCGCCTACGGCGACGATCCGATCTACAAGTCGATGCTTGACGTCGGCGGCATCTACGGCGCGCGCGTGCGCGGCGAGGAGCACGCCTGGACCAGCGAGAACATCGGTCTGCTCCAGCATGCCGTGCGCGGCAACGTGCCCGAGAAGTACAAGCTCTTCGCCCAGACCATCAACGACCAGTCGGAGCGCATGCTCACGATCCGGGGCCTGATGGACTTCGTGCCGGGCGAATCGATCCCGATCGACGAGGTCGAGCCGGCCACCGACATCGTCAAGCGCTTCGCCACCGGCGCGATGAGCTACGGCTCGATCTCGTGGGAAGCGCATACCACGCTGGCCGTGGCGATGAACCGCATCGGCGGCAAGTCGAACACGGGTGAAGGCGGCGAGGACCCGCGCCGCTTCAAGCCGATGGACAACGGCGACACCATGCGCTCGTCGATCAAGCAGGTCGCTTCAGGCCGCTTCGGCGTCACCACCGAGTACCTCGTCAACGCCGACGACATCCAGATCAAGATGGCCCAAGGCGCCAAGCCTGGCGAGGGCGGCCAGTTGCCCGGCGACAAGGTCGACCGCACCATCGGCGCGACCCGTCACTCGACGCCGGGCGTGGGCCTCATCAGCCCGCCGCCGCACCATGACATCTACTCGATCGAGGACATCGCCCAGCTCATCCACGATCTCAAGAACGTGAACCCCAAGGCGCGCGTTTCGGTCAAGCTGGTCTCCGAAGTCGGCGTCGGCACGGTCGCGGCGGGCGTCTCCAAGGCGCGCGCGGACCACATCACCATCGCCGGCTACGAGGGCGGCACCGGCGCGTCGCCGCTGACCTCGCTGACCCACGCGGGCTCCCCGTGGGAGATCGGCCTCGCCGAGACGCAGCAGACGCTGCTGCTCAACAACCTGCGCAGCCGCGTGGTGGTGCAGGCCGACGGCGGCCTGCGCACCGGGCGCGACGTCGCCATCGCCGCGCTGCTGGGCGCCGACGAGTTCGGCTTCGCGACCGCGCCGCTGATCGCGGCGGGCTGCATCATGATGCGCAAGTGCCACCTCAACACCTGCCCGGTCGGCGTCGCCACCCAGGACCCCGTCCTGCGCGCCCGCTTCACCGGCCAGCCCGAGCACGTGATCAACTACTTCTTCTTCGTCGCCGAGGAACTGCGCGCGATCATGGCCGAGCTGGGCTTCCGCACCATCCCCGAGATGGTCGGCCGCGTCGATCGCCTGAACACGAAGAAGGCGATCACCCACTGGAAGGCCAAGGGCGTCGATCTGTCGAAGCTGCTCTATCAGGCCCCGCTGGGCGACGGTCCGTCGCTCAAC
Source organism: Novosphingobium sp. AP12 (assembly GCF_000281975.1). GTDB lineage: Bacteria > Pseudomonadota > Alphaproteobacteria > Sphingomonadales > Sphingomonadaceae > Novosphingobium. The sequence goes on along the minus strand of NZ_AKKE01000172.1, from coordinate 32,002 downwards.
TGGTCGCAGACGCAGGACCATGGCCTCGAGAACGCGCTCGACAACGCGCTGATCGAAGCCTCGACCGACGCGCTCGACCACCGCGAGGCGGTCCGCATCGAAAAGCCGATCATCAACGTCAACCGCACGGTGGGCGCGATGCTCTCGGGTGAAGTGGCCAAGCGCTACGGCCATGCCGGCCTGCCCGACAACACGATCAACGTGAAGCTCACCGGCGTCGCCGGCCAGAGCTTCGGCGCCTGGCTTGCCCACGGCGTCACGCTCGACCTGACCGGCGATGCCAACGACTACGTCGGCAAGGGCCTGTCGGGCGGCCGCGTGATCGTGCGCCAGCCCGGTCACGTCGACCGCGATCCGCTCAAGAACATCATCGTCGGCAACACCGTGCTCTACGGCGCGATCTCGGGCGAGGCGTTCTTCAACGGCGTCGGCGGCGAGCGTTTCGCCGTGCGCAACTCGGGCGCCATCGCGGTGGTCGAAGGCTGCGGCGACCATGGCTGCGAGTACATGACCGGCGGCGTCGTGCTGGTGCTGGGCAAGACCGGCCGCAACTTCGCGGCGGGCATGTCCGGCGGCATCGCCTACGTCTACGACGCGGACGGCCAGTTCGACAAACTGGTCAACGGCGCGATGGTCGACCTGCTTCCGATCTCGGCGGATGCCGACGAAGATGAGGGCACCGGCCGTCCGCAGCAGCGCACGTCCTCGGTCACCGACCTGGGCATGGGCGACCCGCTACGCCACGACGCGGAGCGCCTGCGCATCCTCCTCGAACGCCACCACCTGCACACCGGCTCGAAACAGGCCCGCGCATTGCTCGACGACTGGTCGAACACGCTGGGCAAGTTCCTCAAGGTGATGCCGCGCGACTACGCCAAGGCTCTGCGCCAGCAGGAGGCCGAGCGCCTCGAAGCCGCCTCGGTCGCAGCAGAATAAGATTTAGGATCGCATAGCATGGGCAAGGAAACCGGCTTTCTCGAACTCGACCGCCAGGACCGCACGTATGGTCCGGTCGATGCGCGGCTGAAGAACTACAACGAATTCGTCATCCCGCTCGCCCCGCAGGCGCTCAAGGACCAGGCGTCGCGCTGCATGAACTGCGGCGTGCCGCACTGCCATACCGGCTGTCCGGTCAACAACATCATCCCGGACTGGAACCACCTGGTCTACGAGGACGACTTCCGCAACGCGCTGGACGTGCTCCACTCGACCAACAACTTCCCGGAATTCACCGGCCGCATCTGCCCCGCCCCGTGCGAGGCGGCCTGCACGCTCAACATCATCGACGAGCCGGTGACCATCAAGTCGATCGAATGCGCGATCGTCGACAAAGGGTGGGCCGAGGGCTGGATCACGCCGCAGGCGCCGGTGCGGCGCACCGGCAAGTCCATCGCGGTGGTGGGTTCCGGCCCGGCGGGCCTCGCCTGCGCGCAGCAGCTGGCGCGCGCCGGCCACTCGGTCACGGTGTTCGAGAAGAACGACCGTGTCGGCGGGCTGATGCGTTACGGCATCCCCGACTTCAAGATGGAGAAGCACCTCATCAACCGCCGCGCGGCGCAGATGGAAGCCGAGGGCGTGGTGTTCAAGACCTCCACCGAAGTGGGCGTGACCGTTTCGGTCGCTTCGCTGAAGGAGAACTTCGACGCGGTGGTCTTCGCGGGCGGTTCCGAGGAAGCGCGCCGGCTCGACATCCCCGGCTCCGAACTGCCCGGCGTGCGCCTGGCGATGGAATTCCTGACCCAGCAGAACAAGCGCAATGCCGGCGACGACGAACTGCGCGCCGCCCCGCGCGGCACCGTCTCGGCCACCGGCAAGCACGTCATCGTCATCGGCGGCGGTGACACCGGCTCGGACTGCGTGGGCACTTCCAACCGGCAGGGCGCGGCATCGGTCACCCAGCTGGAGATCATGCCCAAGCCCCCCGTTATGGAGGACAAGGCGATGTCGTGGCCGTTCTGGCCGCTCAAGCTGCGCACCTCGTCCAGCCACGAGGAAGGCGCCGACCGCGACTGGTCGATCCTGACCAAGCGCGTCGTCGGCGACAACGACGTGCGCGGCCTCGAATGCGTGCGCGTCGAGTGGGTCGGCGGCAAGATGCAGGAGATCGAAGGCAGCGAGTTCACGCTGCAGGCGGACCTGATCTTCCTAGCCATGGGCTTCACCGGCCCGCGCAAGCCCGGCATGATCAATCAGTCGGGCGTCGAGCTGGACCCGCGCGGCAACGTCAAGGCCGACGTGCTCAAGTACCAGACCACCGACGAGCAGATCTTCGCCTGCGGCGACATGCGCCGGGGCCAGTCTCTGGTCGTCTGGGCGATCCGTGAAGGCCGCCAGTGCGCCCGCTCGGTCGACCAGGTACTGATGGGCTCGAGCCAGCTCCCGCGCTGATCGGATTCGCTATCGAATGAGAGGGGGCGTGCCGCGAGGCGCGCCCCTTTTTCGTTTCCCGCTCCCGCCAAGGCGATCACTTCCCGCCCTCGCTTGACCAAGCCCGCCCGGGCCGGTTCATTGCCCCCTGAGAGGGAGAACACCGATGCTGCTGGAAATCGCCGAGATCGAAGTGCGCCCGGGCGCCGAGGACGAGTTCGCCAGGGCCATGCGCGAAACCGGCGTGCCCCACCTCGCCGCCTGCGAGGGCGTGGTAAGTGCCCGCTTCGGGCGCGGGGTGGAGAACCCCTCGAAGTTCACTTTCAACGTCGTGTGGACCTCGATGGAAGCCCACCAGGCCGTCCGCGACCTCGAGGATTTCGGCAAGTTCCGCGCCGCCTTCGGCGACCTCACCATCGGCGGCGCCATGAGCCACTACGAGATGGACGAGGCGCTGGCTGGTCCGTCAGCCTGAGGCCGAGTTCACGCCTCACCTCGGTCCACGCTCCTCGTGGGTCATCACCCTCGAAGGTCGGGGGCAAAGCGACTGGCCGTGGCCGACTGGCCGCATCGCCTACCAGTCGATCGTCCCCCGTCCGTGCGCGGCCAGGAAGGCATTGGCCTTGCTGAAGGGGCGGCTGCCGAAGAATCCGGCGTAGGCCGACAGCGGGCTCGGATGCGGGGCGGTCAGCACGAGGTGGTGGCTCTGCGCCAGCCCGGGCACGCGCATCGCCTTCTTCTTGGCGTGGTTGCCCCAGAGCAAGAACACGCAGGGCTCCTCCTTCGCGGCCACGGCGGCGACGGCAGCGTCGGTGACGGCTTCCCAGCCCCGGTTCTGGTGCGAGCCGGCCTGGCCCTCCTCCACCGTCAGCGCGTTGTTGAGCAGCAGCACGCCCTGCCGCGCCCAGTGTTCGAGGTTGCCGTGGCCGGGCGCGGTGACGCCGCAGTCGGTCGCCAGTTCCTTGTACATATTGACCAGCGAGGGCGGCACCCGCACACCCTCCTGCACCGAGAAGGCGAGGCCATGCGCCTGCCCGGTGCCATGGTAGGGGTCCTGCCCCAGGATCACCACGCGCACTTCGTCGAGAGGGGTCAGTTCGAAGGCCCGAAGCCGAGTCCCGCGCGGCGGGAAGATACGCTTGCCCGCCGCTTCCTCGGCCTTGAGCCAGCCGCCCAGCTTGCGCGCCTCGGGCGCGGCGAGCACGGGAGCGAGCGCCGCGGCCCAGCTTTCGGGGATATCCTGAACATCGTGTGTTGCGGTCATGTCCCCGCCTCTTCCGAAAAACTGGCGCACCGGTTCAGCCGGCATTGCGCAACACCGGCCCAGTCCCTAAGCATTTCCGGACTATGGCTGTCCATCTCCACGAAGAAGATCTCCCCGAAGGCGTGCTCGCGCCGGGGCCCGTCGCTATCGACACCGAAACGATGGGGCTCATCACCCCTCGCGACCGGCTCTGCCTGGTGCAGATTTCGGACGGCAAGGGGGACGAGCACCTCGTGCGCTTCGGCCCGGGCAGCACGTTCGACGCACCGAACCTCAAGGCGGTGCTGGCCGATCCGGCGCGCCTCAAGCTCTATCACTTCGCGCGCTTCGACCTTGCCGCCGTGGAGCACTACCTCGGCGTCACCGCCGCGCCTGTGTTCTGCACCAAGATCGCCAGCAAGCTGGTGCGCACCTATACCGACCGCCATGGCCTCAAGGACCTCGTGCGCGAACTGCTCGGCAAGGAAGTGTCCAAGCAGCAGCAGTCGAGCGACTGGGGCGCGCCCGAGCTGACCGAGGCGCAGAAGGATTACGCCGCGTCCGACGTGCGCTACCTCCACGCCATGCATACCATCCTGGTCGAGCGCCTCGCCCGCGAGCACCGGACCGAACTGGCGCAGGCCTGCTTCGACTTCCTGCCCGCCCGCGCCCGCCTCGACCTCGCCGGGTGGCCCGACCACGACATCTTCAGCCACGAAGCAGCCTGATCGACCTCCGGGAGTTTCCTGAACCGCCATGTCCGTAGAAGCCGTAGAGATCCGCAACCGCCGCCGGCACTTCGCCGCGCCCGGCGGCTCGCACGACCGGCTCGTCGGCTTTCTTGCCAAGGCCTTGCCGGCGGGCATCGGCGTGGTCGCGGCGGTGATGATCCTGGTGCCGCTGTCCCCGCGCGGCGAGATCAGCTTCCTGCTCGACCGCAACAAGGTCGCCGTGACCAACGAGCGCCTGCGCGTCGCCGACGCCGCCTATCGCGGCAAGGACAACAAGCAGCGCGGCTTCGTGGTCACCGCCGGCACCGCCGTACAGCAGAGCGCGACGACGCCGGTGGTGCAGATGGACAAGCTCAAGGCGCTGATGAGCCTGAACGACGGTCCTGCCCAGATCGTCGCGCCCAACGGCGCCTACAACTACGACACTGAGCAGATCGCGGTGAACGGCCCGGTGAACTTCGCCGCGCCCGACGGCTACAAGATGACCACCAGCAAGGTCGCCATCGACGTGAAGTCTCAAGTCGCGGTTGGATCGGGCGGTGTCGACGGGACCGTGCCCACCGGCGTGTTCCGCGCCGATTCGATGAAGGCGGACCTTGAAAACCGCACCGTGACGCTCGAAGGCAATGCCCGGCTGCGCATGACGCCCGGCAAGCTGAGGATACCGCAATGATCGCCGCCCCCAAGACACTTTTCCGCGTTGCGCTGGCCGTCCCGGTGCTCGGGCTGGCCGCCCTCGCCGGATCGCCACAGATCGACGCGCAGGTGCTCTCGGGCCACAATTCGGACGCGCCTGTCGACTATGCCGCCGACCGCATAGAGTTGCAGGACAGGCAGGACCGCGTCGTCCTCTCGGGCAACGTCGACGTCAAACAGGCCGAACTGCGCCTGCGCGCGGCCCGCACGGTGGTGAACTTCACCAACACCGGATCGATGCAGATCCAGCGCATCACCGCGAGCGGCGGCGTGGTCGTCACCCGCCCTAACGAGACCGCGACCGGGGACGTGGGCATCTACGACTTCAACCAGCGGATCATCACGATGACCGGCAACGCCACGATCAAGCGTCTCAACGGCGACACGCTGCGCGGTGGCCGCCTTGTGGTCGATCTCAACAGCGGCGTGTCGTCGGCTTCGGGCGGCCCTGGCGGCCGCGTCTCGGGCACGTTCTCGGTTCCCAAACAGAAGGGCAACTGAGAGCCGGAAACTGCCGGGCAATACCTCCGGCGTCCCTATCTCACAAATATCCTACGTCCAGCGTATGGAGCCGGGCGGCCGGGCGTTAGCCCTCAGAACGCCCGGTCGTGGACCAGAACGCGCATGGTCAGCAGGATGATCTGGATGTCGCGCATGATCGTCCAGCCTTCCAGATACTCGAGGTCGGCCTGGAGGCGGTTGACGAGGTCGGATTCGTGGTCGGTGGCTCCGCGGAAGCCGCGCACCTGTGCCAGCCCCGACAGACCGGGCTTGAGCGAGTGGCGCTGCCAGTAGCGCAGGTCGACTTCCCAGAACAACTTGTCGCCCGCCAGCGAGCCGGTGGCGTGCGGACGCGGGCCGACGAGGCTCATATCGCCCAGCAGCACGTTGAACAGCTGCGGCAGCTCGTCGATGCTGGTCTTGCGGATGAAGCTGCCGACGCGCGTGATGCGCTTGTCGTCCTTCGAGGCGGAGACGTTGCCGTCGGTGTCGCAGAGCGTCTGCGTCATGGACCGGAACTTGTACATGTTGAAGAAGCGGTTGCCGCGGCCCATGCGTCGCTGGGTGAAGAACACCGAGCCGCCGTCCTGGATCTTGACCGCCAGTGCCACCGTGATCAGCAGCGGCGACAGCGCGAGGATGGCCCCGCCCGCGAAGGCGACGTCGAACAGGCGCTTGATCGCGCGGTCACGAAGGCCCAGCGGCCCCGCCGAGACCAGCAGCAGCCCGTGCTTGCCGACCACACGCGCGCCTTGCGCGCCGAGGCGGGCGACCTCGTCGTCCAGCACTTCGCCATCGACGTTGGCGCCCTTGAGCATCATCGCCCACTCGGCGCGGCGCCCCGAGGGGCAGCTCACCACCACACGGTCGATGTTGCGCAGGATGAGACCGATGCGGTCGAGCGCATTGGGGTCATTGAGATTGGGGCGCAGGCCCATCGCGGCGGCTGATATCCGGATCGCGCCGCGCAGGTTCACCTGCGGGCCGCCGTCGTCGATGATGAGCTCGTTGAGCACGTTCTCGCCGCAGCGCCAGCGCACGAAGCTGCGAAGCTGCAGGCGCGTCCAGGCGATGACGAACATCGCGCAGATCGCGCCGCCGTTGAAGGCCCAGCGCGAAACGTCGGCGTCCGGGCGGATCAGGAACTGGACGAAGACCACCACCACAACCGCGATGACGATCGCCACCATCGCGCGGCACACCCCGGTCCAGCCCTGCTGCAGCGCGCTGGTGGAGTACGAGCCGTTGTAGAGCGCGAGGGTCAGGTAGATCGGCAGGATCAGCTGGGCGTGGACGAGACTCTCGGGAAAACCCTGGGTGCCCGAAAGAAGGTAGCCGGTAAGGCTGAAGCCGATGAAGATTGCGCAGATGTCGGCGACGACGAGGGCAAGGTAGCATTGGAGGCGGCGGCGTTCGCGAGACGGCGCGACCAGCAAGTCGTCGAACTCCGTCCCCTCCTTCAGGAGCGGGCGTGCGGCGAAAGGCGCGTTCATCGGCCCGGCACTCCTGGTTGCGAACTCACGCCGACGATTCCCTCACACAGATGTTATCGGCGCACGCTGCATGGCGGGCATGCTGCGGCGCAATAGGTATACGCCCGTATGAACATGCGAGGCAACCGGAAAAGAGTATTCGTCAGGACGTGTGAATAGTCCGGTGTCTGGATTCGGGACGGGCCGACCGAGCTATTGTCAACAAGCCATTGGCCAACAATAATTCTGCGTCCTGACTGTTGATCATCAACGCCTGGTGCAAGCCGACGAGTCGCGCCACCAGACGCTCCAGCTTGTGGCCGCGCCACACCTGCAACTGGGCCGTAAGCGCCGGCTGGTCCTTCCAGAACACGCGCCTGGCGCCTGCTTCCGCCTTGAGGAAGCCGGCGACGTCCCGGACATCCCCCAGCCTTGCGGCGAGGCCGGCCAGCTGCGCCGCGCGGCGCTCGAAGGCGAGCAGCAGACCGACCGGGTTCATCCCCTGCTCGCGCATCCGCCGCAGTTCCGGCCCGATCGCCTCGCGCCGCCCGCCCAGCACCGCGTCGACGAGCGAGCCGAAGCCCTCGTCCTCCGTCGAGGCGCCCACGGCGTCCAGGTCCGCCATCGAAACGGCCCGCGGCGTCTCAGGCGAAGCATCAAGGTAAAGCGCGAGCTTGGTCACTTCCGATCGGGCGATCCGGGTGTCGAGCCCGGCGCCGCGCGCGATCCGCTCGGCGATCTCGCTGCCGATCTTGACGCCTGCGGTGTTGGCCATGGTACGCACGGCTGCTGTCACCGCGCCGAGGTCGGGCGGGTAGAACATCGCCACGAGCCCGTCCGGCCTGGCGGCGAGCAGCTTGGCGGTGCGCGACTTGTCGGTGGCGCCGGTGGCGACGATCACGACCGGGCAGCCCTCGATGTCGTTTTCGAGCAAAGTCTGTACCGCGTCGTGCGCCTCGTCGCCCGCCGCGCGGACCCAGATGTGGCGCGCCCCGCCGAACAGCGAGTTGGACCGGGCCTCGTCGCCCAGCTTCACGGGATCACGGCGCAGCTCCGCGCCGGCCATCTCGATGCGCTCGCCCGGGTCGGGCAGGAGCGAGACGATGTGGGCGGCGGCGTCGAAGGCGCTCGATTCGTCGGGGCCGCAGAAGAAGAACACGCGCGCCTCGCGGGCGGCGCGGGCGGCGAGCCCGGGAAATTCCTTCTGGCTGGCCTTCACGGCCTCTTACTGGCGCGTGTCGCCGCGCAGGCGGAGCGCGACATTGGTGACGATGCGGGTCGCCACGTCCTTGGCCATGTTCTCCAGCGCTGTCTGTTCGGCGGCGATCGTCGCATAGTCGGACGAGACGACGTCGATGCCCGCGTCGGCGCCGGCCGTGGCGTCGAGGACGATCTCGCCACTGCCGGCGTCGACCAGCTGGTAGCGGGCGCGCAGGGTACGACGTTCACGGCCGACCGTGTCGTTCGACAGCAGCGCGAAGCTTTCCAGCTTGTCGTCGAGGCGGACATCGAGACGGTAGCGCGGAGCCACGCCCTTCTGGCCCGACATACCGAGTTCGTCGACCAGCGCGTTGCGCACCAGCCAACCGGCCCGGCCGTCGATCGCGGAGACCTGCACGCCGGCCAGACCCTGCGCGACGGCGGCGTTGCCGCCGCCCGCATACATCGGCGAAAGGCCGCAACCGGCGAGTGCCACGGTGCCGACCATGGCGCCGAAAAGGGCCGCTAAAGCCTTCATGCGACGAGATTTACCAGACGGTCGGGCACCACGATCACCTTGCGCACTTGAGCTCCATCGAGGGCACGCTGCACCTTCTCGCTGGCGAGGGCAAGCGCCTCGAGGTCCTCCTTCGAGGTGCCCTTGGCGACGGTCAGGGTATCGCGCAGCTTGCCCTTGACCTGGACGGCGACCGTCACTTCGTCATCGACCAGCAGCGCGGGGTCGACGTCAGGCCAGGCGGCGTCAGCGACAAGACCCTCTCCGATGGTGGTCCAGGCCTCCTCGGCGAGGTGCGGCATCATCGGCGCGACCAGCAGCAGCAGCGTGCGGATCGCGGCCGAGCGGCTGGCGGAGGGCGCGGCCTTCTCGATCGCGCCGGTCAGTTCGTAGATGCGCGCGACGGTCTTGTTGAAGCCGAGCGATTCGATGTCGCGCGCTGCGGCATCGACGGTCTGGTGGGCCTTGCGGTCGAGCGCCTTGTCCTCGCCGGTGGCGGCGGCGTCGTACTGGCCGAACAGGCGCCACAGGCGCTGGACGAAGCGGCCGCAGCCCTCGATCCCGGCCTCGGACCACGGCAGGTCGCGCTCGGGCGGGCTGTCGGACAGCATGAACCAGCGGATCGCGTCGGCGCCGTAAGTCGCGACGATCTCGTCGGGATCGACCACGTTCTTCCTCGACTTCGACATCTTGATCACGCGGCCGACCTCGACCGGCGCGCCGTCCGCCTTGAGGCGGGCGGATTCTGAGCTGCGCTCGACTTCACCGGGTGTGAAGTAGACCGGCTGGCCGTTGGCGTCGTTGATGCGGAAGTAGGTTTCGTGCGTGACCATGCCTTGCGTGAACAGGCTGCCGAACGGCTCCTTGACGTCGATCTTGCCGATCCGGGCCAGCGCGCGGGTCCAGAAGCGGGCGTAGAGCAGGTGCAGGATCGCGTGCTCGATGCCGCCGATGTACTGCTCGACCGGCAGCCACTCGGCAATTTTTGCCGGGTCGAACGGACGGTCGCCGGGCTGGCTGGCGAAGCGCAGGAAATACCACGAGCTGTCGACGAAGGTGTCGAGCGTGTCGGTCTCGCGGCGGGCGGGGGCGCCGCACTGCGGGCAGTCGACGTGCTTCCAGGTCGGGTGGCGCACCAGCGGGTTGCCGGGGGTCTGGAAATCGACGTCCTCGGGCAGGACGACGGGCAGGTGCTTCTTGGGCACCGGCACGACGCCGCAGACCTCGCAGTGGATGAACGGGATCGGCGTGCCCCAGTAGCGCTGGCGCGAGACGCCCCAGTCGCGCAGGCGCCACACGGTCTTGCCCTCGCCCCAGCCTTCGCTTTCGGCCCGGGCGATGACCTGCGCCTTGGCGTCGGCAACGCTCATGCCGTCGAGGATGCCCGAGTTGACGAGCACGCCGTCACCAGCTTCGGATTCGCCGTCGAACGGCTTGTCGGCATCTGCCGCGCTGGCGGCGACGACGCGCAGGATCGGCAGCTGGTACTTGGTGGCGAATTCGAAGTCGCGCTGGTCGTGGCCGGGGACGGCCATGACGGCGCCGGTGCCGTAGTCCATCAGCACGAAGTTGGCGATGAACACCGGCAGGTCGGCGCCGGTGAACGGGTGCTTCGCGGTGATCCCGGTGTCGAAGCCGAGCTTCTCGGCGGTTTCCAGCTCGGCGGCGGTGGTGCCGCCCTGCTTGCACAGCGCGATGAAGTCCTGGACCTCAGGACGGCCCACGGCGGCGGCCTGCGCGATCGGGTGATCGGCGGCGACGGCGACGAAACTGGCGCCGAAGATGGTGTCGGGGCGGGTCGAGTAGACCTCGACGCTGCCGCCGGTCGACAGGTCGAACTTGAACTGCAGGCCCTGCGACTTGCCGATCCAGTTCTCCTGCATCGTGCGGACCTTTTCAGGCCACTTGTCGAGGGTGGAGAGGCCCTCGAGCAGCTCGTCCGCGAAGTCTGTGATCTTGAGGAACCACTGCGAGAGCTTGCGCTTCTCGACCAGCGCGCCGGAACGCCACCCGCGCCCGTCGATGACCTGCTCGTTGGCGAGCACGGTCTGGTCGACCGGGTCCCAGTTGACCGCCGATTCCTTGCGGTAGACGAGGTCGTGTGCGTAGAGGTCGAGGAACAGCGCCTGCTCGTGGCCGTAGTAGTCCGGCTCGCAGGTGGCGATCTCGCGGCTCCAGTCGAGCGCGAAGCCGAGGCGCTTGAGCTGGGCCTTCATGTTGGCGATGTTCTCGCGCGTCCAGCCGCCGGGGTGGACGCCCTTTTCCATCGCCGCGTTCTCGGCGGGCATGCCGAACGCATCCCAGCCCATCGGGTGGAGGACCTCGAAGCCCTTCATCCGCTTGTAGCGCGCCAGCACGTCGCCCATCGTGTAGTTGCGCACGTGGCCGATGTGGATGCGCCCCGAGGGATAGGGGAACATCTCAAGCACGTAGCTGCGGGGCTTGGAGGACGTGTCGTCGGCGCGGAAGCTCTGCGCTTCGTCCCACGCAGCCTGCCAGCGCGTGTCGGCCTGAGCCGGATCGAACCGCTCGGTCATCTTTGTCTAAACTCCTGCGGGCAAACGGGCCCGCCTAAATGATCCGGGCGGCGCTATCGGCCGCCCGGCAAATCTCAACCGCCGATCGAATCGCGGCGCAGGTCGCGGGCACGGGTGAGGATGATGTCCTCGAGCTTCTGCACGGTCGCGGCCTGGACCGGAGCCGGAGCCCAGCCGCCGCCCTGCGAAACTTCGCGCACCGCCGTCACCTTCAGCGCGTCGGCGCGCAGGTTCTGGTCGAGGATCATGATCGAGACCTTCACGCGCTCGGTCGGGGTCTTGGGGTTCACGTACCAGTCGGTGATGATGACGCCGCCGGCGCTGTCCGACTGGAGCAGCGGCATGAACGACACCGAATCGAGGCTGGCGCGCCACAGGTAGCTGTTCACGCCGATCGTGGTCACCTGCGAGGGTGCCAGCGTGGCCTTCTTGGACTCGCGACCGCCGCCGCAACCGGCCAGCGCAAGCGCCGCCACGGCGCAGAAACCTGCGGTTGCGACATTGCGCAGGGTAAGAAGGCCGGTATCGGTGCTGCCTGTCATTGTCATTCCCAGTTTCGTGCCGGGCCCTGCCTGTCCGCAAAACAAAGCGGACGCGGGCCGGACCCATCGTCAAAAGCCTCTATAACCGCCGCTGGCCGGGCGGCAAGTGCGCCCGAAGGGATTGCCGGCCCGTAACGGAGGCACTCGCCCGTCCTTGACGCGGCACGCTGAGCGGGGGCTGAACGTGTCGCCCTCTTTCCCAAGGCACTCAGGACGTGTTAATCTGGCACGGCCGATATGGAGCCGGGCCCCTGCAGCGATTCTTTCGCAAGGTATGCCCCGGCGAAATAGCGCGAAATGACAGGGCCTGAACATGAGTACCGAGCGGGGCACCGCGGCGAGAAGCGGCATGAAGGGCAGCCTGCTCCTGGCGGGCTGCGTAAGCCTGCTCGCCCTGCCGAGCGCGGTGCTGGCCTTTTCCACCAACTTCCAGTCGCATGCCGGTCCCGAGCATATCGAATCGCTCGATCCCGAGGCGACTCCGGAAAACCTCTCGCGCGCCATCGCCATGCGCTCGCTCGCCAAGGGACAGCTGTTTCCCTTTACCCCGGCGGGCACGCCTGACCGGCAGGACCGCGCGGTGACGGTCGCGGTGCGCGTCGATCCCGAGGCGGCGCAGGCGATCATCGTCCACGGCCGCGCCCCGATGGCGCAGGCACCGCAGGATGCGCGCCTGCGTATCGCGCCGACCGCTTTCAATCTGGGCGTATCGCGCGGCTACCAGAACTTCGCGCAGAACCTGGTGCCGCAGGCCCCGGCCAAACCGATGGCGGAGCTACCGGACCTCAAGAAGTTCAGCCTTGCGCCCGGCTCCGCCGCGAAGGACGAATCGCGCTTCTCCCCGCGCATTTCGATCGACGAGAAGCGCCCTGCCGGGCGCGCGCCGCATACGTTCGCCGGAGAAGCGGGCGAAGTCGACCTCGGCGGCGCCTACCGCGTGACCGAGAACCTCGATGTCACCGCAGGCGTGCGTTACTCGCAGGAGCGCGAGCGGCTCGTCCCGCTGACCGACGGCAAGCAGGACAGCCAGGCCGTCTACGTAGGCACCCAGTTCCACTTCTGATCGGTGCACCATGACGCGCCCGATTCCCAAACCGCAATCATGATTGCGGTTTCCGCAACCAAAACTCCTCATTACAAGCGCGTTTAGGTCAATAGTCGGCCTTGCCGCGGTCATATTGATTTCATAGCACTGTCGCTGGTGGATGCTCACATAGCGAAAGGCTTGATATGGCTCGCGTTGCAATTGTTACCGGGGGAACCCGGGGTATCGGTAAGGCTGTCTCGCTCGCCCTGCAGGAGCGCGGTCACACGGTCGTTGCGAATTACGCAGGCAACGAGGAAAAGGCCAAGGCCTTCACCGAGGAAACCGGCATCCCCGCCTACAAGTGGGACGTGGGCGATCACGAGGCGACGCAGGAATACTGCGACCGCATCGCCAGCGAGGTCGGCCCGATCGACATCGTCATCAACAACGCCGGCATTACCCGCGACGGCGTGCTGCAGCGCATGAGCTTCGACGACTGGAACGACGTCATGCGCATCAACCTGGGCGGCTGCTTCAACACCGCGAAGGCGACTTTCGCGGGCATGCGCGAGCGTGGCTGGGGGCGGATCGTCAACATCGGCTCGATCAACGGCCAGGCCGGCCAGTACGGCCAGGTGAACTACGCGGCGGCCAAGAGCGGCATCCACGGCTTCACGAAAGCGCTGGCACAGGAAGGCGCCAAGTACGGCGTCACCGTCAACGCCATCGCGCCGGGCTACATCGACACCGACATGGTCGCCGCGGTGCCTGCGCCGGTGCTCGAGAAGATCGTCGCCAAGATCCCCGTCGGCCGCCTCGGCAGCGCCTACGAGATCGCGCGTGGCTGCGCCTTCCTGTGCTCGGAAAACGCCGCGTTCGTCACGGGCTCGACGCTGAGCATCAACGGCGGCCAGCACATGTACTGAAGATGGCGGGCGAACAGCGCAGCCGTTCAGCGACGGCGAGCTGGTCGCCGACGCCGCCGGAGGTGACAGCCATCGGCACCGGCCGGGTTCGGCGGACTATCGAGTCCGTTGGACCCGGCTCCCGCTCCCTTCCCGCATCCGGCACGGCCGACCGCGCGCGGATGAGCGCTTTCGCAGCTGCCGGTCCGCACCGGCATGACCACGATCGGCATCCCGGGTTCTCCGCGCGGCATCCAGAAGGAAGACCCGACCCTTGCCGAAGTGCTGAAGGTCGCCGGCTACAAGACCGGCCAGTTCGGCAAGAACCACCTCGGCGACCGCAACGACTTCCTGCCCACCGTCCACGGATTCGACGAATGGTTCGGCAACCTCTACCACCTCAACGCCGAGGAAGAACCCGAGGAGCTGGACTATCCGGGCCAGAAGAACCCTGAATACCTCAAGAAGTACGGGCCTCGCGGCGTACTCCACGCCTGGGCGACCGACGAGTTCGACGAGACCGACGACGGCGTTTTCGGCAAGCGCGGCAAGCAGAAGATCGAGAACACGGGCCCTCTCACCCGCAAGCGGATGGAGACCTTCGACGGCGACGTGGTCGACAAGACGATCGACTGGCTGGAACGCAACAAGGAAGGCCCGTTCTTCTGCTGGTTCAACACCACCGCGATCCACATCCACTCGCACCCTCAGAAGAAGTACGTGCAGATGGCCGTCGACGAGGGCCGCGCCGAGGAAGACGTGGTGCGCGCCAAGATGATCGAGCATGACGAACAGGTCGGCGTGCTGCTCAAGTGGCTCGACGACAACGACCTCGCCGACGACACCATCGTCATCTACTCGACCGACAACGGCAACGAAATGATGCTTTGGCCCGACGGCGGCTATGCACCCTTCCGCGGCGAGAAGGGCACCACCTGGGAAGGCGGCGTGCGCGTGCCGATGCTGGCGCGCTGGCCGGGCAACATTCCGGCGGGAAGCTGGTGCAACGGCGTCCAGAACCACGAGGACGTCTACGTGACGCTCGCGGCGGCGGCCGGATTGCCAGACATAAAGGAAGCTGCTCGAAGGCACCAAGCTGGCGGGCGAGCTGACCTACAAGGTCCATCTCGACGGCTTCAACCAGCTCGACATGTGGAAGGGCGCCAGCAAGGTCTCGGCGCGCAGGGCCTACTTCTATTACGACGAGACCGAGCTGACCGCGATCCGGGTGAACAACTGGAAGATGCACATCGGCGTCAAGAAGGAGGGCAGCTGGTTCAACGACAAGACTTATCCTTCCGTGCCGTACCTGTTCCACCTGCGCATGTACCCGATGGAGAAGATGGACCCGGAAAGCCACGAATGGGGCTACATCGGCCGCAAGTTCTTCGCCAACAAGCTCTGGGCGCCGACCGCCGGCACCCCCTTCATCGCCGAGCACCTTGCCAGCCTGAAGGCCTATCCCCCGCGCCAGGCGGCGGATACGCTGAGCATGCACAAGGCGCTTGAAGCCGCGATGGCCAAGCTGGACAACCCGGCCGCCAGCAGCAACTGACCAAGCACGGACCGGCTTTATTCATTTCAGGGCGCCAACAATCACCGCTTCCGATGCATAAAATACGCTTAACTTGAAACCCTCGCCCAAAAAGCGTAGATTGCCGCAGCAAACGATGCTGGCCTTGGCCATCCGATCAAACCCCCGCCGCTGCAAACGGCGGGGGTTTATCGTTCGGGGGACACGCTGCAACGCATCCCCCGCCCGTTGCCTACTTCCGGCCCTTCACCTCCACCACCTTCAGTACGAGGGTGGCGAACGCGAACAGGACGCCCAGAAGGAGGCACACGTCAGCAAACGACACTGGCTTTTCCTTCATCGGATCGACGGCAGAATTACCGCCGACGACTCTCATATAGGAAAAATCCTAGATGTTCCATATTTGTTCTTTTGTGGAAATGCGCGCCAAGCGTGATGATGCCAAGGCTCGAGATGCGACACCGGCGAGGCTCCAAAACAAAAAAAGGGCCGCGGTTGCCCGCGACCCCTTTTTCGTAAGCCGAAGCTCTGGAAGCTTAGCGCTTCGAGAACTGGAAGCTCTTGCGTGCCTTGGCACGGCCGTACTTCTTACGCTCGACGACGCGCGGGTCGCGGGTAAGGAAGCCGGCGGCCTTGACGGAGGCGCGCAGCGCAGGCTCGTACTTCGACAGGGCCTGGGCGATACCGTGCTTCACGGCGCCGGCCTGGCCCGAGAGACCACCACCCTTGACGGTGCAGACAACGTCGTACTGGTCTTCGCGGCCAGCGACCTGGAAGGTCTGGTTGATGACCAGACGCAGGGTCGGACGGGCGAAGTAGACTTCCTGGTCACGGCCATTGACGGTGATCTTGCCCGAGCCGGGCTTGATCCACACGCGGGCAACGGCGTCCTTGCGGCGGCCGGTGGCGTAGGCGCGGCCCTGGGCGTCGATCTGCTGCTCGCGCAGCGGAGCGTTCGACACCTTGGGGACGAAGGTTTCGCCTGCATCGTCGGCCACGGTCACGTCGCCGGTGATGTCCTTGAGGTCGGACAGGCTCTGAACGGTTTCGTTTTCGGACATTATGCGCCCACCTTGTTCTTGCGGTTCATCGAAGCGACGTCGAGCGCTTCGGGCTGGGTGCCACCGTGCGGGTGCTCGGTACCTGCATAGAGGTGCAGGGCGCGCATCTGGTCGCGGCCGAGCGGACCACGGGGAACCATACGCTCGACAGCCTTCTCGAGCACGCGCTCGGGGAAGCGGCCCGCGAGGACCTTGTCCGCGGTGATTTCCTTGATGCCGCCGGCGTAGCCGGTGTGCTTGTAGTAGGTCTGCTGCTTCAGCTTGTTGCCGGTGAAGCGAACCTTCTCCGCGTTGATGACGACGACGTGGTCGCCGCAGTCAACGTGCGGGGTGTAGCTCGGCTTGTGCTTGCCGCGCAGCAGGTCGGCGATGATGACGGCGAGACGGCCAACCACCAGACCTTCGGCATCGATAAGATGCCACTTCTTCTCCACCTCGGCCGGCTTGATCGACCGGGTGACCTTCGTGAGAGCCTTCATGGCTGGTCTATCCCTATGTGTTTCGTTCGCGGCTGCCGGAAGCGAATCCCCGGCGAGCTGCGGAAGGCGGCCAATTCGTCGAAACAGGGGATAAAGTCAAGCAAACCGCGGGATTGCCGGGAGGTAAAATAATACCGCCCCGACTTTTCCCGCTCAGGTGCGGCGTCCCAGCGAGTGGGCGCCCCACACGGTCGCTGCCACCAGCAGCGCGCCGCAGAGCTGGTGCGCCACCGCGATCCACAGCGTCACGCCCGACCAGACGGTGAAGATGCCGAGCAGCACCTGCGTCCCGAAGGCGGCATGAACCGCGACCGAGACCATCCGGTAATGCTTGGCCTTGAGCCTGCGGCCCATCACGATCAGCACCGCGACCACGGCCCAGGCCCACCAGCGGTGGACGAAGTGCGTGAGGTAGGGGTCGTTCACCAAAGCATGCAGCGCGCCCTTCGCCCACTCGACCCCGTCCGGGAAGAAGCTGCCCTGCATCAGCGGCCAGGCGTCCCAGTTCAGCCAGCCGCCGCCCGCGACCACGCCCGAGCGCAGCCCTGCGACCATCGCGCCCATGAACAGCTGCACCGCCAGCATACCCAGCGCCAGCGCGCCGAAGCCCGTCAGCCGCGCCCGGGGCTCACCCTTGCCGAGCGCCCGAAGGTCGAGTGCGGTCCAGACGAGGCCGCCCAGCGTGAACAGTGCCACCAGCAGGTGGGCGGCAAGTCGGAAGTGGCTCACCCGGTCGAGCGCCTCGGCGCTGAGGCCGGAGGAGACCATCCACCAGCCGACCACGCCCTGCAGGCCGCCCAGCGCCAGCAGCGCCAGCAGCCGGTGCTTGTAGCCGCCGGGGATCGTCCGCTTGTACCAGAACCACGCCAGCGGCACCGCGAAGACCAGGCCGATCACGCGAGCGAGCAGGCGGTGGACCCACTCCCAGAAGTAGATGAACTTGTACTGCGCCAGCGTCATCCCCGCCGGCCCGTTGACCTCGAGATACTGCGGGATGCGCTTGTATCCGGCGAACTCGGCCTGCCACTGCGCGTCGGTGAGAGGCGGGATCGCGCCGGTCAGCGGCTTCCACTGGGTGATGGAAAGGCCCGACTCGGTCAGACGGGTGATCCCGCCGACGACCACGATCAGCACCACCAGAACGGCAACGGTGAGCAGCCAGCGCACCATCGGGGCGATATCGTCACTCGTCCCGATGATCGGGCGGCCGTCGTTCACTCTCATGCGTCGAATTCTTTTTTCATGGCGCGTTCCTCTGCGTTTCCGCGGAGATTTGCGCAAGACCCACGTAGACGGGACGTGTCATCGCACTGCTGGGGGTTGATTGATGATACAACATTACATATCTGCCCTCGCATGCGCACTGCCATCATCGCGATTCGAAACCGCCTCGACCGTGTCGGGATCATTCTGAGCGGCCTATGTGCGGTTCATTGCGTGTTAGGTGTCGTTCTGGTCGGGGTACTGGGACTTGGCGGCGAAGTACTGCTTTCGCCCGAAATCCACCGCATCGGGCTCGCCATGGCGCTGGGAATCGGCGTTGCATCGCTCGGTTTCGGGGTTCTTCGCCATGGCCGGATCGCACCCCTCGTCATCGGCGGATTCGGTCTCGCCCTGATGGCGGCGGCGCTGTTCGTCGGGCATGGAACGCCCGAGGCCGTGCTCACCATCCTGGGCGTCGGCCTCGTCGCCTTCGCACACATTCGGAACTTGCACGCCGCCTGCTGAGCGCTATTGCCCGGCGGCATGGCTGACGAACTCCTGCTTACCGTCAACGGCGAACCTCGCCGCATCGCGCCCGGCTCCAGCATCGCCGACCTCGTGGCGAGCCTCGGCCTCGACCCCAAGAAGGTCGCCGTGGAGCGCAATGCCGAGATCGCGCCGCGCTCGACGCTTGCCGAGGTGATCCTCGCCGATGGCGACGTGCTGGAGATCGTCCACTTCGTGGGCGGCGGCTGACCGTACTTTAGCCCGCCCGAACCCCAGCAAGTACCGCTCCCCGAAAGGACGCGCTTCGTGACCGACACCACCGCCGCCAACCCCGCCGATACCTGGACCGTCGCCGGTCGTACCTTCACCTCGCGCCTGATCGTGGGCACGGGCAAGTACAAGGACTTCGAGCAGAACGCGGCGGCGGTAGAGGCTTCGGGCGCGGAGATCGTCACCGTGGCGGTGCGCAGGGTCAACGTATCGGACCGCAACGCGCCGATGCTGACCGACTTCATCGATCCAAAGAAAATCACCTACCTGCCCAACACCGCCGGCTGCTTCACCGCCGACGACGCCATCCGCACCCTGCGCCTGGCGCGGGAGGCGGGCGGCTGGGACCTCGTTAAGCTCGAAGTGCTGGGCGAGGCGCGCACGCTCTACCCGGACATGCGCGAGACGCTCAAGGCCACCGAGATCCTTGCCAAGGAGGGCTTCCTGCCGATGGTCTACTGCGTCGACGACCCGATCGCAGCGAAGCAGCTCGAGGAAGTCGGCGCCGTGGCGGTGATGCCGCTGGGCGCCCCGATCGGCTCGGGGCTCGGCATCCAGAACAAGGTGACCATCCGCCTCATCGTCGAGGGTGCGAAAGTGCCGGTTCTGGTCGATGCAGGCGTGGGCACAGCCTCGGAAGCGGCGGTCGCCATGGAACTGGGCTGCGACGGCGTGCTGATGAACACCGCTATCGCCGAGGCCAGGGACCCGATCCGCATGGCCCGCGCGATGAAGCTAGCGGTCATGGCCGGGCGCGACGCCTACCTCGCCGGCCGCATGAAGACCCGCCGCTACGCCGACCCGTCGAGCCCGCTCGCCGGCCTCATCTGACGAGCAGACTACCACCCGTTCTTCCGCCGACCATTTCCAACCGCCTCGGTGTACAAACGATTGTGCGGTAAATCGTATGGAAAGGAAGCCAGTGATTAACTGCCGTTCGTGCAGGGATTGGCCCTTGCCGCACGGAACCACGCTTCATGGACCATGCAGGTACGACAAGTCTGACGATCGGCGAACTGCGCGAGTTCGCCGGCTTCACTTCATGCGAACAGCGCTACATCCGCCGCAGCCTCGATATCGGCCTGGGCCGACGAGACGCTCTCGCCCTTTGGGCACGCGACGATGACGAGCGCGCCTCGATTCGCGGGCAATACTTCGCTTATCGCGAGCTCACGTTCCTGCGCGCCATGCATCCTGACGACATCGGCCTGATCGACGTAGAGCCGTTCATGGGTAAGCTTCTTAGCATGGCCGTTTACGACCTGTCGCAAGACCGCCTGCTCAGCTTCTCCGCTTTTCGCTTTCTCTACGAGCGCCTGCTCGGCGCCTGGGCGCGGCCATGGCTTCCTGGCGCTTTCTGCGGTGCTGCTGCGCTTCCGCAGATCGAGCCGGAGCGGCGCCGCACGCTCCTCCACTCGATCAGCGAAGCAGCCGCAACCGCGCCTGCCTGGTCCGACCGCGAGCCCAGCTTCTAT
Source organism: Novosphingobium sp. AP12 (assembly GCF_000281975.1). Lineage (GTDB taxonomy): Bacteria > Pseudomonadota > Alphaproteobacteria > Sphingomonadales > Sphingomonadaceae > Novosphingobium. The sequence goes on along the minus strand of NZ_AKKE01000172.1, from coordinate 11,735 downwards.
CCCGATTTCATCGAAAAAGAAGCCGCCTGACCCTCAGGCCACCACCGCGGCCGCCGCCTTCTGCCCTTCCCGCGTCTTCGCGACCAGGTTTTGGACGTAGTCCAGCTTGACCACGATCGCGTCGGACAGGTGGAAGGGGTAGAGATCGGGCAGGCCCATCGAGCGGTTGATCGCGTTCACCGCGAAGGACAGCGGCGCCATCGCATCGGCCAGCGCCTGCGTGTCGGCTGTGTAGGGGTTGAAATCCAGTTCGACCTCCAATCCTTCCGCCTCCCCCGGCAGCGCAGCGAGGCTGAGGTCGAACCCGCCCGCCGCCGCCAGCACGTCGACGATGTGGAGATAGTGCGCAAAGGTCTCCGCAAAGTCTTCCCACGGATGCGAAGTGGCATAGAAGCTGACAAAAGCGTCGGTCCAGACCTTCGAGCCATCGTCTGCGTAGTGGGCCTGGAGGCTCTGCTGGTAGTCCGCGCGCTCGTCACCGAAAACCTTGCGGAACGCCTCCAGTTCGAATGGGTCGGTCTCGACCAGCCGCGACCAGTAGTGATGGCCGACTTCGTGCCGGAAATGCCCAAGAAGCGTTCGGTACGGCTCGCCCATGGCGTGGCGCATGCGCTCGCGCTCGGCGTCGTCGGCCTCGATCAGGTTGAGGGTTATGAGGCCGCCGTCGTGCCCGGTGGTGATCTTGGGCGTGCCGGCGCGCTCGGCGGCCGCGTCGTAAAGGAAATCGAAGGCGAGGCCCTGACCGCTTTTGCCAGCGGCCTCTTCCGCCTTGGTCTCCAGCGGCAGGCCGAGCTTTATCAGGGAGTGGAACAGCCGCCGCTTGGCTGCCTCGATCTTGGCCCAGCGCGGCGGGACCGAAGGCTCCGAAAGGTCCGGGATCGTGCGGTTGTGGCGGCAGGCTCGGCACATCTTCGTCGTGTCGTCGGCGGCGACCAACCAGTTGCAGATCTGGTATGCGTTGTTGTTGGCGCAGACCACGACTTTAGCCGTGGCGCCCTTGGCATCGCGCCAGACCGTCGCCTTGTCCGCTAGGAAACGGAAGGCGTCCACCGCCGGGTCGTAGCCGAGCGTCGCCTTGCAACCGGGACAGACCCGGACCTCGAAGTGGTTGAGGCGGCGGCAGTTGGGGCAGGCGAAGGCGCGCATGGCTCTGGGGATTCCCGTGAGAGGTATTCGTGCGCACACAACGCCGAACAAGCCTACGCGTTTCCACAATACGACGATCAATTGCCCTTCATGCACAAAATCGCAACAACCGATGCCGCGCTATGGCCCTTCGGGGCCGCATCCCTATAGTCAGGTGATGACCCCATCCCCCCAGATCGCCGAGCCTGCCCGCTTCCCGACTTTCGGCCTCGCGCCGTGGTCGATCGCAGTGCCCCTGCTGGCGCTCGCCGCGCTGGCGCTGGGCAAGCCGAGCGGCGTCGCGCTGGTTGTGGTCGTCGCGCTGGTGCTCTGCGGTGCGATCGTGGCGGCGGTCTATCACGCCGAGGTGCTCGCCCACTATCTCGGTGAGCCGTTCGGTACGCTTCTCCTGGCCTTCGCGGTGACGGTGATCGAGACCTCGCTGATCGTCTCGATCATGCTGAGCGAGGGCAGCGGCGCGCAGGCGCTGGCGCGCGATACGTTGATCGCAGCGATCATGATCACCATCAACGGCATCATCGGCGTATGCCTGCTCGTCGGCGGCGGCCGGCACCACGAACAGAGCTACACGCAGAGCGGTGTAACCCACGGCCTGTCGATGCTGGCGACGCTCTCGGTCGTCACACTGGCGCTGCCGAACTTCACCACCAGCCAGAGCGGTGCTTTCTATTCCAGCGCACAGCTGATCTTCGTCGCGATCATCTCACTGATCATCTACGGCACTTTCGTGGTCGCCCAGACCATGCGCCACCGCGACCATTTCCTCCACCCGGAGGAAAGCGACCGCGCGCACGAGGCGCCCGTACCCCGTGCCCGGGCCGCGGCCTCGGCCGTCCTGCTCGCCTTCGCGCTGGTTGCAGTGGTCCTGCTCGCCAAGACGCTGTCGCCTTCGATCGAGGCGGGGGTGGCCGCGGTCGGCGCTCCCAAGGCGATGGTCGGCATCATCATCGCCGCGCTGGTGCTGGCGCCCGAAGGCTTCGCCGCCGTCCGCGCAGCCCGGGCGAACCGGGTCCAGACCAGCCTCAACCTCGCGATAGGTTCGGCCTTGGCGACGATCGGCCTGACCATCCCGGCCGTGGTGCTGACGGCGCTGGCGACCGGACTGGACCTCGAACTCGGCCTGTCGGCGCGCGGGATCGTTATGCTCGCCCTGACGCTGCTGGTGGCCTCCATGACGCTGGGTACGGGGCGTACCACCGTGGTCCAGGGTACCATCCACCTGGTGATCTTCGCCACCTACCTGTTCACCACGCTGGTGCCCTGAGGACCCTCTACACCTTGTAGAGCCCGTCCATCCGCGCGCCGTAGCGATCCTTGAGCTTATGGCGACGGATCTTGAGACTGGGCGTCATCTCCTCGTTCTCGATCGAGAACGGCTCGTCGGCGAAGGCGAACTGGCGGACCTTTTCGATCACCGAGAGGTCGGCGTTGACCCGGTCGATCGCGGCGCGGATCGCGGTGCGGAAGGCGGGAAGGTCCTGCAGCTTGCGAAAATCGAAATGCTCGCCGTTGTCGCGCGCCCATTCGAAGGCCCAGTCGGCATCGGGGACGACGAGCCCGACGATGTAGGGCCGCCGATCGCCCGAGACCATCGCCTGCGCAATCTCGGGCTGGAGCGTGAGCATCGATTCGATCTTCTGGGGCGAGACGTTGTCGCCCTTGTCGTTGACGATCATGTCCTTCTTGCGGTCGGTGATGGCGATGCGGCCCTTGCCGTCGAAGTGGCCGATGTCTCCGGTGTGGAGCCAGCCGTCCTTCAGGACGTTGGAACTGGCGGCCTCGTTCTGCCAGTAGCCGGCCATCACCAGCTCTCCGCGCACGAGGATCTCACCGTCCTCGGCGATGCGGACCTCGGCTCCGCGCAGCGGAGGGCCGACGGTGTCGAACTTCACCCCGGCAGCCGGACGGTTGCAGCTGATGATGGGACCCGCCTCGGTCTGGCCGTAGCCTTGCAGCAGCGTCAGCCCCATCGCGTCGAAGAACACGCCGATCTCGGGATTGAGCGGCGCCCCGCCCGAAACCAGCGCCTTGATCCGCCCGCCGAAGCGCGCGCGGACCTTGGGGCGCAGCGTGCGCTCGATCAGCATGTTCAGTGGATAATCCGTCAGCCGCCGCTTGCCGGACTGCTGGCGCAGGCCCCCGGCGACCGCCCAGTCCATCAGCCGTTCGGCGACAGCGCCCTGCTTCTCGATCTGGCGCATGATGCGCGTGCGCAGAACCTCGAACAGGCGCGGCACCACGACCATGACGGTGGGGCGCACTTCCTCGATATTCGCGGCCAGCTTGTCGAGGCCCTCGGAGTAGTAGATCTCGCCGCCCAGCCCGATCGGCAGAAGCTGGCCGCCAGTATGCTCATATGCATGGCTCAGCGGGAGGAACGACAGGAATATCTCGCGCTTCTCAGGGCCTTGGTCCCAGCCGAAGTCCTGGTCGATGACCTCGGCCGCGCCTGCCACGTTGGACAGCAGCATGCCGTGATGCTGGCGCACCCCGCGCGGGGCGCCGCCGGTGCCGCTGGTGTAGATGATGCAGGCCAGATCCTCGCGCCCGACCGCGGCCATGCGTGCATCGACCTCAAGACGCGCCGAGGCGGCGTCGCCGCCTTCGAGCAGTTCGTCCCACAAGTGCGTTTCGTAGGCCCCGCCCTGCATCGGCACGAGCGGTTCGAGTCCGATGACGTGCCGGCACATGTCGGTCTGGACGATGGCGGGCAGCAGTGCCTTGCCCAGCTTGGCGGTCGAGACAATCGCGGCGCGGGCGCCTGAATTCTCGAGGATGTGGATGTGGTCGCGCGTGGTGTTGGTGGTATAGGTCGGCACGGTCACGCAGCCCGCCGCCATGATCGCAAGGTCGGCGATGCACCATTCGGGCCGGTTCTCGGCTACGATCAGCACCCGCTCTCCGGGGTTCAGGCCCAGACGGCGCAGCGAGGCGGCGAGCAGGCTCACGCGCCGCGCGGCCTCGGCCCAGCTGATCGCGGTCCACTGCCCGCCCTGCTTGGCCCGGAGCATCGGCGCTTCGCCCAGCGCATCGGCGCGGGCCAGGAACAGCGAGACGACGTTCGCGCTCCTGTCGAAGTCGGCAATTTCCATGGCGTCCCGTAATCCTCTCAGCGTTCTGTTTGGACCAACGTCTAGGGCCGCTTTCGGGTTGCGACAACGGGTTTGCGGATAACCCCTATTGCGCCACTGCGACACCCTCAGATCGGGGGTCGCCGTCGCCGACAAGGTGGCCATCTACGACCATGACAGCGTTGGTCTTGAGCGGCATTTCGGCGACTTTCACGGCGTGGCCGAGCGCGGTGAGTGCGGGGATCATGGCCTCCAGCTTCGATCCTTTCTCGACGTTGACGGTGTCGGCGGGCGAGTACAGGACCGGCAGCGCCAGCGCCTTGTCGACCGGCAACTTCCAGTCGAGCACGCCGATCAGGGCGCGCGTGACCTGAACCGGGATGGTCGCGCCGCCCGCTGCACCCACCACGAACAGCAGCTTGCCGTCAGGGCCGTAGACCAGCGTCGGCGCCATCGAACTGCGCGGCCGCTTCCCGCCCTGCACGCGGTTGGCGACGATGGCGCCGTCCTTCTCGGGCACGAAGCTGAAGTCGGTAAGCTCGTTGTTAAGGTAGAAGCCCCCGACCATGATGCCCGATCCGAACGCGCTCTCGATGGTATTGGTCCACGAGGCGGCATTGCCCTGTCTGTCGATCACGACGAAGTGCGAGGTGCCGTGCTCCTCGGGGCCCTCGCCGCGCGCCAACTGGGGTGCAGGCAGGCCGGCGACGACCTTGGTCATGGTGCGATCCGCCAAGATCAACGCGCCCCGGCGGCGCAGATAGGCGGGGTCGAGCAGGGCATCGACCGGCACCGGCACGAAGTCCGGATCGCCGAGGAACAGCTCGCGGTCGGCATAGGCCAGCCGCTGCGATTCGGCGATGAGGTGCCAGGCGGCGGGGGAATCAGGGCCGAGCGCGCTGAGGTCGAAGCCCTCCAACTGCACCAGCGTCGCCAGTACCGTGGTCGCGCCGGAGGACGGCGGTCCCATGCTGCAGATCTTGTAGACCCGGTACTTCGCGCAGACGCCGGGGCGCTGCTTTGCGTCGAAGCCGGCGACGTCCGCCTCGGTCATCTTGCCGTCCGCTGGCGTTTCCGCGGCGACCTTGGTGGCTATCTCGCGGGCCAGTTCGCCCTTGTAGAAGCCGTCCGGACCCTTGGCCGCCAGCATTTCCATCGTGCTCGCGAGTTCGGGGTTGCGGATCGTGGTGCCGATCGGCAGCGCCTGACCGTCCGCGCCGTAGTAGATCGCGCGGGCCTCGGGATCGTGCGCGCCGGTTTCCGCCGAGCGAGCGAGCGAATCGTGGCCTCGCCTGGACAGCACGAAACCATCGCGAGCGAGCTTGATCGCGGGCTGGAACAGCGCGGCCCAAGACAATGTGCCGTGCGCGGCGTGGGCCTTGGCGGCGAGCGCGATGGCGCCGGGCACGCCGACACTGCGGCCACCGACGACGGCTGTGCGGAACGGCAGCGGCTGGCCAGAGGCGTCGACGAAGCGCGAAGGCGTAGCGGCCTGGGGCGCGGTTTCGCGGCCGTCCCACGATTCGACATTGCCTGCCTCATCCGCCAGCAGCAGGAACCCGCCGCCGCCGATGCCCGAACTCTGCGGCTCGACCACGGTAAGCGCGAGCATCGTCGCGATCGCGGCATCGGTAGCGCTGCCGCCCTGCCGCAGGATCTGCGCGCCGGCCTCCGCCGCGCGCGGATCGGCTGCACTGACCATGCCAGCGTCGAACACTGCGGGAGCCGGGGCAATCTTGGCTGGAAGGGTGGAGGTGGCGGCGCAGCCGGCAACCGTCAGGGCGAACGGGGCGAGCAACCCCAAGGTCAGGCTTCTGGACATCGAGAAACTGGTTATTCGGTTCCCACCGCGTCCGCAATCGATGCGAAGCCGTCGCGCTTCATCAATTCGCTCAGGCCCTTGCAGATGACGCGCGCAATAGTCGGTCCTTCGTAGACCATGGCACTGTAGAGCTGCACAAGGCTGGCGCCCGCTCGGATACGGGCCCAGGCGTCCTGCGCCGTGGCGATCCCGCCCACCCCAACGAGCGGCACGGCCCCGCCGGTCGCCTTGCGAAAATCGCGGAGGCGCTGCTGGGCGAGATCGCGCAGGGGCGCGCCCGACAGCCCGCCGGTCTCGCCTCCGTGCACCGAAACAAGGGTCGGACGCGATATCGTGGTATTCGAGACGATCAGCGCGCCGAGCCCCTTGTCGATGGCGATGCGCGCAATTGCGTCGATGTCGGCCGGTTCGAGGTCCGGCGCGACCTTCAGGAAAACCGGAGGACGTTTTCCCTCGGGGCAGGCGGCGTCGCGTGCTTCGATCACTGCATCGAGCAACCCGGTCAGCGCCGATTCGTCCTGCAAGGCACGCAGGCCCGGCGTGTTGGGGCTGGAGATGTTGACCGCGAGGTAGTTCGCCAGCGGCGCCATCAGCCTTGCCATGATGGCATAGTCCGCCACGCGATCGTTCGAATCCTTGTTCGCGCCGATGTTGATGCCGAGCACGCCGGGCTTTCCGAGCCGCGCCTCCAGACGGTCTACCGCCGCCTGCGCGCCGCCGTTGTTGAAACCCATGCGATTAATGACGGCGCGGTCCTCTACCAGCCGGAACAGGCGAGGCCGGGCGTTTCCCGACTGCGGGAGCGGCGTGATCGAGCCGACTTCCGCGAAGCCGAAACCCATGCCCAGCAAGGCGTCGGGCACTTCGCCGTCCTTGTCGAACCCGGCGGCCATGCCAACCGGATTGGGAAAAGCGAGGCCTGCCACCTGCGTCGCCAAAGCGGCCGGGCAGGTCGGCGCCCGTTTGGGTGCGGCGAGCTTCATCGCACGCAGCGCGAGGCCATGGGCCTGCTCGGCTTCGAGTCGGAAAAGGGCGGGTCTAATCAGGGAGTACAACACGTCCCGGCGCATAACGGCACACAGGGTGTTGCTCAAACGCTTCTTATCGCTGCGCGTGCGAGATGAAAAACCCCGTTAGGCCTTTCCACGGAGGGCGGCATGTCGCGTTTATACAATAAATCGCCCGGGTCGGGGCATACATGAGACCTGCGACCCGAAGGGCTCGTAGCGGGATGCGCTCGAGTTCTTTATTACCTTGATGGCGGCTGCCGGTTTCGACCGACAGCCGCCTTTTTTCATTGGAGACTACGCGGCGGTCCGTTGACGCAAGCGGAAATCTGCGGTTTGCGACTCTTTTGAGACAGGCTATGGGCTGGCGCCGCATGCATTCGTGTCGGCACGGAACGCACCAAACGCCCATTGAAACCGCGCGCCTCCTGCACTAGGTGAAATCGGAATAAATCGCTCCGATTTAGCTTCGGGTCTGGAAACACGACGATGCGCCTGTCCAGCATGGCCGACTATGCCGTGATCATAATGTCCGCCGCAGCGCGGCACTGCGGGACCTGCGCGCTCATCGAGCAGGCGGGCGGCCCGCCGATTCGGAGCCGTGCGCGGGTGTCGGCGGCGCAGCTGGCGGAAGAAACGGGCCTGCCGGTCCCGACCGTGCAGAAGCTGGTGAGCAAGCTCACCGCCGCCGGGCTCATGCGCTCGTCACGAGGCGTGGGCGGCGGGCTCAAGCTGGCCCGCCCACCGGCAACGATTTCGCTTGCCGACATCGTCGAGGCGGTAGAAGGGCCCATCGCCCTCACCTCCTGCCTCGATCGCGTGAAAAGCGACTGCACGCTGGAGGAAGGCTGCAACGTGAAGGGCCATTGGCCGCAGGTGAACGCTGCCGTGCGCGGCGCACTCGCCCAGGTGGTGCTGACCCAGCTCGTCGAGGAAGTTTGAGATGACCGAGGAAACGACACGCATGGCCGAACGCGATGCCCCCCTTCGCGACCAGGCCGCCCATGACGCTGCCGCCCGCGTGGCAGACTACGAGCATGGCTGGTCCTCCGACATCGAGCAGGAATACGGCCCGAAGGGCCTCTCGGAAGAGACCATCCGTTTCATCTCCGGCAAGAAGGATGAGCCGCAGTGGATGCTCGACTGGCGCCTTAAGGCTTATGCCCGCTGGCTGGAGATGACCCCGCCGGACTGGGCCAAGCTCAACGTGCCGCCGATCGACTACCAGGAATGCTACTACTGGGCCGCTCCCAAGAAGAAGGATCTGCTCGGCAGCCTCGACGAGGTCGATCCCGAGATCCTGCGCGTCTACGAAAAGCTGGGTATTCCGCTGGAGGAGCAGAAGGTGCTCGCCGGCGTCGAGGGCGCGCGCAAGATCGCGGTCGATGCCGTGTTCGATTCGGTTTCGGTCGCCACCACCTTCCGCAAGGAACTGGAGCAGGCCGGCGTCATCTTCCGCTCGATCTCCGAGGCGATTCGCGAATTTCCCGAGCTGGTGAAGAAGTGGCTCGGCCGCGTCGTGCCGGTGCAGGACAACTACTTTGCTGCGCTGAACTGCGCGGTCTTCTCGGACGGCACCTTCGTCTACATTCCCGAGGGCGTGCGCTGCCCGATGGAATTGAGCACCTATTTCCGCATAAATGCGGAGAACACAGGCCAGTTCGAGCGCACGCTCATCATCGCCGAGAAGGGTAGCTACGTCTCATATCTTGAGGGCTGCACCGCCCCCATGCGCGACGAGAACCAGCTCCACGCCGCCGTGGTCGAGCTGGTCGCGATGGAAGATGCCGAGATCAAGTACTCGACCGTGCAGAACTGGTATCCCGGCAACGCCGAGGGCAAGGGCGGCATCTACAACTTCGTGACCAAGCGCGGCCTGTGCCAAGGCGCGCGCAGCAAGATCAGCTGGACTCAGGTGGAAACCGGTTCCGCGATCACCTGGAAATACCCCTCTTGTGTCCTCAATGGCGAGGATTCGGTCGGCGAGTTCTACTCGGTCGCCGTCACCAACAACTACCAGCAGGCCGATACCGGCACCAAGATGATCCACAACGGCAAGGGCAGCCGCTCGACGATCATCTCCAAGGGCATTTCAGCCGGCAAGTCGAACAACACCTACCGCGGCCTCGTACGTGTCGCCGCCAACGCGGACGGCGTGCGCAACTTCACCCAGTGCGATTCGCTGCTGCTCGGCAAGGAGTGCGGCGCGCATACGGTCCCCTACATCGAGGTGCGCAACCCCACCGCGCAGATCGAGCATGAGGCGACCACCAGCAAGATCAGCGACGACCAGCTGTTCTACGCGCAGCAGCGCGGCCTCGACACCGAGAGCGCGGTGGCGCTGATCGTCAACGGCTTCGCCAAGGAAGTGCTGCAGCAGCTTCCCATGGAGTTCGCCGTCGAGGCCCAGAAACTGCTCGGAATTTCGCTGGAAGGGAGCGTGGGCTGACCGCCTGCCCCGACCAAACTTATAGATGACGAAGGACGTAATCCATGACCGCCGCCCGTAAAACCCTGGGCATCAGCCGCGCCGAGAGCGGCCCCAAGGCCGACGTGAAGGCCACCTTCGCGGTGACTGGCGCGCGCCTCGAAACGCTCAAGGAGCGCGCCAAGGAACAGCGCCGCAACCCGACCGAGGCGCAGAAGGCGCTATGGGCGCAACTGGGCGGCTCCCGGCTGGGCGGCGTGAAGTTCATCCGCCAGTCGATCGTCGGCTCGGCGATCGTCGACTTCGCCTGCCCCTCGCGCTGGATCGTGATCCAGCTCAGCGCCGAGGACTCCAACCCGGACGTTACGGAACTGCAGGACCGTAAGCTAACCGAAGTCGGCATCCGCGTGCTGCGCTTCTCCGAAGACGAAGTGGTCGCCAACGTCGACGCGGTGATCCGCGAGATCAACGTCGAACTGGCGGTGCCGTTCGACAAGCGCAGCGCGCGCAGGAAGTCCGCCGCGCCCGCCCCCGGCAATTACATGAGCGACGAAGGCTGAGATGACCATGCTCACGATCACCAACCTCCAGGCGACCGTCGCCGACAAGCCGATCCTCAAGGGTCTCTCGCTCACCATCAATCCGGGCGAAATCCATGCGATCATGGGTCCCAACGGCGCGGGCAAGTCGACGCTGGGCTACACGCTCGGCGGCAGGCCCGGCTATGAGGTTACCGGCGGTTCGGTCGATTTCGACGGCCAGGACCTGCTCGAACTCGAACCCTACGAGCGCGCCGCTGCCGGCCTGTTCCTGGGCTTCCAATACCCGGTCGAGATTCCCGGCGTCTCCTTCGTCCAGTTCCTGCGCGAGGCAGCCAACGCCCAGCGCAAGGGCCGGGGCGAGGAGCCGCTGTCGGGCGGCGAGTTCCTGAAACTCGCGCGCGAGAAGGCGGGCCTGCTGCGCATGGACATGGACATGCTCAAGCGCCCGGTGAACGTCGGTTTCTCCGGCGGCGAGAAGAAGCGCGCCGAGATGGTGCAGATGGGGATCCTGAACCCCAAGCTGGCGATCCTCGACGAGACCGACTCCGGCCTCGACATCGACGCGCTGCGCATCTGCGGCGAGGGCATCAACGCGATCATGCGTAGCGTAGACAAGGCGGTGCTGCTCATCACCCACTACCAGCGTCTGCTCGACTACGTGAAGCCCGACTTCGTCCACGTCCTCGCGGGTGGCCGCATCGTCAAGACCGGCGGCGCCGACCTCGCCCTGCGGCTTGAGGAAGAGGGCTACGAAGCGGTGGTGCAGGAGACGGCATGAACGTCGAACTGACCCTGCCCAGCCGTAAGCACGAGGATTTCCGGTACTCGGATATCGAGGCCCTGCGCGGTCTCTGGCCGATCCTGCCCGAGGAGATCGATGTCGCTGATGGCGAGGAAGCCTCGCACCAGATCGTCGAGACCGGCGCCGACGCAGTCGCGCGCCAGTTGACGATCACGCTCGGCAAGGGCGCGAAGTTCGACCTGCGCGTGCTGACCGCCGGCCCTGCCTTCGGTCGCATTGCCGTGGACGTGCGGCTTGGCGAAGGCGCCGACTTCACGCTCGGCGCGGCGCAGCTGGCGACAGGTTCGGAGACGCTGGAGATCGTCACCGAAGTCACCCACACCGCGCTCAACGCCACCTCTGCGCAGATCATTCGCACGGTGCTGGCGGGCCATTCGACCGGCACTTACCTCGGCCGCATCGCGGTGGAGCGCGGCGCGGAAGGCACCGACGCCGAACAGTCGGTTCGCGCCATGCTGCTCGATCGCACGGCGACCGCAAATGCGCGTCCCGAGCTGGAAATCTACGCCGACGACGTCAAGGCCGCGCACGGCTGCGCGGTGGGCGAACTCGACGCCAACGGACTGTTCTACCTGATGAGCCGCGGACTCACGCCGCCGCAGGCCAAGCGCCTGATGCTTCAGGCCTTCATCGCCGAAGCCTTCACCGGCGCGGCCGGCGAAGAGGCGCTGAGCGAAGCGGCGATCGCGCGACTGGAGGCTATCCTGTGACCCTGCAAACCGCAGAACTCGTCGTGAAGGACCAGTTCCCCGGGCTCGCCGGAGACTGGCACTACCTCGACACCGCGGCCACGGCGCAGAAGCCGCTGGCCGTGATCGACGCCACCGTGCGCGCGATGGGCGCGGACTACGCCACCGTCCACCGCGGCGTCTACGCCCGCTCGGCCGACATGACGCTGGCGTTCGAGGCGGCCCGCC
>NZ_AKKE01000171.1 GCF_000281975.1 Novosphingobium sp. AP12 | reverse complement strand
CGCGCCCTCAAGCATGGGCGCCCGTGACGCCGACCCGACGTTTCTTCGCGCAAGTTTCCCGGCGTAAGGCCCGCGCTCGCCAGCGGGCGTTTTCGCGTGTCTGCGATCCTCCCCGCCGCGGGGAGGAGGGTCACCGCAGGTGGTAGGGGCGCCCTCGGTTTACGAGGGGGGCGGGACATGCCGCCCGTGCCTCCCTACCATCCCTATTCTGCGCAGGAGTCAGGGCCGCACTCCCGTCACCGGGAACGTGCCGAAGGGGCCGTTGGCGTTGTCTCCCACCAGCTCACCGTCGCGCACGGTCAGGTCGTAGCTGATGGTGATCGGCATGGGCATCGAGGCCTTGCCCTGGAACTTCGCGCGGCCGTCCTTGACGGCGCCGGCGACGTCCACGCTGCCCTGTTCGGCGACGACCTTGCCGGTCACCACGTTGCCCACGACCTTCAGGTCCATCACCGCCTTCTGCGCGCCGACCGGCGACTGGATGGTGATGTTCCACCTGCCGGCGAAGTCCTGCGGCCTGGCGTTGCTGGCCTTGGCGGCCTTGGCCTTGTCGAGCAGCGCCTGCGCCTCGGCAGGGGCTGCCTGGGCGCGGGCGCGCAGGTAGAACCGCATGGTTTCAAGCTCTTCGTCGGTGAAGGCCGGGAAGGGCGGCATGCCGTTCATCTTGAGCCCGCCGTCCTTGACGATAGCCTTGAACGTCGCGGCGTCGGTGATCGTAGGCGAGTAGCGCAGGTCCGGCGCAGCGCCCCCGCCCACAGCGTTCCAGCCATGGCAGACGAGGCAGGCGCGGGTGCCGAACAGCATGGCGCCGGCCTGGGCACGGGCGAGGTCGGGCTTGAAGTCCGGGTCGGCCGGCGGCGTGAGGGCGGGCATCTCGAACGGCGGAATGGTGTCCTTGCCATCCAGCGCGAACGTCAGCACCCGGCGCGGCAGGCGGTAGTCGGTGCGGAAGGCGGCGAGTCCGGGAGAGTTGATGCCCGCGCCGTTGCCGCCGTTGCCGGTGATGACGGTCACGTACTGCCTGCCGTTCACGCGGTAGGTGATCGGGGCGCCGACGATCGGGCTCTCGGTCTTGAACGACCAGAGTTCCTTGCCGGTCTTCGCGTCGCGGGCGACGAACTTGCCGTCGACCTGTCCCTGGAACACGAGGCCTCCCGCGCTGGCCATGACGCCGCCGGGCCAGTTGCCGGGCAGGTCGACGCGCCAGGCCTCGGTCTGGGTGACGGGATTCCAGGCCTTGAGGTAGCTCTTGTGGCTGCCGGGCAGTTCCACTTCGGGCAGCAGCGTCACGCCCATGCCGGCGGTGATCTCGCCGCCGCCCTTCTGGCCGTCGCCGATGAGGGCGCCGTTGTCGAGCACGGGGATGTAGACCAGCCCCGTGAGCGGGCTGTAGGCCTGCGGCATCCACGAATGCGCGCCGGTCGGCCCGGGCCACATTTCGAACAGGCCGGGCTTGCCGTTGTAGCGGATGCCGGGGTTCTCGACCGGGCGGCCGGTCTTCTTGTCGATGTGGTCGGCCCAGGTGACTTTGGCGATCTTCTCCGCCGAGATGAACTCGCCGGTCGCGCGGTCGAGCACGTAGAAGAAGCCGTTCTTGGGTGCCTGCATCAGCACCTTGCGCTCCTTGCCGCCGATCTCGAGCGTGGCGAGCGTCATGTCGGTGGTGGCGGTGCAGTTCCACTGCTCGCCGGGGCAGACCTGATAGTGCCACTTGTACTCGCCGGTATCGACGTTGACCGCGACGATCGAGGCGATGAACAGGTTGTCGCCGCCGCCCGGGCTGCGCTTCTGCTGGTTGTAGGGGAAGCCGTTGCCGAGGCCGAGGTAGACGAGGCGCAGTTCAGGGTCGTAGCTGAAGGCATTCCACGCGGTCGCGCCGCCGCCGCGCCGACTGCCGTCCGGGTTCATCCATCCGCTCGGCCAGGTCTTGCGCATGACCGCCTCGGCCTTTTCGTTGGCCTTGGTCACCGGGTCGCCCGGGGTGGTGTAGAAGCGCCAGGCGAGCTTGCCGGTCTTGGCGTCGTAAGCAGTGACGAAACCGCGCGCCGGGCTGATGTCGGCGCCGCCGAAGCCAACGATGACCTTGCCGCCGAACACGCGCGGGGCGCCGTTGGAGTTGCGGGGCGACTGGTCGGGATAGTCGTAGGTCTTCCAGGCTTCCTTGCCGGTCTTGGCGTCGAGCGAGATCACGTAGCCGTCGGTGGTCACGAGGAAGACGTGGCCTGCATCGTAGGCGATGCCCTTGTTGCCCCACGACATCTGCAGCGCGGACTTCGCGCGCTCGCGGGTTCCGCCGTCATATTCCCAGAGCTGCTCGCCGGTCACCGCGTCGAGCGCGCGGATGTGCGAGTGGCCGCTGGTGAGGAAGACCTTGCCCTCGGCCATGAGCGGGGTGGAGGCAGAGTAACCGGGCTCGAGGTCGAAGTGCCAGGCAAGCTTGAGATTGGCGACGTTGCCGGTGTCGATCTCGTCGAGGGGCGAATAATGCGCCTCGCTGCCGGTGCGGCCCCAGCTGGGCCACTCGTCCGGGTCGGCGACCATCGCTTCCTCGATCGGCTGGGCAGGGCGGTTGCAGGCGGCAAGGCCAAGGGACAGCGGCACCAGCGCAGCCAGCGCCAGGCGCAGCGCAGCCTTTCGGTAATGTGCGACCACGTATCTTCCCCTCGCTCAGCTTCTTTTCGAGGCTGGCGTAACATCCGGGTCCCGCCTTGGGAAGAGATGCTGTCCACCGTGTATCATAGAGACCTAGGCATCGCGCCGGGGATGGCCGCCGCGGCTACCGGACACGAAAAACCCCGGCCTCCCGCAAAGGTGGCCGGGGTCTCGGGATGCTATCCGCCTGAGCGGACTGCTCCTGATCGGGTCAGTTGGCGCCTACGCCCATCGGGATCGGCGTGCCTTCCTTGAGGTACACGCGGTTGTCCTCGATCTTGTCGACGTTCTCGAAGGCGATGTAGTGGTGGGCGCCGTCGGCGCTGTCGGTGCGGGTCAGCTTGATCTGGTCGTCCTTGACGTCGTCGACCGTGCCGACGTGCTGGCCGGTGCTGGTGGCGACTTCCATGTGCTCGCGGATGCGCAGTTTCTCGAACATGATGTTCTCCAAATCAATTTCGGGGGGATATGATGGTAGAACAGCGGCCGAGGCTACTTCGTTCCCGCATTCGTCCCGCTTCCGCACCGGCTCGTGGCCTCGGTCCGCTCAGGGCTCCGCGCCGAGTCCGAAGGTGGCGTCGCCGCGGCCCTGAAGCAGCACCGCGTCCTCACTGACGCCGTCGATCTGGGTGATCAGGATGAACGAATCGCGTTCGCCCTCCGCGTGCTCGGCCAGCAGCACTTCCTCGCCCTCGATGCCCGCCACCGTGCCGAGCACGGTGCCGTCGGCGTCGAGCACCTTCATGCCCCTGCGGATCGTGCCGACCTGCGTCGTCCAGGCGGTTTCGGAATCTGTCGGTTGCGTGGATGGGCTGGTCACGGGAATACTCCGGTCTCGATGGGTGCGCAGCCTTGCGGCCCTTCGCATGCAAGAATGCCCCGCCGGGCCGGGCGGTTCCTGCCGAGGACGGGGCTTCAAGGGGAGAGCAGGCCATGGCTTCAACGGACTATCGCCGCGTGGTGGCGGGCATCGGCGCGGACGGGCGCAGCTGCGTCGTCTCGGACACGGGGGCCCAGGCGCTCGGCCTCGGCAGCATGACGATCGCGCAGATGTGGACCGGACGGCTCGACGCCAGGGCGGACAGCGCCGCCTCGATCGAAGCCTCGACTGGCCCGTTTCGTTTCGAGCAGCTCGCCGAGCCGGCCTACGCCTTCATGGTCGCCGAATACGGACCGGGGCTAGGCCGCGACGATCCGGGGATGCATTTCACCGATACCGCCGACCATTTCCATGTCGTGTCGGGCGAGGTGGTGCTGGTGCTGGAAGCGGAGGAGGTAGTCCTCCGGGCGGGCGATTCCGGGGTCTGCCGCGGCGTCGTCCACGGCTGGCGCAACGACGGGGCGGTGGCGGCGAAGGTTGTGACTTTCGTGCTTCCGTCCACCCGAGCAGGCCAAGCAGGAACATAGCAGGACCGGCACAAGGGGTTGGGGTTGGATGATTTTTCTTGCCACCACATCTCGCGGCAAAGCGGTTACACAATCTGTGTAAACATTGATTCGCCCCCTCCCATTCGGCCAAATCTTCACTATCTCTGGAATCTCCGCCTGAGCGCGCACCAGAGCATGGGGCCGCTTGGACGACAGCAGATTTCCGCCGAAACTCGCGTTGGTCCCATGGGCCGGGACGAGTCGCCGGCAGCGTCGTAGATCGAATCACGGAGCCAAGCGTCTCATGCCTCTTCTCGAAGCCCGCAAGACCTACAAGCCCTTCGAATATCCCTGGGCCTACGACTTCTGGAAGATCCAGCAGCAGGTGCACTGGCTGCCCGAGGAAGTGCCGCTGGGCGAGGACTGCCGCGACTGGGCGCAGAACATCTCGGAGCACGAGCGCAACCTGCTCACGCAGATCTTCCGCTTCTTCACCCAGGCCGACGTCGAGGTGCAGGACTGCTACCACGAGAAATACTCGCGGGTGTTCAAGCCTACCGAGATCAAGATGATGCTGGCTGCCTTCTCCAACATGGAGACGGTGCACATCGCCGCCTACTCGCACCTGCTCGACACGATCGGCATGCCCGAGAGCACTTACGGCGCCTTCCTCGAATACTCCGAACTGAAGGACAAGCACGACTATCTGCAGAAGTTCGGCGTCGACAACGACGAGGACATCGCCCGCACCCTGGCGATGTTCGGCGGCTTCACCGAGGGCGTGCAGCTCTTCGCCAGCTTCGCGATGCTGATGAACTTCCCGCGCTTCAACAAGATGAAGGGCATGGGCCAGATCGTCTCGTGGTCGGTGCGCGACGAATCGCTGCACTGCGAAGGCATCATCCAGCTGTTCCACACTTTCGTGCGCGAGCGTGACTGCCTGACCAAGGCGGTCAAGGACGACATCGCCGACCAGTGCCAGACCACGATCCGCCTGGAAGACAACTTCATCGACCTCGCCTTCGAGCTCGGCCCGGTCCCGGGCATGACGCCCAAGGACATCAAGCGCTACATCCGCTACATCGCCGACTGGCGCATGGGCCAGCTGGGCCTGAAACCGATCTACCTGATCGAGGACCACCCGCTGCCCTGGCTCCAGCCGCTGCTCAACGGCGTCGAGCACGCCAACTTCTTCGAGACCCGCGCGACGGAATACTCGAAGGGCGCCACCCGCGGCGACTGGAACACCGTGTGGACGAACTTCGATTCGCGCCGCAAGGTGGTCAAGGCCAATGACCTCGGCCTCATCGACGACGGCTCGGAACCGGGCCTGTTCGGTGAAGGCGTGGCCGCCGAGTAAGATTCGCTCGACTGCCGTTCCTGCCTGGGCGGGAACGGCGGAGGGGTCGGCTTTCATCGCCGCTGACGGGCCGTTGGTCGACTCGTTGGGCCGCGTTGCAAGCGTTCAGCAACCGGACACCGCCGCCACGCATTCTCCTAGGGAAATCGAATTCCCCAGGAGAGCGGGCAATGAACCGGACGATCCTGTTACTGTCTGCCTTGGCCGCGTTCGGCGCCGCCCAGACGGGCCTGGCGCAGGACGCGCAGGTCACTGCGGGAACCCCCGCCGCCGCCAAGGCCATGGCCGATCCCGACGTGATCACCGTGCGCAACGTCACCCGCACGGAGCTGGTGCCCGGCCTGCCGATCCTCGAAGACGGCGGCGCGACCATCGGCACCGTGGCGCGGCTGGCCGGCAACGACGTGATCCTAGTTTCGGGCGAGGGCAAGCGCGCAGCGGAATACCGCCTGCCGATAACGCAGCTCTTCGCCTATACCCAGGACGGCGTCGATCGCTTCGCCAGCCGCACTCCCAGGTCCGCGCTGAAGGCCGAAGGCAGCGCAGCGGTCGCGGTGAACGGCAACCGCTAGGTCTGACGCTCTCGTGGATTGTCGCGGCTTGCGGCCGGGCGAAGGGCCGGGCATCGTGCGTGGACCAAAAGGGGGAGACCAACGATGACCACCAACCCGACGCTCATTTTCCTGCCGATGCTCGTCATCGTCGGGCTCACTTTCGTCGCTTTCCTCAAGATGGGCATGGCCCGCGGCGCAGCCGTCAAGGGCGGGCACGACCCGGCGTATTACCGCGCCCACCTCGGCGATCCCGAGCCCGAGGCGACGCGCGCCGCCGTGCGCCACTACGACAACCTGTTCGAACTGCCGACGCTGTTCTACGCCGCCTGTCTCACCGCCTTCGTGATCGGGACCGTAAGCAAGCTGACGCTGATCTTCGCCTGGGGCTTCGTCGCAGCACGGGTGGTGCAGAGCATCGTCCACATCACCTACAACAACCCCGCGCACCGTGGCGGCGCCTTCATGGTCGGGATCGCGTTCATGCTGGCCCTGTGGGTCAATATCGGGCTGGCCATTCTCGCGCGCGTATGACCCCGCTGGATTACGGCATCGCTGGGCTGGCGGCGCTCAATGCCGCGACCTTTCTGGCTTTCGCGATCGACAAGGCCAGGGCCAGGCGGCACGGACGCAGGATCGCGGAAAGGACGCTGCTGATGCTGGCGCTGGTGGGCGGAAGTCCGGGCGCCTACGCGGGACGCCGCGCCTTTCGCCACAAGACGCGCAAGCAGCCCTTCGTCGGCCGCCTCCACGCCATTGCGGCGCTGCAGGTGGCGGGCATCGGGACCGCCGCCTACCTGCTGCGCTAGCGGCTCAGACCAGCCAGCTGCCGGGGTTGGGCATGGGCGCATGCTTCTGCGCGTTGAGCAGGCTCATGACGCAGCGCACGATCACCAGCACCGCGACCGCCGGCAGGATCACCAGCCCGATCACCGCGACGATAAGCAGGCAGCCCACGATCGTCCCGATCAGGAAGATCCAGAAGGTCTTGATCGCATATTCGTAGTGCGAGACCTCCCACGCCGCCTTGGGCTCGCCGCGCCAGACGTAGGCGAGCACGACGCCGACGATGCCCGTCACCCCGGTGATGTACGAGGCGAGGTAGAGCAGGTTGACGATCGTCGGGTGGTTGAACTCGAACCCCGAGGTCGGGGCGGTGTCGGTGGGCTTGGGATCGAAGTCATTCATCGCTGCCTCCACTTTGCCTGAGACGAATGCTGCGCGCTTTGCCTCGCCTAGGCAAGCGTGCCCGCCTATTGCTTCCTCGCCTTGATCCCCCGGATCTGCGCGAGGTCGCCTTCGAGCACCTTGAAGGCATCGCGCTCCTTCTGCGTCAGGGCGGCGGTGTCGAAATGCGCCATGAGCACTTCGAGCGCATCGCCGATGCGGCCGATCTGGCGCCCGTAACTGCCGACCTCGTCGAGGATCGCGCGCTCGGTCTCGGGGTGTTTTGTCTCGCCGATGTTGACGTTGATGAAGCCCAGCTGGCTGCCCTCGACGTTCCAGGTCCACGGGTTGATCGCCTGCCACAGCTTGTCGGGCGCGAGGCTGAACTGGAAGGGCTGGAGGGACATGTCGGCCATGATCGTCATCCTGTTCGGGCGAAGGGGTTTCCGTAGACGGTGTAGGCGAGCCAGGTGAAATCGCTCTCGTCCTGGCAGGCTTTGCGCGCCGCCTTCACCGCGTCCACCAGCCGCTCGCCGGCGAGGAGCTGCGAGTAGAAAGTATCGGCGAACGTGCGCGCCAGCGTGTCGCCCACCGACCATAGAGCGCCGACGAAGACCGCCGCTCCGCCCTCGGTGGCCGGGCGCAGGAAGGCGTCGGCGAAGCCCGACACGCCAGAGATGCCCTCGCCCGCGCGGCCGGTCTGGCAGGCGTTGACGAAGACCACCCCCGACGGATCGGTGCCCTTCGCATGGAACAGCGCCCGGCGCTTGACCGCGCTGCTGGGTAGCAGATCGTTGGCGATCGTGCCGTTCTCGGTGACTTCGCCCGAGAGCACGATGTCGGAATTGAGCACCGCCATCTGCTGCGCCTGGCCATGGCAGGCGAAATGCAGCAGGTCGCACTCCGCCGCGTTCTTCGACAGGAAGCGGTTGACGCTTTCGCTCTGCGTCTCGCCGTCGAAACGCTCGACCGGCGCGGCCTTGCCGCCGAACAGGGCTCCGAGCATGTCGCGCTCCTGCGTCGCCTGCGGGAGCTGGTCCTTGACGTTCAGGTAATCGGGGATGACGTAGCGCACGCGGTCGGCGCGCAAGGCCAGCGTGTCGGACGGCCAGACCGCGTTGTACATCCAGCGCACCAGCCCCCACTCGGCGAGGAACCCGCGGTTCTCCGCGCCGCCACCCGCCGGATCGTCGATATAGAGCAGTTCCCACGGCATGTAGGGGCTGTCGGCAACGACCTGGATCGCGTCGATCCTGTCGCGGTGTTCCCACAAGGCGCCGCGCACGTCCTCGGGCACCAGCTGGTTGGTGGCGTCGATGGCGAAGTCGGTGATGCGCGAGAGGAACAGCTTGTACTCGGTCTTGCTCTGCCGGTACGCGGCGTCGAGCTTGGCGAGGAACTGGCCGACGAAGGTCTCCATGCTGAAGCTTTCGGGCAGGACCATGTCCCATGCCTCGGCCAGCCCCTTGCCCGACAGATCGTAGCGGATGAGCAGGGTCCCGTCCTGCTGGCGCAGTTCGTAGATGCGCAGGATCGCGGCGTTGCCTGCGGCGGTCCGATTGGGCACGGCGGCAACTTCGGCGCGGACCTTGTCCCCCGTCCCGGCCAGGAACACCGGTTCGAGCAGCAGCGAGGCGAGCGGCATGCCGTCCTGCTGGATTTCCACCTGCACTTTGGCGAGGCCGGGCGCGAAGCCCTGCACTTCGAAGCGGAGGGCAGCGGAATCGGCCGGCACCGCGACCTGTTTCGTCGCCGCGCCGACGACGGCGCAATTGGCGAGCCCGGTGACGGTCACCGTGATCGGCTGTGAGGTGGAGACGGCGACCGGGTCTGACGTGGCGGCGGCATAAGGTCCGGAAACCGTGATTTTCTCGCGCGAGACCGTGACGAACAGCGGCACCGGCATCGCGACGACCGGTGCGGAATCTATCTCCGCCGCGAAGAAGCAGGCGGCCTGCGTCGGAGCGGGCGGCGGCGCGGCTTCGAGGATGGGCGCGGCGCCGGGCGAGGACGCGGCGGCGGCCTCCAGGTCGTCGGACGCCATGTCGGACATGCCGCCGAAGGAATCGATCGACGCGGCCGCCGCGTCATCCGAGGGCACGTCGGGGAATGGCTCGGGCGATGCGGAATGCGTGCGGCGGGGCTCGGCAGGGGCGAAGCCGGCAGGAGCGGGCAGCGGCAGGGGCGCCGCTTCCGGCTCGTCCGATGGGGCCGCGAACGGCAACGCGTCGCCGATCAGCCAGCCCAACAGCGCCTCCGCCACTGCCGGCGTGGCGAAGTAGATCACATGGTACACCGAATCCGCCGCCGGCAGCCGGCGCAGTTCGGAATGGACGGGAGTGGGCGCGGCAGCGCCGAAATCGGTCATCGAGGCGGTATCGACGACAAGGTCGTTCGCCGCGCCGAACAGGCGGTCGGCCACGCGGTCGCCGAGGAATGCGGCCAGTTCGCGGGTGATGCCCTTGTCGGGCTCGAAGCGCGGCTCGAACTCGGAGGCGACGACGTGGACCGGGCCTGCCCCGCCCAACGCATCGGCGGCGGCGAGGCGCCGGACGACATCGCTTCCCGGGCGCATCGCGGCGAGGCCGGGGACCTTGCCTTCCTCGACGCCGATCTGCGGCATGGCCTTCACGAAGGCGGCGACCAGCTTGATCGCCTGTTCGGTCACCACACCGACTAGCGGCACGGTGGCCGCGCCGAGCAGCTTGCTGCCTGCGACGAGGATGCTGGTGTAGAGATCGACCAGCGTGCGCCAGTTGGCGGGCTCGGCCAGGTGCGTGCCGGCATTGGTGCAGCCTACGAAGACCAGCCTGCCGAACCTCAGACGGTCCTTCAGCCGGGCGACGACGGCGCGCAGGACGAGCCCGCCGCGGCTGAAGCCGATCGCATCGACCTCGGCGCCATCCGGCAGGAAGGCGAGCGCGTCCTCGAACAGTGCGGCATTGGCGTCGGGGGTGGCCGCGAGGGTGCGGTGGTCGACGCCCAGCACGAGGTCGTAGTTCTGGCGCGCCCGTTCGAGGAAGTGCCGGCCCTCGACCGTCTGCTCGAGGGCGCCGAAGCTGCCGCGCACGCTGGAGAAGGTGCCGTGGACGAACAGCAGCACGCGCGGGTTGCGGCCCAGCAGCGCCAGCGAGGGCGGAGCGGTCAGCTTCGGCCCCGTGGCGAGCCAGCCAAGTGCCGGGCCGTCCATGTCGATCGGACCCTCGACGATGTCGCCCTCGATCCTGTCCACCAGGAGGTCGATCGCCTGCCCGGCGGCGAAGCGGGCGATGCGTACGCGCACCGGCTCGATCAGCCGGTCGACGATGGCGCTGGCCAGACCCCGGCGGTCGCTGGACCGGCCTTCTGGCGCGAGCGTGAAGGCGAGCGTCTGCGGGGCGGTCGCCGCACCGGCGCGGCGGCCGCCGCCAGCCTCGTCCGGGAAGACCCAGTTGAACACGCTGCCCGCGCTTTCGAGCAGGACGACTGCGGATTCGTCCGGGGCAACGTCCACTTCGACGCGGGGCGTTTCGACCGGACCGGCGCGGCCACGCCGCCCATCGGCAGGTGGCGCCGCGACCACGACATCGGCGACGACGTTCAGTCCTGCACCGTCCAGCGCCGAGGCGAGGACTGCATCGGTGGCATCGTCCGTGCCGCCGCCGCGCGAACGGCGCAGTTCGGCCGGAGGGGCGTCCACTCCGGCAACTCCGACGAGCCGCACTCCCGCGGCGGGCGTCTGAACGGGCATCGTGATATCCCCCTCACGCGGCCGGGCACGTAAAGGCCGGTCGCCTGGAATTGCAGTCGATCCGACAATGCCGCAATCGGGGCGACTTGTTCATGACGAATGTCGTCATGGGCCGCCGCCCCCGCAATTCAGGGTCAGGCGCGGCGGCGCATGCCCTCGGCCATGCCTGCCAGAGCCTCGCGGCGGGGCATGGCGCGCAATCGTTCGAACATTTCGCGGTAGTGGGCGTGGGGAACGAAGGTCGGTCCCTCGCGCAGGTTGTCGAGCGCCAGCTTCGCGACTTCGGGAGCGCTCTGAAGGTTGGCGAGGCCTTCCATCCCCGCGGTCGCTTCCGATTCGGTAGCCCCGGGACACAGCGTCAGTACGTCGATCCCGGTGCCGATCATCTCGCCCCAGAGCCCTTCGCCCAGCGCCACGACCAGCGCCTTCGAGGCCGAATAGGCGGCGGAGTAAGGGCAGCCGATCAGGCCCTCGACCGAGGCGGTGAACAGGATGCCGCCGCGCCCCCGCGCCTTGAGCCTCGGGATCATCCCATGCGCCAGCTGCATTGGGGCGTGGCAGTTGACCATGAGCATCCGGGCCATGGCAGCGGCGTCGGTGCTCTCGAAGGCGCCCTTGACGTTGAAGCCGGCGTTGCTGACGACGAGGCCGATGTCGGTGCCCTGCGTGGTCTCGACTATGCGCGCGGGCGCCTCGGGATCGGCGAGGTCGCAGCCCAGCACGGTGGTGCGGATGCCGTGGGAGGACAGCAGCCGCTCGGCCAGCGCGTCGAGCCGGTCGGTCCGCCGCGCGGTGAGCACGAGGTCCAGCCCGCGCTCCGCCAGTTCCTCGGCGATGGCGAGGCCGATGCCCGACGATGCGCCGGTCACCAGCGCCACGGGGCCGTAAGTCTCGCGGAATCGCTCGGGCATCGTTCTCTCCATCACCGTTTGGCCGGGAGATGAGCGGTGCCCGGCGATCTTGTCCAGACGCCGCCGGGCGAGATCGCCCCGACGTGCGGCGTCAGAACGCCGTCAGGAACAAGCCCGCCAGCGCCGCGCTCATCAGGTTCGAGAGGCTGCCGGCGGCAAGCGCGCGCAGGCCCAGCCTGGCGATGATCGGCCGCTGGTTGGGCGCGAGGCCGCCGGTCACCGCCATCTGGATCGCGATCGACGAGAAGTTGGCGAAGCCGCAGAGGGCGAAGGTCACCACCGCGACCGTGCGCGGGGAGAGCACGCCGTCCTTCCCCAGTTCGATGAACGAGACGAACTCGTTGAGCACGATCTTGGTGCCGAACAGGCCGCCCGCGTGCATCGCCTCGGTCCAGTCGGGCACGGCGAGCAGGTAGAAGATCGGCGCGAAGAGATAGCCCAGCAGCGACTGGAAGGTCACGCCCGCGAACCCGAACAGCCCCGCGAACCAGCCGACGAAGCCGTTGGCCAGCGCGATCAGCGCGACGAAGGCGAGCACCATCGCGCCCACCGCCACCGCCAGCTTGACGCCGGTCTGCGCGCCCTGCGAGGCGGCCATGATGATGTTGGCGGGCTTTTCCTCCTCGTGCTCCACCGCTTCGGGCTCGTCGACGTGGACGCCCGGCTGGTGGGTCACGTCCTCGCGGTTGAGCGCGGCGGCGGCCATGCCGGCGGGCGGGGCGGTGCCTTCATGCACGTCGCCTTCCACGGGAAGGGGGAGGCGCGGGTCGGGCATGATCATCTTGGCCATGAAGATACCGCCAGGCGCCGACATGAAGGCGGCGGCGACGAGGTAGTCGATGCGGATGCCCATCGAGGCATAGGCGGCGAGGATCGTACCCGCGACGCCCGCGAGGCCCACCGTCATCACGCAGAACAGCTGCGAGGGGTTGAGCGAGGCGAGGTAGGGGCGGATCACCAGTGGCGCCTCGCTCTGGCCGACGAAGATGTTCGAGGCGGCGCAGAGGCTTTCGACCTTGCTGATCCCGGTCACCTTCTCGAGCGCGCCGCCGAGCCAGCGGACCACCAGCGGCATGATCCGCAGGTAGTAGAGGATCGAGATCAGCGAGGCGAAGAAGATGATCACCGGCAGCGCCGCGATCGCGAAGCTGGTGCCGCCGATCTCCGGCGAGGCGAGCGGGCCGAACAGGAAGTCGACCCCAGCATGGGCATAGCCGAGCAGGCTCTCCACGCCGCCGGCCGCGCCGCGCAGCAGGCGGTTGCCGAACGGCACGTAGAGCACCAGCGCGGCAAGCCCCGCCTGCAACGCGAAAGCCGCGCCGACGACGCGCAGGCGGATCGCCTTGCGGTCGGTGGAAAGCAGGAAGGCTGCCGCCATGATGAGAACGATGCCGATCAGGCTGTAGGCGACATGCATCGAGGCGCGCGGCTCCCGGAAGAAACGATTGACGAAGCCGCCGAGCCTAGTGGGGCGCAGGCGAGACGGCCAGCGCATTTTCGAACCGGACGGCAATCGGCCGGGGATAGGGCGGCCCCGTCACACGCTGACACAGGTTTACGGACCGTCCGGGCTCACTCCCGTTGCGGCCGTGCCTTTCGCGTGGAACAGTCCACCCAATGGAATACGTAGAGGGGTATCGAGTTCGCCGGGGTAATCCACCCCCGGGTGCGAAGAAACCGGCCGTTCCGGTGGTCTCGATCAACGGCCAGTTGCACATGAAAGGCGGACGGCGATGTTGAAAAGAACCGTGGCTGTTTCGATGATGATGCTCGCCTCTCCCGGCGAGGCCCAGGTGCCGCCTCCGCCTTCGTTGCCGGGACAGGACGTGCTCGCCGAGCAACTGGTGCGCGCCGTCGAAGGCAAGGACGTGCCAGCCTACGCCGCGCTGTTAGCGGCGGATGTGGTCGTCACCGAGGACGACCGCGTCGTGGCGCAGTCCAGGGCCCGGTGGCTGGATATTTACGGCAAGAAGCTGGCGGCCCGGGGCGTGTCGTTCAAGCTGTCGCCCGGCTTCTCTTCGACCGGGCGCCTCCTCTTCATCGAGTATTTCAATTCGGCCGGCAGCTGGGGAGGAGAGGTTCCCGCACATTGCTGCTGGTCATACGACGCGGTCGCCTACGACGTTGCAGACGGCAAAGTGACCGCGATCCGGCGGCTTCGCGGAGGCAACCTGAGGCTGGACGAGCGCGGCAGGCCTGTCAGGTAGCGGTCAGCCCGGCAAGATTCCCGTCTGGCGCATGGCTTCGCCCAGCGCGAGCGCCGCCGAGGAGGCTAGGTTCATCGAGCGGACCTGCGGCCGCATCGGGATGCGCACGCGCGCGTCACAGGCGTCCGCCACGGCGGCCGGAACGCCCGCGCTTTCCTTGCCGAACAGCAGGACGTCGTCGGGCCCGAAGGCAAAGTCGTAGATCGACGAGCTGCTCTTGGTCGTGAACAGCACCAGGCGCCGCGGAGCGATGGCGGCCGTGAACGCCTCGAAACCGGCATGGCGGGTGACGGTCACGTGATCGATATAGTCCATCGCGGTGCGGCGGACGCGGCGGTCGTCCCACTCGAACCCCATGGGCTCGATCAGGTCCACCGCGGCGCCCATGCAGGCGCCGAGACGCAGGACGGCGCCGACGTTTCCGGCGATTTCCGGTTCGAAAAGAGCAATGCGCATCCGGGCTGATTGGCGCCGACGGGCGAGCTATGCAAGCCTTGCGCCCGGGAGCTTTGCCGGGAACAGGCGCTAGCGGCCCTCCTCCGCGGTGCGGAGATAGCTCTGGGCGGCATCGGCGTCCTGGATGTCGTAGGCGAACCACGCCGCCTGCCCGTGGTCGTAGACCTGCACCACACCGTCGCTCACCTCGGCCTCGAAGGAGCTGGACGAGCCGCGGTCGTAGCCTCGTACTTTCGTTCCGTCGATCTCGAACGCCACGAAGGTCCTGTCCCCGGCGTCGTAGAGTTCGGGAAGTGTGCCGCCGAACTTCACAGCGCGGTCGCCGTCGAAGCCCTGCAGCTGGTCGCCTCGCCCCTCGGCGGCGATGCGCCGGTCCTGCCCGGCCGAGTGGTCGTACAGGCCGGCGACCTTCCTGCCGCTGACAAGGGCGAAGGCGGAGGCGGCGATCATGGCGCGGGTATGTGGTTTCATCACCCCAGTTGGCACCCGGACGGGCAGGAGATCAAGCCGTCTTTGGCGGAGCCCGCCGCCGCATGGAGCCTGCCGTCCAGGCTCCGCTCCAATTTATCCACGCGCTCTGGTGCGATCGGGCGCCGCGCATTATGAGCATGGCGGATGAATCGACCCGCTCCCGTTATCACCCGCTCGCTGTTCGTCTTTTCGCTGCTCTATGGCGGCCTGGTGGTGCTGGCCGGAGTGCTGGGCACCAAGCTCGCCTCGCTGGGCCACTGGCCGGTGTTGGGCGACCTGGCTGTGGAATCGGGCATCTTCGCCTTCCTGCTGCTGGTCGTACTGTCGAGCGCCATCGCGGAGCTGCACGGCAAGGAGACCGCCAACCGGCTGGTGCGCTACGGCTTCATCCCGCTGATCGTCTCGATGCTGTTGCTGACCTTCGTGATCCACGTCGTCCCGCCCGCCTCGTTCTGGGGCGACCAGGAGGCCTATGCCCGCCTGCTCGGCCAGGGCGCGCGCATGCAGTTCGCGGGGCTGATCTCCTACGGAGTGTCGCAGACGCTCAACGTCTACCTGTTCTCGCGCATGTCCGAGGGCAAGGGCCGCCTGCTGCTGGTGCGCGCCTGGATCGCGTCGATGCTGTCGCAGGTGATCGACACGGTGCTGTTCATCACGATCTCGTTCGTGGGGACAGGCCTGCCGCTGCTCTCGATCATGGAGGGCCAGATCATCTCGAAGCTGGTGCTCTCGACGATCATGGTGCCGCCGTTCATCTGGTTCTTCGTGAAGCTTGGCCGCAAGCTGGACGCCTGACGGACATTTTGTCCCACCCGCCGCGCGGGGGCGAATTTCCCCCGAAAAAGCCTTCAAAATCGCGCCAAGCGGGCTAAAGCGCTAAGCCATGTCGAATCCCCACGATCCCGCCTTCCTCGTCAAGGCCGAAACCCTCGTCGACGCGCTGCCCTACATGCAGCGCTACGCCGGGCGCACGTTCGTCGTGAAGTACGGCGGGCATGCCATGGGCGACCCCGAGAAGGCGCACGACTTCGCCGAGGACGTGGTGCTGCTGAAGGCGGTGGGCATCAACGTCGTGGTCGTCCACGGCGGCGGGCCGCAGATCGGCGCGATGCTGAAAACCATGGGCGTCGAAAGCCGCTTCGTCGACGGGCTGCGCATCACCGACGAGGCGACCGCCAAGGTCGCCGAGATGGTCCTGTCGGGCGCGATCAACAAGGAGATCGTCGGCTGGATCGCGCGTGCCGGCGGCAAGGCCATGGGCGTTTCTGGCAAGGACGGCGGCATGGTGACGGCGCGCAAGGTCGAGCGTACCCGCAAGGATCCCGACAGCCTGATCGAGCAGGTCGTCGACCTCGGCTTCGTGGGCGAGCCCGAGACGATCGACACTACCGTGATCGACACCATTTCCGCCGCCGGCATGATCCCGGTCATCGCGCCGATCGCGCCGGGGCCGGACGGCAAGACCTACAACGTCAACGCCGACACGATGGCCGGCGCCATCGCCGCCGCGCTCGGCGCCTCGCGCCTGTTCCTGCTGACCGACGTGGCGGGCGTGCTCGACAAGCGGGGCGAGCTGCTTACCGACCTCACCCCCGCCGCGATCGAGAAGCTCAAGGCCGACGGCACGATCAGCGGCGGCATGATTCCCAAGCTCGAGACCTGCATCCACGCGGTCGAGGCGGGCTGCGAGGCGGCGGTCGTGCTTGACGGACGGGTATCGCATGCCATGTTGCTGGAAATATTCACGCAGGAAGGTGCGGGCACCCTGATCCGGGCGGGCTGACAATCTTCCGCGGTCCATCGTTCCTTGGGGGAACCTGCCAACTGAAAGGCACTTTCAAGCACATGCGTATCACAGCCGCACTCGCAATTGCTCTCTCGGGCTCGGCGCTCCTGCTCGCCGCCTGCGACAAGACGCCGGGCGGGCCCAGCGATGGCGCGAGCGCGGACGCGGCTTCCGATGCCAGCGGTGCGGTGGTCGACGATGCGCCTGGCGGGGATGCCACCGGCGCCCCCGTAGCGGATTCCACGCTGGACATGGCCGCGCTGGCCGAGCGCCGCGACCCCGAACGCCTGCTGCGCTACTACGTCAGCGCCATCCGCGTCGGCGACTGGACAAGCGGCGCCAAGGCGTGGAGCCTCGACGCGCAGATGACCCCTGCCAAGCTGGAGGCGGAGTTCGGCGGCAAGGCGGGGCCCAAGCTCGCGGTCGGCAAGGGCGACATGGAAGGCGCGGCCGGCTCGCTCTACTACGAAGCGCCACTGGTCGTGGACTTCGGCGACGGCCGGCCCTCCAAGCGCGGCACCATCGTCCTGCGCCGCGTCAACGACGTGCCGGGCGCGAGCGAGGAACAGCTCAACTGGCGCATCGAGCGGACGTCCACGCTGACGCAGTGACGGGAACCGGAACCCAGCTGATGCCGCGTCGAGTTGGACGGGCGTGAGATCGATTCCTGCCTTCGCGGGGATGACGAGACATGGACCGGGGCGTCGAACTCAGCGAAGCGCGCCGAGCCTGCCATTTTCGTCGATCCCGATGCATCCGTGGTGGACGCACCCTTGCCGGGATACCGCCCGCTCGGCTATCAGCGCGACCTAGACGCGCGCCCCGCGCACCAAAGGAGCCGACGTTGCTGTTCGTCACCCTCTACCAGATCGTCGATTACCTCATAAACATCATCGTTTTCGTGGTCATCGTGCAGTTCGTGCTCGGCCTGCTGATCGCGTTCAACGTGGTCAACATGCACAACCAGTTCGTTTCCGCCGTCTACACGGCTCTCAACGCGATCCTCGAGCCGATGCTGCGGCCGATCCGCAAGATCATGCCTAACACCGGCGCTATCGACTTCTCGCCCATGGTGCTGATCATCGGCCTGACCATCCTGCAAATCATCCTCGGCAACCTCGCGCGGGCCTATTACTGATGGGCGAGGCAGCGATCATCGACGGCAAGGCCTTTGCCGAGAACCTGCGCGCCCGCGTCGCCGAAGTGGCGGCGGGCTTCCTGGAAAAGGCGAACCGCAAGGCCGGCCTCGCAGTGGTGCTCGTTGGCGAAGACCCTGCAAGCCAGGTCTACGTGCGCAATAAGGGCAAGCAGACCGTGGCCTGCGGGATGGAGAGCTTCGAGCACAAGCTGCCCGTCGATACTTCCGAAGCGGACCTGCTGGCGGTGGTCGAGCAGCTGAACAATGACCCGGCGGTGGACGGCATCCTAGTCCAGCTGCCGCTGCCCGGCCACATGGACGAGGCCAAGGTCATCGCCACCATCAACCCCGACAAAGACGTCGACGGGTTCCACGTCGTCAACGTTGGGCGCCTCGCCACGGGGCTGCCGGGCTTCGTGCCCTGCACGCCGCTTGGCTGCGTGATGCTGCTCAAGGACAAGCTGGGCTCGCTCTCGGGCCTCGACGCGGTGGTGATCGGGCGCTCGAACATCGTCGGCAAGCCGATGGCCCAGCTCCTGCTCGCCGAAAGCTGCACCGTCACCGTCGCGCACAGCCGCACGAAAGACCTGCCCGAAGCGGTGCGCCGCGCCGACATCGTCATTGCCGCCGTTGGCCGCCCGGAGATGGTCAAGGGCGAATGGCTCAAGCCCGGCGCCACCGTCATCGACGTGGGCATTAACCGCGTGCCCGGCGCCGAGGAAGGCAAGACCAGGCTGGTCGGCGACGTCGATTTCGCCTCCGCGTCCGAGGTCGCAGGCGCGATCACCCCGGTGCCGGGCGGGGTCGGCCCGATGACCATCGCCGTGCTCCTGCGCAACACGATCGTCGCCGCGCACCGCAACATGGGCCTCGAGATCGACGAGAGCGTCCTTTGAAGCGCGTCGCGCCCGCCCTGGCGCTTCTTGCGCTGGCGGGCGCGTTGGCTTCCCCGGTCCACGCCGAACACCGCCGCATGCCGCCGCCGGGCACCGGCACCGCGAACCCCAGCGCGCTCGTCGCCGCCGAGATCGCCTTCGCCCGCATGGCGCGCGAGAAGGGGCAGTGGACCGCCTTCCGCGAGTATGCGGATGATAGTGCCGTCATGTTCACCCCGCGCGCCGTCTATGCGAAAGCGTGGCTCAGCGGCCGCAAGGAGCCCGCCGCGCCGGTGCAGTGGCAGGCCCATCAGGTCTGGATGAGCTGCGACGGCACCCTCGGCGTCACCAAGGGCGCATGGCAGCAGCCAGACGGTTCGACCGGCTATTTCACGACGATCTGGAAACAGGTGAAAAAGGGCAAGTACCGCTGGGTGCTGGACCAGGGTGATACTCTCGCCGAGCCGCTGAAGGAGCCCGACATGCTCTCCGCCTCGGTCGCGGATTGCACCGAGCGCCCCGGTGCCCCGCTGCCGGAAGGCGCCATCGTGGTCCAGGAAAAGTCGGGCCTCGCGGCGCAGCAGGGCTTCGGCCGCTCCGACGACGGGACCTTGAGCTGGTCCTACGACGTCGCGCCCGACAACAGCCGCACGGTCTCGGTATCGCTGCGCAAGAGCGGCGAGATGCGGCAAGTCCTGTCGCTCGACGTGGCCGCCAGCAAGCCGACGGAATAACGGATGTACGAACTCTTCATCAGCGCCTTCATCACCCTGTTCGTGGTGATCGACCCCCCCGGCTGCGCACCGATCTACGCGGGTCTGTCCGCAGGCGCGACCCGGCGGCAGGCGATCGCCATGGCGGGCCGCGCCTGCCTGATCGCCAGCGCCATCCTGATCGTCTTCGGCCTGTTCGGAGAGCGATTGCTGGGCGCGCTGCACATCGAGCTTGACGCCTTCCGCATCGCGGGCGGCATCATGCTGTTCATGATCGCGGTCGACATGGTGTTCGAAAAGCGCACCCAGCGCCGCGAGGAACGGGCCGAGAAGCTGATGGGCACGCCCGAGGTGGAGGACGTCTCGGTCTTCCCGATGGCGATGCCGATGCTGGCGGGACCGGGCTCGATCGCAACCATGATGCTGCTCACCTCGCGCGCCAAGGGCGACATGCAGACGCTGGTGATTCTGGGCGCGATGCTGACCGTCATGGCGCTGAGCTTCGCTGCGCTCGCCGCCGCCGGCCCGCTGATGCGCGTACTGGGCGACAAGGTGGAGGCGGTGATCAGCCGCCTGCTCGGCGTGTTGCTGGCCGCGCTGGCGGCGCAGTATGTGATCGACGGGGTCAAGGCCACGCTGCTGTCCTGATGGTGCAGGCGCCATGATCCCGGCCGGTGCGATCTATCTTTGCGCGGCACTGGCGGAGATTGCGGGCTGCTTCGCCTTCTGGGCCTGGCTGCGGCTATCGAAAAGCGTGTGGTGGCTGGTGCCGGGCTGCGCCTCGCTGGTGCTGTTCGCGTACCTGCTGACCCTGGTCGATACCTCGCAGGCGGGCCGGGCCTACGCGGCCTACGGCGGCATCTACATAACCTCGGCGCTGGTCTGGCTATGGTTGGCAGAGGGCGTAAGGCCCGACCGGTGGGACGTGACCGGCACCGCGCTGTGCCTTATCGGCGCAGGCGTGATCTTGCTGGCACCGCATCGGGCATGACGCCCGTTCCTCCCCGTTTCGCGGAGGAACCTACTGCAGCGTCGCGCCGTCTTCGTCGTCGTCGTTGGTGCGGCCGAAGAACTGCATCAGCTGGACCAGCAACTCGCACCGGTCTCCCAGCCCCGAGGCCTCGAGCAGCGCCTGCTTGGCGGCGGGATCGAACGGGGCGATCTGCGAGACGCCGTTGATGAGCGAGAGGTCGTCCAGCCGCCCGACCTGCTCCCAGTCCACCACGTAACCCTGAGCGTCGGCGAAACGACGCGCCTCGCGCTCGAAGCTCGCGCGTTCGATCGGAGCGAGCACTTCGTCTTCGCGCTCCGTCAGGATTTCCGCCTCGACCTGGCGGAACGGCGTCGTGACGTCGAGTTCGCGCGAGACCCTGAACCGCGCCTCGCCGGTGAGGACGATGTTGAACCGTCCGTCCTCGAGCGCTTCGACGTCGCCGATGCGGCCCAGGCAGCCAATGGAGTAAAGCGGAGAACCCTCCACCGGCCTTTGCGGCTGGATCATGCCGATCAAGCGGTCGCGGGCGAGTGCATCGCTCACCATCGCCCGGTAGCGCGGCTCGAAGATGTGGAGCGGCAACTGCAACCCTGGATAAAGCACTGCGCCCGGCAGGGGGAAGATGGTGACGCGCGCCAACGTGTCAGCCGAACAGCACGGTGGAGAGCTTGCGCCTCGTGGCCGACACCCAAGGGTCTTCCAGTCCGACCGCCTCGAAGATCTGCAGCAGCTTGGCGCGCGCGGCGCCCTCGTTCCACTCGCGGTCGGCGGCGACCATGCGCAGCAGCGTCGCCGCGGCATCGTCGCGCTCCCCGGCCGCGAAGGCGGCACCGGCGAAAGCGAGCTGGGCGTCCATGTCGGCGGGACGCTCGGCAGCGGCGGCGCGCAGGGCGGCCAGCGCGCTGTCGTCGGGTCTGTCCTGGGCGAGCGACAACGCCTTGCGTGCGCGCTCGACATGGGGGTCCGCAGTCAGTGGCTCGCCCAGCGAATCGAGGACCTGGGCGGCTTCCTCGAGCCTGTCCGCGGCGATGAAGGAGCGCACGAGGCCCGCGATGACTTCGCCGTTGTCGGGCGCGACTTCGAGGATCTGCATGAAGATGCTGGCGGCGCGCTCGCCGTCACCCTCGGCCAGCGCTTCCTCGCCCATGGCGATCAGCGGCACGAGGTCGACCTGCGGCTCGGCGCCGGCGGGCTGGACGGGCAGCTTCTCGAGCAACTGGTCCAGCATCGTCTTGAGCTGCGATTCGCTGCGGGCATTGGTGAGGTCGGCCACCGGCTGGCCCTGGAAGATCGCGTAGACCGTGGGGATCGAGCGGACCTGGAACTGCGAGGCGATGAACGCTTCTTCGTCGACGTTGACCTTGGCGAGCAGGACGCCCTTGTCGGCGTAGTCCGCAGCGACCTTTTCCAGCACGGGCGTCAGTGCCTTGCAGGGGCCGCACCATTCCGCCCAGAAGTCGAGGATGACGAGCTGGGTCATCGAAGGCTCGGCCACCGCTGTGCGGAACCGGTCCACTGCCTTCTGCTCGTCGAGGTTGAGACCCATGCTGGCCAAGTTACGTGCTCCCATGTGCAAATTACGCCGGACGAGGGCCCTAGATCGGCCTTCCGGGGCGATTTGTGAAGGGCGAATGCATCCGCGAAGCGCCCCTGCGCAGCGTCGGCGGCGCAATTGCAGAATTCTTGCAGTTCCCTCTTGCAGCCCCCGCCGACCGCTGCTAGTGGCGCGCCTCCACACCGGAAGCCCCTCAGGCCGACCGGTTCGTGAAGCGCCAGAGCGGGCGTAGCTCAGTGGTAGAGCACAACCTTGCCAAGGTTGGGGTCGAGGGTTCGAATCCCTTCGCCCGCTCCAGTTTCCCCCCATATAAGCAAATCTGTCACCTAATCGGTTCGCCCGCCTAGGGGACGAGTACCGTGTCGAGCGGCTCCGCGTCGATTCCGGGATAGTCCAGCGTATAGTGCAGGCCCCGGCTCTCGTGGCGCTTGAGCGCGCTGCTAACGATCAGCTCCGCGCTCTGCAGCAGGTTGCGCAGTTCGATGAGATCGGTCGAGACGCGGAAGTGGCGGTAGTATTCCTCGGTCTCGCCGTTGAGCATCTGGATGCGGTGCATGGCGCGTTCCAGCCGCTTGGTGGTGCGCACGATGCCGACGTAGTTCCACATGAACCGCCGGATCTCGGTCCAGTTCTGCTTGATGACGACTTCCTCGTCCGAGTCCGTCACGCGGCTCTCGTCCCACGAGCGTACCGGCGGCGGCGCCTCGAATTCGTGCCATTGGGCGAGGATGTCGGCGGCGGCGGCCTCGCCGAAGACGAAGCATTCGAGCAGCGAGTTGGATGCGAGGCGGTTGGCGCCGTGCAGTCCGCTCTCGGTGCATTCCCCGACGGCATAGAGCCCGGGCAGGTCAGTCTTGCCGTCGAGGTCGATCAGCACGCCGCCGCAGGTGTAGTGCTGCGCAGGAACGACCGGGATCGGCTCCTTGGTCATGTCGATGCCGAGGCCCAGCAGCTTCTCGTGGATGTTCGGGAAGTGCTCCTTCACAAACTCGGGCGGCTGGTGGCTGATGTCGAGGTGGACGAAGTCGAGGCCGAAGCGCTTGATCTCGGAGTCGATCGCGCGCGCCACGATGTCGCGCGGGGCCAGTTCCAGCCGCTCGGGATCGTAGAAGGTCATGAAGCGCTTGCCGGTCCGCGGGTTGATGAGGTGGCCACCCTCGCCGCGCACGGCCTCGGTGATGAGGAAGTTCTTGACCTCGAGGTTGTAGAGGCAGGTCGGGTGGAACTGCATCATCTCCATGTTGGAGACGCGCGCGCCCGCGCGCCAGGCCATGGCGATGCCGTCGCCCGTCGCGCCGCGCGGCGCGGTGCTGAACTGGTAGACGCGCCCTGCCCCGCCGGTCGCCAGCACCGTGGCGCGGGCGGTGAACGCCTCGACATGGCCGCTTTCCTCGTCGAGCGCGTAGACGCCCCAGACGCGACCTGATCCCGAATAGCGCATCTCGTGCCGCCCGGTGATGAGGTCGATGCACGAGCGGCCGGGGAAGAGCGTGATGTTGGGGTGCGCCTCGGCTGCCTTGAGCAGTGCCTGCTGCACTGCCCAACCCGTCGCATCGGCGACGTGGACGATGCGGCGGTGCGAGTGCCCGCCTTCGCGGGTCAGGTGCAGCGCCCCCGTACCTTCAGGACCCTCGGTGTTGAACGGTACGCCCAGTTCGATCAGCCGGTCGATCGCGTGGGGCGCGCGCTCGATGACGAACTCCACCGTCTCGCGCCGGTTAAGGCCCGCGCCGGCGACCATGGTGTCGTGGACGTGTTCCTCGA
This sequence comes from Novosphingobium sp. AP12, assembly GCF_000281975.1. GTDB lineage: Bacteria > Pseudomonadota > Alphaproteobacteria > Sphingomonadales > Sphingomonadaceae > Novosphingobium. The sequence continues at coordinate 71,186 of NZ_AKKE01000171.1, read as the reverse complement.
AAGTGTCACCGGCGTCGAGTACGGCGGCGATGCCTCCCTGGGCCCACGCGGTGGAGCCGGTGGCCAGCCCGCCCTTGGCGAGCACGGCGACCTTCACCTTGTCGGCCAGCGCGAGCGCGGCGGTAAGGCCGGCGGCGCCGGACCCGATCACGAGCGCGTCGAATGCGTGAGGGGTGTTGGCTTCGGGGTGGGATGGCGTTTCCATGACGCCTCCTAGCCACTCCCTTATTGGGACCGCAACAGTTTCGGGATACCGCCCCCGGATGTTGCGGCGCGACACAAATTTCGATATCGAAAGTGAAATGATTACAAAGCCCGTAATTTCTGCTAAATTGTTAACTTGCAACCGTTCTTGATTAGTCCAGTCAGCTTCCGCAGCACACCGGAGGGGCAATTTCCGTGGCGATATCGATTGCACTATGCTTTGCTAATAGGCACGAACCCAATCGCAAGGGCGTCACATGGGACGGACTTAGTTATGTTGGTGTTTGCAAGAATTGCGGAAAGACTATCCGTCGCAAGAAAAGGAAGGTCTGGAAACTTGACGACGGCAATAGTGACGACGACTGAGTAAATTTACCGAGGTTTTTGGCTGCTGCGTAACTCTGTACGAATAGTGCTCCATCGACGCCTCCGACGACATTCTGCTTTGCATGCAGCAACATTTAGAAATCCGGTAGTCGCCCATTGTCCCGATAACCGCCCAGCGAGCGGCCACCTATCGATTGACTCCCTCCGAAAATACCCATGTTTCGCAGTTGCAGCACCGACTCGGCAGATCGGCCCGCCCGCCGGCAACGTGCCCGCACCGAGTCGCCGCCTGACGCCGGATTCGCGACCGGCGCGGCGTCCTCGTTCCGTCCGGCTCCTGGGAATCAGGCCGCGCTTGCCTCGCTCGTCAAGGTGACGAACACGTCCTCTAGATCCGCCTCGCGCGTGGTCACGTCGACGATCGCGAAGCCCTGAGCCTGCAGCGCCGAAAGGATTTCACCCGCGTTGCTGCGATCCTTGTCGTAAGTGATCTCGAGCACACGCTCGCCGGACTTCACGCACTTCAGGAAGCCGGGGTGGCTGGGCAGCTCGGTCACGTCCCGGTCCAGCGTCAGGACGATTATTTTCTCGCGTGCCATGCCCACGAGTTCGCGGGTGGGCTTGTTGGTGATGAGCTCGCCGTGGTTGATGATGGCGATGCGGTCGCACAGTTCCTCCGCTTCCTCGAGGTAGTGCGTGGTCAGGACCACCGTCGCGCCCTCGCGGTTGAGTTCGGTGACGAGTTCCCACAGTTGGCGGCGAAGTTCGACGTCGACGCCCGCGGTTGGCTCGTCGAGGATCAGCACCGGCGGCTGGTGGACCAGCGCCTTTGCGATCAGCAGGCGGCGCTTCATGCCGCCCGACAGGGTGCGCGCATAGGCATCGCGCTTGTCCGCGAGATGGACCGCGCGCAGCAATTCCTCCGAGCGGCGCAAAGTCTTGGCAATGCCGTAGAGACCGGCCTGGATCTCCAGCACCTCGAAGGGCGTGAAGAAGGGGTCGAACACGATCTCCTGCGGGACGATGCCGATCGAGCGCTTGGCGTTGCGCGTGTCGCGGTCGATGTCGAAGCCCCAGATCTCGGCCGACCCGGAGGTTTTCATCACCATGCCGGCAAGGATGTTGATGAGCGTCGACTTGCCCGCGCCATTGGGGCCCAGCAGGCCGAAGATGCCGCCTTCCGGAACGTCGAACGACACACCCTTGAGCGCCAGCTTACCTTCCCCGGGGCCCGCAGGCGCATAGCGCTTGACGAGGTCGCGGATGGAGATGGCGGCGGTAGTCTGGGGGGAAGTGCTCATGGCCCTGCATTTGGGCCACGATCCCGCCTGCGTAAAGAGCGCAAGGTTGTTTGGGGCCGAGATTGACGCCCGCTCCCCCTGCGGATATGATACACACTATATCACTATCAGCAGGCCAAGAAGGCCGCACAAACGGGAGAGCAACCATGGCCACTGCCGCGACCGTCATCGAGAAGGACTACTTCACCGACCATTCGGTGTTGCTCGATCCCTACGACTACTTCGAATCGATCCGCGCCCACGGCCCCGTCCACCAGATGGCCGGCCGGGACGTGCTGGTGATCACCGGGTTTGCGGAGGCGGTCGAAGTGCTGCTCAACAAGCGCGACTTCTCCTCGTGGCTGAACCCCGATCCGCTCGTCGCGCTGCCCTTCGAACTTTCCGGCAACGACATCTCCGCCCTGCTCGACGCCAATCCCAGCGGCGAGATGGAGCTGATGGTCTCCTACGACGGTGACAAACACCTCGCCGCCCGTTCGCTGCTCAACCCGCTGTTCGTGCCTTCGCGCCTCAAGGCCAACGAGGCATTCATGCGTGCCTATGCCGACGACATGGTGCAAAGGGTCGTCGCGGCGGGCGGGTGCGAACTGGTGAACGAGGTGGCGACGCCCTTCGTCACCATGGTCATCGCCGACCTGCTGGGCGTCCCGGCCGATGATCGTGAGACGTTCCGCAACCTGATCGACTCGGGTCCGCCCCCGGGCAACATGGACGCCGCCGACTCCCCGCAGAGCATCCATCCGCTGATGGTCATGGCCGGCTACTTCGCCCGCTACATCGGCGAGCGCCGCGCGGCCCCGCAGGACGACGTCATGACCGAGATGGCGATGGCGAAGTATCCCGACGGCTCGACGCCGGACATGATGGAAGTCGTGAAGTCGGCAATGTTCCTGTTCGCCGCCGGGCAGGACACCAGCGCCAAGCTCATCGGCAATGCGCTGCGCCGCTTGTGCGAGGACCAGGATATGCAGCAGCAGCTTCGCGAGGACCGCAAGCTGATCGGCCCGTTCCTCGAGGAAGTGCTGCGCCTCGAAGGCTCGACCAAGGCGACCTTCCGGATAGCCGCGCGCGACACCGCGATCGGCGACATGGACATCCCGGCGGGCAAGCGCGTGGTCATCTCCCTCTCCGCCGCGAACCGCGACCCGCGCCGCTGGGACGACCCCGCCGAATTCCGCCTCGGCCGGCCGCGCATCAAGGAGCATGTCGCCTTCGGACGCGGCGCCCATACCTGCGCCGGTGCCCCGCTCGCCCGCGCGGAAGTGGCGGTGATCCTCGACCGTTTCCTGGAACACACCAGCGCGATCACGCTCGACGAGGCTCACCATGGGCCTGCGGGCGCGCGGCGAGTTTCGTATGAACCCAGCTACATCATCCGGGGGCTGGCGGACCTGCACGTGAAATTCACGCCGGCCTGAGAAGGCGCCGCATCGGACGACGGGGCTCGGTCAAGCCTCGTCGTGGGCGCCGTCGTAGACCTTGCGGCTGGCTTCGATCACCGGGCCGCTGTCGATCGCCCAGCTGCTCAGCGCCTTCACCGGCCCCGACAGCGAGCGGCCGAGGTCGCTCAGCGCATATTCCACGCGCACCGGCACGCCGACATGGACCGTGCGCGTCACCAGCCCGTCACGCTCCAGCGCCCGCAAGTTGCGCGAGAGCATCTGCTGCGACACGCCCCGGATCGCGCGCTTCAGTTCGTTGAAGTGGAGCGGTCCGTCCAGCAGCGTCATCACCACCAACATCGACCATTTGTCGCCCACCCGGCTAAGGATGTCGCCAACCAGCCGGCAGTCCTTGCTGGCAGGGTCGTGCTTGGGCTGAGACGGCAGGTCAGCTTCGTCGAACGTGGTCAGCTTCATGGTACCTGGTTCCAAAAATATGCGCTCTTGGCGCGGCTACCCTGGCAACATAGCTAGACCTGGTCACAATTCCAGACCTCCTGTCTCCGTTCAAGGATCTTCCAACATGAAGCTTCTCCAGATCGACTCCAGCATCACCGGCGAGAATTCCGCCAGCCGCGCCATCTCCGCCGCCATCGTTTCCGCGCTGACCGCCGCCGATCCCGCGATCGAGGTCACCACACGCGATCTTGCCACCGATGCCCTGCCCCACCTCACCCTCGACGTGCTGGGCACGCCGGGCGGCACTCCCGAACTCGCCGAATTCCTCGCCTCCGATGTAATCGTGATCGGCGCGGGCATGTACAACTTCACCATCCCCAGCCAGCTCAAGGCATGGCTCGACCGCATCCTGATCGCCGGCCAGACCTTCCGCTATACCGCCGAGGGTCCGGTCGGCCTGGTCGGCGACAAGAAGGTCTTCGTCGCCCTTTCGCGTGGCGGCTACTACGGCGAAGGCCAGCCCGGCGCCGCCGTCGAGCATGCCGAGACGTACCTGCGCGCGGTGCTCGGCTTCATCGGCATCACCAACCCTACCTTCATCCTCGCCGAGGGCCTCGCCATCGACGCCGAGACCCGCGCCAAGGCCGTCGCTGCCGCCGTCGCCGAAGCGGGCGACCTGGTGATCCCGGCCTGACCGATATGCCGTCGTCCCGGAACCGTCCGGGACGACGGCATCGGTGCGCAAATTCCCGTCTGGAAATTAGCTCCACGCCTTGGTAATCGGCCATTCCATGAACTCACCCGAAACCATCCTCACCGAATCCCACCGCGTTTCCTGCGACGGGGCCACCGATATCCGCTCCGGCGCTGCGCTCGGCCATCCGCGCGTCTGGCTGGAGATCGACGAGAAGGGCTACGTCGACTGCGGCTACTGCGACCGTCACTTCGTGCTCAAGGGCGGTGCCGCCGACATCGGGGCGGATCAGCACGCAGCCTGAGGTTCTGCCTGATCGCGCCTTCCCCGCGCGCTAATTGCTCCCTATATCGTCGGCCATGACCATGACCGACCCGCGCTCGCTCCTCTACGCCCAGCTTTCGCCCGAAGAGGCGCAGGTGCTTGCGGCCGAGACCCTGAAGTCGTGCGACGACGGCGAGTTGTTCATGCAGTTCGCCGCGAGCGAGGCGTTCGGCTTCGACGACGGCCGGCTCAAGACCGCCGATTATTCGCGCGACGCCGGCTTCGGCCTGCGCGGCGTCTCGGGTGAGATGACCGGCTTCGCCCACGCCAACGAGATTTCCGCCGCCGCCATCCGCCGCGCGGGCGAGACGCTGCAGCTGCTCGACCCGGCCACCGGCAAGCGCTCGGCGCCCCCGGCCAAGACCAACGCCCGCCTTTATACCGATGCCTCCCCGCTCGACCTCGTGGGCTTCGCCGAGAAGGTGCGACTGCTGGAAACCATCGACGCCGCCGCCCGCGCCCGCGATCCGCGCGTGTCGCAGGTCAGCGCCAGCCTGTCGGGCTCGTGGTCGGTGGTCGAGATCGTTCGCCCGGACGGCTACATCGGCACCGACGTGCGCCCGCTGGTGCGCCTCAACGTCTCGATCGTGGCGGAAAGCAACGGACGGCGCGAGACCGGCTCGTTCGGCATGGGCGGCCGCTTTCTCTACGACGACCTGTTCAAGCCCGAGAACTGGAACGAGGCGATCGACACCGCCTTGGCTCAGGCGCTCATCAACCTCGAAAGCGTCGACGCTCCCGCCGGTGAGTTCCAGGTCCTGTGCGGCGCCGGCTGGCCCGGTGTGCTGCTGCACGAGGCGATCGGCCACGGCCTGGAAGGCGACTTCAACCGCAAGGGCACCTCGGCCTTCTCGGGTCGTATCGGCGAGCGAGTAGCCGCGCCCGGCGTCACCATCGTCGACGACGGAGCGATCCCGGGCCGCCGCGGCTCGCTCACCATCGACGACGAGGGCACGCCCACGCGCGAGACGGTGCTCATCGAGGACGGCATCCTCAAGGGCTACATGCAGGACCGCCTCAACGCTCGCCTGATGGGCGTCGAGCCGACCGGCAACGGCCGCCGCGAGAACTACGCCCATGCGCCTCAAGTCCGCATGACCAACACCTTCATGAAGGGCGGCAACGACGATCCTGCCGAAATGCTCGCGGGCATGAAAAAAGGAATCTTCGCCAAGAACTTCGGCGGTGGCCAGGTCGACATCGTCTCGGGCAAGTTCGTGTTCTCGTGCACCGAGGCCTACATGGTCGAGAACGGCAAGCTCGGCGCCCCGATCAAGGGCGCGACGCTGATCGGCGACGGTCCCTCTGTGCTCACCCGCGTGAAGGCGATCGGCAACGACTTCGCGCTCGACCGCGGCGTCGGCATGTGCGGCAAGGGCGGGCAGAGCGTGCCGGCCGGCGTCGGCCAGCCCTCGCTGCTGATCGACGGGCTGACGGTGGGCGGCACGGCCTGATTGCTCGGGCATCGTCCGGTCAGCCCCAGTTCAGCCGAATCGTGCCATACCAACGATGACGTGGGGTGCGTTGGAAAGGAAGAAGGCCATGAAGAAGCTTGCCATCGCCGCGACGTTCGCCGTCGGCGCAGCCATGCTCGCCGCTCCTGCCGTCGATGCCCGTACCAAGCTGACCGGCGAGCAGAAGCTTGCCAAGATGCTGGAGGGGCGCGAGGCTGGGAAACCGGTGAGTTGCATCCCCTATTCACAGACGCAGGACACGACCGTGATCGACAAGACCGCGATCGTCTACCGGGTCGGCACCACGCTCTATGTTAACCGACCGACCAACGTCGATCGGCTCACCGACGACGACATCATGGTGACCAAGCTCTACAGTTCTCAGCTTTGCAGCGTGGATACCATCCAGCTTCACGATAGGAATGCCAACCACATGTGGAACGGCTTCCTGGCGCTCAACGAATTCGTGCCGTACCGCAAGGTGGTCGCGGCCAAGTAACTGGCCCGCCTCGCGAAAACGCTGTCCCTAGCAGGAGATGGTCGGAAGCCTCGGCTTCCGGCCGTTTTCTTTCGCCCCAGTTGCCAGGTTTGCAATATGACCGTCATCGCATAGACTGCACGCGATGGTTGCCAACCGCGGATACCTCTCGACCAGTGCCGCCACACGGTTGCGGCTGATCGACGCCGCCTCCGCGCTTCTCGACGAGGATGGCTATCCCGCCTTTACGGTGCGGCGCATCGCCGCGCGCGCCGAGGTCAAGCCGCAGCTCGTCCACTATTACTTCCGCTCGATGGAGGAGCTGGTGGTGACGGTGTTCCAGCGCTCTTCCGCCAGCTACTTCCGCCTGCACGACGAGGCGCTGTCCGGGCCTCGCCCGCTCCATGCGCTATGGGAACTCAACTGCAACATGCCCGAAGGGCGGCGGATGCTGGAATATGTCGCGCTCGGCAAGATCTACCCCGCCCTGCGCGAGGCGATGCGCGCCAGCGGCGAGAGCTTCCGCGCCATCCAGATCGAGGCCGTCGAACGGGTATGTGCCGCACGCGGCCTCACTGATCCGCCTATGGCGCCCGCCGCACTCGCCGCGCTGATTTCGGCAATGGCACGCTCGATGATCATCGAGAACAACGTGGCCATGACCGTGGGCCATGAGCAGGTCCGTGCCTTCGTCGAGGCCACCCTCAAGCTGTACGAACCGGACTAGGCCGGCACGCGCCGGATCGATATCGCAGCAGCGATGCACGCAAATGCTGATGCGGCAGGCAGGCTTCGTCCTTGGGCAAGCACAAGCACGCCGCCAGTCGCGCAGCTCCACTTGACAGGTGTACAGTCGGCATGATGTGTACGATCGAAGTCCACGGGGCCGTACTATCGCGGCCCTGAAGGCTCAATGCGTCTCAGGCGTATACGGCGACCCGGAACATACCGTGGCGTCCGACCAAAAGGGAGAGAGAACCGATGGCTTATCGCACCGATCGCCTGCGCCTGCGCGCCTTGCTCGCCGCCGCATCCACCAGCACCCTTGCGCTGGCCGCCCCGGCGCTCGCGCAGGAGACGCCGCCCGCGCCGGCCGCTCCAGCGGATGTCCCGCCTGAGGTCCACGGTCTCGAGGAAATCGTCGTCACCGCCCAGCGCCGCGCGGAGAACCTGCAGGAAGTGCCGATCGCGATCGCGGCCGTCACCGCAGACGCGCTGTCCCGCGCGGGCGTCACCGACACCAACAGCCTGAGCCAGATCGTCCCCTCAGTGAACTTCCAGCGCTCGGGCGCCAGCGGACTGTTCTTCGTACGAGGCGTGGGCACTACCAACGCCTCGGTCGGCGACGAGGGCTCGAACGCCTTCTACGTCGACGGTGTCTATATCCCCGACCTGTCCGGTACAGTCACCCAGTTCAACAACATCGCCCGGATCGAGGTGCTCAAGGGGCCGCAGGGCACACTGTTCGGCCGCAATGCCTTCGGCGGGTTGATCCACATCATCACCAAGGAACCCGGCGACGTCTTCGAGGCGCAGGGCGAGGCCGGTTACGGCAACTATCAGACCGCGCAGGGCAAGCTCTACGTCGGCGGGCCGGTGACCGACACCGTCTCGATGGACCTCGCGCTCACCGGCTACGACCAGGCCAAGGGCTGGGGCCGCAATGTCACGCTGAACCGCGACATCAAGAAGATGCAGTACTGGGGCGCCCGTTCCAAGCTGGTCTGGAAGCCCAGCGACAGCGTCAAGGTCACGCTCGCGGGCGACTACTACGACATGGACGACAACACCTCGATCGGCTGGTCGGTCGACGAAGACTTCCCGGCGCGTGGCCTCACCGGTCCGATCTTTTCGATCGGCAGCATGGACACCGCGTCCGACCAGTATTCGCTGACCAAGCTCAAGTCCTGGGGCGTGAGCGGCACGATCGAGGCCGACCTCGGCTTCGCCAACCTGACCAGCATCAGTTCGCTGCGCGACAGCACCAACAATTCCGACTTCGACGTCGACGCTACCCAGATCCCGTGGCTGCGCATCACCTTCGAGTCCGGCTCGCGTGCTTACCAGCAGGAACTGCGTCTCGCCTCGGCGGACACCGAGCCGCTGAGCTGGCAGATCGGCGCGTTCTACCTGCGCTCCGAAGTCGACAACGCCTCGCGCTTCCGGGGCCTGGGCGTGGGCGGCATCAACGGCGGCACTTACATCGACGCCACGCTCGATACCGACTCTTACGCCGCCTTCGGCGAACTCAGCTACAAGCTGACGCCCACCACGCAGGTCATCGGCGGCCTCCGCTATACCAAGGACAAGCGTAAGCTGGGCGGCGGACAGTACGTCGTCACCAACAATACGCTGGGGACGTTCACCCCCACCGAGGACGGCATCGACTACGGCAGGTTCACCTATCGACTCGCCATCCGGCAGGAGCTGACCGACGACATCAGCGTCTATGGCTCGTACAACCGCGGCTTCAAGGCGGGCACGTACTCGCTGCAGAGCCCGACCAACCCGCCAGTGCAGCCGCAGTACATCAACGCCTACGAAATCGGCGTGAAGTCCGAGCTGTTCGACCGCCGCCTGCGCGTGAACGCCGCTGCGTTCCACTATGACATCTCGAACTACCAGATCCGGTCGGCGACGGCGGGCGCGCTGGGTGCGGCCGTGCTGCTCAATGCCGCTTCGGTGAAAGTCGATGGCCTGGACGTGGAGTTCGACGCGGCGCCAACCGACAACTTGCGCATCTTCGGCGGCTTCACCTGGCTCGACTCGCGGTTTGCAAGCTTCGGCGGACGGGGTTCGGCTTACCAGGCGCCGTTCATCTACCCCAATCCGGCCGTCTGCGACGCGCCCGGCACTTCCGATCCCGGCACACAGACCGGCCCGGCCACCGGCGGCTTTCTCACCACGTGCTCGGGCAATGCCTCCGGCTTCCAGACTCCCGGCGCGCCCGACTTTACCGCCAGCCTCGGCACCAGCCTGACGGTCCCGGTCACCGAGACCGGCGAGCTTCGATTCAGCCTGCTGGGCAACTACAACAGCGGCTTCCCGTTCGAATCCGACGGCCTGCTGCGCCAGAAGAAGTACGCGCTGCTCAACGGCTCAGTCGGGTATTGGCTCACCGAGAACTGGGGTGTCGAACTCTGGGGCAAGAACATCACCGGCACGAAGTACTTCCAGCAGAAGATTTCGACCGGCCTCGGCGCCACCACCGACCGCTCCGCGCCCGCGACCTACGGCGTGACGGTCAAGTTCGACTACTGAGACAGGTTTCGAGCCACCTTGGCTCCGACGTCGAGAGGCCCGGGCCTTCGCGCCCGGGCTTTTTTGAGGCAGGGTGCCAGCGATGAACCGCCGCGCCATCTCCCGTCTCGTTCTCTGCCTCGCCTATGCCGCCGCAGGCGTGCTGCACCTCGCGGTGCCTGGGCCGTTCGTCGGTATTGTACCGCCGTGGGTACCCACGCCCGAACTGGCGGTGGCACTCACCGGGATCGCCGAGCTGGCCGGAGCAGCCGGGCTCGTCCAGCCGCTTTCGCCAGCATTGCGCAAGGCTGCTGCCGGCGGCCTTGCGGCCTATGCGCTCTGCGTCTGGCCCGCCAACGTCCAGCACATGCTGATCGACATGGCTCGCTCCGACCACTGGCTCGGCCTCGGCTACCACATCCCGCGACTGACGCTGCAGCCAGTGCTGGTTTGGTGGCCGCTATGGGCGGCGAGCGTCATCGACTGGCCCTGGCGCCGGCGCGCGCGCTGACGCGGATTACGGCGTTGGGACCGGCTCTGCGGGCGTTGCCGGAGCCATTCCCGTGGAACTGGGAGTGTAGATCGTCGGCCGAGCCTCGTCGCTGCCCGGCGCCGCGCCATGGTTCACATGTGGCGCGGGCGCGAGTGGAACCGGTTCGGGAATACCCTTGCGCGCCCTGTATTCGGGGCTGTGGAGCGCATCGACTTCCGCTTGGCGCCGCTTCAGGTAGAAGTCACGTGTCGCGAGATAGGGGTCGGCCTGCGCGCGGTTGGCCTGGATCTGCTCGTCGAACGCGATACGATCGTTGAGCCCCTTCGCCACGCCGGTACCGACAGCATAAGTCGTCGTATTGAACGGACTGCCGAGGACCATCGGCACGATCGAAACGTCGAGGACCCGCCCCACCATGTCCCGCACCGTCGTGGGCCCAACGATCGGAAGGAACAGGTACGCCCCGGTCGACACTCCGTGATAGGCAAGCGTGTTGGAGAAGCCGTTCTGGCGGTACGGCAGGTAGAACGGCTTGCGCTTGGCCATGTCGAAAAGCCCGGCGATGCCCAGCGTACTGTTGACGCCGAAGCGCCCCAGCGTCTCCATCGCCTTGCCCGGCTTGAACTGGAGCAGGTAGTTCACGAAAACGATCGGCTCGACGAGGTTAAGCAGGACGTTGCGGATGCCATTGCGGATCGGCTCGGGCATCGCCTTCTCGTAAGCCCCGGAGACCGGGCCGAGAACCGCGTCATCAACCACCGTGACCGCGTCGTAAGTGGCGACGTTGACGTCTGACAGCGGGTCGGCCCGGACATCGCGGGGATCGGCATTGACGACGATGACGCCTTCTTCCGTGCCGGCGGCAGAAACGCCTTCCGGCGGCGGCAAGGCTGCCGTATCGGCAGGCGCGGGGATGGGTTCGGCCTGTGGCGGCGGAATCTGGAGAATGACCAGCGGTTCGTTGGAAACGGCTTCAGCCGCCGCTTGGGAATCCTCGTGGTCTTGAGAAGTCGGCTCGGCAGTCGCCAGCATCATCGCCAGCGCAATAGTCGACATGCCCAATCCGTATTCCTTTTCGAATCCACCCGCCGGTCACGATGATCGATGCGGAATGTGCGCCGTGATGCATGACATTGGCAATCGTCTTGCTAGCTGACTTCCCGTAATGACGTTGCACGCAGCGAATTCCCACACTTCAATGCATCCGTTCGTCGCACGCCTGGGTGGCTCCCGCCGCGAACACACGCGCCGACCCGCAGTTTTCCGTAAATGTATGAGATAGGCGGCATTTCACCGCCTTTGCGAGCAACTATGCCGCGCCGTCCAACCGCCGGCCGATGGTGACGACATCCTGGACTTCGTAGCCGAGCGCGGCGTAGAATCCACGTGCGCCGGCATTGTCACCACGCACCATGAGTTGGATCTTGGGGCAGCCGCGCGCGCTGAGCCAATGTTCGCTTTCGCGCATCAGCAGGCGCCCGATACCCGCGCCCTGCCGCGAAGGCGAGACCGCGAGGTAGTAGACCCACCCGCGGTGGCCGTCGAACCCGACCATCACACTGCCGACCAGCACTCCGCCGTCGCGCGCCGCCAGCACCGCCGAAGCAGGGCTCGCCAAAGCGAGATCGAAGTCGGCCACCGGATCGTTCCAAGGCCGCGTCAGCCCCGCCTCGCCCCAGATCGCGACGATGGCATCGCGATCCTGGCCGCTGGCGGGCGCGACGCTTATTCCCACTCGATCGTGCCGGGGGGCTTGCTGGTGTAGTCGTAGACCACGCGGTTGATGCCCTTGACCTCATTGATGATGCGGGTCGCGACGCGCGACAGGAACGCCGCGTCGAAGGGGTAGATGTCGGCGGTCATGCCGTCGGTCGAGGTGACGGCGCGCAGGCCGCAGACGCTGTCGTAAGTGCGGCTGTCGCCCATGACGCCCACGGTCTTCACCGGGAGCAGCACGGCGAACGCCTGCCAGATCGCATCGTAGAGACCCGCGTTGCGGATTTCCTCGAGGTAGACCGCGTCGGCCTTGCGCAGGATGTCGCAGCGCTCGCGGCTGACTTCGCCGGGGATGCGGATGGCGAGGCCCGGCCCCGGGAACGGGTGCCGGCCGACGAAGACGTCGGGCAGGCCCAGCTCGCGGCCGAGTTCGCGCACTTCGTCCTTGAACAGCTCGCGCAGCGGCTCGACCAGCTTCATGTCCATGCGCTCGGGCAACCCGCCGACGTTGTGGTGGCTCTTGATCGTCACGGAAGGACCGCCGGTGAAGCTGACCGATTCGATCACGTCCGGGTAGAGCGTGCCCTGTGCGAGGAACTGCGCGCCGCCGATCTTCTTCGCCTCGTCCTCGAAGACGTCGATGAAGGTCTTGCCGATGAACTTGCGCTTGGCCTCGGGGTCGGTGACGCCTTCCAGTCCCTTGAGGAACAGGGTCGAGGCATCCACGTGGACGAGCGGGATATGGTAGTGGCCGCGGAACAGCGACACCACCTGCTCGGCCTCGCCCATGCGCATCAGGCCATGGTCGACGAAGACGCAGGTAAGCTGGTCGCCGATCGCCTCATGGATGAGCACGGCCGCAACCGCCGAGTCGACGCCGCCTGACAGGCCGCAGATCACCCGGTTGTCGCCGACCTGCTCGCGGATTTCGGCGATCTTCGTCTTGCGGAACTCCGCCATCGTCCAGTCGCCGGACATGCCGCAGACGTGTCGGACGAAGTTCTTGAGCAGCTTGCCGCCGTCGGGCGTGTGGACGACCTCGGGGTGGAACTGCATCGCGTAGATGCGCTTCTCGTCGTTCGCGATAACCGCGAAAGGCGCGCCCGGGCTGGATGCGACGGGGCGGAAGCCGGGGGCGAGGCTGGTCACCTTATCGCCGTGGCTCATCCACACCTGATGCGTCTCGCCGACGTTCCACAGGCCGTTGAACAGCGCGCACTCGTCTTCGATCTCGATGAAGGCGCGGCCGAATTCGCCGCCGTCGCCGCCGGTCACTTCGCCGCCGCCCTGATGCATCAGAGCCTGCTGGCCGTAGCAGATGCCCAGTATCGGGCGGCCGCTTTCGAGGATGACGTCGGGAATGCGCGGGCCGCCCTCGTCGAGCACCGAGGCAGGCGAGCCCGAGAGGATGATCCCCACCGGGTTCATGCGCTTGAAGGCGTCTTCGGCGGCGTTGAAGGGGGCGATCTCGGAGTAGACGCCGGCCTCGCGCACGCGGCGCGCGATGAGCTGGGTCACCTGGCTGCCGAAGTCGACGATCAGGACGGATTCGGAGGACTGGATATTCATGGCGGGCCACTAGTCGCGCGCGCGTTTTCTGTCCAGCCCGGAGGGGCTCATCGGGCAGTTCCGGTAGGCGGTTTTCTGATAGCTAAGCTAGCTTGGTTTTAATGTTTCATGAGATATTACTTAAATTACTAAGCAAGGTTGGCTTAACCATCGTAGAGGGAGTGCCGTTTTGCCCAGCGCTTTGGGCCTCCCATCAAAAGGAGACCCGTCATGAGCTTTATCGAAAATCCTTCGGTTTCACGGCCGAGCTCAGCGCTTTCGCGATGGCGTTTGCCGCCACCCTCGCCTGAAGCAGCCAGATATCGCCGAGGAGTTGCAAAACACGCAAGCAACATTGTTACTTTCGAATTTGCATAAATTTCGCGCCGCCCTATCTGGCAAATCGCAGCACGAGCGACGAAGCGAGCCGTGCCTGCGATAAAACAAAACAATCTTGCAGGAGCATATTATGACCCTCGTCCACCGGACGTTCGGTTTTGCCGCAGCCTTGGGCGCCAGCGCCCTCGCGTTCGCGCTCACGCTGGCCTGATTTCAGGGCTCCGACAGGGGCCTGTCAAACAGGGGCGAACCGACACCCACGAGAAGGGCGGCCGCGAGGCCGCCCTTTTGCGTTTGGCGCAAGGGTCTTCCCACGTCATTCCAAGCCAAAGCTAGGACGGTTCATCCGTTCTGCGAAGATATCCTTGCGGTGACCCGCTTCCCACGCCGCGCGGGACTGGGGATTGCGATAGGGGTTGCAAGAGATGGGGATACCCTCCTGGGCGGCTTTGATACCCCAGAGGTGGGCTTGATGAACTGACAAAGGACGGACACTCGCATCTGTTTTCGAATCTGACCTTCGAAAGCCCGACCCGCTGGGGGGCTCCTCGCTCACCTGCCCGTTCGGGACGACCGGCGCTCCCGACGCGGTAAATTGATCCGGATCGAATATAATTTGGATGCAAACTGCCGGCCATCCGCGCCGCGGTGCAGGATCCACCTCGCACCGGCCGGCCCTACCTCGCCACCCTTGTGGAAAACCCCCGCCCCCGCGCCGGTTTCGCTTGGGTTACGGGGCCGCAAACCCTATATGCTCGACATGTCTAGCGATACCCAGAACGGCAAGAACCAGAACGCCTACGGCGCCGATTCCATCAAGGTGCTCAAGGGCCTCGACGCGGTCCGCAAGCGTCCCGGCATGTACATTGGCGACACCGACGACGGCTCAGGCCTGCACCACATGGTGTTCGAAGTCTCGGACAACGCCATTGACGAAGCACTTGCCGGTCATTGCGACCTGGTGCTGATCGAACTCAACCCCGACGGCTCGGTCTCGGTCGAAGACAACGGGCGCGGCATTCCCACCGGCATCCATGCCGAGGAAGGTGTCTCCGCCGCCGAGGTCATCATGACCCAGCTCCACGCCGGCGGTAAGTTCGAGAACACCAGCGACGATAACGCCTACAAGGTCTCGGGCGGCCTCCACGGCGTCGGCGTTTCGGTGGTCAACGCGCTGTCCGAATGGCTCGAACTCAAGATCTGGCGCGACGGCGAGGAGCACTGGATGAAGTTCGCGCACGGCGATGCCGTGTCGCCGCTCGTCGTCACCGGCCCCGCTCCCAAGGTCGAGCAGAACCCGGACGACAATGGCTTCAAGAAGGGCACCCGCGTGACCTTCCTCGCCTCGAACGACACCTTCAAGAACGTCCTCGAGTTCGATTTCGACAAGCTCGAGCATCGCTACCGCGAACTCGCGTTCCTGAACTCCGGCGTGCGCATCCTCCTGCGCGACAAGCGCCACGAGGAAACCAAGGAGCACGACCTGTTCTACGAAGGCGGCATCGCCGCCTTCGTGAAGTACCTCGACCGCAACAAGACACCGCTCCTGGCCGAACCGATCGCGATCTCATCCGAGCGCGACGGCGTCGGCATCGACGTGGCGCTGGAGTGGAACGATTCGTACTACGAGAACGTCCTGTGCTTCACCAACAATATCCCGCAGCGTGACGGCGGCACCCACCTTGCCGCCTTCCGCGCGGCGCTGACCCGCACGCTGAACAACTATTCCGAGAAGACGGGCCTTCTGAAGAAGGAGAAGGTCACGCTCACCGGCGACGACATGCGCGAGGGTCTCACCGCGATCGTCTCAGTCAAGCTGCCCGATCCCAAGTTCTCGTCGCAGACGAAGGACAAGCTGGTCAGCTCCGAAGTGCGCCAGCCGCTGGAAAGCCTCATGGCCGACCGCATGAACGAGTGGCTGGAGGAAAACCCCGGCCACGCGAAGTCGATCGTCCAGAAGATCATCGACGCCGCCGCCGCGCGCGAAGCCGCCAAGCGTGCCCGCGAACTGACCCGCCGCAAGGGCGCGATGGACATCGCCTCGCTGCCGGGCAAGCTGGCCGACTGCCAGGAGCGCGATCCCAGCAAGTGTGAACTGTTCCTAGTCGAGGGCGACTCCGCAGGCGGCTCCGCCAAGCAGGGCCGTGACCGCAAGACGCAGGCGATCCTGCCGCTCAAGGGCAAAATCCTCAACGTCGAGCGCGCGCGCTTCGACCGCATCATCTCGTCGAAGGAAGTCGGCACGCTGATCCAGGCCATGGGCACTGGAATCCGCGACGACTTCAACCTCGACAAGCTGCGCTACCACAAGATCGTCATCATGACCGACGCAGACGTCGACGGCGCGCACATCCGCACCCTGCTGCTGACGTTCTTCCACCGCCAGATGCCCGAGATCATCCGCTCCGGTCACCTGTTCATCGCCCAGCCGCCGCTGTTCAAGGTCGCGAAAGGCCGCTCGGAAGTCTACCTCAAGGACGCCGCCGCGCTCGACCGCTACCTGGTCGAGGCGGGCACCAACGGCCGCGTGCTGGAAAGCTCGGGCGGCGCGCGTTCAGGCAAGGACCTGGAAAACCTGGTCGAGCATGCGATCCGCATGCGCAACCTGATGGCCTTCGTGCCACGCCGCTACGACCCCGTGCTGATCGAGGCGCTGGCCCTTTCCGGCGCGCTCGAGGCCGACATCGAGCCCGCAGCCCGCCGCACCGCGCTGGCCGAGACCGCCGCCTGGCTGCAGCGCGGGGACACCGAGGCCCGCTGGAGCGCAGCCCTCACCGAGGACGGCAACGTCGAGATCGAGCGCCTGTGGCGCGGCGTCACCGACCACCACAAGATCGAGGCCGCCTTCCTCACCAGCGCGGAAGCCCGCAAGCTCGCGCGGCTCGTGGCTGAAAACGCCGAGGTATACTCCGGTAGCGCCCGCTTCGTGCGCGCCACTGCCGCCGCCGAAACGAGCGAGCCCGAGCCCACCGAAGCCGGCGAGGCCGACGACGAGAACGCCGCGACCGAAGCCGCACCCGTGCGCCTGACCAAGGGCGACGATGCGATCACCCGCCCCAGCCAGCTCCTCGAACTGGTGCTCGCCGCTGGCCGCAAAGGCCTCTCTATCGCGCGCTACAAGGGGCTGGGCGAGATGAACGCCGACCAGCTCTGGGAAACCACGCTCGACCCCGACAATCGCATCCTGCTGCAGGTGAAGGTGGAAGACGCCGACGTCACCGACGAGATCTTCACCCGCCTGATGGGCGACATCGTCGAGCCGCGCCGCGACTTCATCCAGGAAAACGCGCTGAACGTCGCCAACCTCGACGTCTGAGGCACTTCATCTCTGACCGAGATTTAATCGGCTCCTTGCTGACGACGGCGATTTGCTTCGCTACCTTGCCCTCGCGCGCCTCCATCTGTTCGGATGCGCGAAGGCAAGGGGCAATAATGAAGACGGGAACGGGCCGGAAGTCCGGGGGACGCAGGCTGTTGCTTGCGCAATTGATCATGGCCCAACTCGCGGTGATCGCATCGCCTTCGGGAGGGGCCGTGCGGGCAGATCCAGGCGCAATCCTGAACACGGCACTGGCTCAGGCCCAGCAGGCGTTTCGTCGTGGCGATTGCGCCAGTGTACTCGGCAACCTTTCCCCCATTATCACGGGCCGCGAGTTTCCATCCCTTCCCGATCGGACCCGGAGTTCCGCGCTCTTCATGGCGAGCCTGTGCGAAGCGCAGACCAGCCGTTTTGACGAGGCGCTGCTGCATATTCGCGCTGCCACCACGCTGCCGGCCGCCCCGGCGGAATTCTGGATCGCGCGCCTGCGCATCGAAATCTACTCCGCCAACCCTGCCGACGCAGTCTCCACGCTCGAAAAGCTGCAACGTGGCATACCGGGCGCGCTGAGCCGCCTCGAGGTGACGTGGCTCCACGCGCTGAACCGCCGCCTCAAGGGGATGCCGTCTGGCGCCGCCGCCCGCGACCGCCTCCTGGCCTTCGTCAGCGACCCGGCTTTCGTTGCAGCCCGCTACGATCCCGGCTTCGAATACATGTTCCTCGACAACGCGCGGCGGCTTGCGATCTCCGGCGACCGTGCCGGCGCACAGGCACAGGTCGACCGCCTGAGCAGCCATGTGGCCCTCATCACCGCCAGCCTCGACCCGGCGCTGCGCTTCGCGGTCCCCCCGGACTACGACATGCGGGCCGCGACACGCCGCGAGATCGCGCACCTCGAACGGTTGAGTGCGGAAAGGCCGAGCCTGCTCGCGCTGGTCATCGCCCAGGCCGAGGCCCACCGCGCGATAAACGAGCCGGACAAGGCGCTGGCGTTACTGCTGTCGGCGGCGCCGGAAGGATCGCTCGCTCCGATGTTCACGGACCGAGCGGCCAAGCTCAACTGGTGGTGGGACGAACTGGCCTCCACTTATGCGCACCTGGGCCGCTACGACGACGCAGTGGCGGCGCTGAAATCGGGGATGAAGGTCGGCGAACATGGGAATTTCAACGTAAGCCAGTTGCTCAACCTCGCCTCCCTGCAGCTTCGGCTCGGCAAGCCGCAGGACGCGCTCGATACGCTCGCCGGTCAGGAAACGGCGCTGGGTGCGGGGTCGAGTCCTTACGGCAAGATGGTCTATCGCCGCATACATGGCTGCGCGGCAAAGCGGACGGGCAAGGCGGACATCGCCGCGCAGGATTTCGCATACGCTCTGGCGCACCGGCAAGACGAGCCCAGCAACCTGGTGGCGATACAACTGTGCATGGGCGACCTCGACGGCGCGGCCGCGTCCATCATCGCGCGTCTCGACAATCCCGAGGAGCGCGGCGACGCGCTCCGCGACCTGAGCACATATGAAGACTGGCCCGCTAACATACCGCCCAGCCCGGACCTCGCCGCCGATGCGAGCCTGCTCGCCCGCCCCGATGTGCGGGCAGCGATAGAACGGGCCGGCGGGATACGGATCTTCAACGTGCTGCCCCGCGCACTCTGAGAGGCATTCGCTTACCCCGACACCCCCTTGCCCGGCGCGATTGCTGGTGCATTATGGCCGCGAACAGGGAAGGGCGCGACATCTCGCTCTTTCACGCCGGGAGGGCATGCGTCGAGCCAAACGGGGCGAAGCATGGGCGTCGCTTTTCGTCGTAGCAGGGGACATCGGCATGGATCGGCAGCAAACGCGCATCGAAGATCGTCTGGTAGCGGATGAGGCCGGGGAGGAACTCGTTTCGCGCGGCTACAACAGGCGCGATTTCGGGCGGATCGCAGCGCTGCTCGGCGGCGGCATCGCGGTAGCGCAGGCAGCGCCCGCCATCGCGCAGGCACCACGCCCGGTGCCGGGCATGGTCCGTCTCGAATCGAACGAGTGCTGGACAGGCCCCTTCCCCGTCGGGGCCGACGCGGCGATGCGGGCGATCGCACAGAGTAACCGCTATGAACCCGACGCCGACCGCGCAAAGCTGTTCGCCGCTGTCGCCGCGGTCGAGGGCATTCCCGCCGACCGCATCCTCGCCTGGCCGGGATCGAGCGACCCGCTCTGCCGCAGCGCAGTGAGCTTCGCCTCGCCCACGCGCGGCATCGTAACGGCGGACCCGACCTTCGAGCCGATCTGGATGACCGGAGAATGGCTCGGCGCGAAAGTGTCGAAAGTCCCGCTCACGCCAGACAACAGCCACGACGTGCGCGCCATGCTCACCGCCGATCCCAGCGCGGGGCTCTACTACGTCTGCTCGCCCAACAACCCCACGGGTACGCTGACGCCGGTCGGGGACATCGCCTGGTTGGCCGAAAACAAGCCGAAGGACGCGGTGATCCTCGTCGACGAGGCGTACATCCACTTCGCCGGCGCGCCCAGCGCCGCGAAGCTGGCGGCGACCCGCGACGACGTGATCGTCATGCGCACCTTCTCGAAACTGTTCGGCATGGCCGGCATGCGTCTCGGTCTGACCTTCGCGGCGAAGGCGCTGCACGAGCGGATGATGCGCTACGACGGCCCGCTGGTGACCGAGATGCTGCCGATGACCGCCGTCGCCTGTGCCACCGCCTCGCTACCGCTCGCCGACCAGATTTCGGCGCGGCGCGCGCAGATGGTTTCCGTCCGTGACGAGACCATCGCCCACCTTACCCGGCGCGGGCTGAAAACGGTGCGCGGCAGCCGCGCCAACATGTTCATGGTCGAATGGAAGACCGCCACTCCGAAGGAGATGACGGCGGCGTTCCTCGCGCAGGGCGTACAGATCGGCCGCTCGTGGACCGCGCTGCCGGCGATGTCCCGGATCACCGTGGGTTCGGGCGAGGACATGCAGAAGTTCCGGCTGGCGCTTGATCGGATACTGACGGCCTGAGGCCTCACCTCGTCCCCGCGAACGCGCGGACGGGGGCCCTGTCGAGGCGATAGCTCGCCGTGGGCGCCTACCGCGCCCTGTTCAGACGCGAGGTGGCTCGGCCTCGCCGGCGATCCCCGGTGGAGCCAGGGACGACGTATCGATTCGGCGCCTCAGTTCTTGACCTGGCAGCTCATGCCCGCCGCCTTCATGCCCGAGCACAGCGAACGCGCGGCGGCGGCGTCGCCGGGGACGGCCTGGAGGCGGTAGACGGTACCGATGTCGGCCTGGCCCTGGACGATGCGGTGGCTGACGCTGCCGAGCGGTTCATACTGCGATTTGAGCGTGACCCAGCCCGCCTCCGCCTGCTCGCGCGAGGCATAGGCGCCGACCTGCACACCGACGCCGCCGACCGGCGCAGCGGCAAGCGCCGCGGCGGAGGGCTTGGCTTCGGGCCTGGCGGACGGCGGTGCCATCGTTTCGAAGCCCGGTCCCGGCGTCTTGGCGCTGCCGTCGATCTGCGGGGCGCGCGACTGGCCCTCGGCGACGGCGAAACTGGTGTCCCCGGTGCCGGCGACGACTTCGCCGCCCGGGTTCTCGGGCTTGACCTTGTAGGGCTCCTTGGGCGCGGCGATCACGCCGCCATCGGCGACCAGCACCTGTTCGGGCCGGCTATTGATGACCCAGAAAACGGCCGCCGCGATCAGGGCGAGCGCGACCACGCCGAGACCCGCCAGCAGCAGGCCCTGGCCCATGCCGGGCTTCTCGTCCTCAAGCTCCTCGTCGTCGCCTTCGAGCCAGGGGAGGCGGACCTCCTCTTCGCCCATGTCGAGCCTGCCCGGCTCCTCAAAACCGGTCTGGAAAGGCGGCGCAACGCCGGCCTCGCCATGCGGCTCGAAGTACGGCGTCGTCGGAGACCCGTCGCCGAAGACGGGGTTCTTCTTCGCCGGCCGGGGGAAGTAACCTTCGTCAGCGCCCGCCATAACCTACATTTCCTCCACCGCCTCGACACCGAGCAAGGCCAGCCCGTTACGGACAAGTTGCCCGATCTGCGCGGCCAGGAAAAGCCGCGCTTCCGTAAGCTTACCATCAGCCACGTTAATAAAGCGCTTGTCCACCCGGTCGTTACCCAGGTTCCAGTAGCCATGGAACGCTGCCGCCAGGTCGCCGAGGAAGAAGGCGATGCGGTGCGCTTCGCGTGCGGAGGCGGCGGCTTCGACGATGCGCGGGAACTGCGCGGCCAGCTTCACCAGCTCCAGTTCCTCCTCGCCGAGCAGTTCGACGTTGTCGCCGGACGGCGCGAAGCCTGCTTCCGCGCCCTTGCGCAGCGTCGAGTGGACGCGGGCATTGGCGTACTGGACGTAGAACACCGGGTTGTCCTTCGAGGCTTCGACCACCTTGGCGAAGTCGAAGTCCATCTGCGCCTCGGGCTTGCGGGTCAGCATGGTGAAACGCACCACGTCCTTGCCCACTTCGGTGACGACCTCGGCAAGCGTCACGAAGTTGCCCGAGCGCTTGGACATCTTCACCGGCTCGCCGTTGCGCAGCAGCTGCACCATCTGGACGAGCTTGATCTCGAACGGGGTGGCGTCGCCATCCGCACCGGTCATCGCGGCGACGGCGGCCTTGATGCGCTTGACGGTGCCTGCGTGGTCCGCGCCCCAGATGTCGACGAGGGCATCGGCGTTCCGGGCCTTCTGGAAGTGGTAGGCGAGGTCGGCGCCGAAATAGGTCCAGGTGCCGTCCGACTTCTTGATCGGGCGATCCTGGTCGTCGCCGAACCGGGTCGAGCGGAACAGCGGCAGTTCCACCGCTTCCCAGTCGTCGAGCGTCTTGCCTTTGGGCGCCTCGAGCACACCGTCGTAGACGAGGTCACGCGCGCGCAGCCAGGCTTCCGCCTCGTCGGGCTTGCCCGAGGCCTGGAGTTCGGCTTCGGAACTGAACAGGTCGTGGTGGATGCCCAGCAGCGCGAGATCCTCGCGGATCATCACCAGCATCGCGGCGACGGCCTTCTTCTGGAACAGCGCCAGCCATTCCGATTCGGGCGCGGCGGCGTACCGGTCGCCGAACTCGGCGGCGAGGCTCTGGCCGACGGGCACGAGGTAGTCGCCCGGGTACAGCCCCTCGGGGATCGCGCCGACGTCCTCGCCGAGCGCCTCGCGGTAGCGCAGGTGCGCCGAGCGGGCGAGCACCTGTACCTGCCCGCCGGCGTCGTTGACGTAGTATTCGCGGATGACCTTGTGGCCCGCGAACTCCAGCAGGCTGGCCAGCGCGTCGCCCACCACGGCGCCGCGGCAGTGGCCCATGTGCATCGGCCCGGTCGGGTTGGCCGAGACATATTCGATGTTCACGGTGGTGCCGCCGCCCATGACCGAGCGCCCGTAGTCGGCGCCGAGGTCGGCGATAGTGCGCAGTTCGGCGAGCCACGCGGCGGGCGACAGGCGCAGGTTGATGAATCCGGGTCCGGCGATCTCGGCCGAGGTCACCGAATCGAGCTTCGACAGTTCGGCGACCAGCGCCTCGGCAAGGTCGCGGGGCTTCAGGCCGGCGGGCTTGGCCAGCACCATCGCCGCGTTGGTCGACAGGTCGCCGTGCGCGGTATCGCGCGGCGGCTCCACCGTGATCGCCCCTCGCTTCAGGCCCGCCGGCAGCGTGCCTGCTGCTTCCAGCGCATCGAGCGCGGCGTGGAGGTGCCCGGTGAAGGCGGCGTAAAGGGTCTGCGTCTTGCTCATGCGGGCGCGGATAGCCGAACTGTGGGCAAAGGGGAACAGGCGCAAGGCGACACCGGGTTTACACCGTTTACACGGTCCTGGGGCAAAACGGTGTCAACTTGCGGCGTATGAACCCGTCCGGGTGTCAACTTGCGGCCCAAAGTGTCAACTTGGGCACCGGAGGCGTCAACTTGCGCACGGGATGTGTCAACTTGCGCGGGCACCCGGGTGTCAACTTGCGCACCAAGCGCCCGCCCCTCGTCCCAGACTTCCGCGAAGCCCTCACCCAGCCGCGCGCGCAGGTAATAGGCCGACTGCCGGCTCATCCCCACCCCCCGCGCGGCTTCGGCAACCGTGGCCCCGCGAGCAAGCGCATGCAGGAAGGCGAGCGCCTTGTCCCGGGTCCAGCGGTACTGGGCGTTGGGACGGCGGGCGGAGCGGGGTCGCGGCGTGGTCATGGCGGCGAGCGTAACGCGGGCCGGGGTATGTAGGAAAACGATGACCGCCATTAAAATCCTGTCGTCATCCCAGCGAAGGCTGGGATCGCTTTCCTCACCATGTACCCTGTCGTCATGGGCGGCTGGACGTACATCCTCACCAACAAACCACACGGCGTGCTCTATATCGGCGTGACCAGTGATCTAGCCGCCCGAATGGCGCAGCACCGTGCGGGAACTGGCTCCGCCTTCTGCCGGAAATACGGTTGGACCCGGCTGGTGCTGGCGGAGCCGCACGCCGAGATTGTGGCAGCGATCCGGCGGGAAAAGGCCCTCAAGGCGTGGAAGCGGGACTGGAAGGTACGGCTCATCGAAGCCGGCAATCCCGATTGGAGCGATATCTTCGAGCGTCTGGTGTGAGCGAGGGCGATCCCAGCCTTCGCTGGGATGACGGTAAGGGTTGGAGTGACGCTGAAGAAGTCGGTGCGGTGGAGGATGGATGACGGGAAAGGAGAGTCTCACCCCCTGTCAAAACCGCCCGTTTTCCGGTAACGGGCCCGCCATGCCCACCATCACCGCCCCCCAGACCTACCGGGTCAAGAGCTTCGGCTGCCAGATGAACGTCTACGACGGCGAGCGCATGGCTGAGCTGCTGGCCGAGCAGGGTATCGCGCCCGCGCCCGAGGGCGAGGATGCCGATCTCGTCGTGCTCAACACCTGCCACATCCGCGAGAAGGCCGCCGAGAAGGTCTATTCCGACATCGGCCGCCTGCGCCGCGCGGACGGCTCCAGCCCGCTGATCGCGGTCGCCGGCTGCGTCGCGCAGGCCGAGGGCAGCGAGATCATGCGCCGCGCGCCCGCCGTGAAGATGGTCGTCGGCCCGCAGGCCTACCACCGCCTGCCCGAGATGATCCGCGAGGCCGGCGAAGGCCGCCGCGTCACCGATACCGACATGCCGGCGCAGACCAAGTTCGATGCCCTGCCCCGCCGCCGCAAGTCCGGACCGAGCGCGTTCCTCACCGTGCAGGAAGGCTGCGACAAGTTCTGCACCTACTGCGTGGTGCCCTATACGCGCGGCGCCGAAGTCTCGCGCCCGCACGCCGCGCTGGTCGAAGAGGCGAAGCGCCTCGTCGATGCCGGCGCGCGCGAGATCACGCTGCTGGGGCAGAACGTCAACGCCTGGACCGGCGAGAACGCCAAGGGGCATAGCGTCGGCCTCGAAGGCCTGATCCGCGACCTGGCGGCGATCCCCGACCTTGCCCGCATCCGCTACACCACCAGCCACCCGAACGACATGACGCAGGGCCTCATCGACGCGCACGGCGACACGCCCAAGCTGATGCCTTTCCTCCACCTGCCCGTGCAGGCGGGGAGCGACCGCGTGCTGAAGGCGATGAACCGCAGCCACACGGTCGACAGCTACCTCGCCATCCTCGAGCGCTTCCGCGCGGCGCGGCCCGACATCGCGCTGTCGGGCGACTTCATCGTCGGCTTCCCCGGCGAAACCGACGCCGAGTTCGAGGAGACGCTGAACGTGGTCGACGCGGCCCGCTACGCGCAGTGCTTCAGTTTCAAATACTCGCCCCGCCCCGGCACCCCGGCGGCGACGATGGACGGGCAGGTCCCGGCCGAGGTCATGAGCGAGCGCCTCACCCGGCTCCAGGCCGCGCTCATGCGCGACAGTCTCGCCTTCAACGCCCGCGCTGTCGGCAAGACCTGCGAAGTGCTGGTCGAGCGCAAGGGCAAGCTGCCCGGGCAGTGGGTGGGCAAGTCGCCGTGGCTGCAGTCGGTCCATTTCAGCGCGGATGCCGAGATCGGGCAGATCGTCTCCGTCGAGATCACCAGCAGCGCCCTCACAAGCCTGGGCGCGGTGCCGCTGGCGATGTTGGCGGCGTGAACGGACCAGAACCGCTCGTCCTCGTCCCCGGCCTGACCTGCGACGCCGAAGTCTGGCGCGCGCAGATGGAGGGGCTTTCCGGCGCGGCGACGATGACGATCGCCGATACGCTGAGCGACGACAGCATCGCCGCCATGGCCCAGCGCCTGCTGGACACGGCGCCCGAGCTTTTCGCCCTCGCCGGGTTTTCGATGGGGGGCTACGTGGCGATGGCAGTCGCGGCCCGCGCGCCGGAGCGGGTCACCCGCCTCGCGCTGCTCGACACCAACGCCGGGGCCGATGACGCGGGCCGCGCCGCCGTGCGCCGGGCCGCGGTGCGCACCGCGCGCGAGCGCGGGTTCGAGACAGTGCTGCGCGGCAGCCTCGGCCTGCTGGTCCATCCGGACGCCGATCCCGCCCTGGGCGAAGCGGTGGTGGCGATGGCGCTACGGGTGGGCATCGATGCCTTCGAGCGGCAGCAGGCGGCGATCATCGGCCGGCCCGACGCCTTGCCCGGCCTCGCGGCGATCGGCGTGCCGGCGCTGGTGCTCGTGGGCGCGCAGGACCGCACCACCCCGCCCCGCTATGCCGAGGAAATCGCTGCTGCCATCCCCGGCGCGGTGCTGCGCAAGATCGAGCGCTGCGGTCACATGGTGACGATGGAGCAGCCCGAAGCCGTCAACGCCGCGCTGCGCGAATGGCTTGCCTCCTGACGAAAGACGGCCCCGGAGCGATGGGCTCCGGGACCGTCCCTGCGTTCCGCCGTGGCGGAGAATCAGCTTACCAGAAGAAGCTGTTGTAGGCCGTCACGACACGGCCGGTCCGAGTATTCACCATGACCACGTCGTTACCGTAGCGGACCCAGCGGTGGCCGGCGCGCGGGGCGGGCAGGCGGTAGGTCGAATAGTTGCGCACCCAGTAGCGGTCGCCGTAATAGGCGCGGTCGAAGCGGTGGCCGACCGCGACAGGGCGGTAGGCGTAGCCGCGCGGGCCGACGTAGGCGGGGCGCTTGTAGGTATTGCGGTGGCTCTGGCGATAGTCGCGCCAGTCCTCGCGCAGTTCCTGGCGCGAATCGCGTACGTCGCGGCGGGCGTCGCGGACGTCGCGCTGGCTGCCGTAGCGCTGGGCATCGCGCAGGTCGCGCTGGTCGCGGCGGACATCGCGCGAACTGTCGCGGACTTCGCGGGCGCTCTGGGCCGAGGCCATCGTCGGAACCGCCAGGGTAGGAAGGGCAACGCTCGCGGCGATCGCGGCGAGGAAGAACTTGCGCATGGTGACATCTCCTTATTTTTATCGTCGACTTCGAGGGCCGGAGCCTGAGCAGGGCGAACCGGTCTTCTGTAGGCAAAGCTGCGCGTAACGCCCTGAACGACCCGGTAACATCACGTGCAGCGACCGGTCATAAGTGTCGCACCCCTGCGACAGTTGCCGGGGCAATTGCTTTTTTGTCGGCGAACCGCCCGGTTATCCCCCACGAAACGAAAAGTTTTCCGACGCCCCCTCCTTGCCTGCCGGGCCATGCGGAGCCATCTTCACGATAGAACGAGAGAGCAATCCTACCTGAAAGGAGCGCATGGCCCGCAAAGCAGCACGTGCCGTTGATCCGGCGCAGTTCCGCCCAGAGACTCACCGCCGGGCGCGTGTCGAAATAGAGTTCGACGAACCCACGCTGCTGGGGGCCGTGTTCGGCCAGTTCGATGCGAACTTGGTGCAGGTGGAGAACCGCCTCGGCGTCTACATCGCCGCCCGGGGCAACAAGATCCAGATCGAAGGGCCCGACGATTCCGTCGCCCGCGCCCGCGACACGCTCAAGGGCATGTATCACCGCCTCGAGATGGGCCAGGACCTCGACGCCGGGGCCATAGAATCGCTGATCGCCATGAGCTCCGAACCCACCCTCGAAGGCATCATCTCCGGCGACACCGGCGGCGAAGCGCCGATCATGATCCGCACGCGCAAGAAGACGATCGTGCCGCGCTCGGCGACGCAGATCGAATACATGCGCGCGCTGGCCCGCACCGACGTGATCTTCGCGCTCGGCCCGGCCGGCACCGGCAAGACCTACGTGGCGGTCGCGCAGGCGGTTTCGCAGCTCATGACCGGCTCGGTCCAGCGCCTGATCCTCTCGCGCCCGGCTGTCGAGGCGGGCGAGAAGCTGGGCTTCCTGCCCGGCGACATGAAGGACAAGGTCGACCCCTACCTGCGCCCGCTCTACGACGCGCTGTACGACTGCATGCCGCCCGAGCAGGTGGAGCGCCGCCTCGCCAACGGCGAGATCGAGATCGCCCCGATCGCCTTCATGCGCGGCCGCACGCTGGCCGATGCCTTCGTCATCCTCGACGAGGCGCAGAACACCACGCGCGAGCAGATGAAGATGTTCCTCACCCGCTTCGGCCAGAACAGCCGGATGGTGGTCTGCGGCGATCCCAAGCAGATCGACATCCCCGGCGGCGAGCGCATGAGCGGGCTGGCCGACGCGGTATCGCGGCTCGAAGGGGTGGACGGCATCGCCGTCACCCGCTTCACCGTGGCGGACGTGGTGCGCCACCCGATCGTCGGCCGCATCGTCGAGGCCTACGAGGGTAAGACGGAGTAGTTGGAAAGCGCCGCCCCCGACCGGGGCGGCGCTTTCAACCGCTTACTCCGGCTCTGCATCCATCACGGCATCTTCGGCGTTGTCCATCACCGCTTCGCCGGCATCGTCGGTCACGACATCGTCGGCAGCCTTCGCCGCCTCGTTCTCGTCGAGCTTTTCGCGCGAGATGCCGAGAATTTTGGCCAGCTTGTCCTTCTCCGCGTCCGACAGATCGGCGAAGGTTCGCGGCTTGGGCAGCCCGGCGGTGGCGTCCTTCACCTTGCCGATGATGGCGGGCATGGCCTTCATCATCTGCGGCATGAAGGCGGTCATCTTCTCCATGACGTCGGGCGACATCATGATGAGGTACGAATCGGCAGCATAGGCCTTGCCGGTCGGCGTCGCGAAGAAGCGGTTCATCTCGGCCAGCTGCCCCCCGTCGAAACGCCGGGCATAAGCGCTGGCGAGGCCGCTGCGGATTTCCGGCTCGAACGTGGTCATCAGCCCCATCATCTCGTCCATCATCGCGCGGGTCGAGAGGCGCATGCGCTCCTTGTAGGCGGGGTCGTAGATTTCCATCATCTCGGCGAGCGAGCCCTCGCCCAGCGTCTCGGTATCGACGCCGGTCATCCCGGCGAGGTCCTTCAGGGGCAGGCGCATGGTCGAATCCATGATCGTGTCCATGAGCTTGTCCATCGTCCCGCCCATCATCCGGCCGTAAGTGCCGGCGGGGAACACGTAGTCGACGGTCTGCCGCGCGGCGGCGAGGCGCGCCGGATCGACCGGCGCGGGCGCGACCGGCGCAGGCTCCGCGGCGAGAACGGGAGCCGCAAGGGCAAGGAAAGCCGCACCGGCGGCGGCAAGGACAGGACGCATCGGAAATTCCCCCAGAAGCCCGCACGAACGGGGCCGGCACAGGCTAGACCGTTCGTGTGACAGGGAAAATCGAAATGTGCGGGCGGGCCGTGCGCCCGGTCTAGAGCCCGGCCTGCAGCAGCCACTCGTGGAAAATGCGCACGGGGCGCGATTCCAGCGACTTGGGGCGGCAGACGAACCAGTACCGGTAGGGGCTTTCCACGTCGATGTCGTAGAGCCGCGCGAGGCGGGTGTCGTGGGCACGGCGGAAGTGGTCGTCGTGCATGATGGCGATGCCCAGGCCCTGCGCGGCGGCTTCCAGCACCAGCTGGCCCGAATCGAAGCGGTCGATCGAGGCGGGCTCGAGGTCGGGCAGGCCGATGGCGTTCTTCCACGCCTCGACGCTTTCGGGCAGGTCCTGGTGAATCAGGAAGGTCTGGCGCGACAGCTTGACCTCGTCCGGCACCGGGCCGAGTTCCTCCGCCAGCTCCTTGGAGACGATCGCGAAGACCTTGTTGTGGTCGAGCTGGACGCGGTAATAAGCCGGGTCCGGTTCCTTCGCGAGGATCACGGCCGCGTCCAGCGTGTCACCCACGCGGTCTTCCAGGTGGGCGCCGGTGTCGATGTCGATGTGCAGGCGCGGGTGCAGCTTGCGCAGCTCGGGCAGGCGCGGGAACAACCGCTGGCCGCCGAACAGCGACGGCACGCCCAGATGCAGGCGCAGCACCTGCCCGCGATCGATCTGCGCCTCCACCGCCTCGGCCAGCTCTTCCAGCTTGGGGCCGATGGCATTGTAGAAGGCGAGGCCCTCGTCGGTGAGCTTCATCGCCTGGTGCTGGCGCGTGAACAGCCTCTTGCCGGTGAAGTCCTCGAGCGCGGCGACGCGGCGCGACAGGGCGGACGGGCTGAGCGCGAGTTCGTTCGCGGCAGCCTTGGCGGAACCAAGGCGCACGACGCGCACGAAGGCTTCGAGAGCACGGAGGGGGGGAAGACGGCGTACAGGCAATTTCTGTGTCTTTTCACTCGTTTATGATCGCCCACCGCGGGCGCGGGGACGGCGATTAATTTGCCTCTCTCTCCAATTCTTCCACCGGCGGGTGCAGCCGGAGGCGGGTGACGTGGCGTTCGTTGCCGTCCGTCACCTCGATCCGCCAGCCGCTGTCGTGATCCACGATCGTGCCGACCTGCGGGACCTGTCCGGCCAGGACGAATGCCAGGCCGCCGAGCGTGTCGACGGCTTCCTCGACTTCGGCGAGCCGTGGGTCGATCCGCCGCGCCACTTCGTCGAGTTCGACGCGGGCGTCGGCGTCCCACATACCTGCATCGATTGCAACCAGCAATTCCTCGGGCGCATCGTCGTGCTCGTCCTCGATATTGCCGACGATCTCCTCGACGAGGTCCTCGATGGTGATGATGCCGTCGGTGCCGGTGTACTCGTCGATCACCACCGCGAGGTGGATGCGCTGGGCGCGCATGTCGGCCAGCACGTCGAGCGCCCCGCGCGACTGGGGCACGTAGAGCGGCTGGCGCATCAGCCGCGTCCAGTCGTCCGGCGGCGGGGTTCCGCGCGCGAGCAGCGGGAACACGTCCTTGATGTGGATCATGCCCTTTATCTCGTCGAGCGTCTCGCCGTAGACCGGCAGGCGGCTGTGGCCGTGCTCGGCGAAGGCTTCGACCACCTCGGCCCAGGTGGCGGCGGCCGGGATCGCGATGATCTCGCCGCGCGGGATCGCCACGTCGTCGGCGTCGTGTTCGCTGAAGTGGAGCAGGTTGCGCAGCATCTGGCGCTCGATCGAGGAGAGGTCGCCCTTCGAGGCCGCTTCGGCATCGCCGTCGCCCTCGTGGTCGTTGATGACTTCCTCGATCTGCGCCCGCAGCGACTGGTCGCCGTCGCCCTGGAACAACCGGCGGAAAGCACGCCAAAGCGTGCCGCTACTGTCGCCTTCTCCCGAGCCCGTCTCGGAGTGGCGGCCATTGTCGGCCATTGTGCGTCGTAATCCCTGCTGCCTAGAAACGGTCCCCATATGGGTCGGGAATGCCGAGAATCGCAAGTGCCTTTGTTTCGAGCGCTTCCATCGCCTCGGCATCGGCCTCGCCGGTCTCGTGGTCGTGGCCCGCGAGATGCAGCAGTCCGTGCATGATGAGGTGGGCCGCGTGATGCTCAACCGGCACCCCCTTCTCCGCCGCCTCGCGTGTGCAGGTTTCGCAAGCGAGCGCCAGGTCACCGAGCATTTCGGGGGGGCCGTCGGGATCGAGGTCCAACAGATCGTCCCGCTCCAGCATCGGGAAGGACAGCACGTTGGTCGGCTTGTCCTTGGCCCGCCACTCGCGGTTGAGGACGTGGACCTCGGCGTCGCTGGTGAACAGCACGCTCGCGACGAGGCGCGGATTGTCCAGCTCCGGCGCCACTTCCACCAGCGCCTCAAGCGCGCGCTGCGTGAGGTCGGCCCAGTCGGTCGCGGGGAGCCAGGGTTCTTCGATGTCGATTTCGAGGTCCATGGGCCGGCTTTAACGGCGCGGCGCCGGGCCCCCAAACGAAAAAGGGCGGCCCGACCGGACCGCCCTCCCGTATCGATGCAAACCGAAATCAGCCTTCGCTGATGGTCGCCTTGACGATCTTGCCCGGCTCGCGCGGGGGCTCGCCCTTGGGAAGCGCGTCGACGAATTCCATGCCTTCGACGACCTGGCCCCAGACGGTGTATTGCTTGTCGAGGAAGGTCGCGTTGTCGAACACGATGAAGAACTGGCTGTTGGCCGAGTGCGGATAGCTGGTGCGCGCCATCGAGGCGACACCGCGCACGTGCGGCTCGGCGCTGAATTCGGCCTGCAGGTCGGGCTTCTTCGAGCCGCCCATGCCGGTGCCGTCGGGGCAGCCGCCCTGCGCCATGAAGCCGGGGATGACGCGGTGGAACTTGACGCCGTCGTAGAAGCCCTCGCCGGTCAGTTCCTTGATGCGTTCGACGTGGCCGGGGGCCAGGTCGGGGCGCAGCTTGATCTTGACGTCGCCGCCTTCGCCATTGCCCGTATCGAGCGTGAGGGTGAGAAATTCGTCAGCCATCGCATGTCTCCTTCTGCCGGCGCGCCGGTCCTGATCGGGCGCCGTTGGGCTCGCGCCACGATATAGGGCGCGGCGCGGCAATGTCACCACTCCCCGACAAGGCATCGGGGAAACCGCCGAAGCCGCGCCTTCCCCCTGTTGCAATTGCGAAATAGCTGCGTAGACCGGCCCCTATGAGCGACGCTGACCTCAAGGACGAACTGCGGGACGAAGCGGAAGACGCCGCGCGCCCGGATTCGCCCGAGAATTCCGGCGAATCCGAATCGCTGGACGAGGACAACCGCCTCAAGCCCGAATTCGTCCGCAGCGTTAAGGAAGCCCTCGACGACGAGGATTCCGACCGCGTCTACGACCTCGTCGAACCGCTGCACCCCGCCGACATCGCCGACCTGTTCGAGCTGGTCGACGCGGACGAGCGCCTGACGCTCGCCACCTCGATCCGCGACCTCATGGGCGTGGAGGTCATCGCCGAACTCAACGACTGGGTTCGCGAACTGCTGATGGAGGCGCTGCCCGCCGACGTGGTGGCGGAAATCGCGGGCGAGCTGGATACCGACGACGCCGTCGCCATGCTCGAGGATCTGGACGAGGCGGACCAGCAGGCCGTCCTCGCCGAGATGGAGCCGGAAGACCGCGCCGCCATCGAGACGGCGCTGGCCTTCCCCGAGGAATCCGCCGGCCGCATGATGAGCCGCGACCATGTCGCGGTGCCCGACACCATGACGGTGGGCGACCTCATCGACTACCTGCGCGAACACCGCGAGCTGCCGACCGAGTTCTGGGAAGTGTTCTGCGTCGATCCGATGCACCGCCCGGTCGGCACCTGCGCGCTCTCGTGGATCCTGCGCTGCCCGCGCAACATCCCGCTCTACGACGTCATGGCGCGCGACCAGACCCTGATCCCGGCGGACATGGACCAGGAGGAAGTCGCGCTGCGCTTCCAGAAGTACGCGCTGATCTCGGCCGCGGTGGTCGACCCGTCGGGGCGGCTGATCGGTCAGATCACCGTCGACGACATCGTCCACATCATCTCCGAGGAAGCGGGCGAGGACGCCCTGCTGCTCTCGGGCGCGGGTGATGGCGACATCAACGAGCCGATCCTGCTCACCGTGCGCGCCCGCCTGACCTGGCTGGTGGTGAACCTGGGCACGGCGATGATCGCCTCCTCGGTGGTCGGGCTGTTCCAGGGCGCGATCACCCGCTTCGCGCTGCTGGCGGTGCTGATGCCGATTGTCTCGGGCATGGGCGGCAACGCCGGCACGCAGACCCTGGCCGTGGTGGTCCGCGCGATCGCCACCAACCAGCTGACCGAATCGAACACCGTGCGCATGATCTGGCGCGAGCTGCGCATCGCGCTGGCCAACGGTGCCGCGCTCGGGCTGCTGATCGGGGTCGGGACCGCTCTGGTCTTCGGCAATCCCCTGCTCGGCGCGGTGATCGCCTCGGCCATGGTGATCAACAACCTGGTGGCGGGCCTGATGGGCATCCTCGTGCCGGTGACGCTGGACCGCTTCAACGTCGACCCGGCGGTGTCCTCGTCGGTCTTCGTGACCACGGCGACCGATACCATGGGCTTCTTCTCGTTCCTCGGCCTTGCGGTGCTGACGGGACTCGCCTGACGGCGCCGCGCACCCTATCTTGGCCATGATGCCGCTGCACATGACCAAGATCGCCTTCTCCGCGACAAGCCCCGCCTCCCTGCGCGCATGGCTCGAAAGCCATGCCGGGGCCAACGGGGGCGCGGGCGAAGCGCTGATGACCACGCGCTACCTGCCGACCCGTCATGCCGAGATGATCGGCGGCTCGCTGTTCTGGATATTCGAGCATACGCTGATCGGCCGCTCGCCCATCATCGGCTTCGAGCAGCGCGCCGAGGACGGCCGCTGGCACATCCGCCTCGAGCCGAAACTGATCCCCATCGTCTCCAAGCCCAAGCGGGCCCACCAGGGCTGGCGCTATCTCAAGGACGAGGATGCCCCGCGCGACCTCGGCGAAGGCGAGGACGCGGGCGATGTGATCCCGCCCAGGCTGGCGCGCGAACTGATGAAGCTGGGGCTGGTCTAGAACCCTCCTGCGGGGAGGATCAGCCTATCCCCGGTCCACCCACCAGCGCAGCAGGACATGCGCGACCGCGTATTTCGGCGGCGCCCCGAAGGCACGGCCCACCTCGCCTGCTTCGATGGCCTCCAGCGCTTCGACCACCTCTTCGCGGGTGAACCAGCGGGCGTCCTCCAGTTCGGTGGTGTCGATGGTGATGGCCCCGTCGTCGGTGAAGGCGTGGCAGCCGATCATCAGCGAGGAGGGAAACGGCCACGGCTGGCTGGCAACGTACGTCACGTCGCGCACGCGCACGCCCGCTTCCTCGAACGTCTCGCGCGCGACGGCTTCCTCGATCGTCTCGCCGGGCTCGACGAAGCCCGCGAGCGCCGAGTAGCGCCTCGCCGGAAAGCGCGGCTGGCGGCCAAGGAGCAGCTTGCCCTCGTGCTCGACGGTCATGATCGTGACAGGGTCGACGCGGGGGAAATGCTCGGTGGCGCAGGACGTGCAGGTGCGCTGCCAGCCGCCCTTGGCGAGCACGGTGGCATGGCCGCAGACCGCGCAGAAACGGTGGCGGGCATGCCAGCCGACCAGCGCGCGGGCGCCGCCGTAGGCCGCCAGCTCGCCCGGTTCGAGCACGGTCATCGCGTTCCAGCTCGCCGGGCCGGCATGAGGTCCGCCCGAAGGGTTGGCCGGGGGGACTTCGACGAAGCAGCCGCGCGCCTCGTCGTCGAGGCCGAGGAACACCAGTTCGGCCCCGGATGCGGCATCGGCTAGGCTGCCCCAGTCGAGCAGGCTGTCCGGCGTCAGCACCGGGTCGAGCCCGTCGAGCCGCATGAGCCGGGCCTGCGCGGTCATCAGGGCGGCGATGGCATCGGGGTCGCCGCGGACGTGATCGGCGCGGTCGATGTGCGATCCGGCGAAGGCGATGGGGGCGGATGGGGTGAGCAGCACGTCAGCGGGTCTCCAGGATCGCAAGGACATCGGCCTTCAGCGCCGACTGGAATTCGGGAAGCAGGTCCAGCGCGTCGGGCGGCATGAACTGGACGAACAGCTGCGAGCGCAGGCCATGGACCATGTCGACCATGCCGACCGTCCCGGCCGCGCCCGACCAGCCGTAGATCCCGGCCTCCGCGCCCCGGCCCACGCGCCCGCCCGCGCCGAACCCGGCGGGGCCGCCGAAGCTGGCGGGCATGGTGACGCCGGGCGGCAGTAGGTCCGAGGTGCCGGTACGTACCGCCGCCTCGCCCAGCACGCGCGTGCCGTCGATCGTGCCCATCTGCGCAAGCAGGCGCAGGAACCGGTCGTAGTCGCGCGGGGAACTGACGAGACCCGACCCGCCGAAGGGAAACGCGGGCGCGTCGAGGTAGATCGAGGTCGCGCCCTCGTCGATCGGCAGGAGCACTTCGCCCACCGCGAGGTAATTGGTGGTCAGCCGGTGTGCCTCGCCGGCAGGTACTCGGAACCATGTGCTGGTCATGCCGGCAGGCGCGAAGATCGTGTCTTGGAGGTAGGCATCGAAAGGCCGCCCGGTCACCACCTCGATCACCCGGCCCATCAGGTCGAGGCCCATCGAGTAGCTCCAGCGCGTGCCCGGGTCGGCGACCAGGGGCACCTGCGCCAGCCGGTCGGCAAAGTGGTCGAGCCCCCTGACCGGCGTGCCCCAGTCGAGGCCGGGCGCCGAGAGGCGGCTGATCTGGCCGGGGACGAGACCCCTGCTCTCCATCAGCGCCTTGATCGGCCCCTGCTGGACGATCGTGTAACCGAGCCCCGAGGTGTGCGTCATCAGGTGGCGCATGGTGATCGGGGCGGGAGCGGCGTGCAGCGCAGTGACGGGACCGTCGTAAGTGTCCTGCACCGACATGTGCCGGAACTGCGGCAGGATCTCGTGGACCGGCTGGTCGAGCGCGAGGCGGCCCTCGGAGATCAGCTGCATCGCCGCCATCGCGGTGACCGGCTTGGTCATCGAGTAGATGCGGAACAGGCTGTCCGGCGTCACCGCATCGGCGTCGGTGAAGCCCTCGCTCCCGCGCGCCACGAATTCCGGCTCGCGTCCGGGCAGGCCGAGCGAGGCGACCATGCCGGGGAACTTGCCCGGCCCGGTCCAACGCTCGACCAGCGTGCGG
Source organism: Novosphingobium sp. AP12 (assembly GCF_000281975.1). Taxonomy (GTDB): domain Bacteria; phylum Pseudomonadota; class Alphaproteobacteria; order Sphingomonadales; family Sphingomonadaceae; genus Novosphingobium. The sequence continues at coordinate 35,251 of NZ_AKKE01000171.1, read as the reverse complement.
ACCTTGGGGAGCAGCTCGGGCTGCGTCGCCGCCCAGGCCAGCCGGGGCATCAGCGCGGCGCCGAGCCCTGCGGCGGCGCCCATGCGCAGGATCGCGCGGCGGTCCATCGCCGCCCCGAGCCGGTCGATCATGCGTCCTCCCTCTCGGCAGCGAGGGCGAGGCGCGCGGCCTTGGCGAACAGCGTGGGAAGGCCAGCTTCGTCCAGCCGGTCCAGCGGCCACCATTCGCCGTCCTCCAGCCCCTCGACCCGCTCGCCAAGGTAGACCGCGAGCTCGAGTTCGAGCGCGAAGTGGGTGAAGACATGCCCGACCGCGCCCGCGCTTTCCCAGGGTCCGGCTATCGGCCCCTCGCCCGAACCATCGGCGCGCGCGGCCCAGCCGTCGTCGGGAAGCGCGCGCATGCCGCCGAGCATGCCCTTGCCGGCGCGGCGCACCAGCCAGACCTCGGCCTGGCCGCCGCGCTCGCGCTCGATCCAGAACGCACGGCCCTTGCGCGTCGCCCTTGCCTTCTTCGCCGCCTTCACCGGCAGGCGCTCGGGCTCACCGCTCGCCCTCCCCGCGCAGCCGGCCGAGAGCGGGCAAAGCAGGCAGCGGGGCGCGCGGGAGGTGCAGACGGTGGCGCCGAGGTCCATCATGGCCTGCGCGAAATCGCCCGCCCGCGCGTCCGGGGTGATGACCTCGGCGTATTCGCGGATAAGCGGCCGGGCTGCGGGAAGCGGCGTGTCGATCGCGAACAGCCGGGCGACGACGCGCTCGACATTGGCGTCCACCACCACCGCGCGCCGCCCGAACGCAATCGCGGCGACGGCGGCGGCCGTATAGGCGCCAAGGCCGGGCAGCGCGCGCAGGCCCTCTTCGGTGTCAGGGAACGCCCCGCCGTTCGCCGCGACTTCGCGGGCACAGGCCAGCAGGTTGCGGGCCCTTGCGTAGTAGCCGAGGCCCGCCCATGCCGCCATCACGTCCCCCTCGGGCGCGGCGGCGAGCGCCTCAACCGTCGGCCAGCGCGTGGTGAAGGCGGTGAAATAGGCTTTCACCGCCGCCACCGTCGTCTGCTGGAGCATGACCTCGGACAGCCAGACACGGTAGGGATCGGGCGCGGGCTCATCCAGCCGCACGCGCCAGGGCAGGGTGCGGCCATGGGCGTCGTACCAGTCCAGCAGGTCCTGCGCGATCCTGGGCGTAGCGGTGGTATCCGAACTGGCGTCCATCCGACCGCTATGGCATTGGAGACCCGGCAATGGAACGGCCATGAAACGGGCCCATAACGGAATCACGGCAAACAGTTGGACAAGGTGGAAAAACCCGGCGCAGGCAAGCCCGCGAAAGCAGCCAAGGTCGCGTCCGGCCTGAAGCGCTACGAGCGCCCGCGCGGCGGCGGCGCACGCCCGATCTCCGAACTCATGCCCGAGGTGGGGCGCACCGCCTTCCGCCGCTTCGGCTTCGTCCAGTCGAGCGTGGTGTCGCGCTGGCCGGAGATCGTCGGCGCCCGCCACGCGCGCGTCTGCTCTCCGGAATCGATCCGCTTCCCCCCCGGTGAAAAGAGCGAGGGCATCCTCCAGCTCGTGGTCGTCGCCGCCCACGCCCCCATGATCCAGCACGTCATCCCGGAAATCATGGACCGGGTGAATCGCTTCTTCGGCTACAAGGCCGTCGCCCGCGTGAAGATCCGGCAAGGCGACGTTAAGCCGCCGCCTGCTTCAAAGCCGCGCACCGCTCCGCCCATGCTCAAGCCGGTGCCGTTCGAACTCGGCGAATCGCTGCGAGACATCGGCGATCCCGAACTGCGCGCGGTGCTGGAATCGCTGGCGCGCAGCATCGAGGCCCGGAAAGACGAAGACTAACCTTAGCGATGGCAGACAAACCCCAGATGAAGACCCGCTCATATCTCCGCATCGCCGCCCTGCTCGCCTGCGCCGCAGCGAGCGTCGCCGCCGCCCCCGCAAAGAAGCCCGCGCAGTTGCCCGCCGGTAAAGTGAACTGGGTCGCCCAGGTCGCGACGACGGCGAACGGCAGCCACCGCTACGGCAATCCGGACGCGCCGGTTAAGCTGGTCGAATACGTCAGCTACACCTGCCCGCATTGCGCTCACTTCCACAAGGAGTCCGACGCGGTCCTGCGCGCCACGGTGGTGCCCAAGGGCCAGGTCTCGGTCACCGTCACGAACTTCCTGCGCAACCCGATCGACCTGACCGTGGCGATGCTCACCAACTGCGGCGATCCCAAGCGCTTCTTCGTGCGGCACAGCGCCTTCTTCGGCACCCAGGACACCTGGCTCGCCAAGGCCGAGGGCTTCAGCAAGGACCAGCAGGCGCGCTGGTATCAGGGCGAAATGCCCATCCGCATGCGCGCCATCGCCAACGATTTCGGCTTCTACGAGAAGATGGAAAGCTGGGGCATCAGCCGCCCGCAGGTCGATGCCTGCTTCGCCGACAAGGCCAAGCTCGACACGCTGCGCGGACAGCAGGCCGAAGTCGAGAAGTTCGGCTTCCAGGGCACGCCCAGCTTCACGCTCAACGGAGAAGTGCTGCCGGCCAACGACTGGGCATCAGTCTCGAAGGCCCTGACCGCCAAGATCGCCGAAACCCGCGCCGGCAACATCTGAAATACGCCCCGGCCGCGCATCGGCTGTGGAGACATCGCGTGCCGGGCATGCCGCCCGCTTTGTCTTCGCAGCCCCCATCGGCTAGCCATGCAACAAGCGTCTACCTAAGGATTCGCCTCCGATGATCCGCAACCGTCTCCGCCTGACTTCACGCCACGCCGTCCTGGCCCTGATCGCCGCGCCGCTGGCCCTCGGCCTCGCCGCCTGCGGCAAGAAGGATGACGCCGCTGCGCCAACTTCGGGCGAGCCGATCGCCAAGGTCGCCGCGCCCGCCGGCAAGGCCTGGGCCGACACCGTCACCAAGACCCCCGAGGGCGGCTACCGCATCGGCAACCCGGAAGCGCCGATCAAGCTGGTCGAATATGGCGCCCTCAGCTGCTCGCACTGCGCCGAGTTCGCCAAGGAAAGCTTCGAGCCCCTGCGCGACGACTACGTCGCCAGCGGCCGCGTGAGCTACGAAATGCGCTACTACATGCTCAACGCGCTCGACGTGCCCGCATCGCTGCTCGCCACCTGTGGCTCGACCGAGGCGGTGATCCCGCTCAGCGAGCAGTTCTGGGCCTGGCAGCCGACCATGTTCCAGAACCTGCAGAGCGCCGACAAGGCCAAGCTCGCCGCGCTGGACGCACTGCCCAAGGAACGCCAGATCGGCGCGTTCGCCGATGTCGCCGGCATGACCGAGTTCTTCGCCTCGCGCGGGATCGCCCGCGACCAGGCCAATGCCTGCCTCGCCGACACGACCAAGGCCAAGGCACTCGCCGACCAGACCCAGAAGGCGACGGACGAGTTCAACATCACCGGCACGCCGACCTTCATCATCAACGGCAACAATGTCGGTTCGATGGGCTGGAAGGAACTGGAAGCCAAGCTGCAGCAGGCCGGCGCGCGCTGATGGCGCGCAGGTAACCCGACAGATGCGCATCCACCGGCTCAAGCTCAGCGGATTCAAGAGCTTCGTCGAGCCGGCCGAACTGCGCATCGAGCCGGGGCTGACGGGCGTCGTCGGCCCCAACGGCTGCGGCAAGTCCAACCTGCTCGAGGCGATCCGCTGGGTCATGGGCGAAAGCTCGCCCAAGTCGATGCGCGGCGGCGGCATGGAAGACGTGATCTTCGCCGGCACCGACAAGCGCCCGCCGCGCGCCTTCGCCGAAGTCGTCCTCAAGGCGGAAACCAGCGCCCGCGCCGACGGCACGCGCGAGGATCTCGAAGTCGTCCGCCGGATCGAGCGCGGCGCGGGCAGCGCCTACCGCGTCAACGGCCGCGACGTGCGCGCCCGCGACGTGGCGCTGATCTTCGCCGACGCCGCCACCGGCGCGCACAGCCCCGCGCTCGTCAGCCAGGGCCGCATCGCCGCCGTCATCGCCGCCAAGCCGACCGAGCGCCGCGCCATGCTGGAAGAGGCGGCGGGCATCGCCGGCCTCCACGTCCGCCGCCGCGACGCCGAACAGCGCCTGCGCGCCACCGAAACCAACCTCGCCCGCCTCGACGACATCATGGCGAGCCTCGACAAGCAGGTCGGCACGCTGCGTCGGCAGGCGAAAGCCGCCGAGCGCTACAAGGCCCTGACCGACCAGATCCGCCTCGCCGAAGCGCGCCTCGTCTTCGCCCGCTGGCGCGATGCCGCCGCCGCCGCCGAAGCCGCGAAGCGCGAAGCGCAGGCCGCCGAAGCGCGGGTGAGCGCCGCGCAGCAGCTTGCCGTCGAAGCACAGTCGCAGCAGGCCGCCGCCGCCGAAGCGCTGGCGCAGGCGCGTGACGAACTGGCCGACCGGCGCGACGACGCCTCGGCGCAGGGGCACCGCATGGCGACGCTGACCAGCCAGCTCGAAGCCGCCGAACAGCGCCTTGCCGACCTCGACCGCCAGCGCACCCGGCTGGAGGAAGATCGCCACGATGCCGACCGCCTCACCCGCGATGCCGCCGAAGCGCTCGCCCGGCTGGAACGCGACCTCGCCGAGGGCGAGAAGCAGTTGGCGGCCGACGAGGCGCAGCGCCCGCGCTTCGCCAACGCGCTGGACGGCGCGGAGCAGGCCGGCCGCGCCGCTGAACTCGATCTTGCACAGGCCACCGCGCGGCAGGCCGGGGTCGAGGCCGAGTGGCGCATCGCCGAGGCCGAACTGACGCAGGCCCGCGCCCGCCAGACCCGCATCGAGCAGGACGCCGCGCGGATCGAGGGCCAGATCGCCGCCCAGCCCGGCGCCGCCGACCTCGACGCCGCCATCGCCGCCGCGCGGGCCAAGGCCGAAGCGGCCGGTGCAGCCGTCGCCGACGCGCGCGAGGGCCTCGACGAGATGCAGGCGCGCAAGGCCGCACTCCAGGCCGAGCGCGATGCCGCCGCCTCCGCGCTCGCCGGAGCCCGCGCCGACCTCACCGGCATCGAGCGCGAACACACCGCCCTCGTCCGCGACCGCGAAGCGCGCGCCAAGGGGGCGAAGGCCGCGCACGGCCTGCCCGTCGCCATCGACGCCCTGCGCGCCGCGCCGGGTTACGAACGCGCGCTCGCCGCCGTGCTCGGCCGCGACGCCAAGGCCCCGCTGGGCGCGGTCCCGGGCGCCGACGGCCGCTTCTGGACGGGCGCGCAGGCCCCCGCGCCGGTCGCCGACAGCCTCGCCGCCCATGTCGCGAAATGCCCGGCGGAACTCGCCGCCCGCCTCGCGCTCGTTCACGTCGTCGAGGCGGATGACGGGCGGGCGCTCAACCCCGGTGAATGGCTGGTGACGCGCGGCGGTGTGCTGCGCCGCTGGGACGGCTTTGTCGCGCGCGGCGAAGGCGCGGCCGAGGCGGCGCGGCTCGAGGCCGAGAACCGCTTCTCCGAACTCGACGCGCAGTTGCCGCCGCTGCGCGAGGCTGTGGCGATTGCCGAAGCCCGCCAGCTCACCGCGCAGCAGGACCTCGCCGCCCTTTCCTCGCAAGCCATCGCCGCCGAGCGCGCGATCGCGGCCGCCGCCGATGCCGAGCGCGGGGCGCTGCGCTCGGTAGACCAGGCCGAGGACGCGCGCAGCCGCCAGCGCGCGCGCCGCGCCGAACTCGACGCAGCCGTCGCCGAACTCGCCGACCAGCGCTCCGCCGCCGCCACCGACGTCACTGCCGCCGAGGCCAAGCTAGCCGCCCTGCCAGACCCTGCCTCGGGCCGCGCCGAGCTGGAAACCGCGCGGGGCCGCAATGCCGAGGCCCGCGCCGCGCTCCAGGCCGCGATGGCCACCCTCGCCGCGCACGACCAGGCGCTCGCCGTCGCGCGCGAGCGCACCACCTCCCAGCGCGGCGACATCCGCGGCTGGCAGGCCCGCGCGGGGGATGCCACCAACCGCCTCGCGCAGATGGCCGGCCGGCTAGAGGAGATCGAGACCGAGCGCGCGATCATCGCCGCCAAGCCCGCCTCGCTGATGGCGCAGATCGAGCAGGGCGAAGGCGTCCGCACCCGCCTTGCCGACGAACTGGCGAAAGCCGATGCCGCCGTCACCACCGCCGCCGAAGCCGCGAAGCGCGCCGACACTGCGCTTTCCGCCGCGCAGGAAACCCTCGCCGCCACGCGCGAGGGCCGAGCCGGGGCGGTCGCCCGCGCCGAGCACGAGGACCAGCGCCGCGTCGAGATGACCCGCGTCTCGGGCGAACGCTTCCAGTGCCCGCCCCCGGTCCTGCCCGAACGCTTCGCCTTCGCTTCCGCCGAAGTCGTCAGCGCCGAAAACGAGGCGGCGGCGATGGAGCGCCTCGTCGCCGAGCGCGAGCGGATCGGCCCGGTCAACCTCGTCGCCGCCGACGAACTGGCCGAGGCCGAGGGGCAACTGGGCACCAGCGCCGCCGAGAAGGCCGAACTCACCGAGGCGGTCAACCGGCTGCGCGGCTCGATCGGCAACCTCAACCGCGAGGGCCGCGAACGCCTGCTCGCCGCGTTCGAGGCGGTAGACGGCCACTTCCGCCGCCTGTTCCAGCAGCTGTTCCAGGGCGGCAAGGCCCACCTCGCGCTCGTCGATTCGGACGATCCACTTGAGGCCGGGCTGGAAATCTACGCCCAGCCTCCCGGCAAGCGCCTGCAGTCGCTCACCCTGCTGTCGGGCGGCGAGCAGGCGCTGACGGCGGTGGCGCTGATCTTCGGCCTGTTCCTCACCAACCCGGCGCCGATCTGCGTGCTCGACGAAGTGGACGCCCCGCTCGACGACGCCAACATCGAGCGCTTCTGCGACCTGCTGGAGGCGATGACGCGCGAGACCGACACGCGCTATCTCGTGGTCACCCACAACGCGGTGACCATGAGCCGCATGCACCGCCTGTTCGGCGTGACCATGGTGGAAAAGGGCATCTCGCGGCTGGTGAGCGTGGATCTGGGCGGGGCGGAGGAACTGCTCGCGGCGCAGTAGGCCACGGATTGACCCGCGCCATTTTCGTAGTTACATTTATTTAACTCGCCAATCCGGTTGCCGACGCTGAAGCTGATTCCTGGATGGGGGAGACATCGGCGTTGGAGATCGAGTTCGACGAAGCGAAGCGCAGCAGGACGCTCGCCGAACGCGGTCTGGATTTTGCCGATGCGCCGCTCGTTTTCGCCAATGAGCATTTCGACCTACCGGACGAGCGGATCGAATATGGCGAAGAACGGTATCTGACGTTTGGCTGGCTGAAGGGCCGGGCCGTCACCATCGTCTGGACACCGCGCGGTTTGCGCCGGCGCATCATTTCAATGAGGTTCGTCCATGGAAAAGAACTCAGAAGCCGCAAAAGAGGAATGGATTGATCCGGACGATGCTCCCGAATGGACCGAGGAGATGTTCCGGATGGCCGCCATCTACAAGGGCGCCCAGCTGATTCGGCCTGCCTCCGGCACACTAAAGTCCCCCGGCCGGCCGGTCTCCGCCCATCCCAAGCGGCAGGTTACGCTGCGGCTCGATCCAGATGTGGTCGAGAAATTCCGTGCCACCGGCAAGGGCTGGCAATCGCGGATCAATGCGGAACTGCGCAAGGCGCTCGGGATCTGACGCCGCGCTTCACCCGCTCCGGAACGCATGGGTGATCGGGTAGCGGCGGTCGCGGCCGAAGTTGCGGGCGGTGAGCTTCACGCCCGGCGGGGCCTGGCGGCGCTTGTATTCGGCAAGGTGCAGCATCCGCTCGACATTGCGGACGGCATCGCGCTCGAAGCCCTCGTTCACCAGCTGCTCGACGCTCTTGTCGTTTTCGACCAGCCCGATGAGGATCGGGTCGAGCACGTCGTAGGGCGGCAGGCTGTCGTCGTCGCGCTGGCCTTCGCGCAGTTCGGCGCTGGGGGCGCGGGTCAGAGTGTTCTCGGGGATCACGGGCCGCGCGGGGCCGAGGCCAATGCGCGGGACGTGGTGGTTGCGCCAGCGGGCGAGCGCGAAGACGGTCATCTTGTAGGCGTCCTTGAGCGGATTGTAGCCGCCCGCCATGTCGCCGTAGATGGTGGCGTAGCCGACGCTCATCTCGCTCTTGTTGCCGGTGGTCACCAGCATCGGCCCGAACTTGTTGGAGAGCGCCATCAGCGCCGCGCCGCGGATCCGGGACTGCAGGTTCTCCTCGGCAATGTCGCGCGGGAGGCCGTCGAAGGCCTCGCCGAGCATCGAATCGAACCCGTCGATGGCCGTGCCGATCGGCATTTCGGTGTAGCGGATGCCCAGCGCCCGGGCGCAGGCGGCGGCGTCCTCGAGGCTCTCGGCGCTGGTGAATCGCGAGGGCATCATCACGCCCCAGACGCGGTCGGCCCCCAGCGCATCGACGGCGATGGCGGCGCAGGTGGCCGAATCGATCCCGCCCGAAAGGCCGAGCACCACGCCGGGGAAGCCGTTGCGGTTCACGTAGTCGCGCAAGGCGAGAACCATCGCGCAGTAGATGTCCTCGGGGTGGACGGCGAGGCTTTCCACCGTGCCGCGATCGCAGCGCCAGCCCTTGGCGGTCTTGGTCCAGCGGGTTTCGGCGACCTGCTCCTCCCAGTCGCGCAGCTGCACGGCGAGGCCGCCATCGCCGTTGACCACGAAGCCGGCGCCGTCGAACACCAGCTCGTCCTGCCCGCCGACGCGGTTGAGGTAGGCGAGCGGGAGGCCCGTATCGACCGCGCGGCGCTTGGCGACGCCCTCGATGCGCAGGGCGTCCTTGTTGATCTCGTAGGGGCTGCCGTTGATGCATACGAACATCTCGGCTCCGAAGTCGGCGAGGTGGCGGCAGACTTCGGGCTGCCAGATGTCCTCGCAGATGGGAACGCCGATCATCGTGCCGCGCAGGATCACCGGTTCGGGGAGCGGGCCGGGCTGGAACAGGCGCATCTCGTCGAAGGTGCCGTAGTTGGGCAGCTCGTGCTTGAGGCGCACGGCGGCGACGCGGCCCTGGTCGAGCAGGGCGACCCCGTTGTGCAGCGCACCATCGAGCACGAAGGCCGAGCCGACCAGCATCGCCGGGCCGTCACCGGCGCTGGCCTCGGCCAGTAGCTGGAGTTCGGCCGCTGCGCGCTCGATCAGCGAGGGCTTGAGGATCAGGTCCTCGGGCGGGTAGCCGATGAGGTGGAGTTCGGGGAAGACGATGAGATCGCTGCCCTTCGCCTGTTCCCGCGCGGCGAGAACGCCTGCGGCATTACCGGAGATATCCCCCACCGACTGGTTGAGCTGGGCGAGGGTGATCTTCAGCGTATCGGGCATGGCCCGGTTGATGCCCGGCAGGCGGGGGCAGTGCAAACAAAAAGCCGCGCGCCGTCAGGACATCGCGGTCCGGCCGACGAAACCCGCCCCGCGTCTGCGCCGGATACAAAAAACCCTCCCGCAGGGGAGGGCTTCTGTCCGTTGTGAAACGGACTTTCCATCGGTTCCCGTGAAGGTTCCGAAACGGAAAGCGGCGGGGATCAGCAGCCTGCCGAAGCAGCGCCAGCCCCCTGCGCCGATTACATCGCCTCGGACGGAGCCTCGGTCGGAACGTCGGTGGCGTCACCGGTCATCATCTCTTCCGGCGTGGTCTCAACCGACTCAGTGGCTTCAGGAGCCGGGTCACCACCGCAAGCAGCGAGCGACAGAGCGGCAACCGACGCGAACGCCGCGAAAGCAATCTTCTTCATGCGAATCCCCTTGCATTGTTTGACCCATAGGCCAACGCTTGCAGGCAAGCCTGCAGGGCCATTCTTTAGACGAGACAATGGTGCAACGCAAATAGGATTGTTAAGGGCCGAAATCCGCTGATTTCCTAGGGCTTGCGAACATATAAAGATATCTTTATATGACGCGGCATGCGGATCGACCCCCTCCTGAGAGCTCTTTCGGAGCCGACGCGGCTGCGCATCATGCGCCTGCTCGCGCATATGGAGCTGGCCGTGGGAGAGCTTGCCCAGGTGCTCGGGCAGAGCCAGCCGCGCGTCTCGCGTCATATTCGCATCCTATGCGACGCGGGCCTGGCCGAACGGCGCAAGGAAGGCAGCTGGGTGTTCCTGCGCAGCGCCGTCAACGAAAACGATCCACCTTCGCTGGGCAGCGCATCGGCGCAGCTGCTGGAACTGGCCGAGCGCGACGATGCGCAGTTCGCCGCGCGCTGCGCCGAGGACCGGCGCCAGCTCGCCGCGATCCGCGCCGGGCGTGAAGCGAGCGCCGAGGCCTACTTCGCGCGCCACGCGGTGGAATGGGATACACTGCGCCGCCTGCACGGCGCCGACGCGCCGGTGGAAGCCGCGCTGCTCGGCGCGCTGGAAACGCAGCCGCTCGGCGCGCTGCTCGACGTGGGTACCGGCACCGGACGCATGGCCGAGTTGCTCGCCGCACGCGCCGGCCGCGTGACCGCGCTCGACAAGAGCCCCGAGATGCTGCGGATCGCGCGGGCGCGCCTGCAGGCGCTGCCGGCGGACAAGGTCGACCTCGTCCAGGGCGACTTCGGCGCCCTGCCCTTCGCCGCCGACGCGTTCGACACCGTGCTGTTCCACCAGGTGCTGCACTATTCGCAGGACCCCGGCGCGGTGCTGGGCGAAGCGGCCCGCGTGCTGCGGCCGGGCGGTCGCATCGCGGTCGTCGACCTCGCCGCGCACGAGCGCGAGGAACTGCGCGAGCGCCACGCCCACGCGCGCCTGGGCTTTTCGGACGAGCAGATGCTGGCGCTGCTGGCCGGAGCGGGGCTTGAGCCCGCTCCTCCGGTGGCGCTTCATGGCGACCCGCTCACCGTGAAGATCTGGACGGCGCGGCGCGACTCCACCACCGACACTGCCAACCGAGAGACGAGCCTGACATGACCGCTGCTTCACGCCCCGCAGAATCCCCGCTTTTCGCAGGGCTGCCCGGCGACATCAACGTCTCCTTCGAATTCTTCCCGCCCAAGACGGAGAAGATGGAGGAGCAGCTGTGGGATGCGATCACCCAGCTTGCCCCGCTCGACCCGAGCTTCGTGTCGGTGACCTACGGCGCCGGCGGCTCCACGCGCGAGCGCACGCATTCGACGGTGTCGCGCATCGTGCGCGAAACGTCGCTGGTGCCCGCCGCGCACCTCACCTGCGTGGCGGCGAGCAAGGACGAGATCGCCGAAGTCGCCGACCAGTACTGGGAAGCGGGCGTGCGCCATATCGTCGCCCTGCGCGGTGATCCGCCGCCGGCCGACGGCGGTCGCTTCACGCCTCATCCCGAAGGCTACGCCAGCGCCGCCGCGCTGGTCGAGGGGCTGAAAGCGCGCCACGATTTCGAAATTTCGGTCGCCGCCTATCCGGAGATTCACCCGGAGGCCATCAGCGCCGAGGCCGACCTCGACAACCTCAAGCGCAAACTCGATGCGGGCGCGACGCGCGCAATCACGCAGTTCTTCTTCTCGACCGACGCCTACTTCCGCTTCCTAGACAAGGCGCTGGCGGCGGGCATCACCGCGCCGATCCTGCCAGGTATCATGCCGGTGACGAGCTTCGCCGCGATCCGCCGGATGAGCGGCAACACGCTGGTGCCCGACTGGCTGGAGACGATGTTCGCCGGGCTCGACGAGCGCCCCGGCCCGCGCGCGCTGGTCGCGGCCGTCGCCGCCGCCGACCTGTGCAAGCGCCTGTACGAAGGCGGCTCGCGCGATTTCCACTTCTATACCCTCAACAAGGCCGAGCAGGCCTACGCGATCTGCCAGCTGCTCGGCCTTCGCCCCAAGGAGAACGCGGCATGAGCGCACGCGAAACATTCCTCGCCGAGGCCGCCAAGCGCATCCTCATCACCGACGGCGCCTTCGGCACCGAGATCCAGAACTGGAAGCTGTCGGAAGCCGACTATGCCGGTGATCTGGGCCTGACCCACGACCAGAAGGGCAACAACGACATCCTCGCGCTGACCAAGCCCGAGGTGCCCGAGGCGATCCACCGCGCCTACTTCGAGGCCGGCGCCGACATCGCCGAGACCAACACCTTCTCGGCCAACCGCATCAGCCAGGCCGACTACGGCGCCGAGCATCTCGTGCGCGAGATCAACGTCGAATCGGCCAAGCTCGCCCGCCGCCTCGCCGACGAGTACCAGGCCAAGGATGGCCGCCCGCGCTTCGTGGCGGGCGCGATCGGGCCGACCAACAAGACGCTCTCGCTCAGCCCCGACGTCAACGACCCCGGCTACCGCGAGATCGACTGGGACACGCTGACGGACGTCTACAAGGAACAGGCCGCGGCCCTCGTCGAAGGCGGCGCGGACTTCATCCTGATCGAGACGGTGTTCGACACTCTCAATGCCAAGGCCGGGATCATGGCGGTGCGCCAGCTTGAGCAGGAACTCGGCCGCGAAGTGCCGATCATGCTGTCGATGACGCTCACCGACCTGTCGGGCCGCAACCTCTCGGGCCATACGGTCGAGGCGTTCTGGCACGCGGTGCGCCACGCGAAACCGATCACCATCGGCCTCAACTGCTCGTTCGGCGCGACGCAGCTGCGCCCGCACGTCAAGACGCTGGCCGAGACCGCCGACACGCTCATCATGATCTACCCGAACGCGGGCCTGCCCAACGAACTGGGCGAGTACGACGAGATGCCCGGCACCACGGCGGGCTTCGTCGGCGAATGGGCGATCGCTGGGCAGGTCAACGTGCTGGGCGGCTGCTGCGGCTCCACTCCGGCGCATATCAAGGCCATCGCCGACAAGGTCGCCGCCATGCCGCCGCGCACGTTGCCGCAGCTTGAGGCCGTCACGCGCCTTGCCGGCCTCGAACCCTTCATCCTGCCGGCCTGACGTGCCCGAAGACATTCCCATCTGGCGCATCCGCCCGGCCGGGCCGGAGGATGCCGAGGCGCTGGCACTGGTCGGCGCGGCGACGTTCCTCGAGGCTTTCGCCGGCTTCATCGACGGCGCGGGCCTCGTCGCGCACTGCACGGCCCAGCACTCGGCCGGGAAGTACCGCGCCTATCTCGCGAGCGGCGCGAAGGCGTGGCTGGCCGAGATCGAACCCGGCGGCGCGCCCGTCGGCTATGCGCTGTCCTGCGAACCCGAACTGGAACTCGCCGAGCCCGGCGACCTCGAACTCAAGCGCATCTATCTGCTCTCGCGCTTCCAGGGCTCGACGATCGCCGGCGCCCTGATGCAGGCCGTCATGGCCGAGGCGGGGGACGCCCGCCGCCTGCTGCTCGGCGTCAAGGACGATAACCACCGCGCGCTTTCCTTCTATGCCAAGCACGGCTTCGAGACGATCGGCACGCGCCGCTTCGACGTGGGCGGCAAGACCTATGACGACTTCGTGCTCGCACGACCTCTCTGATTCAACGAGAAGAACAATGACCTCGATTGCCCCTGCATCCACCGGCGCCCGCTTCGTCAACATCGGCGAGCGCACCAACGTCACCGGCTCGGCGAAATTCAAGAAGCTCATCATGGCCGGCGACTATCCCGCCGCCGTCGAGGTCGCGCGACAGCAGGTCGAGAACGGCGCGCAGGTCATCGACGTCAACATGGACGAGGGCCTGCTCGACGCGGTCGAGGCGATGACCACCTACCTCAAGCTGATCGCCGCCGAGCCCGACATCGCCCGCGTGCCGGTGATGGTCGACAGCTCGAAGTGGGACGTGATCGAGGCGGGGCTCAAGTGCGTCTCGGGCAAGCCGATCGTCAACTCGATCTCGATGAAGGAAGGCGAGGGCCAGTTCCTCGAACAGGCGCGCAAGTGCATGGACTACGGCGCCGCCGTGGTCGTCATGGCCTTCGACGAGACCGGCCAGGCCGACACCAAGGAGCGCAAGATCGAGATCTGCAAGCGCGCCTACGCCCTGCTCACCGGCATCGGCTTTCCCCCTGAGGACATCATCTTCGATCCCAACGTGTTCGCTGTCGCCACCGGCATCGAGGAGCACGACCGCTACGGCCTCGACTTCATCGAGGCGGTGGCCGAGATCCGCGCCGCCTGCCCGCACGTCCACTTCTCGGGCGGCCTCTCGAACCTGTCGTTCAGCTTCCGCGGCAACGAGATCGTGCGCCGGGCGATGCACTCGGTCTTCCTGTACTACGCCATCCCCGCCGGGCTCGACATGGCGATCGTCAACGCCGGCCAGCTCGATGTCTACGACCAGATCGACCCGGCCCTGCGCGACGCCTGCGAAGACGTCATCATGATGCGCAATCCCGGCATCGGTCCCGACGGCAAGACCGCGACCGAACGCCTCATTGACCTCGCCGAAAGCTACAAGGGCAAGGACGTCGTCGCCGAGAAGGCTGCCGAGGAATGGCGCGGCTGGGACGTGGTGAAGCGGCTGGAGCATGCGCTGGTCCGCGGCATCGACGCCTATGTCGTCGAGGATACCGAGGAAGCGCGCGCCGCGATTTTCGCGCGCGGCGGTCGCCCGATCGAAGTCATCGAAGGCCCCCTGATGGGCGGCATGAACGTGGTCGGCGACCTGTTCGGATCGGGCAAGATGTTCCTGCCGCAGGTGGTGAAGTCCGCGCGCGTCATGAAGAAGGCCGTCGCCCACCTCATCCCCTACATCGAGGCGGACAAGCTCCCCGGCGCCAAGGCCAAGGGCCGGATCATCATGGCCACCGTCAAGGGCGACGTCCACGACATCGGCAAGAACATCGTCGGCGTCGTCCTGCAGTGCAACGGCTACGAGGTGATCGACCTCGGCGTCATGGTGCCGTGGAGCCGCATCCTCGAATCGGCGAACGAGAACCAGGCCGACATCATCGGCCTGTCCGGCCTCATCACCCCCTCGCTCGACGAGATGGTGACCGTGGCCGAGGAAATGCAGCGCGCCGAGATGAACATCCCGCTGCTGATCGGCGGCGCGACGACCTCCAAGGTCCACACCGCGCTGCGCATCGACCCGGCCTACACGGGACCTGTGATCCACGTCCTCGACGCCAGCCGCGCGGTCGGCGTCGCCTCGCAGCTCCTGTCGGACACGCAGGCGGAAGGCTTCAAGTCCTCCGTCTCGATCGACTACGAGAAGGTCCGCGAGGCCCGCGCCAACAAGGGCCAGAGCGACCTGCTCCCGCTCGCCGACGCGCGCGCCAACGCCTTCCCGGCCGACTTCGCGCTCAAGGCCGCCGCGCCGATCGAGCCGGGCCTCCACGTCTTCGAGGAATGGGACCTCGCCGACCTCGCCGAGACCATCGACTGGACGCCGTTCTTCCGCGCCTGGGAACTCGCGGGCAACTACCCGGCGATCCTGACGGACGAAGTCGTCGGCGAAAGCGCGAGCAGCCTCTTCGCCGATGCACAGGCGATGCTGGCCAAGATCATCGACGAGAAGTGGCTGACCGCGAAGGGCGTCTGCGCCTTCTGGCCCGCACACCGCGACGGCGACGACGTGCTTCTCGAAGACGGTACGCGCATCCCGATGCTGCGCCAGCAGGTCAAGAAGTCACGCGGGCGCGCCAACTTCTGCCTTGCCGACTTCATCGACACCCAGGATGACTGGCTGGGCGGCTTCGCGGTGGGCATCCACGGCATCGAGCCGCACCTCGCCCGCTTCCAGGCCGCGCACGACGACTACTCCGACATCCTGCTCAAAGCCCTCGCCGACCGCTTCGCCGAAGCCTTCGCCGAGCGCCTGCACGCGCATGTCCGCACGAAGCTGTGGGGCTATGCGCCGGACGAGCAGTTCACCAACGAGGCGCTCATCCGCGAGGAATACCGCGGCATCCGCCCCGCGCCGGGCTACCCGGCCTGCCCCGATCACTCCCTGAAGCCGATCCTGTTCGACCTGCTCAAGGCATCGGACAACGCCGGCATAATCCTGACCGAAAGCCAGGCGATGCTGCCGACAGCGGCGGTCTCGGGCTTCTACTTCGCGCACCCGGAGAGCCAGTACTTCGGCGTCGCCCGCATCGGCCGCGACCAGCTGGAAGACTACGCGACCCGGCGCGGCGTGGACCTGCCCACGGCGGAGCGCTGGCTGCGCCCCAACCTCGACTGATCCGAAAACGTCGTCCCCGGCCGCACCGGGGACAACGCTTTCACGCGATCGACTGCCCCGCCCGCCACAGGGCGCGGTGGCGCAGGTACGCCTCGCCGACGCTGCCGCCGGTCGCCACCGAAAGCACGCCCAGCGCGGCGTCAAGGCCATGCTGCGCCAGTTCGTCTATGGCGGGCGTGGTATCCTGGCCCAGTTCCCGCGCCAGCATCTTCAGGACGTGTGCCTTCTCGGCGAATTCCATCTCGTTCTGCCAGCACCACCGGCTCTCGCCGCGCCCGACGAACGCATCCTGCACGTAGCGACCCATAGTTCTTGTTTCCGATCCTGAGAGTGCTGCGACCCGACCGGATCCCCGCGATCCGTAATCGTTTACAACACCTTCCTGCTATCATCGGACCACCCAACTGCCGCTGAAGGACGCGCTCGGGATTTCTACGAGCTAGCTAAAAAATCAGATCGATCGCCCCGCCGCGCGGCGCCTCCATCGCACTACTTCGCACTTGCAACATCCGCCGTACCCGCACACGATTCGGTCCATGACAACGGCACGCATCGCCAACCGCACGCTCGTCTACGACGGGTGGTACAAGTTCTTCCGGCTGGAGGTCGAAATGCCGGACGGCGCCATTGTCGAGCGCCACCTGCTCGACAATGGCTCGGCAGTGGCGGTCCTCCCTTACGACCCCGCAAGGCGCGTGTGCATGCTCATCGAACAGCCCCGCGCGGCGGTGCTCGCGGCGGGCGAACCGCCGCTGCTCGAGGCGATCGCCGGCAACCTCGATGGCGCCGCGCCCGAGGCTCGCATCGTCGAGGAAGCCTTCGAGGAAGGCGGGCTGCGGCTGGGCGCACTCGAGCCCGTCGCCAACGTCTGGCCGCTCTGCCCGGTGTCGACCGAGCGCGTGCAGCTATACCTCGCGCCGTATTCCGCCGAGCACCGGGTCGGCGAAGGCGGCGGCGCGCATGGCGAGGACGAAAACATCACCGTCCACGAGATCGCCCTCGACACTTTGCGCGAGCAGGCCCTGTCCGGCGCGCTGGCCGACGCGAAGACCCTGATCCTCGTCCAGGCGCTGCTGCTGAGGCACCCCGAGCTTTGGGCCTGAAGGTCGCAATCAGGCCCGGTTGACCGCGAAAGCGGAGGAAACTCGCGCGCCCACGGTTTCCATGTCGCGCCCGCCTCTGCCATAGTCGCCCGCGTGAACGACGACGACTGGCCTTTCGAGACGACCTTCTACGGCGAACCCGACGCCGACATGATGGACCTCCACGCCCCTGACGTGGACTGGTCGCCCGCTATTCCGCCCAGCGAGGAAGCGGTGGCGAAAGCGCTGCACGACGTCTTCGGCTTCTCCTCGCTGCGCGGCGTTCAGGACCAGGTCGTCGACCGCGTACTGCACGGCCGCTCCACCCTCGCCATCATGCCGACCGGCGCGGGCAAGTCGCTGACCTACCAGCTTCCCGCCGTGCTGCTGGAGGGGACCTGCGTGGTCGTCTCGCCGCTGATCGCGCTGATGCACGACCAGCTGCGCTCGGCCCGCGCCAACGGCATCCGCGCGGCGACGCTGACCAGCGCCGACAACGACCGAGGGGCAACGCTCGACGCCTTCCGCGCCGGCGAGCTGGACCTGCTCTACATCGCCCCGGAACGCGCCAGCCAGCCGCACTTCCGCGAGCTGCTGATGAACGCGCGGGTCGGCCTCTTCGCCATCGACGAGGCGCACTGCGTTTCCGAGTGGGGCCATGACTTCCGGCCCGATTACCGCCTGCTGCGCCCGCTGCTCGACGCCTTCCCCAACGTGCCCCGCCTGGCACTGACGGCGACGGCGGACAACCACACCCGCAAGGACATCCTCGCCCAGCTCGGCATCCCGGACGAGGGCCTGATTGTCGCCGGGTTCGACCGGCCGAACATCCGCTACACGATCCAGCCGCGCGACAATGCCGGCCGCCAGCTGAAGGCCGTGGTCGAGGACAACCCCGGCCCCGGCATCATCTACGCGCCCACCCGCGCGCGGGTGGAGCAGCTGGCCGAAAGCCTCGCCGCCGCCACCGGCCGCCGCGTGCTGCCCTATCACGCCGGCCTGCCGCCCGAGGTGCGCGCGCGCAACCAGGCCGCCTTCGTCGCGTCCGAGGACATGGTGATGGTCGCTACCGTCGCCTTCGGCATGGGCATCGACAAACCCGACGTCCGCTTCGTCGCCCATGCGGGCATCCCCAAGTCGATCGAAGGCTACTACCAAGAAACCGGCCGCGCCGGGCGCGACGGCGACCCCTCGGTGGCGGTGATGTTCTGGGGCGCGGACGACTTCGCCCGCGCCCGCCAGCGCCTCTCCGAGATCGAGCCCCACCGCCTCGCGAGCGAACGCCAGCGCCTCGATTCCCTCGCCGGCCTTGTCGAAACCGCCGCCTGCCGCCGCGCCGTGCTGCTGCGCCACTTCGGCGAGCATCCGCCCGAAACCTGCGGCAACTGCGACAACTGCCTCAATCCGGTCGGTGTGGTCGACGTGACCGACCTTGCGCGCAAGCTGCTCTCGGCGGTCTACCGCACCGGGCAGACTTACGGTCTCGGCCATCTGGAGAAAGTCCTGACCGGCGTCTCGGACGACCGCGTGCTCCAACGCGGGCACGACCAGCTCTCGGTCTTCGGCATCCTCACCGAGGATGAAAAACCGCTGCTGAAAGCCCTCGCCCGCGCCCTGCAGGCGCGCGGCAGCCTGACGCCCACCGAACACGGCGGGCTTGCGCTCGGGGGAGACGCGCGCGCGATCCTCAAGGGGGATGCCTCGGTGGCGATCGTCGTGCCGCCCAAGTCCGAACGCAAGCGCCGCCAGCGCGGCAGCGGCGACACCGCCAACCCCATCGGCGATCCGCTGTTCGAGGCCCTGCGCGAACTTCGCCGCGAGCTGGCGCTGGACGCAGGCGTCCCGCCTTACGTGGTGTTCCACGATTCGACCTTGCGCGAAATGGCCGCGGCCAGGCCATCGTCGCTATCCGAACTAGGCGGTGTCGGCGGAGTCGGCGCGCGCAAGCTCGATGCCTACGGCGACGCGTTCCTTGCCGTCATCAAGCGGTTCTGACGTCAGCCACCGGGCGTCGGCTGCACCTGCGAAGGCTGCAGCGCCTCGGCCGGCGGCCGGCGTTCGTCGAGCATCGCGGCGGCTTCATCCAAAGCGCGCGCCTCGCCCATGGTGACGCCCCCCGGCCCAGGCGCGGTATCGGGTTTGGAGCAGGCGCCCACGGAGAGGACGATGCAGAGGGGAATGAGGCGGGCCGCTGTCATGCGCCACCCATAGCGGGATGCAACCCGGCGCGAAAGCGTCAGCCTTCGATCACGCGCGTATGCGGATGGTGCTTGTCGAGGTGTTTGCGGATGATCTTCAGGTTGCGGCTGTTCGAGCGGAACAGGAAGTCGAACAGGTCCCCCGCCAGCGGGATCGCGCCGACAAGCGTATCGAAGCCGACATTCGCAGTCATGCGCGCCAGTTGCCACTTCGACATGCCCAGGTTGCGCGCTTCCCAGACGAGGTACATCCCCATGGCCGCAGCGATCAGGTCGCCTGCCACCGGAACGAGGCCGACGATGGAATCGAGGCCGACCTGACGGTTGATGCCGGGCACGGTGATCGCGCGCTCCAGCACACGCTCCAGCGCCTCGACGCGGCGACGCACCGAAACCGGATCGTTGCCGAGCGGGAGGTCCAGTTCCCTGCGCCGTGCGGCGCCGGGTCCCGTGGTGCCTGATCCTGTGACCAAATGCCTGACCTCTCTTCGAAAGCGGCCGATCGCCGCTCGTCTTACTTGGGGAGCCAGGACAGGGGCATCAAGGGATGCCAGCCCCAGGCGTTGGTCGCGAAGCCGTCGACGCTGCCGCGCACGAGCGACCAGCGGATCGGCGTGCCGAAGGGAATGAAGACGTTGGCCGAGGTCAGTTCCGCCTCGCCCTCGGTCAGCAGAGCCGCGCGCTCCGCGGGCGTCGCCGCCTTCGCCGCCTTGGCGACGCGGGCATCGGCTTCCGGCGAGCAGAGCGCCCTGCCGCCCTGGCACGAGAGCCGGTTGAGGAACCAGGCGGCACGCGGATAGCGCGCGACGTCGTCGACCAGAGCAAGGTCGCCGCCTTTCACATCGGGCGCGCGGTCCAGCCGCACGCCGATGGCCGCGAAATCAGCAAGGAGGCGATCGAACAGCAGCTTCGAACCGCCCCCTTCGGGCAGCCACACGCTCAGACGAATGGGGCCCGAGGGGACGGCGGGCCTATCTTTGCTGTCCGACGGCGCCTTCGCCCGCGCCTGCCAGCCACGCACCCGCGATGCCGCCAGCGCCCGCCTGTCCTCCAGCGACTGCTCGCCCCAGCGCTCGCCGATGGCGCCGAGGTCGCCATCGAGGCTGGGCGTAACGAGGCGCGTGGTTTGCGACCAGCCGCCGACGCCGAACGGCGCGATCAACGCGGGGCGGTCGATCGCCATGGCCAGGGCCTCGCGGTTGGCCGGGTCTGCGAGGAAGCCCTTGTCGGTCATCACCTGCAGGCCGAACAGCCCCACCACCGGGTCCAGCTGGATCGTACCGCGCAGGATGCCGACCGAGCGGGTCAGCATGAAATCCTGTATCCGGCCGCCGAGCACGAGATCGACCTCGCCGGCGTTGAAAGCCTCGATGGCGGCGGGGCCCGGCAGCGCATGGAGCTGGACACGCCGGGTGCGGTCGGCCCAGTTCTCGATTCCCGGAAGACCGAGGCGCGAGGGTTCGATCGGAGTGAGCGCGGCGACGTCGCCCTTGCGCGACAGGGTCATCGGGCCGGCACCCTTGCCCTCGTGGTCGAGGCCGAGTTCGGGCTGGGCGAGCAGTTGGAGCAGATAGGGCATCGGCCGGCTGAGCCGGATCTCGATGACGCGCCCGGCCATGGCGCGCACGTCGTCGATACCGTCGAGGTCGCGCGCCAGCGGCGCGTTGCCGAGCGCCTTCAGCGCCGCACGGATCGCCCGGCGCGCGGAATCGGCAGTCAGCGGATCGCCGCCCGGCCAGTTGCCCTCGCGCAGGCGGAAGATGTAGCTCTGCCCGTCGTCGGTGACAATCCAGCGGTCGGCAAGTGCGGGGATGACCCGCCCGGCGTCGTCGAAGGCGACGAGCCCCTCGGCCGTGGCGGCGCGCAGCATCTGGTCGGCCGGGGCGAGACGGGTGTCGTCCTGAAGCGGATGGGGCTCGTCCACGACGGCGACGTCGAGCGCGGAATTGTCGTAAGCACTGCACGAGGCCAGCGACAGCGCCGCCAAAACGGCCAGAACCCCACTACCGGGGCGCTTGGGACGCTGGGAGAGCATGCGGGACCGAGTAGTCCATTTGGCCCGCGCCGCAAATGCGTGCGGGGAAAAAAGCAGACGGGAAATTTTCCGGAGCGGTGTCAGATCTTGCGCACGACGGTATCGGCAGCCACGCGAACCTGCGCCTTGCGGATGAATTCGGGCGTCGGGTCCTCCACCCGGCTGACCGGCTCGCGGGCGAGACGGGGATCGATGTCCTCGCGGAAGGCGACGCCGAAACGGCTGTCCTGGACCCAGGCCACGGAACCTTCGACCCAGCCGACGTTGCGGATGTTGACCTGCACCACGGTTCCGCGAACCACGCGCACCGAGCCCTCGCCCATCATGCCGCCGGCCGACAGGTTGCGGACCTTGATGCGAAAATCGCTGTCTAGGCCATCGACGCGCAAGTCAGCCATGAGGAACAGGCTGTCGCGCGCAATCTGCCGATTTTCACCTTCGTTCATGCGCTCCGTCCGGCATTCGAGCCTGCACGTTCCATTCGGCCGCGCCGAGGGGGCGGGCACGCGCAGGATAACGCGCCTCAGCCTCGATGCCTAGCAGGCAATGGCAAACAAAGGCTTAATGACCGGGTCCCGGCCCCGCGCCGGCCCGGTCATCAAGGATAGCTCAGTCGTCGCGGGAGACCTTTTCGCGGCGCTCGTGCGCTTCCTGCGCCTCGACCGTCATCGTCGCGATGGGGCGGGCTTCGAGCCGGCCGAGGCCGATCGGGTCGCCGGTGACCTCGCAGTAGCCATATTCGCCTTCCTCGATCCGGCGCAGCGCCGAATCGATCTTGGCGATCAGCTTGCGCTGGCGGTCGCGGGTGCGCAGCTCGATACCCCAGTCGGTCTCGCTCGAGGCGCGGTCGTTGAGGTCTGCGTCGCGGATCGGACCGTCCTGGAGCTGCTGCAGCGTACCCGCCGAAGCATCGAGGATGGACCTTTTCCAGGCCATGAGCAGCTTCCGGAAATAATCCTGCTGCCCTTCGTTCATGTAGGTTTCGTCGGCAGTGGGGAGATAGGCGCCGCCAATCGCGCGCTTCGCCTTTGCCAGTACATCGATTTCGTCAGCTAGGGCCGTTGCCATCCAGAGAAACTCCGCAAGTGTCTCCATCGGATCGCCAACGCCCTGCAGCCCCGGGTTTTTCCCGGTAACCGTACAACGATCCGCGGTTCGTGGGGCCTATAGTTGCGCACAAATCTCGGCACAAGCGGATATGATCGATCGTCCACAAAAAAGTTAACGCAGGTTCGGAATGGGACAGGTACAGCGCCTTGACCGGGAAGGCTCGCAGTCGACGTTAACTATATGTTCGGGCGAATCATCGAAATTCGGATCATCGATTGCAAAGGAATGCGTCGATCTGAGGATCATGGAACTGACGATGGAAGCTGCCTGGATTAAGCATACCGATGCGGCCTCGGCCGATGTGCTCGATTTCGCCTCCGCTGGCGACATGGTCGTGGCTGGAGCCCTGGTCGCCGCCGCCGACGGCGACTGCGACGCCTGTTTCGACCTTGGCGTCGCCTATTCGACCGGCAGCAACGGCGTGGCATGCGACCTCGTCGAAGCGCACAAGTGGTTCAACCTCGCCGCCGTCGCCGGACACGAGGAAGCCACCCACTGCCGCGCCGAAGTCTCCGACGACATGACCGCCCGCGAGATCGCCGAAGCCCAGCGCCGCGCGCGCCAGTGGCTCGCCGGATCTATGCGCAAGGCAGCCTGAACACTCCGCGGAGCGAGAGGACCTAGGCTTTCTTGAAAGGCGTCCGCCCGCCGAGCGACAGCTGGTCCTGGGCGATGCCGGCGCGCTCCATCTCGAGATAGTCGGCAATCGCGCTGCGCAGCGATTCGTGGACGATGTAGTGCGCCGAAACCGTGCGCACCGGCTCATATCCCCGCGCCAGCTTGTGCCCGCCCTGCGCGCCCGCCTCGACGCGCTTGAGGCCAAGGGCGATCGCGGCGTCGATGGCTTGATAATAACACAGCTCGAAGTGCAGGAACGGCTTGTCCACCCGCGCCCCCCAGTAGCGGCCGTAGAGCGCTTCCTCGCCGATGAAGTTGAGGGCGCCGGCGATCGCCTCGCCGTCCTCGTCGAACGCCAGCACCATCAGGATGCTGTCGGCCATCGTCTTACCCAATAGGCTGAACGCCTCGCGCGTAAGGTAGGGGCGGCCCCATTTGCGTGCGCCGGTGTCCTGGTAGAAGTCCCAGAACGCATCCCAGTGTTCTTCCTTGAGCGCCTCGCCGGTGAGCACGCGGATTTCCACGCCCTCCTGTGCCTTCGCGCGCTCCTTGCGCAGGTCCTTGCGCTTGCGCGATGACAGGGCGCCGAGGAAATCGTCGAAATTTCCGTAGTCGCGGTTCTCCCAGTGAAACTGGATATCCTCGCGCAGCAGCCAGCCGGCCGCCTCGAACACGGCGACCTGCTCGGGCTCGATGAAGGTCGCGTGGGCGGAGGACAGTCCGTTGTCGCGGCACAGCGTCTCGGCCGCGCGCAGGAGCGGCAGGGCGAGTTCGGGATGCGGGGTCAGCAGGCGCGGGCCGGTGGCGGGGGTGAATGGCACCGCGATCTGGAGCTTGGGATAATAGGACCCGCCGGCTCGGTGCCAGGCATCCGCCCAGGCGTGGTCGAAGACGTATTCGCCCTGGGAGTGGTCCTTGAGATAGGCGGGGAGCGCAGCGGCGAGACTGCCGTCGGGCCCGTCGATGACGATAGGGAGCGGGGTCCAGCCGCTGCGCGGACCGACGCTGCGCGACTGCTCCATCGCGGTCAGGAAGGCGTGGGAGACGAAGGGATTGCCGCCGCCGGTCAGCGCGTCCCACGCCTCCGCCGGCAGTTCGCCGACCCCGCCGAGGACCCGTGCGGAAAAACTGCCCCGATGTTCGTCAGCGCTCACAGGTGCCCGTCACTCCCTGCATGAATCTCGAAGATGGCGGCGTCGGCGTAAGCCTCGGCGCGTTCGTCATGTTCGGTCTCGCGCACCGTCCAGGTCGCTACCGGAAGGCCCCGCCGGCGTTGCCCGGCGGCGAAACGGCTGGGCAGGTCGCGCACGTCGTAGGCGAGAAATTCGGGCCGCGCATGCCACAGCCCCAGCCGGCGGCGCAGCTTGCCCGGCAGTGCCCTGTCCTCCCCCTCCGAAACGATCAGGCCGCGGACGGTGTGCGGGGAATTGCGCCAGAACCAGCGCGAGACGCGCGGGTCGAAGCTCATCACTGCATGCTGGCCGGTATAGCCTTCGAGGACGCG
Organism: Novosphingobium sp. AP12; assembly: GCF_000281975.1. Taxonomy (GTDB): domain Bacteria; phylum Pseudomonadota; class Alphaproteobacteria; order Sphingomonadales; family Sphingomonadaceae; genus Novosphingobium. The sequence goes on along the minus strand of NZ_AKKE01000171.1, from coordinate 10,788 downwards.
GCGCACCGCGAGGCACAGCGCGGCGATGCGGGTATGGCGGTCGGACTTGACCTCGATCAGCAGGGGCACCTTGCCCGCGACCTGGGCGAGGACCTGGCGCAGCGTGGGGATCGTCTCGGTGGCGCCCTCGACCGTGCCGGACAGGGCGATGGCGCCCAGCTGCGCGGCGCTGCGGCGGGCCACTGGCCCGGCCTCGGCGGTCAGGCGCTCCAGCAGGTCGTCATGGAAGACCACCGGCTGCCCGTCGCTGGAGCGCTGCACGTCCAGTTCGATGCCGTGCCCCTCGGCGACGGCCCGTGCGAAGGCCGTGCGCGAGTTCTCGGGAATATTGCCGCCGTGCAGCCCGCGGTGGGCAAAGTCCTGCTCGCCGATCCACGCGACCTTGCGCGGATCGGGAACAGGCGAAAGCCAGCGGTCAAGCAGGGCGAACGGCAACGATGGCGTCCACTTCGACAGCGGCGCCCAGCGGCAGGACGGGCACGCCGACGGCGCTGCGGGCATGCTTGCCGGCCTCGCCGAAGACCGCGACCATCAGTTCCGAAGCGCCGTTGGCAACCTTGGGCTGGTCGGTGAAGCTGCCGGCCGAATTGACGAAGGCACCCAGCTTGACGATCCGCTCCACCCGGTCGAGCGAGCCGAGCGCAGCCTTGAGCTGCGCCAGGATCATCACCGCGCAGGCCTGCGCCGCCTCGGTCCCGGCCTCGAGCGAGACGTTCTCGCCAAGCCGCCCCGTGACGAGCTTGCCCTCGACGAAGGGCAGCTGCCCCGAGACATGGGCGAGCCCGCCCGCAACGACGACCGGCACGTAGGCCGCCACCGGTGCGGCGGCTTCGGGCAGGGTGAGGCCGAGTTCGTCCAGGCGGGCGTCGATGTTACTCATGAATGTCCTCTTCTTCACGGGTCAGGCTGTCGAGCAGCCAGGGGAGCGCGCTGCCCCAGTCGTCGATGCGCGCGTGCGCATGACCGAGTTTCAGCGCGCACTTGATGCCGGGGGCGATCTGCGGTTCGCCGCAAAGGTGGAGGCGGCGAACCGTGGGCGCAACCTCGAAGACCGAGCCGTGATGCTGCGACAGGTCGTCGATGAAGACAGCGCGGCTGGGCTTGTACTCGTCGAGGATCGCTTGGAGCGCCGGGCCTTTCGGCCCCTGGTTGGTGAAGACCCGCAGCGGCATGCCGTGGCCTGCCAACTGGGCCTCACGCGCCTCGCGGCGGAAATCGAGGAGATTGGTGAGCACGACCACGTCGGCATGCTCGCGGATCGCGGCGATCGCGTCCACCGCGCCCTCGATCGGGGTCTGGCGGTGCATCTGGCCGTCGAAGAAACGATTGAGCAGCGCCCACATCTCCTCGTTTTCCAGCGGCACGTCGCTGCCGACGCGGCGCATCGAGCGGAAGAACTCGCCGCCGGCCATGTCGAATTCGATGCCTTCGTCCTCGGCCAGCCAGTCGCGGAAGTGCTTGATCATGTGCAGCAGCACTTCGTCGCAGTCGGTGATGAGCAGCGGACGTGTCATGCGCCGAGCCCTTCACGCGCGGCGACCAGCGTCTGCGGCGATACGCCCAGCGCATCGGCGGCGCCCAGCAGGTCCGGCTCGTGCTGGCACAGGAATTCCTGCACCGCCGCCAGTGTCGAGGGCTCACCCAGCGAAGCGCGCAGGTCCTCCGGCGTCAGGCCCGTCAGCGACAGGAAACGGTCGGCGCGGTCCTGCTCGCCCAGCACCCAGCCCAGCGCGTTGAGCGCCAGGGCCTGCGGGTCGCCGTCGGAACCGGATGGGGATGGCGTATCTCGAAGAATTGTCAGCCTCGCTCTCGTGCAATAGACGTGTGCCGAACCCTGGCAGGGGTATGTTCCCTCCAGATGGTCATCAGGGCGTCGAATGGCAAAGCGAATCCTCGTTGTCGAGGACAACGATCTCAACCGGAAGCTCTTTTGCGACGTGCTCCGCAGCCAGGGCTTCGCCGTGGAGCCGGTGGGCGACGGGCTCGACGCACTGGAACGCGCGCGCCAGTTCGTGCCCAACCTCGTCATCATGGACATCCAGCTGCCCAACGTCTCGGGCCTCGACCTGATCGAGGCGGCGAAGAAGGACCCGGTGCTGCGCGCGATCCCCATCCTCGCCGTCACCGCCTATGCCGGCAAGGGTGACGAGGAACGCATCCGCGAGGCAGGAGCGGAAGGCTACCTCGCCAAGCCGGTGTCGATCGGGCCCTTCATGCAGGCGGTGCGGGCGCTTCTCTGATACACCCCGCTTGACATGATACCCTCGCGCCGCTTTTGCGCCGCAATTCCCGGCCAGAGCGCCGACGACCTTTCGGAAGGATACCCCATGGACCGCGAAGAGACCTCGGCCCGCATCGCCGCCCTGATCGAGCCCTTCAACAAGAAGGGCGTCGCCGTGACCGACGCGACCCGCTTCACCGACGACCTTGAGTTTGACAGCCTCACGGTGATGGACTTCGTCGCCGCCATCGAGGACGAGTTCGACATCATCATCTCGATGAACGCCCAGGCCGAGATCGAGAACTACGGCCAGCTCGTCGACGCCGTGGTCAAGCTCCAGGGCTGAGAGAAAGAATACCCATGACCGAAGCCGTGAACCAGCCCGACCAGCCCGAAACCCTCGTGGGCGGCGAGAAGGACCTGTTCAGCAAGTTCGATTCGCTGATCCAGATGCGCACCGACCTGCTCTCCACCGGCGTGACCGACCCGTTCGGCATGGTGATGGAGCGCGTGGTCTCGCCCACCGTGGCGATCTGCAACGGGCGCGAGACGATCCTGCTCGGCACCTACAACTACATGGGCATGACCTTCGACCCCGACGTCATCGCCGCGGGCAAGCAGGCGCTCGACGACTTTGGTTCGGGCACCACCGGCAGCCGCGTCCTCAACGGGACCTATGCCGGGCACAAGGCGGTCGAGCAGGCGCTTTGCGACTTCTACGCCATGGATCACGCCATGGTCTTCTCGACCGGCTACCAGGCGAACCTGGGCATCATCTCGACCATCGCCGGCAAGGGTGACTACATCATCCTCGACATCGACAGCCACGCTTCCATCTGGGACGGCTGCAAGATGGGCGACGCCGAGGTCGTGCCGTTCAAGCACAACGACATCGAGGCGATGGAAAAGCGCCTGCGCCGCATTCCCGAGGGCGCTGGCAAGCTGGTGATCCTCGAGGGCGTCTATTCCATGATGGGCGACATCGCCCCGCTCAAGGAGATGATCGCCGTCGCCAAAAAGTACGGCGCGATGGTGCTGGTCGACGAGGCGCATTCGATGGGCTTCATCGGCCCGAACGGACGCGGCGTGGCCGAGGACCAGGGCTGCCTGGACGACGTCGACTTCGTGATCGGCACCTTCTCCAAGTCGGTCGGCACCGTCGGCGGCTTCTGCGTGTCGAACCACCCCAAGTTCGAGATCATGCGCCTGGTCTGCCGCCCCTACGTCTTCACCGCCAGCCTGCCGCCGAGCGTGGTCGCCACCGCCGCCACCTCGATCCGCAAGCTCATGGACGGCAAGGCCAAGCGCGAGCACCTCTGGGAGAACTCCAAGGTCCTGCACAAGGGCCTGACCGACGCCGGCTTCCAGCTCGGCACGGAGAGCCCGCAGAGCGCGATCATCGCCGTCATCATGCCCGACCTAGAGCGCGGCGCCGCGATGTGGGAGGCCCTGCTGCATGAGGGCCTCTACGTGAACCTCGCCCGCCCGCCGGCGACGCCTGCCAACATGACGCTGCTGCGCTGCTCGCTCTGCGCCGAGCACTCGGCCGAACAGGTCCAGCAGATCATCGGCATGTTCACCCGCGCCGGCAAGGCCGTGGGGATTCTGGGCTGACCGACAGCCGGCGTTCCCGCGAAAGCGGGGACCGCCGGGCAACCTTGAGGCGAGACCTCTCCGAACGCCACCGAAGCGCCGCGCCCGGCCTGACACCGGGCGCGGCCTTCCAGCGGTCCCGGATCAGGTCCGGGACGACGTCGTCTTCAGCCCTTGTGGACCTCGACAAGCCCCAGGAACGCGGTCATCCAGCCGCCGAGGAATTCGGCGGAGCCCTCGCCCACGGTGCCGTCGGGATTCAGCAGGCCATCCTTCCAACCTATGAACGCCTCGGGCTGCGTCAGCGTCGGCATGTCGAGGTAGGCGAGCACGTTGCGCAGATGCTGCTGCGCCAGCGCGGTGCCGATCGCGCCGATCGATACGCCGATCACGCCTGCAGGCTTGCCGGCCCAGGCGCTCTGCCCATAAGGGCGCGAGGCGTGATCGATCGCGTTCTTGAGCAAGCCGGGGATCGAGCGGTTGTACTCCGCCGTCACGAACAGCACGCCGTCCGAGCCTGAAATCAGCGCCTTGAGATCCTTGACGCCGGGCGCCTGGTCGCGGTCGTCGTCCTGGTCGTAGAGCGGCAGGGACCCGATGTCGGCGAATGTGAAGGCATGGCCTTCTGCGGCGGGCAGGCGGACCAGCGCCTCGGCCAGCTGGCGGTTGTACGATTCGGCGCGAAGGCTGCCGACTACGACTGCGATATTGAGGGGCATGGAAACTCCTTGCGGGAGTGGAACGGGCGGCAAGGATCGCCGCATTCGGTGTCAGGGGAAAGACCGTTTCGCTGGGGTCGGTTCCCCCCGCCCCCGTTTCCGCTCAGTGGATCGAGATGATCCCGTCCACCGCGCGCCACTCGTGCGGGCCGATGAGGTGCTGGTGAGCGATGCGCACCGAATGCAGCGCGCCCTCGATCTCGCGGCGCCAGTAGTCGAGGAACCCGCGCAGTACCGGGAAGCGCGGGGCGACGTCGTACTGCTGGAAGGCAAAGAGCTGAAGCAGGCTGGGATGGTCGGGGAGGAAGTAATGGACCTCGATCGTCGTCAGGCCATAGCCTTGCAGCTGGCGCAGGAAATCCGGCGCGGCTTGGGTCGGGGTTGCAGGCGGCAGGCAGGCCATGTTCCTCCTTCCGGCACCGCGTGCGGATGGAGCGCCCTGCTCCATGTTGCGGTGCAGCAGTCGAAAGATGACATATCGGCGGCGGCAGTCAAGCGGCTGGAAGGGCGAACAAAAAACGGCCTTCCCGTTCGCGGCGAGCGGGAAGGTACGAGCCTGCCGGCTCTTAAACCGCTTTCGGTCGCCTCGGCACGGGCGGGCGGTGATAGCTGACGTCGCTGCGGTCGCGGCTCGCCTGGCAGGGTTCCTCCGCCGTGTAGGCCGTCATCGGCGAGGGCGCGAGGCCGGCCTTGGGCACGTCGTAAGTGCCCTCGACGATGGTCACGCGGTTGGCGATGCGCCATTCGCCGCCGCGCTTGGCGAAATGATCCACGTATCGCCCGGTGGACATGAAGTTCGGCCCTTCGGCGGTGACGCCCGAGAAGTGGTAGTATGTCTCGCAGAACGCCTCGTCTCCCTGGAGGTCGCAGACGTGGTTGAGGATGGCGTGCTGCGTCGCCTCGAACATCAGGGTGGTGCCATCGGCCCAGGGCACGAAGTCGTCCGGCGTGCCGACGAAATGGCCGTGGTCCTCGATCGCATCGTCCCAGTAGCAACCGCGCGCCAGTGCATTGTCCAGCCGGTCGAGCCCACGTGCGTAGCGCAGCAGGACCTGATGGATCTGGTGCCGGTCGATCAGTTCCGCGAGTTCCATGGTCAGTCCTTCAGCCAATCGATCAGCATCGGCGCCATCAGCGGCCAGCGCTCGAACCGGCCGCGGCGGGCGGCGGTGTCTACCGGGAAGGTCGAGACGTAGTTCCACTCCTGGTCGCCCCATGGCGGCTCGAACAGCGTCGAGTTCGGCAGCAGGCGGTGGACCCATTCCGACGTCTCGCGCGTGTGCGCCATGTCGCTTTTCCCCGAGCGGAAGGTCATGACCGGCATCGTCAGCTTCGCGAAGTCCGCCTCGGCCATGCCCGGCACCGGCGTCGCGTCGGAATAGGCGAAAGCCTTGGCCCAGCGCTGCATGACGGCGATGTATTCGTCCGGGTCCTGCGCCAGCAGGATGTCGCGTATCCTGGGGTTGCGGGCGGTCTGGTCGGCCCAGCTCGGCAGCGCCGCGACTGCCTCCATGCCGCCCTTGCTGGCCGCCGCGATCTGGTCGCCGCAGTAGAACCACGCCAGCCCGGCAAGGCCAACCGGCCCGCCGCTGATCCACCAGATCGCGATTTTGCGCACATTGTCCGGCATTCGCGCGGCCGCCATCAGCGTGATTCGAGAGCCTGCCGAGCCGCCGACCAGCGTCACGTCCTTCATGCCCAGCGCTTCGACGAGCCCGACCAGCGCCTCGCAGTTCATCACCGATTCGCTCGGCGCGGTGAAGGCGATGTCCGATGCGCCGCAGCCCGGACGGTCCCAGAGCAGCACGCGGTAGCCGCCCTCGGCCAGCTTCCGGCCCAGTTCCGGGACCCCGGCGGTCTCGCGAGGATAGCGCCCGCCCGGCGTCAGCACCAAAGGCGGCGCGCCCTCCTCGCCGAGCAACTCGTAGTCGAGCGTCAGCCCGTTCACCTCGATCTTCATTCCTGCCCCTCTCCCGGCCGAGCCTGATCCAAGCCCCGGCTCAGGCCATCGCGTCCGCGCCGACGGCCTGCTTCGGTTCGGTTTCCCAGCGGCCCAGCCCGTAATCTCCCGCGATCGTGGTGCGGTACATCAGCCGCTCCTCCTCCGGGTGGTTGCCCGAGACGCAGTGGAGCATGCGCAGGTTGTCCCAGATCGCCATGTCGCTCTCGCGCCACTTGTGGTGGTAGCTGCACGACTGGCCGAGCCGGTTGATCTCCTGGCACACCTCTTCGAGCAGCGCGTCGCCCTTCGACGTCTCGTCACCGACCAACCCCTGCGCCATGTAGGCCGAGACATGGAGCACTTTCTCGCCAGTCGGCCGGGTCCAGACCGCCGGGTGGATGGCGCGCGGCATCTCGGCCACCTGCTCGGCGAAACCGGCGGGCATCGGCTTGGGTTCGACCATGCGGTACTCGTCGGGGCGGCCGAACTTCAGATCGTCGTACTGGGTGCTGAGGGTATAGACCACCTCGGCGTCCTCGATCCGGCGGCGCAGGTCCTCGGGGAACGCCTGGTAGAGCGCCATGCCGTCGAGGAAGCCGGTGATGCCGCCCTCCTCGACGCGCTCGACCGAGCGAAGCACCCCGGCGCGGTTGAGTTCGTCGTTGTAGCAATGGTCGAAATGCCACGGCAGCCAGTGGGACAGCTGCTTGCCGCCCACCTCGACGATGCCGCGTCCGCGCCGGCTGCGGATCTCGATGACACCGGGCATGCGGTCCGAATCGACGCGGCCGACGCCCTTGACCGGATGCTCCTTGAGGGGGCCGAAGCAGCTGCTGATCGCCAGCTGCATGGCGTCGGTCTGCTCGACGTCCTCGAACACGATCATGCCGTGCTGCACGAACAGAGTGTCGATCTTGTCCCGCACGGCCCTGTCGCCGAGCGCTTCGAAGGTGAGCCCGCCGATCCTCACGCCGAAGGGCAGGCCCTCCTGCAGCGGGGCGGTGGTGAAGGATGACATCTTGGCGGCTCTCCCGGAATTATCGTCTCCGGGAAAATTTGGGCCCTCAACGCCGCCGGGTAAAGTCGCTCAGGCGGATTTTGCCGCCACAGCCGAGGCGCACTTCTCCGAGGTCTGCTTGGAGCCGCCGCCCAGCATGGTGACGGCGAAGAAGCCAGCGAGGATCAGCACCACGAAAGCCACGGTCACTTTGCCCAGATGCTTGTCGATCACCGCCTTGATCGGCGCACCGAAAAGCCGGAACAGCACGCCCACGATCATGAAGCTGATCGAGCGCGAGATGATAGAGGCGCCGATGAACACCCACAGGTTCATGCCGATGAAGCCGGCGGTGATCGTCAGCAGCTTGAAGGGGATCGGCGTCGCGCCCTTCACGATGATGATCTCGGCGCCGTAGTCGCGCAGGTAGCAGGCGGCCTTGGGGAAGCTCTCGTCAAGGCCCAGGGCGTGGAGCAGCGCGTCGCCGAACGCGGCATAGGCGAAGTGACCGATCGCATAGCCGAGGAGGCCGCCCGCGACCGAACCGAGCGTCGCGATCACCGCGAAGCGGATCGCCTTCTTCGGCTCGGCCAGGCACATCAGGCCCAGCAGCGGGTGCGGCGGTACGGGGAAGAAGCTCGCCTCCATGAACGCGAAGGCGGCGAGCCACCACTCCGCATGGCGGTGCGCGGCCTTGGCCATGGTCCAGTCGTAGAGGCGGCGAAGCATCGAATTCCCCCCAGGGCGCGGCGCCCGATCCGGGCCTTGCTTACTGGCCGCGCTGCATTGCGGCAAGCATCAAGCGCGATGCCTGTAAAACCTATTTGGTTATTTGTTCTTGACATCGTCACGCTGTTTCGGTACATACAAGGAACATCGCGAAAGACCGAGTCGCCCCGGCGACACCCCGTCTCCGAATCCCCCCAAAAAAGCAGGATCGTCCCAGATGATAGAGCCCCAGCAGGCTTCGCCGGGTGCTGCGCCAGCCAAGCGCCGCATCAGGATCAGCGCGGAACTCATGGCGACCGAGGACAAGTCCAACCGCTACTGGCGCGACGAATTCCTGGCTGCCCTCGCCGAAACATCGAACGTCAGTGCCGCCAGCGTCGTCGCCGGCGTCCATCCCGCCCGCCCCTACAAGGTCCGCGCCGAGGACCCGGAATTCGCCGAGCTGTGGCGAGCGGCCCTGCTCGAAGGCTACGAGCACCTCGAGATGGAAGTGCTCCACCGGCTCCGTTTCGGTGAACCCAAGGATGCCGCGGTCAAGTTCGACAACGCCAGCGCCCTTCGCCTGCTCGGTCTCCATCGCGAAACGGTCGTGCGCGAAAGGGCGATGCGCGACAGCGAGGACCTTGGCCCCGTGCGCGCCGCCATCGACGCCAAGCTGGAGCAGCTGCGCCAGCAGGTCGTCGCGCGGCGCTCGGCGGGCCAAGCGGACGAAAACGACCATGGCTAAGGCGGACCCGCTGAACTGGCTGTCCGAAGCCGATCCCCGCCAACTCGAACACCTCATGACGGCGCTGAATCCGAAGGAGCGCAGCGAATTTCCCTGGCTCTGGAAGCACTGGGCCCGTCCCTCGCAGGTGGCGCCCCCGGGCGACTGGCGCGTCTGGCTGGTCATGGCGGGACGCGGTTTCGGCAAGACCCGGTGCGGCGCCGAATGGGCCAATGCCGTGGCCGAGCGGAACCCCTATGCGCGCATCGCCCTGATCGCCGCGAACCTCAACGAAGCGCGGTCGGTCATGGTCGAAGGCGAAAGCGGGTTGCTGTCGGTCGGCGCGCCGTGGCGCAAGCCCAGCTTCGAACCCTCGCTGCGGCGGCTGACCTGGCCGAACGGCGCGCAGGCCATCCTGTACTCCGCCGGAGAACCCGAATCCCTGCGCGGTCCCCAGCACAGCCACGCCTGGTGCGACGAGATCGCCAAGTGGGACAACTCCGGGGAGCGGGCCACCAGCAGCTGGGACAACCTGCTCATGGGCCTGCGTCTCGGCCGCGATCCGCGCATCGTCGCGACCACAACGCCGCGCAGCGTACCACTCATCATGCGCCTCATTGCAGGGCACGAACGCGGAGAGGTCGCCGTGACGCGCGGCAGCACCTTCGAAAACAGCACCAATCTGCCGGAGCGGTTCCTTGAGGCCATGCAGCAGACCTACGAGGGCAGCCTGCTCGGTCGCCAGGAGCTGGATGGCGAGCTGATCGCCGACATCGAAGGCGCCCTGTGGACCCGCGCCCTGCTTGAATTGTGCCGTGAAAGCGCCGCGCCAGAACTCACCCGCGTGGTCGTCGCGGTCGATCCGCCCGCCTCGTCCGGCGGGGACGCCTGCGGCATCGTCGTCGCCGGCCTTGCCCCCGACGGCACCGCCCATGTTCTCGCCGACGCCTCGGTCGAGAAGGCCGGGCCCGAGCGCTGGGCCCGCGCCGTCGCCGGCGCCGCCGAGGCCTGGAACGCCGAGCGCGTCGTTGCCGAAGCGAACCAGGGCGGCGAGATGGTCCGCACTGTCCTGCGGGCGGCGCAGCATTCGCTGCCGATCAAGCTGGTCCACGCCAGCCGCGGCAAAGTCGCCCGCGCCGAGCCGGTCGCCGCGCTCTACGAAGCGGGCCGCGTCCGGCACGCGGGGTGTTTCCCGGCGCTGGAGGACGAACTTTGCGGCCTCATCGTAGGCGGCGCGTACCAGGGACCGGGGCGCTCGCCGGACCGGGCGGACGCGCTGGTCTGGGGCTTGAGCGAACTGATGCTCGGCAAGGCCGCCGAGCCGCGCGTCAGAGTTACCTAACAGCGGACGCAGGGGAGCAATGCCCCCCCGCGATGGTCCTTGGGCTTCGCCTTCCATCCTCCCGATCCCCTCCCGAAAGGAACCCCATGTCCTTCCTCGAAACCCTAGTCGCGGCCTTCAAGAGCGGGAGCCCGCGCGTGCCGCTTGCGCGCGGCACCGCCTCGCCGTGGTTCTTCGCCGACGGCGGAGCGGGCCGCGCGCCGTTCGAGTACAACGGCGCCGTCCGCCGCGCCTACCTCGAAAATCCCGTCGCCCAGCGCGCAGTACGCCTCGTTGCCGAGGGCATCGGCGGTGCGCCGCTCAGGCCCGCCGACCCGGCGCTCGCCGCGCTGGTGGCCGAAACCAGCGCCGGGCAGTCGCTGCTGGAGACGCTGGCCTCGCACCTGCTGCTCCACGGCAACGCCTACGTGCAGGTGCTGAAGGACGCGCGCGGCCAGCCGGTCGAGCTGTTCGCGCTGCGACCCGAGCGCGTCAGCGTGATCGCCGGTGACGACGGCTGGCCCGCCGCCTTCGCCTACGACGTGGCGGGCCGCCGCCTG
>NZ_AKKE01000170.1 GCF_000281975.1 Novosphingobium sp. AP12 | reverse complement strand
GAATCGCCGGCTCGTTGAATGAGCGCCTGCGGCTGAGAGCCACATAACTCTCGCTCAACGCGGAGGTGGCGATGCTGAACGGCATACCGATATTAATTGCTGAATCCGATGAGCGGATGGCGGTCGAACTGGCTTTTGCTGTCGAGGAGAGCAAAGGGATAATCGTCGGGCCCGTTTCAACCGTGGCCGGTGCGATGTCCCTGCTCGACACTCAGGCGGTCGGAGCTGCTATCGTCAATGACAACTTGCTCGACGGGCGCGTCAACTCGCTGACGGAGGTCCTGATCGAGCGAGCAGTTCCTTTTGTGTTGCAAACAGCTTGCGCGATGCCTGCCCGGCCTCGCAACCCGAATTCATGGGAAACACTATCAATCCACGATCTCATGTCGGACAAAGTAATTGCGCACTTGCTAGAGAGACTATCGCTGACGCGCGACAAATCATAATTGAGAGAAAGAAGATGGCCGATGAACGCCCCGTCAACATGGAGCTGCCCTCCTTGGATCTAGCGCTCCTGGTATCCCGTTTTCTGACTGATCGATTAGCTTATAGTGATGACGGCATCATTCTTTTGCCGAGAGACATAGCCCAATTAGCCCTCGCCTTTACCGATGCTGCTGTCGAAAGCCTGCGGAATTCTCCGGCTCGCACTGTGAACTAAGCAAACGTCAGTGATGTGATGGCGCCCAAGCACGAGCCACACTCGCACACAGCCGGATTGGGATCATCGCGCCAGCACCTCCAAAACTGCCGCAGCCATGGCGCTAAACGCGGAAATGAAGATACTCACCCGGCCATGGGAAAGGTCGACTACGATTACGGGCTGACCGGGAACAGGCGTGGCGGCCTTTGTCTTCCGACACCACAGCTTCGACGAAATCATGGTCTTTTTGCCTGGCGGTAGCCGCAGCCACAATCTGCGCCGCCAAGTATAGACGAACGCGGTGGAAACGTCATGCCGCCGGGCGACGTGCGCGACGCACGCACCGGCGCAAACGCCTCTTCCAAAATGCGCCGCTGTCCCTCGGTATTTCAGCGACGACGGCATTCAGGCCCGCCGAAACCGTGATCCGTCCCAGAAACACCGCTCCTGAGTTGGCAAATAACTGCGCCTTAAGACCGATCCATCACCCCATCGGCAAGGCGCCGCTCAGCGTAGGCGTACCATCCATCCGAAATTTTTTCGGCATCACTGGCATACTAGTCGCTGCGAAAAACCGCCGGGAGCAGCGCCTGGTGCATGATTTCAGCATCCTAGTCTCGGCCACGCCGTTTGCGTGCGTTATCGCGGCGCGCCTGATTTAGAGGCTAAGCGCTGCCGTTTGTCATACCAACAATCTGATTACCCTCTGCGCTCATGCGCGGGGATCTCGGAACGGACAACCCC
>NZ_AKKE01000169.1 GCF_000281975.1 Novosphingobium sp. AP12 | reverse complement strand
GTAATTGCTCAGGGGGGTGGCAAAAAGAGGTTGCGCGGTCTGGCAATGCCTGATTCACCCTGTGCATGCCGCCACCACCCCTTCATGTCCTGAGCGAAGCCGAGAAGAACGAACTTCTGCTCGCGCAACACGATATGATCGAGCGTATGGCTGCCCGGATTTCCGAACTGGAGGAACTGGTCGGCAAACCGCGCAAGACGTCGAAGAACTCGCATGTGCCGCCCTCCAAGGACGATTTCGGCAAGGGTGGCGGCAAAGGTCGCAAGGCGAAGCCGGGCAAGCGTCCTTCGCGTGAAGGCAGGCATCGCCCGCTTGCGGAAACGCCGGACAAGACCGAGCGCGTGCTGGCTGCTGCGTGTGGCCATTGCGGAGGCGACGTTTCCGGCCAGACCCAGCATTGCCGGCATCGTTACGATCATATCGACCTGCCGCCGATCCGCCCAGTTGTGACCAGGGTGGAACTGCTGGGTGGGCGCTGCCGGGGGTGTGGACACCGTTATCGCGCGCCAGCCCCGGCCGGAATGGAGCCGGGAACCCCGTTTGGACCGGGCATCCGCGCTTTACTCGCCTATCTGCACCACAGCCATCATGTCAGTTTCGAGCGCCTGTCGCGCATTGCATCGGAACTGTTGGGCCTGAGCATCTCTCAGGGCGCCATCGCCAATGCCTTCCGGCGCATGGGAGCAGGCATGGCAACGGCGACCCGCGCGATCACCGACAAACTGCTGACCGCACGGGTCATCGCATCCGACGAGACCACGACCCGCACTAACGGCATCATCCATTGGCAGTGGGTCTTCCTCTCGAAGGAGGCCGTCCTGCACAGGATCGCCCGGCGCCGGGCGCGCAGTGTCGCCGAGGAAGTTCTGGGCGGACATCAGCCCGATGTGTGGATCTCGGACCGCTATGCCGGACAACAGGAACTGGGCAAGGAGCACCAGGTCTGCCTCGCCCATGTCCTGCGCGACGTACAATATGCCATCGACTGCGGTGACCGGGCCTTTGCCCCGAAGGTCCGCGACCATCTGCGCTGGGCCATACGCATCGGCAAGCGACGAAGCGGCCTGAAGGATACGACCCTGGCGGCCTATTGTGCCAAGGCCGATACCGTGCTGACCCGCCTCATGCGGATGCCCATCGCGCATCCCGCAGGCAAGATCCTGCTCAAACAGATCAAGGCATGGCGGGGCAAGTTCTTCGTCTTCCTCAGCAACCGCGACGTCCCTGCGACCAACAACATATCCGAGCGTGAGATCCGCCCCTCGGTTGTGTTCCGCAAGGTCACAAACGGCTTCCGGTCCGACTGGGGCGCCCAGATCCACGCCGGCTATCGATCCGTGACCGGCACCGCACGCCTGCAGGGAAAGTCAGCCCTTCAGGCTGTGCGCGAACTCGTCGAGGGCAGGTTCGCCGTCGCCTGAGCCTGCAGCCCTTGGCCAAACCCGTGAGCAATTACAACATATATGCCTCCTGGGCGTAGGGTGACGGACCCTTGCTCAAGCTCTGCTCAAGCCAAACAATCGTCGAAAGTCTATAGGCTCGTCAAAAGCTGTCCTGGGGTGACAGCGCCAGCCTAATCACTTGTTCAAATGTCAGGGCGATTGCAGCATCGTTATGTCAACTTTTGCCCACTGGAGAACAAACATTCAATCAGGTCGTGATTGATCTGGGTGAATAATCTGAGTCATGCTATTCTATTTGAATCGCCGGCTCGTTGAATGAGCGCCTGCGCCTGGGAGCCACATAACTCTCGCTCAACGCGGAGGTGGCGATGCTGAACGGCATACCAATATTAATTGCGGAATCCGATGAGGAGGTGGCGGTCGCGCTGGCCTTTGCTGTCGAAGAAAGCAAAGGAGTAATCGTCGGCCCGGTTTCAACCGTGGCCAGTGCGATGTCCCTCCTCGACACCCAAGCCGTCGGAGCGGCTATCTTGAATGACAACCTTCTTGACCGAGACGTCCGATTGCTGGCGGAGGTCTTGATCGAGCGGGCGGTTCCTTTCGTGTTGCAAACAGCTCGCGCGATGCGTGCCCTGCCTCGCAACCCGGACTCATACGATACGCCACCATCCGAAAATCTCAAGTCGGACATAGTGATCGCGAAACTGTTGAAGAATATCGCTGATGCACGATAAATCATAAGTTGAGAGAGTTAAAATGATCGATGAACAATCCATCAACATGGAGCTGCCTTCCTTGGATCTAGCGCTCCTGGTATCTCGTTTTTTGACTGACCAATTAGCTTATAGTGATGACGACATCATTCCTTTGCCCAGAGACGTAGCGCAATTAGCCCTCGCGTTCACTGATGCTGTTGTAGAAAGCCTGCAAAATTCTAGGGCTCGCACTATGAATTAACTGAACTTCAGTGATGTGATGGCGCTGCCAACGGTCGTCATGCGGCCCATACTGTGTAGACATATTTGCGTGACCTGACTGCGGGTGCGATGCGTGTTCTTTCGTTGGCGAGCGCGACGCTCGCGATCTTCACTGGCCCGCGCGCCAGGGGCGGCCCATCCAGAGCTTCCGATCAGCGTTTGCGCCCCATGCGCATCACGGCCGCGTTTGCTCCGTCATCCCTTCCCTCCATCCTATGGAGGCGTATCCATCCGAGCTTTTATCGCCATCATTGGCATACTAGCCGCTGCGAAGAACGGCCGGGAGCGGTGCCTGATGCATGATTTCAGCATACCTAGTCTCGGCCACGCCGTAAAATCGACCGCAGTATGCCTCCATCGCAACGCGATCTCTGAAAATAATCAAACCCCGTCGTGCCCAGATGAAACCATTTGCTTCCAGATTATGGACCGCGTTCGTGACGGTGGCGCGGCGGACGCCAAGCATGAGGGACATGCTTGCATGGGTTAAAGCGATTTCGTCAGTATCCGTACGGTCTCGGTACATGAGTAACTTGCGAGCAAGCCTTTGCTGGACACTCGCCCGAACCGCAGCGCTGGCCGCTAGGCTGATCTGTACCATCTGAGCCTGGATATAACGCGACATATACACCCGCAGAACTGGGCTGGACCGTACGCTTTCTTGGAAATCTTTGACGTCGATAGAAAGCGCCTCTCCTTCGATCTGCACAAAAGCATCTCGCTGCGGGATCAGGTTGGCGATGGCCCCCGCCCCAATCATGCCTTCGCGCCCAACCACGCCGACTTCTATAGGGTCCCGAGAGTCTCCAACCTCGAGACTCGATACCACTCCGCTTTCAATGAAGTATATGTTGCCGGGACGGAGACCAGTGCGCTCGAGATAGGTGTTTACCGGTAAGGGGCATCGAGAAAAATGAGGCCACAAAAGCAATCGATCTTGCGCGCCCATTCCCAGAAGCAGCCGGTTGGTGATTTTGCCAAAGCTCGTCTCGGCTTTCACGGCCTCATCCTCTCGATTAAGTCTAGCTCAAAGCCTCTTCGGTTTATCTTGCAGTAGCAACGGTTAAGCGCATCCCGTGTTCCATCACGTTTGTTAGGTGCGGAAACACTACTTCGAATATTTCTCCCGAGCACTGCGATAGCTGACTTTGGTCGAGCAGTGTGCGGTAACGTACACTAATTTTTCTATTCGAATCATGGCCCGCTGCGATATCTGGCCCATCGCAGCGACATAACGGCTGGATATGCCGCTCCATGTGCAAACTAAGTGCGATTAGCGGAGAGCCAAGGGCTGCATCTACGTCGAGGGAGGAGCATCTATGAACATCACTGATACGTCACCGAGCCGGCAGGTGGAGTTTCGGGTACCACGCCCTGCCCACCGTTCATGGACAGAGTTCACTCCAGCACCGCGGCCGCCGCTGGCTCCTGACCAGATCGAGCAGGTCCGCCGTAGATTCTGGGCTCTCATCGATGGGACATCCGACGAGCAGGGCCGATAGTTTTTTGAGAGCTCAGCCGGAAGTACAGATCAACGTTCTACTTTCGCAAGACAATGCCAATGGCTGACAGTAAGCCCAAGGCTAGCTGGTTTGCGGGCGATAGCCTCGTTTTCCTGCGCAAACGCGCTGAGGCGACGAGGAAGGCGATCGATGCGTAAAGCGCGGCGCTACAGGATCTTTTGCCACGAAGACTCGTTACCTTGAAGTTACTTCAGATTTACGTCTGCTTTGTAAATGCCTTTTCCGATAGCTCGCGTCTTGCACGCCGCAGGGCTATTAAGTTTAAATCTGCAACAAGACTCCGTCCCCATGGTATTTTAGGGAGTTTCTAGTTTGAACGATAAACCTAGAGACACATTTAGTCTAACTCAGCGTGAAACTGAAGTAGTACGCTTGATCGCTGAAGGGTTCTCCGCCAAAGAGGCCGCGATATATCTCGAAATCGCACCTTGCACGGTTGAGCGTCACGTCGAAAATGTCAGGCTGAAGATGCGCTCGCGCAATCGCGCGCACATGATTGCGTGCGTTATCGCGGCGCGCCTGATTTAGAGGCCTAAGCGCTGCCGTTTGTCATACTAACCATCTGATTACACTCTGCGCTCATGCGCGGGGATCTCGGAACGGGCAACCCCATTCAGCGCCAACCAAGCGTCCGCTATACTGGCGCGCTTCGCTAGCTTCCCCATGCCTCGCAAGCATCGGATTGA
>NZ_AKKE01000168.1 GCF_000281975.1 Novosphingobium sp. AP12 | reverse complement strand
GGTGATGGGGTGGACGCCCCCCGACGGCATTGATGTGCCATAGTGGAGGTGTTTGAACACCACTTGAGGAGGCGTCCGTGTCGGAAGTTACCACAATCGGTTTGGATATCGCCAAGAATGTTTTCCATGCGCATGGCGCGGATGCGAGCGGGCGAGCGTTGTTCAGCCGCAAGATCAGCCGCACCAAGCTGCTGGAGTTCTTTGCGCAGCAGCGGCAGTGCACGGTGGCGCTGGAGGCCTGCGGAGGCGCGCATCACTGGGGCCGTGAGCTCACGCGCCTAGGGCATGACGTGAAGCTCATTCCGCCCGCTTACGTGAAGCCGTTCGTGAAGCGGCACAAGAACGATGCGGTGGATGCGGAGGCGATCTGCGAGGCGGCTCAGCGTCCCAACATGCGGTTCGTGGCGATCAAGAGCGAAGAGCAGCAGGCTTCCGGCCTGGTGTTCCGGACCCGAGATCTGATGGTGCGTCAGCGTACCCAGTTGATCAATGCGATCCGCGGTCATCTCACCGAGTATGGCTGGGTGGCGCCGAAGGGCCCGTCGCATGTGGCGATGCTCGGCGACTTGCTCGAGGACGAGATCGGCTCATCGCTACCCGAAGCAGCCAGGGCGATGTTTCGCACGATGCTCGATTTGCTTGAGGAGCTGAACGACAGGATCGGCGACCTCGACAAGGAAATCGCACGGCGAGCACGGGAGGATGCGATTGCCAGGCGGCTCATGACGATCCCCGGCGTCGGGCCGATCACGGCCACCGCGATCGCCGCGCTCGCGCCGCCGGCCGAGACCTTTGCCAAGGGCCGCGACTTTGCCGCCTGGCTCGGTCTGGCGCCGCGGCAGCTGTCGACAGGAGGCAAACAGAAGCTGGGCCCGATCACGAAGATGGGCGAGCGAACGCTCAGGCGGCTCCTGATTATCGGCAGTAGTGCTGTCGTGCTGCAGGCGAGCAAGCGAGGCGCTCCGGCAGGATCATGGCTAGAACAGATGCTGGCCAGAAAGCCGCGCATGTTGGTGACCGTTGCGCTTGCCAACAAGACCGCGCGGATCATCTGGGCGGTGCTTACGAAGAACGAGGATTACAAAGCTCCGGTCGCAGCTGCGGCGTAAGCCAAGGCGGGCCAGAGGTCGTCGGAAGACGTAGTCGGTCGAAGGAAGGTATGGCACAACAGTCGGCGAGACGGGGCCGGAAGAACCAGGGCTTTCCACCGTGCCGCGAGCACGCTGTGGGTGATATGGATCCGGTCCGCGAACTCCCATACGGGCCCGCAGCCTCTGGTGCTGCACTAGAGGCCGGACAGATGGCAGCATCCGACCACGTGCTTGATCCCGCCAATTACCGCTTGCGTCTTTTGGGGCGTCCACAGATGG
>NZ_AKKE01000167.1 GCF_000281975.1 Novosphingobium sp. AP12 | reverse complement strand
TCCGGCGTCCGGCGTCCGGCGTCCGGCGTCCGGCGTCCGGCGTCCGGCGTCCGGCGTCCGGCGTCCGGCGCGATTTGATGGACTGTGCAGCTGTGCACAAGCGCCGTGCGGTCTATCCGGTTGCGCCGAGATCGCTGCCGATTAGACATCGAGCGATGTGCCCTGCCGCCTGCAGCCATGACATCGCGACTACATTGAACGGAGCGATACTTTGGTGATTGGGAACGCGCACATCGAGGCGCTGGGAAAGCGCGCCCGTTCCTCTCCGTTCCCTGTCGGGGGGAGCACGTCGTTTCGATGATTACGTCAATCGACACACCCAATACCGAATACCGGTTCGGCGCCTTCCGGTTCATTCCGAGCCGGCATCTTCTGCTTCATAATGATGTATCGGTCACCATCGGGTCGAGAGCGGTGGACCTCCTTCACCTGCTCCTTGCCCGTGCCGGCAAGGTCGTCACCAAAGACGAACTGCTCGAATATGTCTGGCCTGGCACGCATCTCCACGAGAGCAATCTGAAGGTGAACATTTCGAGCCTACGCAAAGCTCTTCAGAACGGCGACCGGCGCGACTTCATTGCCACTGTACCAAACCGCGGCTACCGGTTTGTGGCCGAGGTTCAGGTGATCGACGGCTCGACCGATGCCCGCCTCGATCCGCTTCGAGCCCATGCCGGTGAACTCCCGGTGATACCGGACCTGATCGGACGCAGCGGCGACGTTGCGCATCTCGGCGAGAGGCTCCTGGAAAACCGGTTAGTCACCGTTGTGGGCCCTGCCGGTGTTGGGAAAACCACGCTTGCGGTCGCCACGGCGCGTCACCTTGAGGATCGGTTCTCGAACGGTATAGGGTTCGTGGACTTGGCTGCGATCGACGATTCCCAACTTGTAGTACCGGCTATTGGCCTTGCTCTGGGCATTGAGCGCGATGCCGTCGTCGCGGGGCTTATAGACGCTCTCCATCAGAAGAAGTTTTTGCTCCTTCTCGACAATTGCGAGCATCTCCTTAGCGCGGTAGCGACAATCGCGGAGCAGATCGTGACGGCCGTTCCGAGCGCACGAATCCTCGCGACGAGCCGGGAAGCCCTCCATTCGCGCAGCGAGGCCGTATTTCGCCTGGCCCCGCTGGACGTTCCGGCCGCTGGTAAAGCTCTCACCGCCGTACAAGCCCTGGAATATCCTGCGATCGCGCTCTTCGTCCGACGCGCGGAGGAGGCTCACGGCTATCGCTTCGTGGATGCCGATGCCCCCACGATCGCAGCGATTTGCCGGCGGTTGGACGGCCTAGCGCTCGCGATAGAACTTGCCGTGCCGCAACTCATCGCCTCCGATCCACGCACGCTGTTGCGCTTGATCGACCGAACCTTTTCGATTCTCGACCGCGGCGGCGACAGTGGACCAAGCCGGCACCAGACGCTGCTGGCGACGCTCGACTGGAGCTATCAATTGCTCTCGCCACGCGAGGCTCGGCTGTTCCGCCTACTGTCGGTCTTTGCTTCGTCCTTCTCCATCGAGGACATCCTGGGAGTAGCGGCCGGCGTCGATGGGCCTCTCGAGGAGATTGCCGCCTGGACCGGCGCGCTGGTCGCCAAATCTCTACTAGTAGCCACCTACGGGTTAAATGGCGTTCGCTATCGTTTCCTGGAAAGCACTCGCAGCTTTGCCGCGGGTGCCCTGATTCAAAAAAAGGAAATGACCGCCGCCTACTCGAACTACGCGCACTACTTCCTTGCGCTGTTCGAAAATGCTGAGCAGGAGTGGCAATGGCGCGATCGAGTCGACTGGACCACCGCCTATGCACCGCGCGCGAACGATGTTCGCAAAGCGATCGACTGGGCTGAGGGGGATGGCGGCGACACGCTGCTCGCCATCCGGCTCACGGTCGCCGCCATTCCACTTTGGGATGAACTCTCAACCGTCGGCGAAAGCCATATCCGGGTCGAACGCGCGCTGCGCCGCGTCGCGGCGGGCCAGGTGGTCGACGACAGGCTCAAGATGAAGCTCATGGCGTCCTACGGCGCCGCCCTGAACTTCTCCGACAATCTCGGGCCTGAGGCCGATGCGACTTGGGAGGAGGGCTACCGGCTCGCCCGCTCGGTCGGCAGTGTCGAATATCAGTTGCGTGCCCTATGGGGAAAAGCGGTACTTGAGAGCTTCTCCGGTCGTCACCGACGGGCACTCACATCCCTCGACGCCTTTATGGACCTTGCCACGACTGGGAATGAGCGCACTGCAATTCCCGACGGCCGCCGCCTGACGCTGATGACGCGCTTCTATCTCGGCGATATTCGCGAGGCGCTCGATGGTCTGTCTTCGCTAGAAGACGAGTATAACGCGATCGCCGCCCAAGCCCGCATGGCGCGCTTCCAGGTCGACAGGCTCGTGGGCATCCGTGTCGGTCTCGCCAACGCAGTCTGGATCAGCGGCAACTATCGCCGAGCTAAGGAACTTGCGGTATCTGCGCTCAGACGGGCCGCGGAGTTGAATCACCGCGTCTCACAATCCAACGCGCTCGCCCAGATCGGCCTTCCGCTGACCCTGCAATTCGGCGAACTTGATCTTGCCCGCGAGTACGTTGCGACACTCGCCCATAACCTTTCATTACATGAGACCGCTATCTGGGCGCCGGTCTGCCGCTTCTATCAGGGAGCGATTGATGCTTTGAGCGATGTGTCCGCCGGGATCGAAGTGATGCGTGCGGCTGTGGACAGGCTGGTCGCCAACAACTTCCTCATCCGGGTGCCGATGTATCTGGCCGTGTTGGCCGACGCGGCGCTGCGCTACGACAGGGTCGAGATCGCGCGCACGGCCGTGTCACAGGCATTGTCGCACCTCGATGTGCAGTCGGAGGACTGGTGCAAGGCGGAGATCCTGCGGATGCGCGGCGTCCTCGAATGGCGCGACGGCGACGTCAGCGCTGCGGAGGCAACCTTGGTCGCCGCTGCCCAACAGGCGAGTGAGATCGGTGCCCTGTCGTTCAAGCTCCGCGCCGTTACGACGCTCGCTGAGCTTCACGTCGCGACCGGCCGAAAGACCGAGGCCACGATCCAGCTTGCGCCCGTCTACGCCCAGTTCGACCCCGATTTCGCAAGCACGGACGTGTTGAAGGCGAGCGCGCTGCTCGGGGAGATCACGAGTGGGGCCCCATAGGGCCGCCATCAGCTTCAGTCGCCCACCTTCTCGCGCGAAGGCCGCGATCGATGCCACCAGGCTTTCACGGATACGGTTGCGCCGACTTGACCCTTTGGATGCGAGATCGTCCCGCACTCATTGCGGGGCGCGAGTTGCGCTCGTGGATCATCTCTTCCGCATCTGGCCAGCGGCACCTGCGTCAACACCGGCTGCATGCCGACCAAACTGACTGGCCAGCCTAGGCGGTCCATATCGCGCGGCGCGGCAGCAACTATGGCGTCATAACCAGCCCCATTCAGCATCGACATGGCGCGCTTCCACGCGAGGACGAGGAAAGTGTAGTCCGACACTGAGGGTTGCAACGAGGGATGGCTTCGCGGTCTGGACAATTGCTCACTCAGATTCGAGCACGCTCGGTTCAACGGTTCGAACAGCGTGCGCGTAAGCGAAGACCTTCCTAGAGCCATCGAATATAAAGCACCCTCGCCCACTCAGCCGATATCGACGGGATGGCCGACCAACACCAGCCGCTCGGCCAGCTCTTCGATCTTGCCAAGATAGCTCTGGAAATGGCCGGTCGCCCGATGGGAATTGACCGCGGCTTGGTCGACATAGAGCTCGTCGAGGATGAATCGGCCCGCGCTTGCTTCCTGCCAGAGGTCGTAACGCAGATTGCCGGGCTCGGCGCGGCTCGGCTCGAGCATCCCGCGCAGCAGCGCTTCCAGCGCATCTGCCTTACCGACCTTGGGCGCCAGAACGGCGACGATCTTCACGTTGGCGGGCAAGCGGCAATCCTTTCTGATCGAGCCGATGGCGGCCGGCAGGCTTTCGGCACGGTCACACTAAAGGACTGCCGGAGCAACCGGAGATAGTGAAACACGCTTGTGCCAGGGCGCACGGTCCGCACCCTTGCCAAATCACCGCGCATGGCGAAATTTGCAGAAGCGAGCCCGCGCCAAGCAGCACCCAACAACACAAACTCGTCGAGAACTAGTGTACTCATGGGCATTTTGGACACCCGCAAAGACCAGATATATCCCACGCTAACCGCCCACCAGGTCGAAAGCGCGCGTCGGTTCGCAAGTGGGCCGGAGCGGAACTTCGCGCCGGGCGAAATTGTCTTTGCGATCGGGGCGCTCGACACGCCCTCGTGGCTGGTGATTGACGGCGAGATAGAGTTGAGTCGACGGCGCGGCCTAAGGGGCGAAGCCTCGGTCACGAGCTATGTGGTCGGTCAGTTCAGTGGTGAGGTGAACGCGCTTGCCGGCCGTCCCTCCATCTCCGGAGGACGGGCAGGTCCGGAGGGATGCACGGCGATCCCGTTTGATGCGGCCCATCTGCGGGCGCTGATGATCGGCACCGCCGACCTCGGCGAAATCGTCATGCGCGCGCTGATTTTGCGCCGGGTCGAGCTGATCGAAGATGCCGAAGCCGGTACCATTCTGGTCGGAGCGCCGGCGAGCCCTAAAGTTGTACGGCTGCAAGGCTTCCTCACCCGCGCCGGCTATCCCAACCTCGTCCTCGATGCGATGACCGACGCGCAAGGTAAGGCTCTCATCGAGCGCATCGGCGTACCGCCTACCGAACTGCCGCTCGTCGTGTGCCCTGACGGCACTTTCCTGCGCGACCCTACGGAAATGGAACTGGCGACTTGTCTTGGCATCGCGCCTGCCATGAAGGATGGGGCGCGTTTCGACGTCGCAATTGTCGGCGCTGGCCCCGCCGGGCTCGCCGCGGCAGTCTATGCTGCCTCGGAAGGTCTGTCCGTCGTTGTGTTCGATGGACGCAACACCGGCGGCCAAGCCGGCGCCTCCTCGCGGATCGAAAATTATCTAGGATTCCCGACCGGCATTTCCGGTCGGGCGCTAGCAGGCCGCGCCTTCAACCAGGCCATCAAATTTGGAGCCGAGATCGGCGTCCCGATACATGTGGACCGGCTCGACTGCTCGGGCAAGGAACCTATTCTTGAGATCGCTGGCGGCACGCGCGTCATAGCCAAGGCGGTCGTGATCGCATCGGGAGCGAGCTACCGCCGTCCCGAAATCCCCAACCTTGCTGAGTTTGAAGGCAATGGGGTGTCCTACTGGGCCTCACCGATCGAGGCCCGTCTGTGCGCCGGCGAGGAAGTAGCGCTGGTCGGCGGCGGCAATAGCGCGGGCCAAGCCATCGTATTTCTGGCGCCGCAGGTCCGCCGACTTCACCTTTTCGTGCGCCGGCCGCTCGAACAGACGATGTCGAGCTACCTGATCGAGCGCATCGCCGCGCTGCCGAATGTAGAACTACATGTCGGCAGCGAGGTGGTCGGCCTCGAAGGCGATGCCGCCTCGGGCCTCTCGGCCGCCACGTTCCGAAATCGGATCGACGGCTCGACGCACCGCTGCAATCTCCATCACCTCTTCCTGTTTATCGGCGCGGACCCCAACACCGGCTGGCTCCACGATTGCGTCGACATTGACGACAAGGGCTTCGTCATCACCGGCAAAGGTCCGCTTGCGCTCGAGACGAGCCTGTCCCGCGTGTTTGCGATTGGGGATGTGAGGGCATCCTCAACCAAACGCGTCGCGGCGGCCGTCGGTGAAGGCGCCGCCGTCGTTTCCCAAATCCACGCCATGTTGGCGAGCGAAAGAGTTAAGGAACGGCAATGAGCATATGCCAGCACTACGGTGCCGTCCGCGATGTCATCCCGAGCGCGCGCGGTTGCCAAGAATGCCTCATGATCGGTACGCCGTGGGTCCATTTGCGCATTTGTCGATTCTGCGGCCATGTCGGCTGCTGCGACCAGTCCCCGCATCGCCACGCCACTGCGCACTATCACGAGACCGGCCATCCGATCATGGAAGGCTATGACCCGCCTGAAGGCTGGGGCTGGTGCTATGTGGACGAGATGGAGGTCGACCTGCCCGATCAGACCCCGCAGAGTGGGCCGATCCCACGATATTATTGAGCCACGCGAAATTGGGGGCGGGGCGATCAAGTATATTCTCACTGCCGAAGCAGCACTTTTGACGACCGGAACAAACCGTTGCTAAAGCTATTCGAACCCTTTCGCCTTGGCGCCTCGATGCTTGCCAACCGAATTGTCATGGCCCCGCTCACCCGTGCCCGCGCTCCCGACGATGTCGCGACCGAGCGCATTGCACTTTACTATACGCAGCGCGCTACGGCGGGGCTGATCATCAGCGAAGGGACGCCGATCTCACGCGCGGGACAGGGTTACCTTTTCAATCCAGGCATCTTCACCGCTGAACAGATTCTTGGCTGGCGCCTGACAACCCGCTCTGTGCATGCCGTCGGCGGCAAGATGTTCGCCCAGCTCTGGCATGTCGGCCGGGTCTCGCACCCTTCCATCCAGGAAGACGGTAGAACTCCGGTCAGCCCTAGCACGAAGACGGCCATCGGCGCGCTCGCCTTTGGCCGCGACGACGCGGGGAAGCCCAATCTGATCGCAGCGTCGACACCGCGCCCGCTCGCGACCGAGGAGATCGGCCGCGTGGTCAACGACTTCGCTCGAGCGGCCAAAAACGCGCTGAAGGCCGAGTTTGACGGTGTCGAGCTTCACGGCGCATGCGGGTATCTTTTCGAGCAGTTCATGAATCCGCTCGTAAACGACCGGACCGACCAATATGGGCCGCAGTCGCTGGAGAACCGGCTGCGCTTCACGCTCGAAGTGGTTGATGCAGTCATTGCTGTGATCGGGCGTGAGCGGGTGGGCATTCGTCTCACGCCCTACGGCCAGCTCTTCGATATGCCAGCCTATCCCGAAACCGAGGAAACCTACAGGGTGCTCGCCGGTGAACTGGGGAGCCGCGGCATCGCCTATATTCATGTCATGGATCAGGGCAGCTTTCGTATAGACGACAGCGAGGCGGGTGATACCAGCCGTAAGTTGCATGCATTAATACGCAACATACGCACGTACCTACCAGAAACGGCGATTATCCTTGCGGGCGGCATGACTCGCGATCGAGCAGAGGTGCTGATCGAGGACGGGACGATCGACCTCGCCGCCTTCGGTCAGCCCTTCATCTCCAATCCCGACCTCGTGGCTCGTTTCCGCAATAACTGGCCGCTCAGTCTCGCCGACCGCACTACCTTCTATGGCGGTGGGGCCGCAGGCTATATCGATTATCCACCGTTCACCCGCTAACGTTGAGCGTATGGATTTAGAAAATTTCACAAAAATAGAGATGCGCTCGGCTCATTGCGCACTCAGAGTCCATGCAACCGGAATTCACACGATGAGGTTAACATGCAGCTCACATGGAAGGCGGCGCTGTTCGCAAGCCTGAGCGGATTTTTTGCAGCAAGCCCCGGGATCTTCATGTTCCCCAAGCTATCGGAAGCGGCGGCGCAGCAGGCGGTCGAGCTACAGGCAGCGCCCCTCACAATCGCTGGCTATCACGGTTTCGCTTTGAGAGACGGTGCGTTCGAAATGCCGAATGACGGCAGGGCGTTCGTGCTTGGCGTGCCGACCAACGTCACCGCCGATGTCCTACGGGCGCACCGTCTTGCAAGCAATAAGTTCGCTTTCAGCCTGCAGCCTCTCCTAGTTCGAACAGAGAAGCGTGTGCTGCTGTTCGATACCGGCGCCGGTCGCAATTTCGGCACTGGCGCAGGCCATATCCTCTCATCCTTGGCGCGTGCGCGAATGCGGCCGGAGGATATTACCGACGTCTTCATTTCGCATGGACATGGCGACCATATCGGCGGCCTTATCACCCCTGAAGGGCGGCTCGCCTTCCCCAACGCGACCGTCCATATTTCACGCGCCGAATGGCAATGGCTCCGCAGCATGACTAACGAAAAGGCGAAATCCGACTATTTCATCGGCCAGCACGACGAACTGATCACTGCGGTGACGCCCAAGATTGCGACGTTCGACCCGGACGCCACGCTAATCCCAGGGTTGGTCAAGGCGGTCGATATCCGCGGCCATTCCCCGGGCCACTCCGCCTACATGATCGGGTCGGGCCGGCAGTCCGTCCTGTTCGTCGGGGACACGATGCACCACTCCATCACCTCTGTCGTACATCCCGAGTGGCTAATCGCCTTCGACGGCGACAAGCCGATAGCGAAGGAGAGCCGCATCGCACGCGAGCGCCTATGGGCCCAGTCAGGCCAGCGCCTCTATGTTGGGCATTTCCCTTATCCGGGCTTTGGTACGATCATCCGCAGCGGCAAGGGATTTGTTTGGCATCCACTACGCTGAGTGACGTCCAATGAAAGGATCGAACTATGAAGGTCGGTTTTATCGGACTTGGTCACATGGGCGGGGCGATTGCCATGAATCTGGTTAAGGCCGGTCACGACGTAACGGTCTGGAACCGGTCGCCGGAGAAGGCAGCCAAGCTGGTGGCAGCCGGGGCAACACTTGCGACGTCGCCTGCCAACGCAGCGCAGGGTGAAGTCGTGATGACGATGCTGGCGGACGACAAAGCCGAAGAAGCAGTCGTCTTCGGAGATGATGGTATCCTAAACGCGCCGGCGCTCCACGTTTCGCAGAGTACCATCAGCGTCACGCTAGCCGAGCGGCTGACCCAGGCGCATAAGGGCTGCTTCATTTCAGCGCCCGTTTTCGGCCGTCCCGCTGCTGCGGAAGCCGCCTCGCTTTTCGTCGTGGCTGCTGGCAAGCCGAACCTGCTTGAGGTTGCCGCCCCACTCCTCCGAAACGTTGGCCAGCGAACCTTCCACCTCGGCGAAACGCCGTCCGCCGCGAACTTAATGAAGCTCTGCGGAAACTTCATGGTGATGTCCGCCATCAACAGCATGGGTGAAGCGATGACCCTTGGCGAGAAAGGCGGCATCCCCCCTGCCGCTATGCTCGAAATCCTCACGGAATCGCTGTTCGGCGCGCCCGTCTTCAAGACCTACGGGGAGATACTGGTGCGCGCGAGGTTCCAGCCGGCTGGCTTTGCGGCACCGCTGGGTCTCAAGGACATGACCCTCGCCTCGTCGGCGGCGACAACGCTCGAAACGCCAATGCCCTTCCTCAGCGCCATCCGGAACAACCTGCTGACGTTAATCGCCCGGCATGGACCGGATATCGATTGGGCCGGCGTAGCGCTCGTCACACGTGAGAATGCTGGCCTTACCGCGTCACCGCTAAAGGCATGACAATCCACCTAAGCTCCGAACCGGAGGCGACTTGAATGGATTTTGGTATCGCAGGACGACGGGCGCTTGTGCTGGGCGCGAGCCGCGGATTGGGCGCAGCCTCAGCGCGGGCACTACACGCCGAGGGCGTTACGGTGCATGCGGTGTCGCGTAGCGGATCAGCTCCTGATCCGGAGATGCATGGCCATGCCGCCGACCTCTCCGACCCGACCTCTATCCAGACTTTGATCGAAGTGCTGGAGAATGTCGGACCATTCGACATTTTCGTGGCGAACACGGGTGGCCCTCGCGCCGGCACTGCGCAGGGCGTCCCACCGGAGGAATGGTCACGCTACTTCCAGTCGATGGCGGTGTCGCTCTTTCAGATTACCGACGCCCTGCTGCCATCGATGATCGCCACCGGCTGGGGGCGGATCATCACGATCGGTTCGTCCGGTGTAGAACAGCCCATCCCCGGTCTCGCGATTTCCAACGCCGTTCGTGGATCGATCGCTGGCTGGTCCAAGACGCTGTCCAGCGAGGTCGCAAAGAACGGTGTCACCGTGAACATGGTCCTTCCAGGCAGGATCGCAACCGACAGATCGCGGGATATCGATGAAAGCCGATCCAAGACACTTGGTATCGACGTGGCCGAAGCGCAGAGCAGTTCGATCCTAGAGATACCCACCGGGCGTTATGGGGCTCCCGCAGAGTTCGGTGCCGTGGTCGCCTTTCTGGCAAGCCAGCCTGCGTCTTTCGTGACGGGGTCGATGTTCCGAGTCGACGGTGGCCAGACGCGATCTATCTGAAATCACCTGCGACGGGCTCCATTAACCAGGTCGCGTTAACAAAATGCTGCAGCCAGAGCCTTGCTGCGGCGAGGTTGAGGAAGCTGAGGTAGGATAGCGCGTTTTTCTCGAAGCGTGTCGCGATGCGGCGCTGTTGTTTGAGGCAGCTAAACATGCGCTCGACGCGGTTGCGATCGCGGTAGCGGCGATAATCATGATGCTCTCGTGCTTTGCGGCGGGATGACGGGCAGGATGTTTCTCAGGAGCAGGTCTTCCCGGAAGCGGTCGCCATCGTAACCCTTATCGGCGAGCAAGCCTGCAGGCTTTGGCACCGGCATAGCCATCAAGCTATCGACCTCGCCGTAATCGGAAGCTTCGCCGCCTGTCAGGTGGAAGCCGAGAGAAAGGCCTTGATTGTCGCAGCGGGCGTGGACGTTGCACGTAAAGCCGCCGCGTGATCGACCAAAAGCCTGCGCACAAGCCCCCCTTTTCCGCCAACCGGCGAGACATGGTCGCGAATCGTGGTGCTGTCGATCATGTGCTGCCAGTCGTCGGTCAGGCCGAGATCGTCCAGCGTTTGCAGCATGGCATCCCAGACGCCCTGCTCAGCCCAACGGCGGAAGCGGACGTAGACCGAGTTCCACTTACCATATCGCTCATGCATGTCGCGCCAGGGGCAGCCAACCCGTAAGACGTGCAGCATCCCGTTCAGGTAGCGTTGATTATCGCCGGCAGGACGAGCATGTCTGCCTCGCTCGGGCGGAAGCAGCGGCCCGATCAATTCCCATTCTGCGTCGTTCAGGTCGCCGCGATCCATGACTGCGCTTACAAAAGGCAGACTTAAATGCCTAAATCAGAACTCAACTCGATTGAGAATCCCTTTTGTCAACGCGACCTAGTGGAGGGGCTCGCCTCAATAATAAGGCCATACTGTCAATTATTGCGGAATGGTTCGCTAAACCGAAACGAAATCGACAAGTTTACTTCCGGTCGAGATCAAGCCAATCGGCGGCCGGCGAACCGCCA
>NZ_AKKE01000166.1 GCF_000281975.1 Novosphingobium sp. AP12 | reverse complement strand
AACACCGCTTCGCCTTGTACTTCGGCTGCCGGATGCTGGGCCATATAACCTAAATGGTTCGTATTGTCAAGCCCCCATCCCAGCGCAGGCTGGGACCGCTGTGTACCCTTCAGGCCGAACCTCGCCCACGGCCAACCGACAGCAACCGCCCAGCCCCATGCTCGCGCGACCATGCCAGCGATCCCAGCGTTCGCTGGGATGACGTCAGTCCACCGCGATACCCTCGGCCTCGAAGAACGCGCGCACCTCGGCCATCCCCGCATCATGCGTCTTCCACCGGCCGATGCCATCGGCATTGAGGCTGCGGCGCACCTGCGCAGCGCTCGGCGTGGCGACGGCCGCGCGGTTCTCGTGGAAGGCGAGGCAAGCCGGGTCCCAGCTCAGACCGCAGTGCTCGAGCAGGCGCCGCGTCTCGCTCTGCTGGTCGGCTACCAGCGCCTCGTAACCCAATTGGAGAACGCGGCCGGGGAACAGCCGCTCCCACAGCGCCATCAGCTGGTCGAACCGCGCGTAATACCGCGCCGTGTCGAGCAGGTCGTAGGAATAGGCGTAGTAGGGTGACTGCGTGGCGAACAGGTTGCGGAAGTTGCTCCACACCGTGTCCATCGGGCCGCGCCGCAGGCAGACGATCCGCGCGTTCGGCAGGGCTCGGGCAATGTGCCCCACGTTGAGGAAATTCGCCGGTAGCTTGTCCACGAAGCGTGGGCTTCCCGCGGGACGATGGTGTGCCGCGCGGTCGAGATAGCGTCGGCCGATCTCCGCAGGCTCAGCGCCCATCGCCGCGCTCACCGTCTCGGGATCGAGCACCGTGCGCGACGGCGTTCCCGCCGCCTGCTTGATCGCCAGCGGCATCGCCTGCAGTTCCCCCGCCGACCCGACCTCGGGGTGCGAGGACAGGATGCGATCGACCAGCGTGGTGCCGGTGCGCGGCATGCCGACGACGAAGATCGGCGTGTCGTCCGGGTTGCCGGGCCCGGCCTCGGGCGCCTGCCCGAAGGCCGCTTCGATGGCGTCGAAGATCGCCGCGTCCTGCGCGAAATCGTAGCCGGACGCGCGCTTGTGATCGGCGTTGGCGGCGCTCAGCGCCGCGAAGGCGCGCCGGGGTTCGCCGATGTCCTCCAGTTCCTTGGCGAGCGCATAGCGCAGGCGCACGAGGTCCTGCGGCTTCCGTGCGCTGGCAACGGCCGCCTCGAGCCGGTCGACGTGGTTCGCCTCGCGCGTCTGGCGCGACAGGATCGAAAGCGCATAATGCGTGCGCGGCTCACCTGGATCGGCGCTGAGGATGACCTCGTAGTGCCCCCGGGCCTCTGCCACCCGCCCGGTGAAACCGCATGCGGCCGCGAGGTTGTAGCGGTAGTCCAGATTGCCGGGTTCGCGCGCGACGGCTTCCCCGAAAGGCGCAATCGAGCCTTCGTGGTCGCCTAGCCGGGCCAGCACGCAGCCCACCGTGTCCATCGTGCGCGCGTCGCTGCCGGGCGCCTCCAGCGCCGAGCGCGCGGCATCCGCCGCCTCCCCGTCGCGGCGCAGCAAAATCAGCAGCCGGGCGTACTGAGCAAGGTACTCGGCATTGTTCGGATCGCGCGACAGCGCCTCTTCGACGAGCGGCACCGCCTGCCCGACCTTCCCCGCCTCCGCCGCGGCGATGCCCATGAGGAAAGGTCCTTCGCCCTCGTTCGGACGGCCCTCCGCCATGGCCCGCGCCGCTTCCATCGCGCGCGGCAGGTCCCCTCGGGAGAGCGCTTCCCTTGCGGCGTTCACGCGATGCCCAGGCTGAAGCCGGCCACGCGCTCGACCGCCCAGAAGCAGCCGACGAGGCCAGCGAAATAGAGCGCGGCGCGGCGCACCGGCTCTCGCCGGTCGAACGCACCGGCGATCCCCATGACGCCGAGCACCGCGCCGACGAACAGCAACTGGCCCAGCTCCACGCCGGCATTGAAGAACAACAGCCCACTCGCCCGCTCGCCCGGCGCCACGCCGAGTTCGTGCAGCACAGTTGCGAAACCGAGGCCGTGCAGCAGGCCGAAGCCAGCCACCACCGCGATCTGGCGGCGCCGTACCTCGGCCCCCTGGTCCAGCCCGTTCCTCTGCGCCCGCAGCGCCTCGCGCGCCATGAAGGCGATGGAAAGCGCGATAACAACCTCGACCGGAGGCACCGGCACATGGATCACGTCGAAGAAGGCAAGGCCGAGGCTGAGTGAGTGGCCCAAGGTGAAGGTCGTCACCAGCGCCAGCAGGAACCGCCCGCGCGCCAGCAGGCACAGGCACAGAACGAAGCAGAGGTGGTCCCATCCGCCCAGGATGTGCATCACGCCCTGCCACGTATAGTAGCTCGCGACCTGCGGTAGCGGCCGGGCCTGCGGTGCCCCGTCTGTCAGCGGCGGCGTCAGCGAGTCGTTGCTGGCGAGCAGGTTCGGCGCCGCGGCGATCAGTTCGTACCCGCGCACCACCGCGCCACGTTCGAGCGTATGTGCGCCGACCGGCGACACGTCCGCCAACGCCGGGATGGGCATCAGCGCCAGACCCACGACGAGCACGACCAAGTGCAGCATTTTGCGCAGCATGAGTTCAGGACTCCACATGGATCACATACCCTTCTTTCAACCGCGCGCTTCCGTGCTCACCGCGCCGCCGCCCCAGCGCATGGGAAGAAGCCTATGACGAAATACGTAGCCTACTTCCCTGCCCCGACGCTACGACATTGGCTGGCGCGAGCCCCCTACGTCAAATGACGCATGGATGCGGCGAACGCGTCGCGGCGTCAGGCAAGGTCCACCGGCAGGCTGCGCACCCGCTTGCCGGTCGCCGCATGGATCGCGTTGACGAGCGCCGGGATCACCGGCGGCAGCGCCGGTTCGCCAAGGCCGGTCGGCGGGTTGTCGGTGATGACGAACTCGACGTTGATTTTTGGCGTCGCATCGATGCGCTGGAAGGGGTGGGTGTCGAAATTCGCCTGCTCGACCACCCCCGCGACCTGCGTGATCTTCTGCCCGGCGAGCGCTTGCCCCAGCCCTTCGATCACCGAGCCCTGCACCTGGTGCAGCGCATTGAGCGGGTTGACGATCTGGCTGCCGACATCTCCCGCCGCCCATACCTCGTGGACCTTGACCTGCCCGTCGGCGACGGAAACTTCGACCACTTCGGCGAAGTAGCCGGCATGGCTGAAATAGAACCCGAAGCCCTTGCCGCGGCCCTTCGGCAGCTTGCCGCGGCCCTGCCAGTCGGCCATCGCGACGACCTTTTCGATCACGCCCCGGGCGCGGCCGGTATGGAAGGCGGGTCCGCGTCCCTCGCCCGCCAGCGCGCGCGGGCTTCCCAGCAGGTCGAGCATGAGCGAGGGCAGGTCCTTGCCCGCCGCCTCGGCCACTTCGTCGAGGAAGGCTTGCGAAACGAATCCGAGCGCGTTGGAGCCCGGCGCGCGCAGCCAACCGGTCGGCAGGTTGGTGGCGAGCAGGTCCTGTTCGAGCAGCACCGCGTCCACGAGGTTCGCCGGCACCATCGCGCCCGGCAGCTCGCCCGCGCGCACCGGCGCCTCGCCCGTACCGAAGCCGACGAAATGGTCGCGGAAGGCGGTGACCTTGCCCTCGCCGTCGAGCGCGGCGGCGAAGGCGTGCCAGCCGGCGGGCCGGTAGAAGTCGCGGCGGAAGTCGTCCTGGCGGGTGTAGAGCAGCTTGACCGGCGTGCCCGGCACCTTGGCTGCGATCGCGGCGGCCTGCACCATGTAGTCGTTCATCAGCCGCCGCCCGAAGCCCCCGCCGATGCGCGTGAGGTTGATGCGGATCTTCTCGGGCGCGATGCCAAGCGCTTTGGCGACGAGACCGCGCCCGTTCTCCGGGTTCTGGGTGGGCGCCCAGATTTCCAGCGCGCCGTCCTTGAACAGCGCGGTGCAGTTTTGCGGCTCGAGCGTGCCGTGCGCGAGGAAGGGATAATCGTAGCGCGCCTCGACCGTGCGGGCCGCAGCGGCGAAGGCGGCGTCGGGCTCGCCCTTGCGCAGCACTTCGCTTGCCGCCTTGGCGCCGAGCGCCGTCGCGGCCTGCGCAGCGTAGCTTTCGGTCGAGAAGCCTGCCTGCGCGCTGTCGTCCCACGCCACTTCGAGGCTCTCGCGCGCCTTGTTCGCGGCCCAGAAGCTTTCGGCGAGAATCGCGACGCCGTCGAGCAGGGATTCCGCCTCGCCGTTGCCGGTGATGGTCAGGACATGGCGCACGCCGGGCAGCGCGCGAACGGTGTCGAGGTTGGCTGACTTGAACCGTCCGCCCACCGCCGGGCAGGTCTCCAGCACGGCGTGAAGCAGGCCGGGCTGCGCGACGTCTATGCCGAACAGCGGCTTGCCCGCGACGATCGCGGGGGTATCGACGCCGGGGATCGGCTTGCCGATGATGCGGTATTGCGCCGGGTCCTTGAGCTTCAGCGCCGAGGGATCGGGCGGGGTGAGCATCGCGGCTTCCGGCGCAAGGTCGACATAGGCGATCGAGCGGCCCGAGCGGCGGTCCTTCACCATGCCGCTGGCGGTCGTCGGGCCATCTTCCGGCACGTTCCACTTGCGCGCCGCGGCCATGACCAGCATCTGCCGCGCCGCTGCGCCCGCTTGCCGCATCGGCAGCCATTCGCGCGCCGTGGTGCGGCTGCCGCCCGCGCTCTGGGCGCCGAACAGCGACTGGTCGGCGTGGGTCTGCTCGACAGTGACCTGATCCCAGTCGACGTCGAATTCCTCGGCGATCATCATCGGCAGCGAGGTCTTGGCGCCCTGCCCGATCTCGGCGTTCTTGCCGCCGATCACGAATCGGTTGCCCGGAAGGACCCGGATGAATGCGGTGAGAAGCCTAGGC
Source organism: Novosphingobium sp. AP12 (assembly GCF_000281975.1). GTDB lineage: Bacteria > Pseudomonadota > Alphaproteobacteria > Sphingomonadales > Sphingomonadaceae > Novosphingobium. The sequence goes on along the minus strand of NZ_AKKE01000166.1, from coordinate 10,954 downwards.
TCCGCGCCGTCGGCTGCGTGGGCGGCGATCGGCACGGCCAGCTCGAACATCAGCCCGCCACCGGCGAGCAGCGAAGCACCGACGAAGCGGCGGCGGCTGAGCATTGCTGCGGTCATGCTGCGGCTCCTCTGCTCTTGGCGGCAGCCTTGATCCCCGCGCGGATGCGCACGTAGGTCGAGCAGCGGCACAGGTTCCCGGCCATCGCCGCGTCGATGGCGGCATCGTCGGGGTCGGGCACTTCGGTGAGCAGGGCGACCGCGCTCATGATCTGTCCGGCCTGGCAGTAGCCGCACTGCGGTACGTCGAGGGTGTGCCAGGCCTCACCCACGCGGCGCCCGGCGTCGAGCGCGGCGACGCCCTCGATGGTGGTGATCGACTGTCCCTCCACCGAGCCGACGGGGGTCAGGCACGCGCGGATCGCGGCGCCGTCGAGGTGGACAGTGCACGCGCCGCACAGCCCCGCGCCGCAGCCGAACTTGGTGCCCGGCAGGCCCAGATCCTCGCGCAGGGCCCAGAGAAGCGGTTTCTCCGGGTCGACATCGATTTCCCGCGCCGCGCCGTTCACCGTGAATCGGATCGCCATCTGCCCCTCATTCCCCTCTTGCGGCCGTGCTTACTTGAGCTGGTCCGCGATCGTCTTGCGCATTTCACCGACTTTGACGGCAGTCGTTGGACCCGCACCGCGCACGGTAGCGACCTCCGCTGGCGTGAAGGGCTTGCCTCCCTTCACGGCCCAGTTGAGAGCGGACGCGACATCGGCATCGGGCAGGCGCTGGAAGGGCAGCATGGCGGCGCGGATCGGCTTGCCGTTGACGGTGATCGCACCCGACTGGCCGTAGAGCACCACCGAAACCAGCCACTTGCGGCCTTCCTTGCTCGCTGCTGCCGTGCCCAGGCGCCCGCTGAGGCGCGGAAAAACGCCGGTGGTGCCGCTGCCATCGGCCTTGTGGCAGACTTGGCAGTTCGCGGAGTAGGGCTTGGGCGCGGCCTGTGCGCGCGGCGCGCCGCTCATTCCGGCGAGGCCGAAGGCCAAGGCGCCGCCGGCGGCAAGCACCGCGCAGGTCGCTGCGACCCGGCCGCGCCGGGCTGCGGGGCGGTTCTCGGAGGCATTCACGTCATGGTACTCCCTGTAAGCTCTATATATTGCCGCGGCGCCTTTGTGCCCACCGCAGCGAGCAGCGCTTCCAGCTGTTCCTGCCGCTGTACGGTCCCACGCGCAAGCAGGTGTCCGTTCGCATCGATAAGGGCGGCGGAGGGGACCGGCCCGATCTGGAAATCCTCGTTCGCCGCCGCGTCGAGGATGATGTCTTGGGCGCCGAGGCCATTGCGCACCATGAATGCGGCGTAGTCGTTGACGTCTCCGTCGCCGAGCAGCAGCAGCCTTACGTCGGCCTGCGCGCACAGTTCCACCGCATCGCGCACGACGTGGTCGCACAAGTCCGAGCCCGCCTCGACGAACAGCAGCAGCAGAAGGCGCGGATCGCGGCTGGTGCCGCCGATGGTCAGCGTCTCGCCTGAAATGGCGGGAGCGCAGACGATGGGGGCCGGCTCCAGATCGCGGACGTCGTCGTTCACCGGGATGCGCCCGACCGGAGTCAGCGACTGGCGGGCGAGGCGCGTCTGCCGCCGCGTCGCCAGGACGGCGACCGCGAGCAGGATGATACCAAGCCCGAACAGGAACGACAGAGCGATCAGCATTATGCCCGGTCCTAATCCCGCGCGCCCGATCGGCGCATGGGGCGATTGACGTAGGGCGCTCGGCGAGCAGTTCGCTAAATGGCCACGCAGTGGTTGTTTCGAAGGCTCACCCGCCCGCTTCGCCCTCACGAAGCGGTCAGGGGGTGTTCGCCACGTTTCGGTATAACCCACCCAAGACGAGACTTCAGGGAGGTCCGGGCTTCGCGCCCGGACCTCCTTTTTTTGGTGCGGATCGCGCGGGCAGCGCATTAGCCCATACGTCAAATGCCCCATGCCCCCTTGCCGGGCCGCCAGCGAAACGCCGATGATGCTCGCCGCCCCCGTCCCGCCCGCCGAAAAGGCCGCGCCGCGCTCGCGGCTGCAGCGCGTGGACGGCGCGGCGATGGTGCATTTCGGACCCCGGGGCCTGCGCGATCTGAAGCAGGTCGCCCCGGCGCGGCTGCTGTTCCCGGATATCGACGCGGGCGAGTTTCCGCTCGTCGTCACCGTCACCACCAGCGGCGGGCTGACCGGCGGCGACCGGCTCTCGCTGCACGTCAGGATCGACGCCGAGGCCAGCGCCACGGTCATTCCGCAGGCGGCGGAGAAGATCTACCGCGCCCTGCCCGACGATCCGCCGACCCGCATCGAGACGCGCATCTCGCTTGGCGCCGGCAGCCGCTGCGAGTGGCTGGCGCAGGAAGCCATCCTGTTCGACCGCAGCCGCATGCGCCGCTCCCTCGACATCGACATGGCCCCGGACGCGAGGCTGCTCGCCGCCGAGATGATCGTGCTGGGCCGGGGCGCGATGGGCGAGACCTTCGAGAGCGGCCTTATCCACGACGGCTGGCGCATCCGGCGCGGCGGGCGGCTGGTGTGGGCAGACACGCTGCACATCGATGGCGACGTGGCTGAAATCGCGGCTCGGCCATTCGGCTTCGACGGCGCGATCGCGGTGCTGACGATGGTCTACGCCGGGCCGGACGCGGCCGCCCATCTCGAACTCGCCCGCACGCTGGTGCCTGCGCCCCACGGCGGTGCCACCTGCCTCGACGGACTGCTGATCGTGCGCATGACCGGGCCCGACCCGCGCCATGTCCGCGATATCGCGCTCCGGTCTGCGGAAATCCTGCGCTCCGCCGTATTCGGACTATCGCCGCGCCTCCCCTCCATCTGCTACTGCTAGGCACCATGAATCTCACCGGTCGCGAAAAAGACAAGCTGCTCATTGCCATGGCCGCCATCGTCGCCCGAAAGCGACTGGAGCGGGGGGTGAAGCTCAACCATCCCGAGGCCATCGCGCTCATCACCGACCATGTCGTCGAGGGGGCGCGGGACGGGCGGCCGGTCGCCGAGCTGATGGCCAGCGGCGCCCACGTCATCACCCGCGAGCAGGTTATGGAGGGCATCGCCGAGATGATCCACGACATCCAGGTCGAGGCGACCTTCCCCGACGGCACCAAGCTCGTCACCGTCCACAGGCCTATCCGATGATCCCGGGTGAGATCATCCCCGCCGAGGGCGAGATCGTGCTGAACGAGGGCCGCGAAGGCATCAGCCTCTCGGTCGCGAACACCGGCGACCGGCCTATCCAGGTCGGCAGCCACTACCACTTCGCCGAGACCAACCCGGCGCTAGAGTTCGACCGCGAGGCCGCGCGGGGCTACCGGCTCGACATCGCCTCGGGCACCGCCGTCCGCTTCGAGCCGGGCCAGACCCGCGAGGTCACGCTGATCGCCTATGCCGGGGCGCGACGCGTGTTCGGCTTCCGCGGCGCCGTGATGGGAGACCTCTGATGCCCGTCACCATGAACCGCCGCGCCTATGCCGGCATGTTCGGCCCCACCGTGGGCGACCGCATCAGGCTGGGCGACAGCTCGCTGCTCATCCGCATCGAGGAAGACCGCACGGTCTACGGCGAGGAAGTGAAGTTCGGCGGCGGCAAGGTCATCCGCGACGGCATGGGCCAGTCGCAGATGACGCGCGCCGAGGGCGCGCCCGATACCGTCATCACCAACGCCGTGATCCTCGACCACTGGGGCATCATCAAGGCCGACATCGCCATCCGCGACGGGCGGATCAGCGCCATCGGCAAGGCGGGCAACCCGGACGTCCAGCCCGGCGTCGACATTCCGATCGGCCCCGGCACCGAGATCATCGCCGGCGAGGGCCGCATCCTCACCGCTGGCGGGATCGACGCCCATATCCACTTCATCTGCCCGCAGCAGGTGGACGAGGCTCTCAATTCCGGAATCACCACGATGCTCGGCGGCGGCACCGGCCCGGCGCACGGCACGCTGGCCACCACCTGCACACCGGGCGCGTGGCACATCGGCCGGATGCTGCAGGCGCTGGAAGCTCTGCCGATGAACTTCGGCCTGTTTGGCAAGGGCAACGCCTCCACGCCCGGCGCGCTGGAGGAGATGGTCCGCGCGGGCGCCTGCGGGCTCAAGCTGCACGAGGACTGGGGCACCACGCCCGCCACCATAGACTGCTGCCTCAAGGTGGCAGACGAGTACGACGTGCAGGTCACGCTCCACTCCGACACCCTGAACGAAGGCGGCTTCGTCGAGAGCACGATCGCCGCCTTCGCGGGCCGCACCATCCACGCCTTCCACACCGAAGGCGCGGGCGGCGGCCATGCGCCGGACATCATCCGCGTGGCGGGCCTGCCCAACGTGCTGCCCTCGTCCACCAACCCGACCCGGCCCTACACCGTCAACACGATCGAGGAGCACCTCGACATGCTGATGGTCTGCCACCACCTCGATCCCCGCATCGCCGAGGACGTGGCCTTCGCCGACAGCCGCATCCGCAAGGAGACCATCGCGGCGGAAGACATCCTCCACGACCTCGGCGCCTTCTCGATGATGTCGTCCGACAGCCAGGCGATGGGCCGCGTGGGTGAAACGGTGATCCGCTGCTGGCAGACCGCCGACAAGATGAAGCAGCAGCGCGGATCGCTCGGCACCGACGATGCCGATTCCGACAACTTCCGCGCCAAACGCTACATCGCCAAGTACACCATCAACCCGGCCGTCGCCCACGGCATAAGCCACGTCGTCGGCTCGGTCGCGGTGGGCAAGCTGGCCGACCTCGTGTTGTGGAGCCCCGCCTTCTTCGCGGTGAAGCCGGACATGGTCATCAAGGGCGGCTCCATCGCGACCGCGCCGATGGGCGACGCCAATGCGAGCATCCCGACGCCGCAGCCAGTGCATTACCGCCCGATGTTCGGCGCCTTGGGCGCGGCCGGCGTGGCCTCGTCGCTGCACTTCGTCTCGGCTGCGGGGATCGAGGGCGGCGTCGCGCAGCGCCTTGGCTTGCAGCGCCCGCTGGAAGCGGTGCGCAACACGCGCGGCGGCATCTCCAAGGCCTCGATGGTGCTCAACGACGCGATGCCGCACATCGAAGTCGATCCCGAAACCTACGAAGTGCGCGCCGACGGGGAACTTCTAACCTGCGAGCCGGCCAGCGTGCTACCCTTTGCCCAGCGCTATTTCCTGTTCTGATGCGCCTCGCGTCTTCCTCCTGCCCCGACACGACAAGGCCCTTCCCATGCTGACCGTCCACGAAGTCATCCCCCATGGCCGCTGGTCCGGCGGGGCCGCCGACCACATCACCCTCGACCACGATGCGCGCCACCGCCGCCGCTGGTACTACACCGCCGACCACGGCACCGCCTTCCTGCTCGACCTGCCGCGCGCGCAGGTGCTGGGCCACGGCGACGCGCTGCAGCTTTCGGACGGGCGCCTCGTCGAAGTGCTCGCCGCGGCCGAGGCACTGGTCGAAGTGACCGCGCAGGACCCGGCGGCGATGATCCGCCTTGCCTGGCACATCGGCAACCGGCACCTCCCCGCCGAACTGCACCCCCACGCCATCCGCCTGCGCGACGACCACGTCATCAACGCGATGCTGGAAGGCCTGGGCGCGGCGGTGACGAAGATCGAAGCACCGTTCACGCCCGAGGGCGGCGCCTACTCAGGCCATGGACACGCCCACGCGGCCCACGATCACGACGAACACTGCGACCACTCGCACGACCATGCCCACGCGCGCAGCCACGTCCACGACCCGCTCGCCGAGGACGACCATCACCACCACGGCCACGCCCATGGTGGGTGAAGGCGCGCTACACCGGCTGCTGGCCTGGACCTCGCCGTCCTACCCGGTCGGCAGCTTCACCTACAGCCACGGCCTCGAAACCGCCGTCGAGGACGGCCGGGTGCGCACGGCGATGGACGTCGTCACCTATGTCGAGGCGGTGCTGTCGCGGGGCGGCGGCTGGGTCGATGCGGTGCTGTTGGTCCACGCATGGAAAGCAGCGGGCGACGAGAGCGCTTTCGACGAAATCTCCGAGCTTGCCGCCGCCTTCCGGGGCAGCAGCGAGACCGCGCTGGAGGCCCGCCAGCAAGGCGCCTCGTTCCTCACCGTCACCCGCAAGGCCTGGCCGCATCCCGCGCTCGATGCCTTCGCGGCCCGCAACGGCGACTGGCCGGTGGCGCACTGCGCTGTCCTGGCGCTCGCCTGCGCCGCCCACGCGGTTTCGCTGGAGCCCGCGCTCCATGCGATGCTCCATTCCACCGCCGCCAACCTCGTCTCGGCAGGCGTGCGGCTTGTCCCGCTCGGCCAGACCGACGGACAGCTTGCGCTTGCCGCCCTCGCGCCGCTGATCGAGGGCATTGCCGCACGCGCCCTCGCCGCCTCGCTGGACGACCTCGGCACCGCTGCGCCGCAGCTCGAGCTGGCCTCGATCGCCCACGAAACTCTCTACACAAGGCTTTTCCGCTCATGAGCAACCACAACGGTCCGAGTCATGGTCCCCTGCGCGTCGGCATCGGCGGCCCCGTCGGCTCCGGCAAGACGGCGCTGACCGACCGGCTCTGCAAGGCGATGCGCGAGCAGTACAACATCGCCGCCATTACCAACGACATCTACACCCGCGAGGATGCGGAGTTCCTCACCCGCTCCGGCGCGCTCGACCCCGAGCGCATCATGGGCGTGGAAACCGGCGGCTGCCCGCACACCGCCATCCGCGAGGACGCCAGCATCAACCTCGTCGCCGTCGACGAGATGGCGAAGAAATTCCCCGGCCTGGAAGTCATCTTCATCGAGAGCGGCGGGGACAACCTGGCCGCCACCTTCAGCCCGGAACTGGCGGACATCACCATCTACGTGATCGACGTTTCGGCGGGCGACAAGATCCCGCGCAAGGGCGGCCCCGGCATCACCCGCTCCGACCTGCTGGTCATCAACAAGATCGACCTCGCCCCACTGGTCGGCGCCGACCTCGGCGTCATGGACCGCGATTCCCGCAAGATGCGCGGGAGCCGGCCATTCCTGTTCACCAACCTCAAGGACATGATCGGGCTGGACGAGATCGTCGACTTCATCGTCGCCACCGGCGGCCTGCGACCCCGCGAACGGGCGCTCACGACCGGTTGATGATGAAGCACCCCGATTATGTCCTGAAAGAAAAGCGCCTCTACAACAAGTGGGTCGCGACGCAGACGCTCGAGGACTACGCGCTGCGCTTCACGGCGGACAAGGCGCGCCGATGGGCCCCGCGCACGGTGGCGGGCACGGCGATCGGCGCCACTGCCTTCCTCGCCTGCGAGGCGATCGGCGCATCGATCACGCTGACCTACGGCTTCGCCAACGCCGTCGCCGCCATCGCCGCGGGCATGGCGCTGATGTTCGTGCTGAGCCTGCCGATCGCCTACCAGTCCGCCCGGCGCGGGCTCGACATCGACCTGCTGACGCGGGGCGCGGGCTTCGGCTATCTGGGCTCGACGATCACCTCGCTGGTCTACGCCTCGTTCACCTTCCTGCTGTTCTCGGTGGAAGCGACGATCATGGCGGTCGCCCTGCGCGCCATGACGGGCATGCCGATGAGCGTGGCCTACCTGATCTGCGCACTCGTGGTGATCCCCATCGCCTTCTACGGGATGAGCGCGATCACCCGCTTCCAGGCCTGGACGCAGCATGTCTGGATCGTCCTGCAGGTCGCCCCGATCGCCTACATCGTCTGGGCCGGGCCGGCCGCGCTGGCCGAATGGTCGCACTATTCCGGCAGGTTCGGACTGGCGGACGGCAGCGTCACGCTGATCCACTTCGGCTTCGCGCTGTCCACCCTGCTCTCGCTGCTGCCGCAGATCGGCGAGCAGGCGGACTACCTGCGCTTCCTCCCGCCGGAATCGAAGATCGGTCGGACCCGCTGGTGGTCCGCGATGCTGATCGGCGGGCCCGGCTGGACGCTGGTTGGCGGTATGAAGCTGCTGCTGGGTTCCTACCTCGCGTGGTTCGTGACGAGCGAGGGCCTCGTCGTTGACGATCCCTCGAGCCCGACCGCGATGTTCCAGGCGATCTTCACCCGCATGACCGGCTGGCCGGCGTTCTCGCTGGTGCTGACCGGGCTGTTCGTGGTGATCTGCCAGCTCAAGATCAACGTGACCAACGCCTATGCCGGCTCGATCGCGTGGTCGAACTTCTTCTCGCGCCTGACCCACAGCCACCCCGGCCGCATCGTCTGGATGGTGTTCAACGTCCTGCTGGCGCTGCTGCTGATGGAGACGGGCATCTTCGCCGTCATCGAGCAGATCCTGATCCTCTACGCCACGCTCGCCGCAGCGTGGATCGGCGCGCTGGCGGCGGACCTCATCGTATCCAAGCCCCTGCGCCTCTCCCCGAGCGGGATCGAGTTCAAGCGCGCCCATCTCTACGACCTCAACCCGGTCGGGCTCGGCGCCATGGCTCTGTCGATCGCGGCGGCGGCATGTGCGCATTTCAACCTGCTCGGCCCGCTGGCACAGGCCTTCGCCCCGGTCATCGGCCTGGCCATCGCCTTCACCGCGGCCCCGGTGATCGCGCTGGCGACGCAGGGCCGTTACTACCTCGCGCGCCGCACGCGCTGGGCGCCGGGGCTGACGGAGGCGACTTGCATCATCTGCGAGAACCGCTTCGAACTCAACGACATGGCGCACTGCCCCATGCACGCCGCGCCGATCTGCTCGCTGTGCTGCATGCTGGAAGCGCGCTGCCACGACCGCTGCAAGCGCGATAGCCGGGCGACCCAGCAGCTCGCGCTCTGGCTCGAACGTCTGCTCCCGCGCGGCGCCTCCCGCTTCGTCCATACGCCGGTGGGTCACTTCGCCTTCGTCATGGCCGCCATCACCGCCGTGATCGCGGCAATCGTCGGCATGCTGTCGTGGCAGATCGAGCTGACCTCGCCGCATGCCGCCGAGCGCTTCTCCGGCGTGCTGATCGGGCTGTTCCTGCTGCTGTCGCTTTGCGGCGGGGTCATCGCGTGGATCGTGGTGCTGGTCCACCACTCGCGCCGCTCGGCAATGCAGGAAAGCGAGCATCACGTCGACCTCCTCCTCAAAGAGGTGGAGGCCCACAACCGCACGATGAAGGAGCTCCAGTCCGCCAAGGAAGCGGCGGAGTCGGCGAACACCGCCAAGAGCCGCTATCTGGTGAATGTCAGCCATGAGATCCGCTCCCCGCTGAACTCGATCTACGGCTATGCCCAGCTGCTCGAACGCGGACACGACGTAACGCCGGTTGAGGCCGCGAAAGTGATCCGCCGCAGCTCCGAACACCTCACCAATCTCGTCGAGGGCCTGCTCGACATTTCGCAGGTGGAAAGCGGCGTGCTGCGCATCTCCAGCGAGACGGTGCGCTTCCCCGCGTTCGTCGACCAGATCGCCGACATGTTCCGCCCGCAGGCCGCATCCCGGGGCATCGCCTTCCACTTCGAGCGGCCCGAGCGCCTGCCCGGCTTCGTGCGCACCGACCAGAAGCGCCTGCGCCAGATCCTCATCAATCTGCTGTCGAACGCCATCAAGTTCACGCCCGCAGGCTCGGTGACCTTCCGCGTCCAGTACCGCAGCGAGATGGCGACCTTCGACGTGATCGACACCGGCATCGGCATCTCGCAGGAAGACATCGACAAGGTGTTCGAGCCGTTCGAGCGCGGCGGCAATCCCGACGCGCAGCGTCAAAAGGGCGTCGGTCTCGGGCTCGCGATCACGCAGGCGCTGGTGCGCATGCTCGGCGGCGATCTGACCGTAGAGAGCGAACCGGACCAGGGCGCCCGCTTCACCGTGAAGCTGATGCTGGGTCAGGTCGTCGTCCCCCAACAGGATGTCGAGGAAGTCGACCGCGTCTCGGGCTACGAGGGCGAACGGCGCAAGGTGCTGGTCATCGACGACGATCCGGCGCAGATCGCCGTGGTACGCAGCCTGCTCGAACCTCTCGATTTCACGGTGCTCCACGCCTTCAACGGGAAGCAGGGCCACGCTCTTGCGCTCGCCGAGCGTCCCGACATCGTCCTGCTCGACATCTCGATGCCCGGCGAGTCCGGCTGGGATGTCTGCCGGCGCCTGCGCGAGGACCTTGGCCGAGCCGTGAAGATCATCATGGTCTCGGCCAATGTCCACGAATTCAACCGGGGCGGCGACGGGCAGGCAAGCCACGATATGTTCCTCAAGAAGCCGGTCGAGCTCGACGCCATGCTGGATGTCGTGGCCGAACAACTATCGATCCACTGGATCGGCGAGAAGCCCGCGGCCGATCGCTCCCAAATCCCCGGCCTGGCTCAGCTGCCGCCCGCTGTCGTCCCGCTCATTGCCGAGATCGAGCAGAAGGCGATGATCGGGCACGTCAGGGGGATCGAGGCGGCTATCCGCATGCTCGAAAACTCTGTACCCGAAGCCGCCCCGCTCGCTGCACAGCTGCTCGAACATCTCGACAATTTCGATCTCCAGTTGCTCCTCAAGACCGTGAGAGCCCATAAGTCATGAGTACCGTGCCTACCGATACTGTCCTGGTCGTCGACGACACCCCGGAATCGCTGCGGTTCCTGACCGACACGCTCGAATCGTCCGGGATTTCGGTACTTGTCGCCACCAGCGGCGAGGCGGCTCTGGACCTGCTCGAACACGTCGTCCCCGACCTCGTGCTGATGGACGCGGTGATGCCCGGCCTGGATGGTTTCGAGACCACCCGGGCGATCAAGGCGCGGCCCTCAAGCGCCCAGATTCCCGTCGTCTTCATGACCGGCCTGACCGAGAGCGAGCACGTCGTGCGCGCGCTTGAGGCGGGCGGCGTGGACTACCTGCGCAAACCCATCGTCATCGACGAACTGCTCGCCCGCGTGCGCGTCCACATGACCAATGCCCGCATCGCGAAGGGCAGCCACTTCGCGCTCGACGCCACCGGCCGCAGCCTGATCGCGGTGCAGGGCGAAGGCGCCCTCGGCTGGGGCACGCCGACCGCCG
>NZ_AKKE01000165.1 GCF_000281975.1 Novosphingobium sp. AP12 | reverse complement strand
CGAAGCACCGATCTATGGAACTCAGGTCAAGCCGGGCTGAACCATGCCTCTACCCGGCGCCCGCTCGCAAGGCATAACCCACTACGAGTACCCGCGCCCTCAAGCATGGGCGCTCATGGCGCCGACCCGACGTTTTTCCGCGCAAGTTTCCCGGTGTAAGGCCCGCGCTCGCCAGCGGGCGTTTGCGCGTGTCTATCTCAGGGTCCGATTTGCGCCGGGGAGCCTGTAAGCCGGGTTCTGTTCCTGGCGTGGTCTCCCAATCGAGGGACCTTACGACAGGTGGCAGCCATTCCTCTAGGCGATACATCGCTGCATCGCTCAAGCGACCAACCCGGGCTGCCTGGGTCCGAAACGAACCCGCCGATCCCCCCGCTTTCGCGGACGCCGGCGCGCAGCCCCTATTCGGTCTTGCTCCGGGTGGGGTTTGCCTTGCCGCTTGCCGTCACCGGTAGCGCGGTGCGCTCTTACCGCACCCTTTCACCCTTACCTGCTCCCGAAGGAACGCGGCGGTCTGCTCTCTGTGGCACTTTCCCTAAGCTTCGGAAGGCCTGGAAGCCCCCCTCGCCCGGCGGGCGTTACCCGCCACCCTTGTTTCGTGGAGCCCGGACTTTCCTCGCGGCCCGAAAGGACCCCGCGGCTGCCCGGCTCCCCGGCGCGGGCGTCACCTAGCACGCCCTATGTCGCGCTCCAACAGAAGTTCGAGCAGGATTCCGCCGATCTCCCCGTCGATTTCGCCGTCGATGATCTCGGGCCGCCAGCGCCGCTGGAAAGCGCGTACCGCCGCGCGGCCGTCGGTGATGTCGTAGCCGAAGCGCTCCATCGCGAGATAGAAGGCGCCCGGATTGTCGTAGAACAGGTTCATCTTCGCGCGCGGGACATCCAGCGCGAGGCCTAGTTGCCCAAGGCGCGGCCAGTCGAAGTATTCGCCCGGATCGTCCTTACGGGCGGGCGCGATGTCGGAATGGCCGACGACGTTGGCGCGCGGGATGTCGTGGCGGTCGAGGATGTCGGCCAGCAGCGGCGTCAGCGCGTCCATCTGCGGCTCGGGGAACGGGCGGTAGCCATGTTCATGGCCGGGGTTCACCAGTTCGATGCCGATGCTGGCGGAGTTCACGTCGGTCACCCCGCGCCAGTAGGCGCGCCCGGCGTGCCAGGCCCGCTTGTCCTCGGGCACCAGCGAGGTGACTGTCCCGTCCTCGTCGATCATGTAGTGCGCCGAGACTTCCGCCTCGGGATCGCACATCCTCGCAAGGGCTTCCTCGCCGGATTTCATGCCGGTGTAGTGGAGCACCGCCATGGTGACCGGCAGCTTGCGCTCGTTCCAGTTGGGGGAGGAAACCCTACGGTTGACGAGCCAGCGGTTCATCGTGCCCTCCCCTCCCCCTCAGGCCCCGGGGAGAACCGCGCCGAGCACCAGCGCATCCTCTGCCAGGACATATTGCAGCTGCCCGCCGATCGCCTTCGCGAGCTGGTCGAGCATGGCGGCGGGCGCGGTGCGGCTGGACAGCTCGCCTTCGGGCAGCGTCCCTTCCAGCGCGCTTCCGACCGAGCGGTCGAAGGCGATGCGCGGGCCCGCCGCGCGCACGACGATCTCGCTGTGTCCGCCGCGGTATTCCGCCGCGATGTCGAGCGTGCCGCCGCGCGGCAGCGCTTCGAGGCCGATCAGCGCGAAGTTCAGCAGCGTCTTGATGGCGGGCTTGGGCAGCGAATCGCTCGGCAACGCCCAGTTCAGCGTGACGCGCTTGTTGTTGGCGACGAGCGCGTCGACCAGCACCTTGGCCTCGCCCACCGGCACCATCTCGCCGAAGCCGCCGGCCGCGCCGAACGCGAGGCGGAAGAACTTGAGCTTGTCCGCCGAGATCCGCGCGCTCTGCTCAAGCAGTTCGAAGCAGCGGGCCCGCATCTCCGGGTCCTTCTCGTCGGCGAGAAGCTCGAGGCCGTTGGACAGCGCGCCCACCGGGCTGAGCATGTCGTGGCACAGGCGCGAACACAGGAGGCTGGCAAGTTCGACCGAAGTCGTGGTGGTCATGGAATCAGGTACTTTCCGTATTCTTTTCAGGCGGCCCTGCGCTCGCGCGCGCCGTCAGTCCACGACGCGGAAGGCCAATGGCGCAAATCCATTCCCGCTATCGCGCCAGAATGCAACCTCGCTTCCCGCGATGATCGCCCAGATGCGCGAATCCCCGGTGGAATGTTCGCAATCGGTCGCCGATGGCACCGGATGGCCCGTAGGATGCGAGTGGTAATAGCCCAGCACCGGTGGCCCGCCGCCGCGCGCCGCCTTGTGCGCGGCGAGCAGGGCAAGCGGGTCGATCTCGAAGCGCAGGCGAGGCTCGTCGGCGATGTTCTTGGCAGGTTTGGCGCCCTCGATCCGCCAGCCCTGCCCCGACGCCGGGCCCGAAAGCAGCCCGCAGCATTCCTCCGGAGCCGCTTTCGCCGCCTCATCCAAAAGTATGGCGAGCACGCCACTTGTCACCTCGATATCCATCCCCAAATCGTACCGGCAATGGGGGTCAACGCAAATATCATCGAAGGGCTCGTGGGCGAGCCCGGCGGCCGTCTCGACAAGGCACTGGCCGACGCGAGCGGCCTTTCTCGCGAACGGGTCAAGGCGCTGATGGGCGAAGGCCGCGTGAGCCTTGCCGGCAAGCCGGCCGCGCAGGCCTCGCTCAAGGTAGAGCCCGGCACGCCCTTCGCCATCGAAGTGCCCGAGGCCGTGGCCGCCGAGGCGATCGCGCAGGACATTCCGCTCAATGTCGTATTCGAGGACGAATACCTGATCGTGGTCGACAAGCCCGCCGGGCTCGTCGTGCATCCTGCCGCCGGCAACCTCGACGGGACGTTGGTGAACGCCCTGCTCCACCACTGCCGGGGCCAGCTTTCCGGCATCGGCGGGGTCGCGCGGCCGGGCATCGTCCACCGCATTGACAAGGACACCTCGGGCCTGCTGGTGGTCGCCAAGACCGACAAGGCGCACGAGGGGCTGGCGGTGCAGTTCGCCGACCACTCGATCGTGCGCGCCTACCTTGCCGTCGTCGGCGGCCGGCCGATGCCCATGGCGCGGACCGTCACCGGCGCGATCGCCCGCTCGCCGCACGATCGCAAGAAGATGGCGCTGGTCGAGGATGGCCGCGGCAAGCACGCGGTGACCCATTTCCGTACCGTCGAGGCGCTCAAGGGCGCCACTCTGGTCGAGTGCCGACTGGAGACCGGGCGCACGCATCAGGTGCGCGTTCACATGGCGTCAATCGGTCATGCGCTATTAGGGGATCCTGTCTATGGAAGAACACCCAGTTCCCTTCGCGCGATTCTATCGGGACTCGATTTCTCGCGCCAGGCGCTACACGCCGCGGAACTCGGCTTCGTCCATCCCGTTACAGGTAAGAACGTCCATTTCGCCAGCCCACTGCCCGACGACATGCGGACACTGATCGACGAACTGCGACACTGAAATCGCTTTTATGTGCTATCATCATAAGGTGGCCACAAGCTAAGACGCCTTCAAGGGTCTTTGACCGTGTGCCGACCTAGAAAGGACGGATAATCGTGAGCAACAATAGAAACCTGCCGAGCGTCCCGGCTTTGGGCGGTGAGCAGAGCCTCAACCGCTACCTGTCCGAAATCCGCAAGTTCCCCGTGCTGGCTCCCGAGCAGGAATACATGCTCGCCAAGCGCTATTCGGAACATGAGGATCCGACCGCCGCAGCCCAGCTCGTCACCAGCCACCTACGTCTCGTCGCCAAGATCGCGATGGGCTACCGTGGCTATGGCCTCCCCGTTTCCGAGCTGATTTCCGAAGGGAACATCGGCCTGATGCAGGGCGTCAAGAAGTTCGAGCCCGAGCGCGGCTTCCGCCTGGCTACTTATGCGATGTGGTGGATCAAGGCGTCGATCCAGGAGTACATCCTGCGTTCGTGGAGCCTGGTGAAGATGGGCACCACCGCTGCGCAGAAGAAGCTGTTCTTCAATCTGCGCCGCATGAAGAAGAACCTCGACGCCTACGAGGACTCTGACCTGCACCCCGACCACGTGGCCGCCATCGCGACCAAGCTGGGCGTCTCGCAGACCGAAGTGGTCAACATGAACCGGCGAATGATGATGGGCGGCGACGCGTCGCTCAACGTCTCGCTGCGCGAAGAAGGCGAAGGCCAGTGGCAGGACATCCTCCAGGATGACCGTCCGCTGCAGGACGAAACCGTAGCGGACGCAGAGGAAGCCTCGGTTCGCCACTCGATGCTGCTGGAGGCGATGGGTTCGCTCAATGAGCGCGAGCGCGACATCCTCCACGAGCGCCGTCTTACCGAGGATCCCAAGACTCTCGAGGAACTGAGCCAGGTCTATTCGGTCAGCCGCGAGCGTGTCCGCCAGATCGAGGTTCGCGCCTTCGAAAAGCTGCAGAAGGCGATGAACCGCATCGCCACCGACAAGCGGCTCCTCCCGGCGCTCTGATCCGCCTCGAAGCCTGAGTAAGAGAAAGCCGGGCCATCCGTTTGGGATGGTCCGGCTTTTCTCATGCCGGAGCCACCTCTCCGCGCGGATGCATGCGGATCACCCTCACCCAGGTCAGCGCCAGCAGGGCAAGGCCCGCGAAGGTCCAGAACACTCCGGTGTAGCTGCCGAATAGGTCGAAGATCAGCCCGAAGATCGGCGGCGTCGCCAGCATGGCGAGCAGGATCGTGCCCGAAAGCAGCCCCATAGCCCGCCCCACCGCGCGCTGCCCGAAGACGCGGGGCGCGAGGTAGCTCTCGGCCGGGACCATCAGCCCGCCGAACAGCCCGGCCAGCGCGATGCCGAAGGCGATCATCCAGTAACCCCTCATCGCCTGCGTCAGGCAGACCATGCCGACCGAGAAGCCTGCCAGCGAGATATACATCAGCGTGCGCGCGCCCAGCCGGTCGCACAGCGCCGCGAAGTTCAGCTTGGCGACGAACCCGCAGGCCGCATAGATCGAGATCAGCGCGGCGGCGTCCTTGGCCTTGATTCCCGCATCGATGGCGAGCGGGGCGAGGTTGGTGATCGTCCCCTTGAGCCCGGCAGTGACGATGCTGACGGTCACGGCCAGTATCCAGAAGGTCGGATCGCTCAGCACCTCGCGCGCGGAAATCGGCGCCTTGGCCAGTTCCTCCTTGCTGAGCTGCGGAGCCTCGGTGGCGCCGTCGGGATTGAGGCCGCGGTCGGAGGGTCGGTCGATCACCAGCATGGTCACCGGGATCGTCCAGGCCAGCAGCACGAGGCTCAGCAGTTGCAGCGCCTGCCGCCACTCGTTGGCGTTGAGCAGCGCCTGAATGATGAGCGGGAAGAAGAACCCGCCCGCCGAAATCCCGGCGATCGCGATGCCGACCGCCCGCCCCCGCTTCTGCGCGAACCACCGCGAGAGCAGCACCGTGATCGCGACCGGCCCGATCAGCACATTGGCGGGCGCGATCAGCACGCCGAAGATCACCAGCACCTGCATGAACGAGGTAGCCAGCGACATCACCGCATATCCCAGCGCGAGACATACGCCTCCCGCCAGCATCAGGCGGCGCAGCGGTACGCGGTCCATCAGGTTGCCAAGCAGAGGTGCCAGCACCGCGCTCGTTCCCGACAGTACCGTCATTGCCAGCATCAGCACGGTGCGGCTTGGATGGAACTCCTTCGCCAGCGGCACCGCGACGATGGAGTAGGTCGATGCCACCATGCCGGTGGCCGCGAGCAGCATGAAGCCGACCGCCACCTGCCTCCATCCCGCTGCAAAGGATGCCGCCATGCCTGAGTTCTCCCATTCTTGTTATGGCCCGACTATCGACAAGAATGGTCGTAACTGCAAACGGAACGTCGCAATTGCGAATACAGGTATCGGCAGGGCGGGGCTCACGGAGCCGCTGGCGCAACCGCAGCCGTTTAGACTAGAGAGGGACCAAATATCCTTCACTCGACCTTAGGCCAACTCCCACCCATGCGCTTTATCGCCAAGTTCATCCTCTGGTTCGTCGCAATCAGCGTGGCTGTCACGGTGCTCTATCGGTTCGTCCCGCCGCCGGTGACGGTGACGATGCTGATCGACGGCAACGGCATCACCAAGGACTGGGAGCCGCTGAGCAACATCGACCGCAGTATGGTCGCCGCCGTGGTCGCCGCCGAGGACGGTAAGTTTTGCTCCCACAACGGCTTCGACACCGATGCAATCGAGAAGGCGATGGAGCGCAACGCCAAGGGCGGGCGCATCCGGGGCGGCTCCACGATCAGTCAGCAGACCGCCAAGAACGTCTTCCTCTGGCAGGGCGACGGCTGGACCCGCTACGCCCGCAAGGGGCTGGAGGTCTGGTTCACCTTCCTGATCGAGAACCTGTGGGACAAGCGGCGGATCATGGAGGTCTACCTCAACGTCGCGGAGACCGGCATCGGCACTTACGGTGTCGAGGCGGGGGCGCAGCGCTACTTCGGCAAGTCGGCAGCGCACCTGACGCCGGCGGAGGCAGGCCGGATGGCCGCTGCCCTGCCCAGCCCCAAGAAGCGCAGCGTCAAGAACCCCGCCGGCTTCACCCGCCGCTACGGCAACACCATCGCCGCGCGCATCGGCACCGTGAAGCGCGAGGGCTACGACGCCTGCGTTTACGAGTGACAGAGATTCAGCGCGCCGCGAGGCCCTGACCGTGGTCGGTAAGGCGGGTGCGCAGGCTGTTCTGGACATAGGCGGTCATCACGTAGTGCCCGATCACGATCGGCAGTTCCAGCAGCTGCCGCTCGTCGAGATGAGGGGCGAGCGCGTCCCAGGTCGCGTCGGCGATCATCGCGTCGCCGTGGAGGTCCTCCACCGCGCGCAGCACGGCGCGGTCGAGATCGGCCCATCCCTCCGCCCCCGAACCCTCGACGATCCACTCGATCTCGTCGGCCTGGAACAGCCGTTCGCGCGTGGCGTGGACATGCTCGCCCCAGGCATAGGGCGCGCCGCATAGCCAGCTGGTGCGCAGGATCGCCAGTTCGCGCACCCGGTCGGGCAGCGCCGAGCGGGTCGAGGCGGTGACGCCCAGCGCCATGTAGCCGGCGAAGAATTCAGGGCTGTGCGCGAGGTTCGCGAAGAACGGCGCAAAGGGCATGCCCTCGGGGTAGCCGTAAAGCAGGCGAAGCTGTTCCATCGCATCGCGGTGACGCTCGTCGAGTTGCTCCTCGCCGACGAAACTGAGCCGCTCCCGCGCGCCCAGAACCTGCCGATCGCGCGCCTGCGCATCCCATGCCATCACCGTCTCCCTCGGGCCGGAAGCTATCCGAGGCGGCGAGGCAGACAAGCGGCACTCCGATTTAACGCCGGGAGGATGCGCGATCCCGCTGCGCGCGACGGGCAATCGAGTAGGGGGGCGCCTT
>NZ_AKKE01000164.1 GCF_000281975.1 Novosphingobium sp. AP12 | reverse complement strand
TTTTTTTAATGATACGGCGACCACCGAGATCTACACTCTTTCCCTACACGACGCTCTTCCGATCTACCCGCGCGATCACCGACAAGTTGCTGACCGCACGGGTCATCGCATCCGACGAGACCACGACCCGCACCAACGGTATCATCCACTTGCAGTGGGTCTTCCTCTCGAAAGAGGCCGTCCTGCAAAGGATCGCCCCGCGCCGGGCGCGCAGTGTCGCCGAGGAGGTTCTGGGCGGACACCAGCCCGATGGGTGGATCTCCGACCGCTATGCCGGACAACAGGAACTGGGCAAGGAGCACCAGGTCTGCCTCGCCCACGTCCTGCGCGACGTTCAATATGCCATCGACTGCGGTGATCGGGCCTTCGCCCCGAAGGTCCGCGACCATCTGCGTTGGGCCATCCGCATCGGCAAGCGACGAAGCAGTCTGAAGGATACGACCTTGGCGGCCTACTGTGCCAAGGCCGACACCGTGCTGACCCGTCTCATACGGATGCCCATCGCGCATCCCGCAGGCAGGATTCTGCTCAAACAGATCAAGGCATGGCGGGGCAAGTTCTTCGTCTTCCTCACCAACCGCGACGTCCCTGCGACCAACAACATATCCGAGCGCGAGATCCGTCCCTCGGTCGTGTTCCGCAAAGTCACAAACGGCTTCCGATCTGACTGGGGCGCCCAGATCCACGCCGGCTATCGCTCCGTGACCGGCACCGCTCGCCTGCAGGGCAAATCAGCCCTTCAAGCCGTGCGCGAACTCGTCGAGGGCAGGTTCGCCATCGCCTGAGCCGGCAGAGCTTGGCCAACACCGTGAGCAGTTACGCTAACCGGATCTGCGAACCTTCAACGCGACATTCCGCTACCGGCTCATCTTGAGCATCGAAAATGAGAAAGCGGATGGACAGCAGCTGGCAACGGAAAATCGGCGGCTGAGTGTCCGTGAAGGGTCGGTGATCGCCGGACGGGGCAGGGGGGCATCCGGCAGGTCGCGATCAAGTCACGTCGTTCCGACGCGGAAGCGCAAAAGTCGGTTTCTGCTGGGACTGGACCCTCAGATTTTTGATAGTTGCCGGTAGCTAAGCACCCAAGGTTCGTCATTCTTTCAGTGCGGTATCAGCTGCGGTGTCACCTAGATACTACTTGTGCGCTCTCGACACCGGACGGAGGTCAAGGGCAAGAGCGCTGAGTGCGGCAATTTTCTCGTCACTACCGCGCGCAAGGTGATTCACCAGATCCTCTTGGTTCGGCTGGCCAAGCGCAAGGCGATAGAGCAAACGCTGGCGCTGGAGGTGATCGAAGCGCGCGATGTCACGGCTCTTCGACAATGCCAGAACATGTCGGTCGATATCGGCGTTCTCGAACGTCCACCATGGCGACAGTCCGGTGTCGTTAGGAAAGCGCGCCTCCCCAAGGGCCGCAGCCGCGTTCCACGGCGATCGCCCACCCTTGCCTGCCGCCACTGCGTCCTCGCGCACCTTTGCGCCAAGCGGCCGGCGGATCAAAAGGCCGCCATAACGGGAGATGCGACCTTCGCGTTGTTCAAGATCGACCGGATTCGACGGAAGATCCCAATGGACGATCCGCCGACACCAACTGTGGAAATCGAGCCCCTCCTGGCCGATCGACGTCGTGGCGAGAACATGCGGCCAGAACGGCGTGTTGAACGCCCGCCTCAAACCCTCGGCACGTGGTGGGGCGTCCTCTTCGGAATCGGAAAGGGCGCGTTCGGTCGTCTCGGCGTCGGCTTTCTCCGTCCCGCTGAACGGCACGGCCGCGTGGCATCGCAGGCGGATCGACCTCCCGGTTGCCGGGAGGCCGCGGAAGGTGAACCAGCCCAGCGAAGCGTGCAGCGCCGAGCCGAGTTCGTCCAGCAACTGCGCTGCCTCGACCTGTCCTTGCGCGAGCCAGAAATGTTCGTCGAGCACGCTCTCGAGACCACCATCGCGTACTGCGGCCATGAGCACCTCGGTAAAGCTGCCGTTCCCGAGCCGTCCCCAGAAGACGCGATTGTCGAGATAGGTCCGGAGCCGGTGCCAGCAGAACCAAGTAAGGTCGTAGATATGCTCAGGGTCTATCGCCGTTGGGAGATGGCGTAGCAGCGCGCGGCCCACAGCGACAGCGGGCGACGACAGCGCGATCTCGGCGAGGCGGTCGAATTCCCTGCTGCTGATCCACTCGATCGCCTCTACGTCGTCGCGCTCCTCGACAATCCGCCCGAGCACGGCCTCATCGCCTGCCGTTGCGGCCCATGCCAACTGCGTGGCATCGTAGTCGCCCGATTCCTGCTCAATCGCGGCCAGCAGGTTCCACAGCGGTCGGGAGCGCTCCGCGTCTTTCTTCGGCCTGTCACGGATTTCGATCTTGAGGCGGCCCAGCGCACGGCGGAGCTGATTGGCCACCGTCTTAAGCGCCGTGTCCGCGGTCGCGTGGTGTCCCTTGAGCGGATCCGTCACCCGGATCAGGAACGGCGAGGGGTGGAACAGCCCCATCACCGGCAGGCCGGACTGCGGCGCCAGACGCTTGCTCTCCCAGGTCGGGCGGCGATCGGTGCCTGCCGCATTGAGATAGGCGTTCTCGACCCCAAGGCTCATCAGCGCCGCAACGCTCTGCGGCGTCGCGCGGAAGCGGCTGAAGAGAAGAGTCTTCTGGGAGGGCGCGCTCGCCCACGGCCCGGCCAAACGCCACCAACGCATCGACGGCGCGACCCATGGCAGGGCCAGCTCCGGACTTTTCGCAATTTCCTGCAGCGCGCGCAACTTCGCGCTTCCCCAGCCTTGCTTCGCCTCGGCGAGTTGCTTGCCGGCACGCAGGAATGGTGCGCCGGGCTCGCGCTCGAACGGTCTATCTTCGGCAATCTTGTAGCGGGAGCCCAACGCCTGCGCCGGCAGCGGGACCGACAGCCAATAAGCCGAAGCAGCGGTCTTGTTCCGGTCGGTTACTTTGCCGGCAAACTGCTTGAACACCCGCAGATCGCCCGGCAAGATGGGGAGGGCGGCGCGGCGTGTCCGATAATCCTCGCTGGTCGACGCCGGGCGCTCCGTGCGGGCGATGCACGGCCGCAGCAGCGCATCGATACGGTCACGCGTCGATTCGGCACGATCGCGAAGCAGCGGGTCGATACCGTCCCCCGTCGCATCGCCGATTGCCCGCAGAATCTCGCCAAAGCTGGCGAACAGCTGCTCGGCCTCCGCGCGGGTCTCCTTGTTCCGAGTCAGGAACTCGATCGTCTCGAATAGTTCCTCATGCGCCTGCGGTCCATCCTTGCCATCCCAGGACTCGCCGTAGAGGCGATAGGGCGTCGCCGAGAGAAGCAGCATCGCCGGTCTCTTCCTGCCGATACCGAGCAGTGCCTGCCCGAGACGGTCGCCAGCTGCGGGCGCCAGCATCTCCCGGAAGCGCTGGAATTCGTCGAAGATGATGAGATCGGGTGGCGTAGCCTCCAGGCAGGCCTCGGCAAGGAGCCGCCTCAACACGGTAAGGGTGCGCGAATGGGGCTTTTCATCCGCAGCTTTAGCAATGCGGTCGGCGAGGCTGGGCCGCTTGCCTTCCGGATTGAAGCGCGCCTTGAGCGCGTTGCGATAGGTCTCGACGAGCTTGGGATCGATGCCACCCATAAGCCGATCGGCGGTACGACACGCGCCCTCCCAGCTCTTCACGGCGCGCTGTTGAATGAACAGATCGGGCAGCTTCTCCGAAACCCCTGGCACGGCGCGTTCGAGCAGGCGGCCGAGGAACGCCCGCTCGACAGCGGCCCCGGGAGACTGGTGTTTGCCCTCGGCCGGAAACGAGGTCTGCGGAGCGAGCGAATAGAGACGCAGCGGAGAGCGTGGCTCGCCCGGCGGCCGCTGGTCGAGCGGGATCATCGATAGCCGATCGACCTTGGAGAGGGCGCGTTTCCTCGCATCCTTGTTCCCGAGGAAGTCGACAAGGCGCGACGCATTCTGATCCGAAACACGCGTGTTGTTGGTGACATAGAAGGCCGTGAACGCCTTGGTGCCTCCTTTTGACAGATGTCGGAGGGCTTCGCGCGCGACCGTGGTCTTGCCCAGCCCGACCTCGTCCGCAACAAGGAACCGGCGGCTCCCCGTGCCGGTGAGTGCCGCGACGGCAGCGGCCACCGTTGCCTCCTGGAATGGGCGCGGGGTGCTGCTCATTTCTTCAACAACACGTCGCGCGCAACGCCCCATGTTTCCTGGAGCGCCCTGAGATCTGCGCGATCCTCCTTCGAAAGATGCTCGCCGTGGGCAAGTACGGCTGCGACGTAGCGATCGAGCATCGCATCGACCCGCTTGAGAGCGTCGGTCTTCTGCATCTGTTCCTTCGCCCAGGCCGTGAGGATATCCTCGAGCGCGAAGCCGTCATGCTTCCAACTCTCGCGTCGCCTCGCGCCGCACACCGGCTCTACATCCCAATCGTCCTCGGCACCTGCGCCGGCCTCGCCCTCCAACATTTCGCGCAACCAGGACTGCAGGCCGGCGACGCTGAGGAAGCGGCTGATCGCCGCGGAATCGCGGTCCCCCTCAATCATCGGTGAGATCGGCACCCGCATCATCCAGGAAGCGGCCGGCAAGTCGCCCATCACCAGGCGGAACTGGACGAGATCGGTCTGTAGGGACAGTGGAACCTCGCCCAACGCGACGCTCCGGGCACCACCTTCCCATGGGTGCATCACCATCGTTGCGAGACCCACTTCAAGGCGGGCGGACGCCGGCAGCGTAGGTGCTTGCTCACCCTCGATAGTGAACAGCTTGCCATCGCGCCGGAGGGTCAGGGGCATGTCCGCCAGCATCCAGCGGACCTGTTCCAGCTGCATTTCGGACGCCTCGCCCTCACCCTCATCTGGAAGCCCCTCCAGCAGCTCTGGCGCGATCGGGGTTGCGGAGCCGACGACCGCCAGGACCCCGTCGATCTCTGCGGCGCCGCCGCTGAGCCGGGCGGCCACCTCTGCGTTGCGGCCAGACCACGCGCGATCCGTCGCGTTGGCGCTGCCGGCGACGATGTCGATGCGGTTGCCGGTGATCGAGGCGAACAGCTTGGCGTGCAGGCCGGAATGCGCAGTACCTGCTCGGCCTTCATCCTCCTCGTCGGTGGCAGGCTCGCACGTGGTGTCTATCGGGACCTCGTCCGCCTCGCTCCCGTCCGGGCTCGGCGCTGCGAGCGACAGCAGCTTGAAACCGGACAGGCCGGCGCGTCCTTCCGCCCCCAGCTTGCGCATCGCCGGCAAGGTCGTGACGAGGGTGCGGTCGGCACATCCCGCGGTAATGCCCCCAAGTGCGCCGGCGAACGTGTCGCACAGAAAAGGGCTTAGTATGATGATCTTGCCGGCCTTCGACGCGGCGAGCGGGGGCGCCGGCTCCCCGCCGCGCGTCCACAGGTCGATGCTATCGACATGGGTCCCCTCCGGCGCGATCCATCGAACAGTCTTCAACTCATCGGCGAGCGTGTCGGGATCGAGGTCGGGAAGCTTTGCCTCCCGGGCGAGCGTGGCACCAAGCGCGTCGATCCCGCTGATCGCCTGACTTCCTTTGCGCCGCTTGCTCTCGCCGTCGAGGACCAGCCCGAGATCGAGGTCCCGGCTTGTCGTGAGATTGCGGCTTCCGATCCAGAGTCGCCAGAAACAGTGCGACTTGTCGTCCTCGTAGCAGATCAGTGCCGCTTTCGGGTGCCAGCTGTTTAAACGCTCCCGATAAGGCATTTCGATTACGAACTGGTCGAGCACCGCAGCGATCCGGGGAAGCTTCGGGCCGCGGTGGATGCGGCCGCGCTGGACGATGAACCGGACACGGTCGCGCAGCGCCTCGATGGCCCCGGCGAAATCGGACTTGTTGCCGCCCGCACTATCGCGGCCGCGCGCATGCAGGTTGAGCAGGGTGCCGCCCAGCACGATCGGATCGGCCGAATAGGCGGCGAACAGCGCGAACCGCGTGCGCGTGAGCTTTGGCGGTCGCAACAGCTCGAGAAATGCCTGGCCGGGGAAGTCTTTCGGTGGCTTCTTCATGCGCCGACCAGATCCCTGAGCAACATCTGCACCCGGTCCCAACGATAGTGAAGCGGCGCGCCGATCGGATGGTGATCATTGTCCCAGTCTGCGCGCTGATCGACGCCGAATTGGGTGAGCGACAGCCGCGCGCGGCGCCCCTTCCGGCCGATCTCGGCCTTCCGATAGACCTCCTCAAGCCGCATCGGATCACTATGCCCATCACGGATCCACGAGAGCGTATCGCGCAGTGCGATCGAGACGACGGGGGAGAACTCGCTCTTGTCGTCCATGTCCTCGAGAAAGGCCGCCCAGTCGAGCCGGTCCGCCTGCGTCCGCCACCGCTCCAGCACCTGCGGCAGCGCGTCGCGCTGCGTGGCGGTGCGCTTGCTTCCGTCGATAGTCTTACACAGCGTCTCGACCTGTGCGGCATAGACCGCACGGCCAATCGCCGCCAAGGCCGCTGCTTGCCCCGAGCGTTCGAGAGCCGGTCGCTCGGTTTCGGCTAGGTCGCGGATCTGGGGACTCCACGCAGCGCGGCTCGACGACACGTCGTGCCCGACGAGAAGCGAGAATATCGACCGCGCGCCCGGGTTCTTCGGCGAGGTGAGGCTGCGTAACCGCTTCGCCAGGAACTTCTTCTCCTTCGCGGTGAGGTCGAAGCTGAGCGTGCCTTCGCCAGTCTGGTTCCAGTCCTCGGGCGGTTCGGGACACACGAATGGCCAAGACATGCCATTCAGCGGTGTCCACTCGTCATCCTTCAACGGGCCGCCGGGCTTTCCGGTAACGATGCGCTCGACCTGATAGCGGCTGAGCGGCCCGGTCCCCTCCTGCTCGCGCACCAGCCCCCAGCGTTGCAGCGCCCCCCAATACACCTGGCTTGGACGCTGATCGACCGGCAACGGATAGTTCCCGCTCCCGATTACGCCGGCCGTCTCGTTGATCAGCCGTCCCGTCAGCAGATACTCGCGGCGCTTCATGCTGTCCTGGGTTCGCATGCCCTTGGCGGGCTTGGCCTGCTCATCGCGGTAGAGCCACGGCACGAACAGAGCGTAGCGCAGCCGGGTGTGCAGGACCGAGGTGCCGGGGAAGAAGCGATCGGCGTAACGCTGGTGCACGATCAGGAAGCCGATCTCGTCGCGGACACCTTTCTGGTGCGCGTTCATGAATTTCCGTGCCTCGCGCATTGCGTCGGGCGATAGATACGTCATCCCGAAGGAAACCAAGCTCCACCCCTAACAGCCAAATCACCGAATGAACGAAGGAGAAATCTGCGTGAAACCAACGCATTCTTCTCGAACTTTCTTCCGTTCCCGCTCCTCCGTAACCCCATAATCCCAAATTCTGATACGCACGCAACAGTAATCTACCTAATTACAATGTCCGCGCAATACGCAGAGGTAAGGGTATCTCGGTCGTCATTCTCCGTTCGCACGCGCCTAGCATTCGGCATTGCGCCTGCATGAAGAGTTCGATGTGCCTTGCGCGAACCCAACACGCTGTACATCCGTTTTAAAAAAGACCTGCCGCTCGGCCTATTGTTTGGGAATGGTGGTAATGTCCCACGCGCAGGCGATGAACGAAAGTCCGGAATCGGGAACGTGATTTTGGCTCGGGAACGTCCACAATCAGGGCGGAAATTCGTGCGAGGGCAGTGCGGTAGTGATAGCTTGCGACCAACTTACGCCGTTCCCATGCAGTCCCTGGACCGTCGGCTTACGCCAACACCGGCCATTCCACGCGCTCCATCCTGTTGTTCGCTGTCACCAACAAAGCCGACGCCTGACCGGCGAGATTGGCCGATTTCGTAACCGCGTCCGAGTGACCGTGTCGTCTGGGCGTCCCGGGGTCGGCGAGCGGAGTGAGGATGTCACGCGCCTGAAAGTGGTGGTCGGTGCTCATGGCATTGTCACCCTTGCTGACTGCGCTGGTAGAGCTCGGCGACCCAGGGCGAGTGATGGCCTTCCTGATAGACGATGGCGAGCTCCTTTCGCGGCCGGGTGACGCCGACATAGAAGAGCCGGCGCGCCTCGCGTAGCGCCCCGGCGGACTTCCTGTCGCGATTGCTCGGGATGTCGCTGGCGTTCATCCCGTAGAGAATCACCGCGTCGAACTCGCGCCCCTTGGCGCTGTGCAGGGTGCTGAGACTGAGCGGCCCGGTGCCTTCGATACGGCCCGAGAAGACGTTGAGCGGCATGTCCTTGTCCTGCGCGGGATCGGTCTTGACCACCATCTCGGAGCAGATCTCCCATTCCTGCTGGGGGTTGCGCGCCAGCACACGCCATGGGGCGACCAGCTCGCGGCAGAGACGTTGCAGCCAGGTATGCGTCGTCTCGCCCGCATCAATGCTGCTGCGTAGGAAGGCGATGAGCTGGCGAGAGACCGTCTCCTGCTCGGCGTCGCTGGCGCGGCCGCCATAGACGAGCGCGAGCGCCTGGGCGAGCAGCCGGCCATAAGGCGGGTCGGCCTCGCGCCAGCCGCCGGTGACCCATCCGGCGCAGCCCTCAACGAAGCGGGCGAGGCGCGAGCTGCGCTTGATGAGCGCATTGCCATCGGTGCGGACGTGCGCGACGCCCCTGCCATTGAGCGCGTGTGATATTTTGTCGCCGAGCCAGGCGGCGCGGTAGAGGATCGCGATCTGCTCGGGGGGATGGCCACGCGCAAGCAGCGCGGGAAGCACGGTCTCGGCAATCGCCGCCGCCTGCGCATCGTGGCCTCCCATGACGGGGTAGAAAGTGAGCTCGCCTTCGGGTGCGCCGTCGAGGCCGCGATAGTCGCGTTCCTCGCCGAGTGCGCCGAGCGACGCCCGGATGATCCTTGCACCCGAGCGGTAATTGAAGCGGAGACGAATTTCTCGAACGTCGGGGCGGGCCGCGAGGCTCTGAAGAAGCTTCGGATTGGCGCCAGTGAAGCCATAGATCGACTGGTCGCCATCGCCGACCGCGAACAGGCGCATGCCGCCGTCGAAGCAGAGCAGCAGGACCAGTTCATGGAGCGCATGGCCGAGGTCCTGATATTCGTCGACGAACAGGACCGGGAAGCGCGCCTGCAGCGCGGCGCGTATCCAGCGATGCGCCTTGATCATGCCGAAAGCGATCAGCGGCATGTCGTCGAAATCGATCAGCCCGCGGCGGCGAAGCTCGGCTTCATAGGCCTCGATGAAATCGGCCAGTTCGGGATTGATCCCGCGCCAGGCGGGCAGACTGCGATCGACGTCGCGGCGCCGTTTCTCCTCGGCGAAGCTCCACCGGTCATGGGGATCGAAGCGGTCGTTGAAAACCGCCAGATAGGCGGATTCGACCGCGGCCCGGCGCTGGGCGGTGGTGGCGACGCGAAAATCCGCAGGCAGCAGGCCCGGGAAGCACCGGGCATAGGGCATGATGACCTGGGTCAGCGCGAAACTGTGCACCGTGCCGATGAAGTTGCGGTCGCTGCTCAGCACGCCGAGCGCCGCAAGCCGGTTCTCGAGCTCGATCGCGCATTCGTTGTTGTAGGTGATGCAGGCGACGCCGCGCGGATCCACGACATCCTCGACCAGCGCACGCGCCATGGCGGTGGTCAGCGTCTTGGTCTTGCCGCTGCCCGGGCCGGCGAGCACGACGCAGTGTCCGCGTTCGCGTACGGCATCGGCTTGTTCCGGGTTGCCGGCAAGGTCGACCAGCGCACGCACCAGCGCGAGATGGTTAGACACGCGCGGCTACATAGCCGACGGCGCCGGCGACATAGGCGGGGGGCGCCAGGTTCCAGGCCAACTTCTTCTTGAGCTTGGCGCTCAGCCGCCCCTTGCCGATGTCGGCGACCATGGCAAGGAGCTGCGCAGGATCGACTGGCGCGCCGGCGCGCCAGGCGGCGATGCGCGCCTTGCGAATCGCGCCAAAGCCCTGCTCCTCCAAAATATCGAGCAATGCCGCCTGCAGCCCCGGCGTGTTCGCGACCGCGATCTCGAAGGTCTGGTCGTTGAGGAAGATGCCGGCCTGGCGCCATCCGGCGCTGAAGCCGGCAAAATCGGCGGCCTGCCACTGCGCGCGCTGCTCGGGCGTCAGCGGCGCGGTGCCGGTGACGGTGCAATAGGCGTCCCAGATGCCGAGGGTGCGCGCCTTGCCGAGCGGCGGCTTAGCGCCATCGAGCGGATCCCAGTCGGTAATGACCGAAAAGGGCAGCCCGAGGCTCGCAGCGAGCTTCACATAGGGCTCAAAATGGATACCGGCGACATTGCAGATGCTGATGCCGAGCCGGTCGAGATTATGCCCGATCGCGTCGGCGAAGACCGGCAGCAGCGTCTCCTCGGCGTCGCCTTCGACGAAGATGACGCCGCGCGAGAACAGCAACTCGGAGCGTGTGGCGGTCAGATATTGCTCGATATCATCGAGCTCGTCGGGGCTAACCGGTAGGGAGGCGAGCGAGTAGGCCCGGGTAGCGCCGCCCGCCGCGCGCAGCTGGACGATGGCGCGCAGCGGCGCTGCCGCGGCGAGCGTCGGCGAATGGCTAGTGACGATCAGCGCCTGTGCGGGATCGGGGGATTGGAAGAGCTTGTCGAACACGGCGCGCTGAAGCTGGGGATGAAGGTGCGCCTCGGGCTCCTCGATGCACAGCAGCGAATAGTTGCGCTCGTTCTTGGCGCGCCGCCAGGCAAACTCGGCGAGCTTGAGCGCCACCAGCGCGACATTGGCGGAGCCCAGGCTGGCCTCGGCGAGGCCGCGCCGGCCATTGTCGATGTAGAGCGCGATCGCGCGGAACAGGCGCAGCGGATCGGCGGGCGCGAAGCGCAGCCGGGCGTCGATGTCGTGGGCGGTGCCGGCGAGATCGAGGATGCCCGAGCGCAGCGCGGTCTCGAGCGCCTTTACCGATGGGAAATTCTCTAGCCGCTTGGTGGCCGCCTCGAGGTCGGCGACGACGCCGTCGAGATCGGCGCGGCTGACCGAGGCGATAGCGTCCTCGAGCAAAGGGCGAAGCGGCGAGTTGCGCCACGAGGCGAGCTGGCCCTCGGCGTCGCGCAGGGCGTCGAGCATGTCGAGCGCGATGCGACGGCGCACCCGGCTGGAGACGGCGCGCGATTCGTCGCCACCGCCATAGACGATGAACTCGCAGTCCTCGCCCGACTGGGGAATGCCGGCGACCTCGGGCTTCTTGCGATAGACGTAGCTCAGCCGCGCGACGGCGGGATCGGCGGCGGTGCGGAAATCGGTGAGCAGCGCGACCAGCGCGGCATCATCGTCGAAGTCGGCGAAATGGAGATGGACCTCGATTTCGGGCGATGCCGCCAAATCGCAGCCGTCCCAGAAATCCGAGAGCTTGAGCTGGCGCGCCGAATCAGGAAGCGTCGGGTCGAGGACGAGGCGTACCGCAAAGAGGAGGTTACTCTTGCCAACGCGATTTTCGCCCAGGAGGACGACATTGCCCGCCAAGGGCACGTCGATTGCCTGGAAATTACGGAAGTTGCGGATACTCAACTTGGCCAGACGCACGTCACCCCCTTCTCATCCAGATCTTTATCTTGCCCCCGAGGCGCGAGAGTTCACGCGCGCGCGCTTAAGTCAACTGATGAGTGCCGCCGATAATGGCTGCACTAAGGCAGCAAGCCGACCGCCTCTAGGCTACCGACCCTGTATCGCGTCGCGGGTGAACTCGGTAGGAGCCAGGTCGATCATCGAATGGCCGAGCTTCGCGACGTCGATCGCCGGGGCCACCGGCACGGGTGCGACGGGCATCAGCGCTGCACCAGCTCAGGTGTAGCCAGACCCGCGACCGGCATCCGGACCGCCCACGGAAACTTCCGCGCGTCCGCCTGCTCGAACTGGTTCACGGTCACGCCCGGTAGGTTGCGCCTGTCGTAGACGGTCCCGAACCTGAGCGAAAGGCTGGCTGGCGCCGCGAGGAACAGCGCGATCTCGGTGACGCCCTGCCGTGAGAGCGCCATGACCGTGTCGAGAAACTGCTGGGTAAGCTGCTGCTGCTTCGCATCCGACCAATGCGACGCAGTCGATCGGTCCTGCAGGTTCATCCGAATGATCGGCGCGGTCGGCTCAACCAGGCGCACGTCGGAATCGAGCACGTCGTAGGAGGCGGAGACGCAGAGCGCGGCGCGGGTGGTGCCGCCGACGACCGCGCCGAGTCCGGTGACGTCGAAGCGCCTCCCGTCGTCGTCCTCGTCGAGCGGTCGCCAGATGTGCGCTTTGCGGTCCCAGTCCATGAACAGCGTGCGGTGCTCGTCGTCGACGATCACGCCGAGCAGGAAGAGGAGGGGGACGGGCGCTAGGCCGCCGAGCGCGAAGGAGACGTCGGCACGATTGGTGCCGTCGGTCCGGCGGGCAATGTCGTCGGGCACACCGTTCAGCTTCTGCAGGGCGCGTTCCGGGCTCACGATCTGCCCGTCAATCAGCCCCTGCCGGACATCGACGACGAACGCGTCGCGCCGTCCCCGCACCGAGATGGGGATCGCCTTCTCCAGCGGCTCCCCCTGCCAG
>NZ_AKKE01000163.1 GCF_000281975.1 Novosphingobium sp. AP12 | reverse complement strand
TTGTGTGCCGGGCACGGCGTTGATGCAGGAGGTGGAAGTCCTTTGCAGGCCTGCTGGTGGGAACTGCTAGCTGAAGGCAACTGCGTCGCCGCGAGGCGGGGTGGGGAGGAAGCCGGAGGCAAAGCTCGGAGCTGACGAACAGGAATCGGATAGAAGGCCGGTGCGGCGGGATAACCCAGCAATGGATGGGGATGTCCGATAGCCAGACAGACGCGCGCATTGGTAAATCCGGCAGCGACCGAGTGAAGGATCAACGTCTTACCCCGGGAGATCTCCTGGCCTCTCCGGACGATCCGGAGAACAGCGGCAGTGATGTTGCTGGATGGGCCCGGAGAAGTCAGCAGCGGTCATAGTAGCGGGCGCAAGCCGGCGAAGGACCAAATTCGGTACCCAAGGAGCAAGACTGGGCACATTCGATGGGTGTGGAGCGGCAGCAAGGTAGCGGGAAGCAACAGGACTTCTTCGATGAAGCCCTGAAGGCATCGCTTGGCCACGACGTCCCCGGCAAAGGCGGAACTGGCGCTGGGACGATCGAGGAGCGGCAATCACCCACGGCATGGGCCGAGCCCCTCGCCTTGACGCGTTACGTGATGGAGGAGGTGGCCAGCTCGGCCAACCTGAACCAAGCCTACAAGCGGGTGAAAGCGAACAAGGGGGCGCCGGGCGTGGACGGGATGACCGTCTCCGACCTGCGTGACTGGATTGCAGGAAACCGTGAGAGGCTGATCGCCTCGTTACTCGACGGTACTTACCGTCCAAGCCTGGTGCGCGGAGTTGAAATTCCCAAACCCGGCGGGAAAGGAGTGCGCCAGCTGGGCATTCCGACGGCTGTCGACCGGCTGGTACAACAGGCGATACTGCAAGTCCTGGATCCCGTCCTTGATCCGACATTCTCGGCATCGAGTTTTGGGTTCCGCCCCGGACGCGGCGCACACGATGCGCTGCGTCAGGCCCGGGACTATGTGCGGGACGGCTATGCGATCGTCGTAGACCTCGACCTGGAGAAATTCTTTGATCGGGTGAACCACGACATCGTCATGGCCCGTCTGGCCCGGCACATCGCCGACCCACGCCTGCTCGTCATCATCCGCCGGTTTCTACAGGCCGGGATGCTGTCGGGTGGTGTGCACGTCGAACGGCAGGAGGGGCCCCCGCAAGGCGGCCCTCTCTCGCCGCTGATCGCTAACCTCATTCTGGATGACCTCGACAAGGAGCTCGAACGCCGGGGCCACCGGTTCTGCCGCTATGCCGACGACTGTAACATCTATGTACGGTCACAGGCAGCGGGGGAGCGCGTCATGGCTTCGGTTACCGCCTTGCTGGAAGGCAAGCTCCGACTCCGCGTCAATCAGGCCAAGAGCGCGGTTGCACACGTCCGGGAACGTACCTTCCTCGGCCACCGTCTGACAGCGGGAGGCTTTTTGAGCATAGCGAACAAAAGTCTCACGCGGCTGAAGGAGCGGCTCCGGGCGATTACGCGCCGCAACCGAGGCATCAGCCTCGCGGCGATGATCGCACAGACCAATGCCTTCACTACAGGGTGGGTCACCTACTACCGACACGCCCGGGCTCAGACGGTTTTGCGCGAGATCGACAGCTGGCTCCGGCGCAAGCTTCGCTGCGTCCGGCTCAAACAGTGCAAGCGCACCATGACGATCGCCACTTTCTTAAGGGAAAACGGCGTCCCAGAATGGCAGGCTTGGATCCTCGCGCTCTCGGGAAAGGGCTGGTGGCGCCTGTCGGGC
>NZ_AKKE01000162.1 GCF_000281975.1 Novosphingobium sp. AP12 | reverse complement strand
CGGATGCTGGGCCATATAACCTAAATGGTTATAAATGTCAAGCCTCACCAACTGCCGTTATCCCAGCGCAGGCTGGGACCGCCGTGTACCCTTGGGCCGAAACTTCGCCAACGGGCACTACCCAGCGACCGCCCCGCTTAAAGCTCGCGCTAAGCTGCCAGCGGTCCCAGCCTGCGCTGGGACGACGACTAATTCAAAGGCCCTAGGCGGCCAGCTTTTCCGGTTCACCGGCCTCGCGCTGGGTCTGACGCATTGCCGCGTATCCTGCCAGCGCCGCCGAGCCGAGCAGCGACAGGGCGTCCTCGGCGAAGGCCACCGGACGATCGCGGCCCAGCGCGCGGGCCAGGCTCATGCGCATGCGGTAGCTGATGTAGCCGCCCGCCAGCGCCCCGGCCGCGCCGATGCCGGCGGCCAGCCACGCCTTACCCGGCCGCGCCGCCGCAGCGCCCGACAGCGCGCCGCCCAGCGCCCGCGCCGTCAGTCCAGGCGGCGAGATGCGCGCGGGGATGCCCGGCTGCTTGTCCATGACATATTCGCCGATCGCCGCCGCGCCCAGGAGCACGCCGGTCCACTTGGAATTGAGCAGCGCCAGCGGCGTGCCCTCCAGCCCGAGCCCGCTGCCAGCCGCCGCGATCGTCACGGCGGCCGGCGGCGTGAAGGTCCTCTGACCGTTGGCGAGGCCCAGCATCAGCGGCACGGACACGTCGTCAAGCGTCACCGCATCGGCTCGCTCGCGCCGCACTTTCGCCAACCGTTCGCGCAGGACCTTGCGCACGCTCTCGGTGACGAAGCCGAAGACGAGGTGCGAAGCATAACCATAAAGGTGGGTGCGCAGCGTATAGCGCCAGGGCGGCCGGGCCAGACCGGAGAGCGGCACCGCGATCTGGTCCACCAGCGTCGCCGCGGCGAGGCCGAGAGCAAAGCCGTGCCAGCGCGTGACGCCGGGGCGCACCTCGGCCAGCGCGCCGTAGAGACCGCCTGTCACTGTGCCGACGATGTAATGGACCGCATTGCCGCCCGCCTGCCGATCGCCATCGCCGAGCCTCGCGCCCGAGGCCATCACCGAGACGCGCTGCGCTGCCAGTTCGGTCGCCGGAGGACCTCCCGCGCCCGAGGGCTGGAACAATGGCGTCACCAGTGACTGGAACCCGTTCATCACCGCCGAGGCGGCAAACCCCGCCACCGCGCCCGCAACGGCTCCCTGGCTGACGTTGACGGCGATATCGACAGTGGGCGTCGCTGCGGCGGGCGCGCGAACGGTTTCGGCGGGCTGGGGCATGGGCAGGTTCCTTCGAAAGAGCTTTGCCCTATCGACGCTGCGCGAAGCCTTTGGTTCCTCGGCATTTGTCCAGGCCTGCCCGAACCGCCCGCGACGCGGGCCGAGCCGCCCAAACCGAAACGGCCTCCCGGTTTCCCGGAAGGCCGCTCTCGGTGAACTCAGCTGGTCAGCGCGTTACTGGCAAGCAAGGCACTCGTCGTAGTCGGTGGTGCTGGCAGCCAGTTCGAACTTGGCGAGTTCGTTGGTGTTGTCCGCTTCCACGCCGCCCGCGAAACCGGCGCGCTGCACCGACTTGGAGCGCAGGTAGTAGAGCGACTTGATGCCGCGCTCCCATGCCTGGAAGTGGAGCATCATCAGGTCCCACTTATCGACGTCGGCAGGGATGAACAGGTTCAGCGACTGCGCCTGGTCGATGTAGGGCGTGCGGTCGGCCGCGAATTCGAGCAGCCAGCGCTGGTCGATCTCGAAGCTGGTCTTGTAGACCGCCTTCTCATCGGCCGAGAGGAAGTCGAGGTGCTGGACCGAACCGCCGTGTTCGAGGATCGAATTCCAGACGTTGTTGGAATCCTTGCTCTTCATGGCGAGCAGCTTCTGCAGGTACGGGTTCTTCACCACGAAGCTGCCCGAAAGCGTCTTGTGGGTGTAGATGTTGGCCGGGATCGGCTCGATGCAGGCAGACGTGCCGCCGCAGATGATCGAGATCGACGCGGTGGGTGCGATCGCCATCTTGCAGCTGAAACGCTCCATCACGCCCTGGTCGGCGGCGTCGGGGCAGGGTCCGCGCTCCTTGGCCAGCATCATCGAGGCCTCGTTGGCCTTCTGGTTGATGTACTGGAACATCTGGAGGTTGAGCGCCTTGGCCATCGCGCTTTCGAAGCCGATGCCGCGCTTCTGCAGGTACGAGTGGAAGCCCATCACGCCCATGCCAACCGACCGCTCACGCGAGGCGGAGTACTTGGCGCGGGCCATCTCGTCCGGCGCGCGGTCGATGTAGTCCTGCAGGACGTTGTCG
The DNA here is from genome assembly GCF_000281975.1 of Novosphingobium sp. AP12. Lineage (GTDB taxonomy): Bacteria > Pseudomonadota > Alphaproteobacteria > Sphingomonadales > Sphingomonadaceae > Novosphingobium. The sequence goes on along the minus strand of NZ_AKKE01000162.1, from coordinate 19,982 downwards.
AGGAAGCGCAGCACGTCTTCGACGAAGCGCTTGTCGCCCTTCCACTCTTCCCAGGTCTCCAGGTTGAGCGAGGAGAGGCAGCACACCGCCGTGCGGTCGTTGCCGAGGTGGTCGCGGCCTGTGGGCAGCGTGATTTCCGAGCACAGGTTCGAGGTTGAGACCTTGAGCCCGAGGTCGCGGTGATGCTTGGGCATCATGCGGTTCACGGTGTCGGAGAAGACGATGTAGGGCTCACCGGTGGCGAGGCGCACTTCGACCAGCTTCTGGAACAGCGAGCGCGCGTCGACCGTGTTGCGGACCGAGCCGTCCTTGGGGCTGCGCAGCTGGAACGGCGCGCCGTCGCGGACGGCTTCCATGAACTCATCGGTGAGCAGCACGCCGTGGTGCAGGTTGAGCGCCTTGCGGTTGAAGTCGCCCGAGGGCTTGCGGATCTCGAGGAACTCCTCGATCTCAGGGTGCGAGACGTCGAGGTAGCAGGCAGCCGAACCACGGCGCAGCGAGCCCTGCGAGATCGCCAGCGTCAGCGAGTCCATCACGCGCACGAAAGGGATGATGCCGCTGGTCTTGCCGTTGAGGCCGACCGGCTCGCCGATGCCGCGAACGTTGCCCCAGTAGGTGCCGATGCCGCCGCCGCGCGAGGCGAGCCAGACGTTCTCGTTCCAGGTGGCGACGATGCCTTCGAGGCTGTCGTCCACCGAGTTCAGGTAGCACGAGATCGGCAGGCCGCGCCCGGTGCCGCCGTTCGACAGGACCGGGGTGGCGGGCATGAACCACAGCCGCGAGATGTAGTCATAAAGACGCTGGGCGTGGTCCTGGTCGTCGGCATAGGCATCGGCCACGCGGGCGAACAGGTCCTGGTACTTCTCGCCGGGCAGGAGGTAGCGGTCGTCGAGCGTCTCCTTGCCGAAGTCGGTCAGGAGCGCGTCGCGCGAATGGTCGGTGACGACGGTGAAGCGGCGCGCATTGATCGTCTTGGAATCGCCCTGGGCGAGCTTGGCGGCGGCCTTGGGCACCTGCGCGAATGCCTCGGCCACGAGTTCCGCCGTTGCGGTATCTGTCTTGTCCATGGCGACTGCCGGGCCCTTGCCCGTCTCCTTTTCCTGGCGGGGCGCAGGTTCGCGCGAGGCGTAGAGCCCCTCCATCTCGACCTGGCCCGAACTCACTTGTGCATCCACATCTGTATCAGACACCTGGTCATCGCTTGCGTTCCTGAAATCCATCGGTGCCCCCGTAACTCGAAATGTCATCGAACCGCCCCAAGGACGGTTCACACTTTTTCCAGCGGTCGGGCGGGCTGGAAGCGAGTCGGCGGGCGTTGGACGGCCCGTCTACCATTTCCAGTACAAAATGAGAACAGACATTCCCTGCCAGACCGTCCGCGCGCCCTGGCGACAGAGCCCGACAACGCCGTGGGGACATCCGCGCGGGCCTTGTGGGGTCCGATGCGATATCCCTAGGTGTTGAGGCTCCGTGACCGGCGCGACACCACCTATAGTGCGCTTTCCACCGAAAGGTTCAAGAGGGCGTCCAAACTTCGTTTATGCGCGGACCATTCCCGACATGCGGCGGGGGCCCTGCCGCGACGCGTGGGAAGTCCTGCACCGGTCCGCAACGCAACAGCTAAATCATGTTCACGACGAGAAAATTTTTCCACACAAATCACCGACCAGACGAATCACACTTGCGACGAACCGAATCGCGCGGAACATCATCCAGCGGAGCGCGTCGGCCGTCGATCCGCGACGTCGCCTGCAGAACGGGCGGTGCAATCACGGCAGGACTGGTACGACCCGTACCGGTCCGGCCATTTAGCCGCCGGCGGCTGGCCCGCTTCGGCACCTGTATAATGGGGAGTTTTCGAGGCTTATGTTGAACATCATCGGCGCCATCATCAGCGGCCTCGTGATCGGCGCGCTGGCGCGTTATTTCTACCCGGGCGTCGTCGACATGAGCTGGATCGCGACGATCCTGCTAGGCATCGGCGGCTCGCTGGTGGCGGGCCTCGTCACCAGCCGGGGCAGCGGCGACTTCAGCCGCGCGGGATGCCTGGCCTCGATCATCGGCGCGATCGTGCTGATCTTCATCGGCCGCATGCTCCACATAGGCTTCTAAGCTAGAGCAGCGCGCCGCCGTCGACGGGGATCACCGCGCCGGTGATCCAGCGGGCGGCGTCGCCGAGCAGGAAGGCGATCGGCCCGGCAATGTCGTCGGGCTCAGCGACGCGCTTGAGTGCCTGGTCGCGCACGATCGCCTCGAAGCCCGCCGGGGTCTCCGCCCAGCGCGCGATCGGCCCGGTGGCGGTGGTGCCCGGCGCGACCGCGTTGACCCGGATGCCGCGCGCGCCCAACTCCTGCGCGGCGCGGCGCACCAGCGTTTCGGTCCCGCCCTTCATCGTCGCATAGGCCGCGACGCCCCCCGTCACCCGCCGCGCGGTGAGCGAGGACACGAAGACCACGCGTGCCCCGTCCTCCAGCACCGGGCCCAGCGCCTGGAGCAGGAAGAACGGCGCCCGCAGGTTGACCGCGACGATCCGGTCGAAAGTCTCCTCGCTGCATGTCGCGATGTCGGACGCGGGCATGACGGCGGCGTTGAGGACGAGCGCCTGCAGCCCCTCCGGGCAAAGCGCGGCCACTTCGGCGGCGAGCACTCTGGGCGCACCGGGATCAGACAGGTCGCCGCCGACCAGCTCGGCCGCCGCGCCGCTCTCGCGGATTTCGGCGACCAGCGCCTCCGCCTTGTCGCGGCTCCCGCCGTAGTGGACGATTACCCGCCAGCCCTGCGCTCCCAGGGTGCGCGCGGTGGCAGCGCCGATGCCCTGCGATGATCCCGTCACGAATGCGGTACGCGCCATGCCCTGCTCCCGGTCCCAAGCCGGATCGCAGGCTGCGGCCCGCACCGTGTGATGTCGAGCGAGCCTCGCTCAAGTTCGCGCGGGCGATGGCAGCGGCGTGGCAGGCCCGATTGTTTTCCGCCTTCCTTCGCCGCCGAATGGTTCTTTTGGGGGATAGGTAAGTTCGGTTTGTATCTGCTGCGATGCAGCACGATAGTGCCCCCATGCAGAACATCTTCCGAATCGGCTTCTGGCTCGCGCTCGTCTTTGCCGTCGTCATGGCCGTGCTGCCGCATCCGCCGCAATTGCCGGGCGAACCGAGCGACAAGTTCCAGCATATGCTGGCCTTCGCCACGCTCGCGGTGCTGGCGGCGCTGGGTTATCCGGGTGTCTCGCGGCTGAAGATCGCCGGCGGGCTGGTCCTGCTGGGAGCGGGCATCGAACTGGTGCAGATGATCCCCTTGCTTCACCGCGACGCCGAATGGCTGGACCTCGTGGCGGACAGCTGCGCCGTGCTGGTCATGCTCACGCTGGCCACTCTGGCACTGAACGCGACCCGCAAGGCGCGCTGATCCGCCCATGTGAAGCATTCGCGCGGAGAGTTTATCAGCCCTCTTGCAGTGCGCGCGAACCGCTGCTAGTGGCCCCTCCACCCGAGGCGGCGCGCTGATGCGAAGCCCCTCGTAAACGCCAGAGCGGGCGTAGCTCAGTGGTAGAGCACAACCTTGCCAAGGTTGGGGTCGAGGGTTCGAATCCCTTCGCCCGCTCCAATTTCCCTCGACATCGTCGTATCAGCGGGGCCGCCCTTACGGCTGCCCCCTCTAGGCTTCGCTCAGTCTCCGGCGACGGTCATCCCGTCCACGCGCACCGTGGGCACGTTGATCGCGCGGTACCATTCGAGGTCGTTGGCGGCGGTCATCCGCGCGAACATCGCCAGCAGGTTGCCGGCGATGGTGAACTCGGCGACCGGCCCGGCCAGCTCTCCATTGACGATGCGAAAGCCCGCGGCGCCGCGGCTGTAGTCGCCGGTGACGCCGTTGACGCCCTGGCCGATCAGCTCGGTCACGTAGACCCCGTCGGCGATGTCGGCCATCAGCTGCGCCGGCGAAAGCTCGCCCGCGCCGAGGTGGACGTTGCCGACCGAGACGCTGGGCGCACCGCCCCCGTTACGGGTGGCGTGGCCGGTGGGCGCCAGACCCAGCTGCCGGGCCGAGGCCGAATCGAGCAGCCAGCCGGTCACCCTCCCGTCCTCGACGATGTTGCGGGCGCGGGTCGGCAGGCCCTCGCCGTCGAAGGGGCGCGCGCGCAGGCCGCGCGGGGCGTGCGGGTCCTCGGCGATCAGGGTGCCGGGCGCGAAGATCTGGTCGCCCAGCTTGTCGAGAAGGAAGCTGGAGCGGCGGGCGATGGAACTGCCCGCGATCGCGCCGAGCAGGTGGCCGACGAGCGAGCTGGACACGCGCGGGTCGAAGATCACCGGCATCGCGCCGCTTTTCATCTTGCCGGAGTTAAGCTTGGCGACGGTACGCTCACCCGCGAGGCGGCCGATCTCGGCGGGCGAGGGCAGGTCGGCGCCGTGGTGCGCGGTGCGCCAGGCGTTGTCGCGCTGCTTGCCCGAACCTTCGCCGCCGACCACCGAGGCGCTGACCGAGTGGTTGGTCGAGCCATAGGCGCCGGAAAAGCCGTGGCTGGTCGCCAGCGCGAAGACGCCGAGTCCGGCGCTGGCGGTGGCGCCGTCCGAATTGGTGACGCCGGTGACCGACCGCGCGGCGTCCTCGGCTTCCTCAGCCATCGCCCGCAGGGTCGCGGGGCTGGGTTCTGCAGGGTCGATCAGGTCGAGTTCGGGCCAAGGGCCGCCGGCCAGCATGTCCTGCGGCGCAAGGCCGGCGTAGGCGTCCTCGGGCGCGAGGCGGGCCATGTCGATCGCGCGAGCCGCCAGTTCGTCGAGCGCGGCGGGCGAAAGGTCGGAAGAGCCGATGCTGGCCGAGCGGGTGCCCGAGAACACGCGCAGCGCGATGTGCTCGCCTTCGGAGCGCTCGACGTCTTCCAGCTTGCCGAGGCGGACCTGGATGCCTTCGGAGGAGCTGGCGCCGTATACCGCGTCGGCGGCGTCGGCCCCGGCACGGCGAGCGCGCTCCACCAGGTCCAGCGCGCGGTCCCTTGCCTGATCCGGACTGAGCATCGTACCTAAAAACTCCCGACTTCGATATGCATGCGCCCGCCCTAGTCGCCGCGCGGGGCGAGGGCAAACGGGAGTTTCAAGCAGGACCGGGTTTCGCCGAGGGAGGCAATTGGGCCGATAAGGCGGCCTGTTAGGCGAAGGCGATCGCGAGGCCCTTGAACAGTGCGGTCAGGGCGAAGGGCAAGCCGATCGCGAGGGCCCAAAGAGCGAGGCGGTCTCGCTTGTAGTAGCGTGCCAGCGCGGGGTCATGGGCCTGCTCGTCGGTCAGGCGGTTCCACCGCGATTCGAAGCGGCGGCAGGCGGGGATGATGGCGACCACCAGCATCACCAGCGCGAAATAGGGCAGCAGCGAACCGCCGCTCGATTTGAGCGCGCCGACCGTCACGAAAATCTGCAGCGCGGTGTAGACGAGCAGGGCGTAAGCGATGTGGTCGCTCATCTTCCGGCGCCAGTCGATCATCGCCGAACGGCGGCCGGGGAACGAGGGTAGGGTGCCCGGCTGGACCGATCCCAGCGCACCCGTCTGCGGGGCGGCGGGTTGGGCCGAACTGGAACTGAGCGCCGACTGGTGCGCTGCATGGTCCGATATCCTGTCCATCGGGGCGACTCCTTAATCTTTTTTTGAGTACACCATCTTATGCTGTTCAGATCAAGTTCAGTTCCATTTTTTGCAAGTGCGAAGGTCGCTGCACTGCCGAACGGCGTTCCTCATGCAGGAAACCTGCCAGTCTCCGCGACTAAGCGAAAATGCTTTCTTGCGGTGTCCCGCCTGCCTGCGTTAAGTCCCGCGCGATGACTGCCAGCACCGATCTCACGCAGGACCCCGGCGCCGTTCCCCCCGTGGAGAAGAACGCCATCGACGCGCAGCTTCTCGCCGAGAACGGCGGGCTGGAGGTCATCTCGATCGCCAAGAGCTACGACAAGCGCGCGGTGCTGACCGACATTTCGTTGTCGGTCGCCAAGGGCGAAGTGCTTGGCCTGCTCGGCCCGAACGGCGCGGGCAAGACCACCTGCTTCTATTCGATCATGGGCCTCGTCCGGCCGGACTCCGGGCGCATCCTCATGGACGGCGTCGACGTGACCCGCCTGCCGATGTACCGCCGCGCGATCCTCGGGCTCGGCTACCTGCCTCAGGAAACCTCGATCTTCCGCGGGCTGACGGTGGAGCAGAACATCGCCGCCGTGCTCGAACTGAACGAGCCCGACCGCGACGTGCGCCAGGCCGAGCTTGACCGCCTGCTCGACGAATTCGGCCTCACGCGCCTGCGCACCAGCCCGGCCATGGCGCTGTCCGGCGGTGAACGCCGCCGCTGCGAGATTGCCCGCGCGCTGGCCGCAAAGCCCTCGATCATGCTGCTCGACGAGCCGTTCGCCGGCATCGACCCGCTGTCGATCTCGGACATCCGCGACCTCGTGCGTGACCTCAAGACGCGCGGCATCGGAGTGCTCATCACCGACCACAACGTGCGCGAGACGCTCGACATCGTCGATCGGGCCTGCATCATCTACGGCGGTCAGGTCCTCTTCGCGGGCAGCCCCGAAGCGTTGGTGGCGGACGAGAACGTGCGGCGCCTGTACCTGGGCGAAGGTTTCACGCTGTGAGGGGGCTTCACGCTGTGAGGCCGCTCCCTCCGGAGCTCTGACCCGTGGCCCTGGGTCCACGCCTGGACCTCAGGCAGAGCCAGTCGCTGGTGATGACGCCGCAGTTGCAGCAGGCGATCAAGCTGCTGGCGCTGTCCAACCTCGAAATCGAAACCTTCATCGGCGAGGCGCTCGACGCCAACCCGCTGCTCGACGTGGGCGCCGCCGCGCCTGCCGATTCGATCGAGGTCCCGGCTGACCAGATCCCCGACGAGCGCCGCACTACCCTCGAAGGCTCCTCGGTCGACCAGCTGATCGGCGAGGGGCGCGGCGCAGACGACCGCCCGCTCGACATCGATGCCTCCGCGCTCGACCGCGACCGCGACACGGGAGACGACGCGGCCTGGGGCGCCGATCTGCGCAGCGGCGCGGGCGAGGAAGGTCCCGGCATCGACGAGCGCGCCGCCTCGGGCAGCACGCTGGCGGAGCACCTTGCTGCCCAGGTCGGCGCCGCGGCCCGCGATCCGATGATCGCCGGCGTGGCCCGCTACATCATAGGCCAGCTCGACGAGGCCGGATACCTGCCGCTCGGCCTGTCCGAAATCGCCGCCGACCTGGGCATCGGCATCGACGAGGCCGGACAGGGGCTTGCGCTGGTGCAGTCGCTCGATCCCACCGGTGTCGGCGCGCGCACCTTGTCCGAATGCATCGCCCTTCAGGCCAGGGAGGCAGACCGCTACGACCCGATCATGGCGCGGCTGATCGACAATCTCGACCTTCTCGCGCGCGGGGAACTCGGGAGGCTGAAGCGCATGTGCGGCGTGGACGACGAGGATTTCGCCGACATGCTCGCCGAACTGCGCGGCTACGACCCAAAACCCGGCCTGCGCTTCGGCGGCGAACCCGGCCGCGCGGTGACGCCAGACGTGCTGATAACGCCGCGCGCTCCAATCGACGGAAGGCCGGGCGGCTGGGACATCGCGCTCAACCAGGCAACGCTGCCGCGCCTGATCGTCAACCGCAGCTACTACGTGGAGCTGAAGGGCGGCAGTTCGGACAAGTCGTCGCGCGCTTGGCTGTCGGACAAGCTGGCGGACGCGAACTGGCTCATCAAGGCGCTCGACCAGCGGCAGAAGACCATCCTGAAGGTCGCCGCCGAACTGGTGAAGCAGCAGGACGGCTTCTTCCGCCACGGCGTCTCGCACCTGAAGCCGCTGACCCTGCGCACCGTTGCGGAGGCCATCGGCATGCACGAATCGACCGTCAGCCGCGTCACTTCGAACAAGTTCCTGAGCTGCCCGCGCGGGACGTATGAGCTGAAGTACTTCTTCACCTCAGGCGTCGGCTCGGCGGACGGTGAGGGCGGGGCTTCGGCCGAGTCGGTCAAGGCCGCGATCCGCCAACTCATCGACGCCGAGGACCCCAAGGCGATCCTTTCCGATGACGCGCTCGTGGACCTGCTCAAGGGCAAGGGTTTCGAACTCGCCCGCCGGACCGTCGCCAAGTACCGCGAGGCGATCGGGCTGGGCAGTTCGGTGCAGCGCCGCCGCCAGAAGGTACTGGCCGGCGCGCGATGATATTGCACTGCAATAAGAGCTAAGCCTGTTTATAGTGTCGATGCCTAATTAAACGCTTGGCATCCTTAGTAAAAAACTATTCCCAACTGAATTGGTCGTGATACTCTTGTTTCCATGAACGGTGCCGGGCCTGCGATCAACTGCAGGGATATGGACCGCATATGGAGAGGATGCCCATGTCTTATACCGGCGGGAATTCTGGCAATCGCAACAAGAAGGCCATCACCGGCGGCGCGGTCGCGCTGATCCAGGGCGGGCTTGCGATCGCCCTGGTCAATGGCTTCGCGGTCTCGATGTTCCCGCCCGATCCTCCTCGCCACCTGCCGACGCAGATCTATCCGACGACGCCGATCACGCCCATGCCGGTCGAGCCGCCCAAGATCGACGAGAAGCCGCTGCCAGACCCGTCCCGGATCACGACGGTCGAACCGAAGTTCCCCATCGTGCGGGACGACAGCTTCACGGACGTCATCATCGACCCGGTACTGCCGACCGGCGGCGCCACCGGCGATCCGACCCCGCTCGTCACGCCCAAGGCCACCGAACCGCCGGCCCGCTTCGCCCCGAAGACCGCCCGCCCTCGCGGCAACCAGGCCGGCTGGGTCACCACCGACGACTATCCCACCGCTGACATCCGCGCCGGCCACACCGGAACCGTCCGCTTCCGCGTCGGCATCGACGCCTCGGGCCGGGTCACGGACTGCACCGTCACGCAGTCAAGCGGCTATGCAGGGCTCGACGCGGCGACTTGCAGGAACGTCACCCGCCGCGCCCGCTTCGATGCGGCGAGCGACGCCATGGGAGAGAAGGTCGCGGGCACATACGATGGCACCATTCGCTGGGTGATACCTCAGGACTGACCCCCTGGCGGCCCTCGGGCTGCCCGGTCGGAGCGAGGCGGTTCCGCAAGTCAGGCCCGCTCCGACCGATAGTTTTCGCCGTTCGCGCCGCCCTGGCGCGGGCCGGCTCCTGTCCTTCCCGGCCATCCGGCCCCCCGCCCGGCCGGGAAGGACCCTTCGCCTTACACGTAGGTCCACTTCGCAAGCGGTTTACCATGCGGCTCTAGCATCCGGCCCTAACCCAGCCGGAGGCCCTGCAAGCATGATACCCAAGACCTTCCACTTCATCTGGGTGGGCGACGAGAGCAGGCGCCCGGACAACTGCATCGACACCTGGCGCGCCGCGCATCCGGACTGGGGCTTCCATCTCTGGGGGAATGCCGAGTTCGAGGCGCGCGGCTGGATCAACGCCGCCCACATGGCCCAGATGCGGGAGCGCGAATGGAACGGCGTTGCCGACATGATGCGCTGGGAAATCCTCCACGAGCATGGCGGCGTGGTCTTCGACGCCGACTCCATCTGCGTGGAACCGCTCGACGACTGGCTGCTCGACTGCGAAGCTTTCGCCTGCTGGGAGAGCGAGATCGCGCGGCCCGGCCTGATTGCGGCGGGCTATTTCGGCTGCTCGCCGGGTAATGCCTTCGTAAAGCAGATCATCGACGACATCTCCGCCGCGCCGACCGTGACGGACGCGATGGCGTGGCAGACGGTCGGCCCGCAGCGCCTGACCGACGCTTACCGCGCGCACCTCTACACCCCCTTGCGCATCTACCCGAGCCACTACTTCATCCCGCGCCACTTCACCGGGGTGACTTACGAAGGAACGGACAAGGTCTACGCGCACCAGCTCTGGGGCTCGACGCTCAGGAGCTACGACAAGATGCACGAGGCGGATGTTTCCACCGTCGCCGCGCTGCCGCCGGAATTGCCGATCGTGCCGGAGGAGGAGCCCGCCGACTCCCCGCTGGAGCAGATGCACGCGCCCTACTTCCTCCAGCGCGTGCCCGTCAGCGCGGAACTGGCCGACCTGGGCCGGCTCGACGTGCTGCGCGGGCTCTGCGCCGGGCAACGGGTGCTCCATGTCGGCTGCGCGGACTGGCCGATCACCGATCCGTCCACTTCGCTCCACATTGCGCTGGAGCCGCACTGCGCCAGGCTCGACGGTCTCGATCCCCATGCCGAGGCGCTGGAGGCGCTGCGCCCGCATGTGTTCGGCGAACTGTTCACGGATTTCGCGCAGGTGTCGGACAGCTACGATCTCGTACTGGTGCCCGAGGTCATGGAGCACGTTCCCGACGTCGCCGGCTTCCTTGCGCAGATCGAGGCGGTGGATGCGCCTCTTTTCCTGATCTCGGTGCCCGACGCCTTCCAGTGCCGAACTCGCCACTTCGACTACGTGGCGCAGACCGGCACTTTCCTGGAGGCGGTCCACCCGGACCACAACCACTGGTACACCCCTTATACGTTCGCCAACACCCTGGCGAAGTACAGCGGGCTCAAACTGCAGCGGCTGTGGTTCTTCAACCGCATTTCGCTACTGGCATTGCTGAGCAAGCCGGAACCGAATGCCGGCGGCTGAGTTATAGTGGTGTGTCCCGGTCAAAGGGCGGTCCGTAACGGGCCGCCCTTTCGCTTTTCCGGCCCCTTGCGTCATGGCGCCGACGGCGCCAGATGTCGCTCATGCCGGTTCCGACGTACTCCCTGTTTCAACGGACGATGCCCTCGCCGGTCGGCGAACTCACGCTGGTCGGGGGCGATGCCGGCCTCGCCGCAGTCCTGTGGGAGGACGACCGGCCCGGCCGCGTAGTGCTTGGCCCGGTGGAGCAGGGCGGCCATCCGGTGCTCGATGCGGCCGCAGCCCAGCTCGAGGCTTACTTCCAGGGCCGCCTGCAGGTTTTCGACCTCCCGCTTGATTTTCGTGGCACCGATTTCCAGCGCGGCGTCTGGCAGACGCTGCTGGAGATCCCCTTCGGCGAAACACGCAGTTACGGCGAGATCGCGCGCAGCCTAGGAAGGCCGGGCGCGAGCCGGGCGGTCGGCGCGGCGAACGGGCGCAATCCGGTCTCGATCATCGCACCGTGCCACCGGGTGATCGGGGGCAGCGGCGGGTTGACGGGCTTTGCCGGCGGGCTTGAGGCGAAGGCGTGGCTGCTCCGACTGGAAGGCCATCCGCTGCTTCTGTGAAGGTCAGCCCACGTCGAAATGCTCGGGCGGCAGTCCCGACTGCGCCCGGCGGTGCATCTCGGAGAGTGCGTCCTCGACCCGGCGCGTGTAATCCGCAGTATCGAACAACGGACAAGTCGCGCGCTTCGCCGCCAGCCTTGTGCGCAGCGTCGCCATCCGCTCCGGATCGCGCGCAAGGTTCAAGGCCAGCGCCGCGTAGTCCGCGGCAGCCTCCACCGCCAGCTCGGGAAGCCCTGCGGCATGAACGAGGCTTGCGGCGACGCGGGCGGCGAACTGGCGCCCGGCCAGCGTCAGCACCGGCAGGCCCGCCCACAGCGCGTCGCTCGCAGTGGTGTGGGCGTTGACCGCGAACGTATCGAGGAACAGGTCGGCATGGATCAGCCTGCCGAGGTGCTCGGCATGTGCGATGGGCTTTGAAAAAACCAGCCGCTCGGGCTCGACGCCCCTCACCTCGGCCTCCCGGCGCAGGTTCGCCTGCACCTGCGCTCCGGTGTCCAGCAGCCACAGCACGCTGCCCGGAACCTCGCGCAGCAGACCCATCCAGATGTCCCACTCGGCGGGCGAGATCTTGTAGCTTTGGTTGAAGCTGGCGAACACGAACCCCGTGTCCGGCAGTCCCCACCTGGTTCGTCCGCGCGTGTCGGGTACGATGGCGCGCCGGTCGTCGTTGGCCTGATAGCAGTGCGCGAGGCGCACGATCTTCTCGGTGAAGAACACCTCTGCGCCCGGCGGCATGGTCACATGGTCGGCGATGAAATAGTCGATAGCCGCGTGGCCCAGCGTGCCGGGATAGCCCATCCAGCTGACCTGCACGGGCGCGAGGCGCTGGCCGAACAGGCGCGTGCGGGTGCCCAGCGTATAGCCTTTGAGGTCCACAGCGATGTCCAGACCGTCCGCGCGGGCGAGGGCCACCACGTCCTCGTCGCGCATCCCCCCGATCTCGACGAAGGCGTCGACCTCACCGCGCAGGGCCACGCGCGCGGCGTCGTCCTCGCGCCGGGGGCCGTAGCTGTAGAGGCGCACCTCGTAGCGGCTGCGATCGTGTTCGCGGAAGAATCCGGCCATCAGGTGCATCGTCGCATGATCGTGGAAGTCGGCGGAGAAATAGCCCACGGGGATGCGGCCATCGGTCGACGGCGCAGGGCTCGGCAGGCTGGCGGGCGCGTCGGGGTACATCCGCGCGGCGCATGCCAGCGAGCGGCGGTACTGGTGCGCAGGATCGTCCACGAAAGGCAGCGAGGCGAAGGGCTGCACCGCCGCCGCTTCGGGGCCGCCGGTCAGCGCATAGTCGCCGCGTGCATGCCAGTCGCACAGGTGCGCTTCCTCGAACAGCGCCTGCAGCAGCGCGGACTTGTTCTGCGGGTTCAGCGCCAGCGCGGCGCGGAAGGCGCCGACGGCAGCGACGCGGTCGCCCTTGAGCACCAGCGCCTTGCCGCGGTTGACCATGGCCTGCGCATTGGCGGGATCGGCGGCGAGCGCGCGGCCGAACGCGGCGAGCGCTTCGTCCGCGCGCTGGGCGGCGAGCAGCTGCGCGCCCATGTTGTTGTGCGCGTCGCTGTGGTCGGCCTTGAGCGTGGCGGCGACCGCGAAGCAGGCGATCGCCTCGTCGCGCCAGCCCTGCCGCGCGCGCAGGTTGCCGAGGTTGTAGTGCGCGTCGACGTGGCCGGGGTCGATCACGATCGCCGTTTCCAGCCACTGCGCCGCCTCGTCCAGCCGCTCGGCCTGTTCGAGCAGGCCGGCGAGGTTGTAAGGCGCATCGGCATAGCGGGGCGCGCGGGCGATCACGTCGCGGTAGGTCGCCTCCGCGTCCTCCAACCGGCCTTGCCGGCGTAGTGCGATGGCGAGGTTGTTGTAGGCGGCGGGGGCGTCCGGGTCGGCGGCGATGGCGCGGCGGAAGGCCATCTCGGCGCCGCCGTCGTTGCCGAGGTCGAGCAGTGCCGCGCCCAGCAGGTTGTGGACGCCGTGGGCGTGGGGATTGGCACGCGAAAGCGACTGGCCGAGCCGCGCCGCCTCGTCCATCCGTCCGGCGCGGAAAGCGGCGACCATGGCGTCGAACTCGAGCTGGGCAGGGGTGTCGCCGTTCGCTTCCAGCGCATCGAGCGCGGCCAGGGCGCGGGCATTGCGGGGATGGCGGCCCAGAACCTGTCGGTAGATGGCGCGCGCCGCGTCGGTCTCGCCGCGCCGAGCCGCGCCCTTGGCCTTGATCAGGAGGCTTTCCAGTCCGCTCATCGGCCCTCTTCCAGCTCGGGGATCGAGCGGGGACGATAGGCGGACATGGTGCAGGGGAGGTCACCGCACCCTTAGGGGGCACTGCGTAGACGCACCTCACCCGCCGCCGGAATTTCGGCGACGGGCGGGCGCGGGAGGTCAGGTCAGCGTGTCAGGCGCGGCTCTTGCCGAAGGCGACGATCTGCAGCAGGCCGCCGGCCATCGCCACGTTCTTGAAGAAGTGGATGAACTGGTTCTGGTCGCCCAGCGCGCTGTGGAAGAACACGGCGGTGGCGAGGCTGAACGCGGCAAGCACGGCGGCGACGGTGCGCACGCGGTAACCGGAGATCAGCAGCAGGCCGCCGACGATCTCGACCACGATCGCGCCGACCAGCGCCAGTGCGGGCAGGGGCAGGCCGACCGAGGTAATGTAGGCGATCGAACCGGCGGGGTCGGCGATCTTGGAGGCGCCGCTCAGCAGGAAGATCGCCGCGATCAGCACGCGGCCGATGACGGGAAGCGAGCGCTCGAGGGTGGAGGTTGCCGACTTGCGGGTGGCGGCGGGCGAAAGAGTATCGACGATGGTGGTCATGTCCGGGTTCCTTGGTGACGGGCGGGCGGTCCCCCAATGGAACCGGATGCCGTGTTGGGTCCTGTATGGCCTCCCAAATTCGTCCGGATAATTGCGATAAATTGCGCCGATATGTTCGAGTATTTGGAAATGAGGATTAGATGCCGTAGCGGCGCTTGATCGAGCGGTAGCGTTCCAGAAGCATGGCCTGCCGTTCCTCCGGCGTGACCATGGCGGTGTCTGCGGGCAAGTGGTCCATCAAATCCGCGCGATCGATCAGCCGCGTGCGGAAGCTGGCCGGGTCCTGCGTCAGAAGGTTGCGGTAAGTCAGGTTGCCGCCGCTGAACCCCTGCGTGTCGAGCCAGTTATGGACGCCCGGATCGTCGTGCGAAAGCACCAGCCGCACCACGCCGTCGCCGTCCACTCGGGTGCGCGCCGGGGTGTAGCTGACCGGGCGGTGGAGGAAGTCCATCGAGCCCACGAAGGCCCCGCCCATGCCGAAGATCCAGAAGCCGGGGTGCATGTCCATCTCGACGATGAGCGTCTGGTGCGGTTCGAGCCGCCAGACCATGTGCGCGGCCATGCGCCCGCGCTTGGCGTCGGACTTGTCGTTAGCGGTTTTGTCGGCGGGGAACTGGTTGAGCGCCTGCGGATCGCAGACCCCGCGCGAGGTCATCCACGAGTGCTCGGGCCAGTCGCGCATCAGGCCGGTTACGAACGTGCCCGCCCAGTCCATCGCCTCGATCATGCGGGCGGGGCTGGGGAGCGGGCGCGGCTCGGCCATGCCGACGCGCTCGATGGTGAGGGTGCTTGGCGTCTCGTCCCAGCCGTCGAAGGCTTCGCGGATGAAAAGCTTTCGGCTGCCGGGCGTGGTGGGAAGCCAATTCCGCTCGCGTGCTTCGCCGCCGATGAACAGTTCGAAGTTGCCATCCGCGTCGGCTTCGATCTGGCTGCCGAGGATGTTGCATTCGGGAATGTCGCCGAAGGGTTCGTGGAGCGAGGGCCAGTCGGTGCCGGGGATCGTCTCGGGGCGCGGGCCCTGCACGGTGACGTTGAGCCAGCGCGCGGTGCCTTTGCGCCCCGTGATGCGGTAGGCATGGGCGCCGTCGATCCAGGCTTGCCGGTAGGTGAAGTCCGCGACGTCGCCGCCCAGCTTCATCGTCGGCGTGGTGAAGGCGTGGATCTGCGGGAACGCGGGATCCTTCGTCTCCAGCGCGAGGTCGAAGGCCTGGCCCAGGCTCTGCGTCAGGAATCGGAAGGCGTCGGCGCGCTGGAGCGGGTTGGCAGGGTTGGCGTCCTTGAACGCACTGGCCCCGGCAGCCTTGAGATTATCGCAGAACTGCTCCCACGCGGAGGCGAGGGGGGCATCGTCGGGTGCGTCGCCATAGGCCATCGTCAGGCTCCCAGTCGGTCGAGAAGGTCGGAAAGGTACTGCGCGGCGCGGGTGCAGGCCACTGCCGCGCCCTCCGCCTCGATGCGCGGGCCGACCAGTTCGAGGTCGAACAGCCCCTCGTAGCCGAGATCGAGCACGTCGCGCAGGATCGCCTCCAGCGGGATCGTGCCGTCGCCCGGCACAGCGCGGCAGGGGCTGGTGCGGTCGCCCAGCACGTAGTCGCTGACCTGCACGAGGCCGGTGAGGGGCATCGCGGCGGCGAGGGTTTCGCGAAGGCCCGCCTCGGCCCAGCAGGCGTGGAGTTCCACGCAGACGCCGATGCCCGCCAGCTTTGCGAGGCGCGTGGCGTCGGGCAGCGAGTGGGCGATATGGATGTCGGCGTTGAAGGCCGAGGCGTTCTCCACCAACAGTGCGATGCCCGCCTTGTGCGCGGCATCGCGGGCAGGCGCGATGAGTTCGGTGAAGCGCTCCGCCGCCTGCTCCCAACATAGCGCGCCGCGTCCGCCGGTGAGGAGGTAGATCGAAGGTGCGTCGACGGCGGCGGCGATGGCGATGGCGTCCAGCAGGCCCTCGGTCGCCGCACCGGAATCGCGTTCGAGGTCCGGGTGGACCGCAAAGGGGTGGTTGACGCAGCCGATGCCGACGCCCGCCCGGCGCGCCGCCTCGCGCTCCACTTCGGTCTGGAGCAGGGGCGTGGCGAGGCTGCAATGCTGCACGCCGATATCGCAGCAGAAGTCCACGAACCGCGCGGTCGGCTCCGTCATGAAGGCAACCTGGTGGAGGCTGACGCGCGGGTGCATCACCGCCTCACTTTCGCACCTCGATGGGCACGCCGAAGCGCTCGCGGAAGGGGGCGAACTCGGCGTTGAGTTCGTCGATGTCGTAGCCGGCATCGACGAGGACCTGCGTCGAATAATGGAACTTGCCGTGGCGGTCGCCCCGGTTCTCGGCAAGGTAGCGGCGCATGGCGGACTCCTGCCGCTCGCCGAAATCACGCCCGGCGAAGGCATAGTAGCCGCGCACGGTGGCGACCGGGTCGGCGACGAAATCGTGGTAGAGGACGTGGTGGATGCGCGGGTCGTCCGTCAGCGGGTTTGCCATGGTGTTGCCGATCGACCAGCGGACCCGCTCAAGGTGCATTTTCGCTTCCTTCATGATGTCGATCCTGCCGACGATGCCCTCCATGATGTCGGACATCATCATCGTCGAACTGGCCGCGACCATCACCGGATCGCGGTGCAGCCAGACCAGCGTGGCGTCGGGATAGGTGTCGAAGAACGCTTCCAGCCGCGTGGTGTGGAAGCCCTTGAGCACCCAATACTTCGCCTCGCGCCCGTACTGGAACGCCTGCAGCATGGCCTTGTGGATGCGGTACTGGGCGACAGGGTCGGTGGGCAGGCCCATGGAGAGGTTCTGCATCGGCACGCGCCACCAGGCGGTGGGTGTCATGACGCGGAAGTCGAAGGCCCAGGTCCGTTCGTCCTCGGGCAGGCCGTCGCCCAGCATGTCGTTGTAGGGGTGGCAGTGCAGCCACTTCGACATCTTCGTGTTGATCTCGCGCCATTCCGCGTCGGCCTGCGCATGGCGCGGATCCTTGCCAGAAACCGCGCCGGGCGGGGGCGAGGGGTGCATGACTTCGGCGAAGCGCAGCGCCCGGGCATCGGGATCGACCGCCATCAGCGCATGCATCAGCGTGGTGCCCGAACGCGGCTCGCCGCTGGCGAACATGGGGCGCTCGATCACTTCGTCGGCGAGCGGATAATCCTTGCGGTCCTGGAAGAAGCGCAGCCGATCGGTGAGCAGCCAGTGGATGTTGTCCGCCGCCGCCTGCCGTCCGGCGGCCTCCATCGGGATCGTGTTGATGTGCGCCACGGCCAGGGCAAAACGATCGGCGAAGCCCTCGTCCGCCCAGTCGGCGAGGCCGGTCCCGGCCGTGGCATGCTGCAGCAATTGCTGCGCGTCCAGTTCCAGCACGGCGACGCTCATGCCTCCACCAGCTTCTGGATCGCGTCCTCGGTGGCGCGCACTTTGGCGGCGGAGGTGGCGGAGAATTTCATGCCGCCCATCGCACCGTATTCCATGATCTTGTAGACGCGCATGCCGGCGTCCGCGAAGCCCTTGATCTTGAGCGCGACCTCGGCCGGGGTGCCCACGGGCAGGATGTCGCGGATCGCCTGCGGGTCCATCTCGTCGCAGAAGCGCAGCATCGCCTCGCGGCTGAGTTTCACCGGATCGAAGTCCATGATGCCGCGCCAGTCGGGGCCCATCGGATGCTCGTATCCGAACTGTGCGAGGTCCTTGGCGGTGATCATCAGGATGATCGACTTGACCATCGGCGCGCGCAGCATTTCGTCGACTTCGTCGGGCTCGCCGATCAGGCAAATCTGGGTAAGGGCAGGGGTGAATTGGCTCATGTCGCGCCCGGCGGCGTCGCCCGCGTCGAGGATGACCTTGAGCTTGGCGGCGTAATCCTCGGGCGTCCAGGCGCCCGCCGGCCACCAGCCGTCCGCCTCCCGCCCGGTGATGCCGAGCATCCTTGGGCCCGCCGCACCGGTCCAGATCGGCGGCGCCTTGCCGTCGTAGAATTCGGTATCGAGGCGCGCGTGTTCGAGGTGGAAGAACTCGCCCTCGAAGTCGACCGGGCCGTCCGCGTGCCAGAGCAGCTTGATGACCTTGATCGCTTCCTCGAACCGGCCGACCGGCTTCGAAAAGTCGAAGCCATAAGGCACCGTGTTCTCTAGCTCGCCCGAGCCGAGGCCGAGGATGAAGCGTCCCTTGGACAAGTGGCTGATCGTCAGCGCGCTCTGCGCCAGCAGCGAGGGGTGGCGGCGCACGGTGTCGACCACGGTGGTGGCGAGCGGGGTGTTCTTCGTCAGCACCGCCGCCGCCGCGCTCACCGCCATGCCGTCGAGGTGGCGGTGCGGGCTGGGCGAGGCTTTCGCGAGGTCGGTGAACTCGGGCGTCCAGATCGAATCGGGCCAGAAGCTGACCATGTGGTCGGGCAGCCAGATCGAATGGTAGCGCCCCGAATCGTACTCCCCCACCATGTCGATGCCGAGCGGCAGGGTCGTTCGCAGGAAGGCGGCGGGCTGCACTTTCATGGGATCATCCTCTCGGCGGGCGCGCCATCGCCGCCGGTCATCGCCGGAGCGGTGCGCGCCTCGTTGTTCGTGCCCCTCTGGTGGTCTACCGATCGGCCCAAGCAAATTCCCATTTGGGGATGAGAGAGATGTTGGGAGACAGCTTCGGCGCGCTCGTCGCGTCGTTGATAGAAGGACTGGTGGAGGACCCGCCCTGGCGCGGCTTCCTCGATGCGCTGCGCGTGGCGGTGGGCGGCGATTATGCCAGTCTGGTGTTCCGTCCCCTGCCGCTCGGCACGCCCGAAGCGCGGGTGATCCACCTCTATTCCGGCAGCGCCTCGCCCCCGCCGGTGACGCGCCACTACCGCGAGAAACTCTACCTGCGCGACCCCATGCCCTATCACGAGATGGTGGAGGGCCGTGCCTATCGTCTCGATGAACTACTCCAGTTCGGCGAGCCCGACCACGACGCCTACCTGTCGCAGCTGCTGGTGCCGTCCGGTATGAACCACCTGCGCATGATCCGCTTCGCCGAGCCCGGCGGGCACAGTGGCTGGATAACCGTGACCCGGCGCGACAGCGAGTTCGCAGCCGAGGTGGATGCGCTGCTGGAAAGTCTGGCGCCCTACATGCGGCCCGCACTCGGCAGCTTCGTAGCGCTCGAGCGCGAGCGCATGACCGCCGCCGTCGCGCGCGAGGCGGTGCGGCGGCTCAACTTCGGCTGGCTCACGCTCGACGGAGAGGGGCGGGTGCTCGACGCCGACCATCTCGGCGGGCAGATGCTTGCCGACGGTGCCCGGATCGCGCGCGCCAAGGACGGGCGGCTGACCGCGAAGGACCCGGCGCTGCGGCGGCAATTGCTCGCCGCGATCCGCGAGCTGGCGGTCGACCCGCAAGCCCGGCCGCGCGCCGTGGTGCTGAGCCGCGAGCCCTGGCTCGACCTGCTGCTGGTGCCCTCGGGCCAGCGCATGGGCACCACCCAGGCCGCGCCCGCGATCGTCTGCTACCTTCACGCCGACAACTGGTCCTCCGCCGACCGCTGCGAGCAGCTGGCGCAGCTGTTCGACCTCGCGCCCAGCGAGGCGCGGCTGGCGCTGGCGCTCAGCCGGGGCATGTCGATCAGCGAGGCTGCGCCCGAACTGGGCCTGACGGTGGAGTCGGCGCGGACTTATTCCAAGCGCATCTACGCCAAGACCGGCGCGCGCGGGCAGTCCGACCTCGTGCGCTTCATCCACCGTAGCGTGCTGGTGATTGCGTGACGATCGGATACATCCCGCCGCCGCGCCAGAGCGATTAGAACAGGTGTTCAGCATTTTGGGTTGACTATGCGAGGTCGCGGCGTCAGCCAATGCATACGATCGGGCCTTGAAGGCCGCTACGAACAACCGGGAGAATGCCACCGATGACCCAGCCCCTCGCAGGAAAAGTCGTGCTCGTCACCGGGGCCTCGTCGGGCATCGGCGAAGCGGCGGCGCTGTGCCTCGCCGAAGCGGGGGCGACCGTCGCCCTGTCCGCCCGCCGGGCCGACCGGCTCCCGGGG
>NZ_AKKE01000161.1 GCF_000281975.1 Novosphingobium sp. AP12 | reverse complement strand
TGCCGTTGGCGGCGGCGAAAGATGCCGGAGACTTCGTGACGGCATGCCGGTCGCTGCGCCATTGGCCCCGGGAACTCGAGGTGGATCTGGATGCACGGCCCGCAGCCTGATCGACCTACCTTCAGGGCACGCAGCCCCGGGGCCGGCGCTTTGTCGCCCCCGGGGTCATCCCCCGGCAGCCTGAAGATCGGCATCATCTCCCATCTCAAGCACCCGATTGCCGAACCTTTCGCCGGCGGTCTCGAGATGCATACGCATCTGCTGGCACGGGCCCTGCGCGAACGGGGCCATGCCGTTACGGTGTTCGCCTCGTCGCGCTCGGATAGCCGTATCGGCCTCGAGGCGATCTGCTCCGAAACCGCACTTTGCGAGGTCGGGACGGCCGAGGCGGCGGATATTGCCTTCTTCAAGGAGCATCATGCCTACCTCAGCTTGATGAACGGCCTGCGGCGCCGCGACTTCGATGTGCTTCACAACAATTCGCTGCACTATCTGCCGGTCACTCTGGCGGACAGCCTGCCGATGCCGATGGTCACCACATTCCACACGCCGCCGTTCTGCTGGCTCGAAAGCGGCGTTCGCCTGTGCTCGGCAGAGGACCATGCGTTCGTCGCGGTCTCCAAGTCGGTCGCGGCGCTGTGGGAGCACGTCGCGAAGGCGGACGAGGTGATCCTGAACGGCATCGACCTTCAGAAGTTCGCTTTCCATCCCGTCCCGGACGAGGCGGGCTACCTTGTCTGGTACGGCCGCATCGTTCCGGAAAAGGGCCTGCATTTCGCGATAGAGGCGGCGCGGCTGATCGGCCTGCCGCTGAGGATCGCCGGGCCGATCCTGGACGAAGAGTATTATCGCACCCGTATTGCGCCGCAGCTTGGTGCCGATGCCGTCCACGTCGGTCATCTCGCGCATAGCGAACTGGCCCGCCTGGTGGGTGGGGCCAGAGCCTTCCTGTGCACCCCGATGTGGGACGAGCCTTATGGCCTGGTGATTGCCGAGGCCCTCGCATGCGGCGTTCCCGTCGCGGCTTTTGAACGCGGCGCGATCCCGGAAATCCTGGACGCCGCCTGCGGTGTCCTGGCCACGCCGGACGACGTCGCCTCGCTGGCGGCAGCCGGTCTGGCGGCGCTGTCGCTCGACCGGCGCGCCTGCCGCCAGCGCGCGAAGCGCATATGCGACGTAGGGCAGATGGTGGCAGGCTACGAAGCGCTCTATCGGCGCCAGATCGCCCAGCGCAGGCAAGGGCAGGGCGGCATGCCGCTTGGTGTGGCGGCGTTCGAAAGCGCGGACGTGACCACCTCGGGCAGCGCGGGCCTGCATGCCTGAGAGCCGCGCAGCAGAGAGCCGGGACATCGAGCTGTGCGTGTGCGTCCCGGCCCGCAACGAAGCCGACCGGCTGCCGACCTTTCTCTCGGCGCTGGCCGCCCAGACCTGGCAAGCGCCGATACCTGTCGCGGTCGTGGTCAACAACTCGGACGACGACAGCTTCGAGGTCGTGGACCGCGCGCGCGTTCGCTTCGAAGGCAGGCTGGCAATTCAGGTCGAACAGGCGACGTTCGCGCCGGAACTGGCGCACGCCGGCTCTGCCCGCAGGCGCGCCATGGACAGCGGGCTCGGCATGCTGCCGGCGCTGCAGCGGGGCGTCCTGGTCAGCACCGACGCCGATACCCGGCCCCCGCCCGAATGGCTCGGGAATATCGCCCGCGCCTTTGGCCGGGGCGCGGACCTCGTCGGAGGCCGCATCGAGATCGAGCAGGCCGAACCGCTGCCCGAGCCAGTGCGGCGCCTGCGTGCGGCATGGGACGCTTACTGGGAGCGAGTCCGCGCCATCGAGGATGCGCTCGACCCGCTGCCCTGGGATCCCGCGCCAAGGCACGGGGATCACACCGGCGCCTCGCTGGCGATCAGGACTGCCCTCTATGTCGACTGCGGCCGCGTGCCGCTGCTGCCCACGGGCGAAGATCGCGCGCTGGTGGCGGCGGCCCTTGCGCAGGGAGGGCGGCTGGCCCACCCGCAGGATGTCTTCACTCATGTTTCGCCGCGCCGCGACGGACGGGCGGAAGGGGGCATGGCTCTGGCCATGCATGACCTCTTCGACCTGGCCGCCAGGGGCGAGCGCCCCAGCGCGCCCGGTTACGAGCACTGGCGCGAACGCGCCGCCTGGCGTCGCGAGCTGCGCGCGCAGGAGGGCGGTCAGGCGCTGATTGCGAAAGCGGAGCCGCTGCTTTCTCCCATGCCCCACGACATGCTGCTGGAGGTCACGCCGTGAACCGCCGGCCGATCGGATACTACGTCCACCATCACGGCGCCGGCCACCGTGCCCGCGCCGATGCCATCGTTGCCGCTTCCGATTGGCCGATCGTCCTGCTCGGCACCGGGCTCGGCGGCGCTGGGATTGACCTGCCCGACGACCGTCCGGTCTCGGGCTGCTTCGATGGGCGGGACTTCGCAGACTGCCGCCCGGACGCGCTGCATTACGCGCCCCTCGATCACGAGGGCGTGCGGGCGCGCGTCGCGGAGATGGCCGGCTGGATCGCGACCGCGCGGCCGGCGCTGATGGTCGTCGACGTATCGGTGGAAGCGGCGATGGTCGCCAGGCTGGCGTCTGTTCCGACCGTCTACGTACGCCTCAACGGAGAGCGCGACGATGCCGCGCATCGCGACGCCTTTCGCGGGGCGTCTGCGCTGCTCGCCCCGTTCCACCCCGCACTGGAGGCATCTGCGACGCCTGGCTGGGTGCGCGACAAGACCCGGTACCTGCCCGGCATCACCGCAGAGGCGTGCGCCGGCACGCCGATCGATCGCCGTATTCTGGTGGTGTTCGGGCGGGGCGGCGCGGCGGGCGACGGCGCCATGCTGGTCGATGCCGCCCGTGCCTGCCCGCAATGGGAGTGGCGGGTCATCGGCCCGGCAACCACGCCCGCCGATATCCCCGCCAACCTCGAGTTCGCGGGCTGGGTCGACGCGCCCGGGCGTGAGATCGCCCGCGCCCGGATCGTGGTGGGAGCAGCCGGAGACGGGCTCGTCGGCGCGGTGATGGCGGCCGACCGGCCCTTCGTATGCGTGCCAGAGGATCGACCCTTCGGCGAACAGCGGGCGACCGCGCGCGGCCTCGACCGGATCGGCGCCGCGGTGGTGCTGCCGGAGTGGCCCGGCGGCGAAAGCTGGCCGGTTCTGATAGAGAAAGCCCTTTCGCTGCGCAGTTCGGCGCGCCGGGCCCTGCACGACGAACGGGGTGCGCAAAAAGCGGCATCATGGCTGGGAGGCATGGCCGCATCCGTGACCTGCGGCATCAAGGAACACGCGGTATGAAAACATCCACCCAAACCACCGCCGAGCAGGATGACCCGGTGGCGCGGGCCGCCGCGATCGCCTCGCGATTGGCCGATCTCGGCGCCCGTTACGACGCTGCCCCGGTCTTCCCGGTCGAGAGCATGCGGTGCCTTGCCGCTGCCGGCCTGCATCGTCATTTCGCCCCTCCCGCGAGCGGCGGGATCGCCTTCGCGGACGTGCCCACCCGGTACCGGACGTTGATGGACGTCCTGCGCATCGTCGGGCGGGCCGACCTCAGCATCGGGCGGCTCTACGAAGGCCACGTCAACGCGCTGGCGCTGTTCGACTGGTATGCCTCGCCCGAGCAGGCGGTTCGCCTCGGCCGGGAACTGGAGGACGGTGCATTCTACGGGGTCTGGGCGACCGAGCCGCAGCCCGGCGTCAGCATTGAACGCGGTGAAGGTGGGACCGCGGTGCTCAAGGGCGGCAAGTCGTTCGCGAGCGGGGCCGGGGGGCTCAAACACGCCATCGTGACGGCGCAGGAAGCCGGAAGCGAGCGGCAACTGGTGATCGTGGGCGCTGACGACGCAGAGCGCGCCGACGTGTCGCAGTGGCGCGTGCGCGGGATGCGGGCGACGACCAGCGGTCTCTACGACCTGACCGGCATGGGCATCGAAGAAGCGGACCTGCTTGGTCTTCCCGGCGACTACGACCGCGACCCTCGCTTCACGACCGGCGCCTGGCGCTTCGCCGCCGTGCAACTGGGAGGGATCGAGGGGCTGCTGGCAGAGACGCGGCTGGCGATGCCCGAGGCGGCCCGCAGCGATCCGCTGCAGCGCGCGAAGTTCGCAGACTGCGTCGCGGCGGCGCGCACGGCGTATATGTGGGTCCGCGAATGCGCCCTGCGCGCTGCCCTCGACGATCCCGACGGGCCGGCGTTTGCACGCATGACCCGCGGCATCGTCG
Organism: Novosphingobium sp. AP12; assembly: GCF_000281975.1. GTDB lineage: Bacteria > Pseudomonadota > Alphaproteobacteria > Sphingomonadales > Sphingomonadaceae > Novosphingobium. The sequence continues at coordinate 3,369 of NZ_AKKE01000161.1, read as the reverse complement.
AGCGGGCGGGGCTCGACGTGATGGAGCTTGCCGCCCGGATCGTCGGCACGCGCAGCGCGATGGACGGGCAGCGCATCGACAAGATCGTCCGCGACCTTTCGCTCTACCTGCGGCAGGCCGGCCCGGACCATGCGCGCGACCAGGCAGCGCTGACCTGGCTGGATCACGATGCCTGGGGTGAGGAGGACCGCCTGTGGTGACCGTCCCGCGAAGCGCGCACGGCATAACGGCGCTGCGCTGGCTGGTGCTGGCGCCTCACCCCGACGACGAGACGCTGGGCGCCGGCGCCCTGATCGCGCAGGCCTCGGCGGCGGGGCGGCTGGCGGGGCTCGTCTACCTGACCGACGGATCGGGATCGCACGGACCCGTTGACGGCCGCACTGGCCCCCTCGTCGCCGTCCGCCGACGGGAGGCGGCCACGGCATTGTTCCGGCTGACGGGAAGTCGGAGGGGGTCCCCGTTCCACCTCGACTGGAAGGACGCTGCACCTGTAGCACCCGGAACCGCGGCCTTCGACCGTGCGGCCCGCAGGCTTGCCGCGCTGTGCCGCCGGCGGCGGGTCGACGGACTTGCCGTCACGGCGCTGCACGAAGCCCACTGCGACCATGCCGCAGCCGCCCGGCTGGCCTATGCCGTCCAGGCCTGCGCGAAACGCCGGGTGCTGGTCGCCGAGTATTGCGTGTGGAGCGACGCGCCGGAGACCCGGTCTTTCCGCAGTACACGCACGCTGCCGATGCTACCGGGCAAGCGCCGCCATGCGCTGCAGGCCCACCGCAGCCAGCTGACGGCTGCGCTGGGGCCGGGTTTCCGCCTGCCGCCCGAACGCCGGCGGATGTCCGCCACCGACAGCCTCTACATGCGGAGACGCCCATGAACCGCCCCTCGGCCAGCCTCCCGGCCGACTATTTCGAAAGCATGTTTCGCGGCACCGAAGATCCCTGGGACCTCGAAAGCAGCGCCTATGAGCGCGGCAAGTACGCGCATACAGTCCAGGCTTTGCGTGGACGGGCCTACCGACAGGCGTTCGAGGTGGGCTGCGCCAAGGGCGTGCTCACTGCCGGCCTCGCGCCCCATTGCGGCGCCTTGCTGGCAATCGACGTCAGCGCCACCGCGCTAAAGGCGGCGCGGGCGCGGTGTGCGCCGCTGGACCAGGTGTCGTTCGCCAACATGGTGTTCCCCCAACAGGCACCGTCGCGCGCGTTCGACCTCGTGGTGTTGTCCGAGGTCGTCTATTACTGGGACGACCGCGACATCGGGCGCGCCGCCACCTGGATCGCCTCGCAGGTGGACACCGGCGGCGACATCCTGCTGGTTCACTGGACGGGCGAAACCGATTACCCGCAAGGCGGAGACGAGGCGGTCGAAAAGCTGCACGGTTTCCTCGCCGGCAGGATCGAAGTCGTCACAGCCGAGCGTACCGCGCAGTACCGGCTCGATCTCTGGCGCCGCCTGCCATGAGCCTTAGCGTGCTGACGATCGTCAAGAACCGTGCCAGCCATCTGGCGCAGCTGATCGAGGGACTGCGGCGCAGCGCCGCCGCTCCGTTCGAACTCGTCGTCGTCGACATGGGGAGCGATCCGCCCGCCACCATCGGCGACCTGCCTTTTCGGGCACGCGTGGTGCGCCTGGACGGGGGCGGGTTGCCGCTGGCAGCCGCGCGCAATGCCGCTGCCCGGGCCGCAAGCGGAGATTACCTCCTGTTCCTCGATGTCGACTGTATCCCGATGTGCGGGCTGGTGGACGCGATGGCGGATGCGCTCGCCGCGAACGACGCGCTGATCTGTGCGCAGGTCAGGTATCTCGGGCCCGAGGACGCGCGCGGGGACTGGCAGGAGGCGGAGCTTCTGGGCCGTTCGTCAGGGCACCCGGAGCGTCGGTTTCCCGCTCACGGAATCCGCCAGGTGGAGAACGCCGGGCTCTTCTGGTCGCTGGTCTTCGGCATCCACCGCGAGCGCTTCTTCGGCCTCGGCGGTTTCGACGAAGCCTTCACCGGCTACGGCGCCGAGGATACCGATTTCGGGTTCCGGGCGCGTAAGGCAGGGCTGCCGCTGCTATTCATGGGAGGGGCGGGAGCCTTCCATCAGCATCACGACAGCTTCGAGCCGCCGCTGCAGCACCTAGAGGATATCGTCCGCAACGCGAACGTCTTCCGGGTTCGCTGGGATCGCTGGCCGATGGAAGGCTGGCTGGCCGCGTTTCAAAAGCTGGGTCTGGTATCGTGGGACCAGGACAGGTTGAGCGTGGACCGCCTTCCCACCGATGAGGAACTCGCCCGAGCGCGCACCGAGCCCGCCGCCTGAGTCCAAACAAAATGTTCGATGGGGTGCAATCGAAAAGGCGTACGTCCAAATAAATACCCCCGCCGGAGCGGGGGTAGGTTCCATTTACTTTGCGCCGGTGCCCGGTTCGGTCGTCTTGGGGGGCTTGCCGTCCTCGACTCGGCCTTCGTTGCGAAGGTCGCGGCCTTCCTGGGCCTTCTTCTGGCTTTCGGGAGACTTGCCGTGTTCGTTCAATTCTTCCTTGACGAACCCGGCTGCTTCCTTGGCTTCACCCTTAATGCTCATGATCGTCTCCTAAATATGACGTCTGCCACTGCAGGTCCTGATAGAGATATAGCACACGAGATGCCTTTCAGTTCCGTCATCTGTGAGGCGTGTCGCTACTCGCCGGCAGAAGCGCCTGTTGCGGTAGCCGTGAAGAAGAGGAACGCCCCGCCGGCGTGCGACCGCCGATTGCCGATTGCCGATGCTGTTTTGATTCAACTTGATTTTAAGGGGGCGAAGTCGGGCCCGTCGTGGCCGGCCTCGGGTATCTGCGCTATGTCCATTGCGCCGCCGAACCGGTTGACGATATCTTTGGCATCTTTGGCATCTTTGGCATCTTTGGCGCCCAAAGTGGCGATAAGGTTGTCCTCAACGATCAAGTGCCACGTGCGTACGAGCAACTCAGGCTTCATCGATATCTTCGACACAGGGGCAAGCTACGCCAGCCGACGGGGCGCCTCGCGTTCGTCCCCGCTAGAAGCTTGGGAACTAGGGCCGAGATATTGGGTTCGAGACGCGGGATCCAAGGAGCGCCAACGAACATGACTGTATCGACATTCGAAACACCGGACGGCGACGAAATCGAGATTGACGGCGACGACGTGGTAAGCGTCAAGGTGGGCAAGGAATCTGATACGACTATCGTCGAGCTTGAGGACGGGGACGAGATTATCGTGGCTGCAGGTAAGCTTGAAGTTATCGCTGAACTCGATCTTGACCCTCTGCTGCACGACGACCCGGAGGAGGATGATCTGGAGGCGGATGGCACCCTCGATGATCGTGACGATTGACGTGGACGATCACTGACGTGACCCCCAGCTTTCAG
>NZ_AKKE01000160.1 GCF_000281975.1 Novosphingobium sp. AP12 | reverse complement strand
CAGGTCAAGCCGGGCTGAACCATGCCTCTACCCGGCGCCCGCTCGCAAGGCATAACCCACTACGAGTACCCGCGCCCTCAAGCATGGGCGCCCGTGACGCCGATCCGACGTTTTTCGCGCACGTTTTCCGGCGTAAGGCCCGCGCTCGCCAGCGGGCGTTTTCGTGTGTCCGGTTGCCGAGGAAGGCAGCTTTTCCGCCGAACTCCAAAAGACGAAAACGGCCCGCAAGCGACTCGGCGACGCTTGCGGACCGTTTTCAACCGGCAGAGCCGGATTTCATATCAGGCGCGGAGCGCCCTCAGGGCGCGGATACGGCACCCACGGCATGGTCGGCCACGCCGGCCGGCCCGGCGGGCTGGCCCGTGGGTTCGCCCGCGGGGGCTGCCGGAGCATCCGCGCCGGCGGCCGGGGCCGCGGCGCCTGCAGCCGGGGCGGCGGGCAGCGGCAGGTTGGAGCCCTGCGAGTTCAGGTAGGCGATGATGTTGGCGCGGTCTTCCGGCTTGGAGAGGCCGGCGAAGGTCATCTTGGTGCCAGGCGCGTATGCCTTGGGGCTCTTGAGCCATTCGTTCAGCGCGTCGAAGGTCCAGTTGCCGCCCTTGCTCTTCAGCGCGTCGGAGAACGCGAAGCCGCCGACGCCCTGGCCGACCGCTTCACCCACCACGCCGTGGAGGTTCGGGCCGATGCCGTTGGCGCCGCCCGCGTTGATCGTGTGGCACGAGGTGCACTTGGCGAAGGTCGCCTCGCCCTTGGCGAGGTCGGCGCTGGCGAGCAGGGTCGCGATCGGAACGTCCGCCGCGCCTTCGCCCTTCTCGGCGACGCCTTCGACGGGATAGCCCGCCGTGTGAGGGGCATGATGCTTGTCGGCCTGGAAGTACATCCCGCTGGCAATGGTCAATCCCAGGCCGACGATGCCCGAGAATAGAGTCCAGCCGGCGATAGTATTGAAACGATCGTCCATTCGTGCATGCCCCTGCGGCTAATTATAGCTCATCCTGTTGGCTTGGGGCTCTAATGTCCGCCTTGATCGAGCGCAAGGCCCATTGCGGATATCGCAGCAGCCGCCTAATCGCGCGGCTGTCATGAATGTCTATCCCCAGCCCGCCATCGCCCTCGTCGGCGAAATGGAAGCCGCCGCCCTCGCGCAACCCGATCTGGCCGTCGCCCTGCAGGGCGCGCCGGGCTGCAACGGCCACCGCGCCGCGCTCGAATACGACGGGGACTGTCTGCCGCTGCCGTGCTTTTCGTTCGAGGACGCGCTGGAGGCGGTGAAGGAAGGGCGCGCCGCGCGGGCGATCATTCCGATCGAGAACTCGCAGCACGGCCGCGTGGCGGACATCCACTTCCTCCTGCCGGAGAGCGGGCTGTCGATCGTGGGGGAGCATTTCATGCCGATTCACCACGCCCTGATGGCGCTTCCCGGCGCGAAAGGTCCGTTCAAGGCGGCCTACAGTCACCCGCAGGCGCTCGGCCAGTCGCGCCATTACCTGCGGGAGCGGGGCATCGTGCCGATGGCCTATGCCGACACCGCCGGCGCCGCCGCGCTGGTGCGCGAGGCGGGCGACCCGGCCTCCTGCGCCATCGCGCCCAAGCTGGCCGCCGAGCTCTACGGCCTCGATATCATCGAGCAGAACGTCGAGGACGCCTCCGACAACACCACGCGCTTCGTGGTGCTGGCGCGCGAGCCGCTCGATCCCTTCGACCTCAGGGACCAGCCGGCGATGACCACGTTCATCTTCGAGGTGAAGAACATCGCCGCGGCGCTCTACAAGGCGCTCGGCGGTTTCGCGACCAACGGCGTCAACATGACCAAGCTGGAGAGCTACCAGATCGGCGCCAGCTTCGCCGCCACCACCTTCTACGCCGACATCGAAGGCGCGCCGGGCGACCCCCGCGTCGACACGGCGCTGCAGGAGTTGGCATTCCATTGCAAGTACGTGCGGCCGCTGGGCAGCTATCGCCGGGCGCGGGCTCGGGGCTAGGACGACAGGCGAATAACACGGGCCCGCAAGCGCTTGCGCCGCCCGGACTCGCATGCAATCTTGCCCTCGTGACGATGCGCGTAGGTCAGGGGGCGGGGTCGACCGCGCGAGCGGATGCCGACTGGCGAGCCGTGCGCGATGCCGCCGACATCCAGTACGTCCCGCTGGCCGAGCCCAAGGTGGTACAGCCCGAGGGCCCGCCCGAATGGCTGAAGGCGCTCGGCCGTTTCCTCGAAGCGGTGTTCGAGCCGATCGGGCGGCTGCTCGGCATGTCGTGGCCGGTTTTCCAATGGGTCCTGATCGCGATCGGCGCGTGCCTCGCGCTGTTCCTGCTCTGGCGCCTCGTCGTCGAGCCGCTGCTGGACCGGCGCCGCAATCGGGCGCCCGAGGTCGAGGAAGTCCACTGGACGCCCGACCGCGCCGAGGCCGTCGCCCTGCTCGAGGATGCCGACCGGCTCGCCCGCGAAGGTCGCTACGGCGAGGCCGCGCACCTCCTGCTGCGCCGCAGTGTCCGCCAGATCCGCGATACCCGGCCCGACTGGCTCAGCGCTTCCTCCACCGCGCGTGAAATCGCAGTGCTGCCCCGGCTTCCCGAGGCCGGACGCCGCGCCTTCGCGGTGATCGCCACGCGGGTCGAGCGCGCGGTCTTCGCGCTGCGTGATCTCGACGCCGACGACTGGAATGCCGCGCGCTCCGCCTATGCGCAGTTCGCGCAGATCGAGCTCAGGGCATGAGCGCCGGCACCCACCCGCCGGTCGCGGTCGGCGCCAACCCGTTCTCGCGCTGGGCGGTGCTGGCGATCGTGCTGCTGGGCTCGGCGCTGTTCGTGGCGCTCTTGTGGATGATCGCCAGCGGCACCGGCATGGGCTCGGCCAACGACGGCCAGGCACATGCCGAGGGCAAGGGCTTCAACGGATATGCGGCGTTGGCCGGCTATCTCGAGCGGCGCGGGTACGAGGTCGACAGCGTCCGCAACGCAGGCGCGCTCGACCGGCCGGGCCTGCTCGTGCTGACGCCGCCCGCCTATGCCGACGGCGAGGAGATCCAGAAGATCGTCGCGCGCCGCCGCTACGTCGGTCCGACGCTGATCGTCGCGCCCAAGTGGCAGGCGGCGCAGCCCATGCGCGAGCAGCAGGCGAAGGCGAAGACCGGCTGGGTGCGGCTGAACGGAACCGTGCCGCCGCAGTGGCGCGGCTTCCTCGACGAGCTTTCGGTGCAGATCACCCGCGTTCCCGGGCCGCGGGCTCGGTGGAAGGCGGCAGGGCTTGCCGGCGTGCTGCCCACCGGACGCGCCGTGCTGTCCGGCGCGGGGACCGGCCTTGTGCGCATCGTCGCGACGCCGGACGACAAGCTCACGCTCGCGGGCTACATGGACGACGGCGGCTCCTATCCGGGCCTCGAGGACATGGCGCAGGACCGCGTGCTGCACTCGGGCGAGGACGAGGACCTCTACCCCACGATCATCGTCTTCGAGCCGGACCTTCTCGACAACTACGGCATGGCCCGGGTCCAGAACGCGCGGCTGGCCGAAATGCTCGTGCTCGCCAGCGGCGTCGAGCCGGGTCAGGCGGTGACCTTCGACATGACGCTGCCGGGTTACGGCCGCTCGCAGAACCTGCTGACGCTGGCGTTCACGCCGCCGTTCCTCGCCGCGACGCTGTGCCTGCTGCTGGCGGCGCTGGTGATCGGCTGGCGCGCGTTCCTGCGCTTCGGCCCGCCGCTCGCGCCCGAGCGCGCCATCGCCTTCGGCAAGCGTGCGCTGGTGAGCAATGCCGCCGGCTTCGTGCGCCGCACCCGCCGCTGGCATCTGCTGGGCACGCCCTATGCCGACCGCGCGCGGGAGCGTCTGGTCCAGTCGCTCGCCCTGCCGCGCAACATCGAGGCCGAGCGCACCGACGCCGCGATAGACCGGGCACTCGCGGCGCGCCGGCCCGAGGCCGAACCCTTCTCCGTGATCGCCGGGCGCCTCAGGGCCGCGCGGCGCCCCCACGACCTTCTGAAAGCCGCGCGCGATCTTCACGCGCTCGAAAGGATGCTGATCCGATGACCGACGTTGCTTCCCCCGATCAGGCCCCCATCGATGCCGGGATCGGGCAGGTCGCCGTGCTGGCGCAGGCCATCCGCGCGGAGGTCGCCAAGGGCGTGGTCGGGCAGGCCGAGACGATCGACCACCTGCTGATCGCGCTGATGGCGCGCGGCCACGTGCTGCTCGAAGGGCCTCCGGGCACCGCCAAGACCTTCCTCGCGCAGTGCTTCGCGGGCTCGCTGGGGCTGCACTTCGGGCGCATCCAGTTCACGCCCGACCTGATGCCGGGCGACATTCTCGGCTCGAACCTGTTCAACTTCCAGACCAGCCAGTTCACCCTGACCCACGGTCCGATCTTCTGCGATCTGCTGCTGGCGGACGAGATCAACCGCACCCCGCCCAAGACCCAGGCGGCGCTGCTGGAAGCCATGCAGGAGCGCCGCGTCACGCTCGACGGCACCGCGCACAAGCTGCCCGCGCACTTCACCGTGGTCGCCACGCAGAACCCGATCGAGAGCCAGGGCGTCTACCCGCTGCCCGAGGCCCAGCTCGACCGCTTCCTGTTCAAGCTGCTGGTCGACTATCCCAGCGCCGAGGAGGAACGCCGGATCGTCACCCGCTACGGGGAGAACCGCGGCGCGCCCACTCCCGCCGAAGTGGGCATCGAGGCCGTCGTCAGCCCGGCCCAGCTGGAAGCGGCGACGCGCGCCGTCGGCACGGTCAAGCTGGCGGACAGCGTCACCGACTACGTCGTCCGGCTGGTGCGCGCGACGCGCGAGAGCGCCGACCTTTCTTCGGGCGCGAGCCCGCGTTCCGCCGTGCTGCTCGCCGGTGCTGCCCGCGCCCGCGCCGCGCTCGACGGGCGCGATTACGTGGTGCCCGACGATGTGAAGGCGCTCGCCACCGCCGTCCTGCGCCACCGCCTCCTGCTCAGCCCCGCCGCCGAGATCGAGGGCAAGCAGGTCGAGGCGCTGGTCCGCCAGCTCGTCGAACAGACCGAAGCGCCGCGTTGAGCCCCATCGTCCCCACGGCCCGCGCGGCGGTGCTGCTGGCGCTGGCGGCGCCGGTGGCGCTGGTGATCGGCGCGGCGAGCCCGGGGCTGTGGGTGATCGCTCCGGTGGCGGGCCTCGCGGTTCTGGTGCTGGTGGTGGTCGATGCCTTGCTGGCTGGGCGCGCGGACGATCTGCGCGTTGCCGTGCCCGCCGACATCGAGGTCGGCGAAGGCGAGGCGATGCGCGCCGACGTGCGCTTCCGGGGCGGCAGGCCCTCGCGCGCCGAAATGGCGCTCGAATGCGACCCCCGCCTCGCTCCCGGCGGGCGCATGGTGTTTCCGCTGGTGCCCGGCGAAGAGGGCTGGACGGGCACCGGCGCCTTCACCGCCACGCGGCGCGGCACCGGCCGCGTCACCCGTGCATGGCTGCGCTGGACCGGGCCGCTGGGCCTAGGCGCGCGGCAAATCTTGGGCGATCTCGACAAGGCGGTGCGCGTCTGGCCGAACATCGCCGCGGTCCGCTCGCCCACGCTGCAGACCTTCCTCAAGGACGCGCAGTACGGCCTGCTCGCCCGCCGCATCCGGGGCGAGGGTACGCAGTTCGAATCGCTCGCCGAGTACCAGCCCGGCATGGACCGCCGCCGGATCGACTGGAAAAGCTCGGCCCGCCACGTCCACCTCTACGCCAAGGAATACGAGACCGAGCGCAACAACCAGATCGTCTTCGCCTTCGACTGCGGGCAGGCGATGTGCGAGCCGATCGCGGGCATGCCCGGGCTCGACCGCGCGGTTTCCGCCGCGCTTGCCACCGCTTTCGTCGCGCTGAAGGGCGGCGACCGCGTCTCGCTGTTCGGCTTCGCCTCGCGGCCCGAGGTCTCGACCCCGTTCATTGCCGCCAGCGGTGAGTTCCACCGCCTGCAGCGCGCCGCCGCCGGCCTCGAATACCGCTCGGAGGAGCCCAACTTCACGCTGGCCTTGGCAACGCTGGCGAGCCGGTTGCAGCGCCGCTCGCTGATCGTGGTGTTTTCCGAATTCACCGACCCGACCAGCGCCGAACTGATGATCGAGAGCATCGGCCGCCTCGTCCAGCGCCACGTCGTGCTGTTCGTGACCATGGCCGACGACGAACTGGAGGACCTCTCCGCCGCCGCGCCGGACGACATGGAGACGCTGTCGATGGCGGTCTCGGCCGACATGCTGCTGCGCCAGCGCGAACTCGTCACCCGCCGCCTGCGCCAGATCGGCGTCGACGTGGTGGAGGCCCCCTGGCGCACCATCGGCACGCGGCTGCTCGACGCCTACCTTGCCATCAAGCGTTCGGGAGCGATCGGATGAACGCCGTTACCACCCACGCCATCGAGGTCGCCGCGCTGCGCTCCGACCGCTTCCGCATGGACCGAGAGGCCGACTGGCAGCGGCTAGAGGCCATCGTCACGCGCATGGAGAAGGGCCGCCTGCGCGGCATCTCGGACGACGACCTGCTAGCGCTGCCCGGCCTCTACCGCACCGTCGCCTCCAGCCTGTCGATCGCGCGCGAAACCTCGCTCGACGCCGCGACGCTGAGTTATCTGGAGGCGCTGGTGCAGCGCGCCTGGTTCGTCGTCTACGGCCCGCGTTCCTCGCTCACCGAGTGGCTGCGGACTTTCCTTGGCGGCGGGTGGAGCGCGGCGGTGCGGGCGATCGGGCTCGACATCGTGGTCGCGCTGGCGGTGATGGTCGCGGGCGTCGCGGTGGGCTGGCTGCTCGTCTCGCACGATCCCGAGTGGTACTTCTCGCTGATGTCGCGCGAAATGGCGGGGCCGCGCGTGCCCGGTGCCAGCGCGCAGGCCCTGCGCGGCACGCTGTTCGGCGATGCCAAGCAGGACGGCATGAGCGTGTTTGCCGCGCAATTGTTCAGCAACAACGCGCAGGTCTCGATCCTCGCCTTCGCGCTGGGCTTCGCGTTCGGCATCCCCACGCTGCTGCTGCTGGTCCACAATCTGGCGCTGCTCGGCGCGATGGCGTGGCTCTACAACGGTGCCGGGCTGCTCCCTGACTTCGCCGGCTGGATCAGCGTACACGGCACGACGGAGCTGTTCGCCATCCTCCTCGCAGGCGCGGCGGGCCTCCACATCGGGCGGGCGCTGGCTTTCCCCGGCGACCGCCCGGTCCTCCAGGCGACGGCGGAGGCGGGGCGCCGCTCGGCGGTGGTGATGACCGGCGTCGTGCTGATGCTGGTGGTCGCCGCGCTGCTCGAGGGCTTCGCGCGCCAGCTCGTCGACGACACCTTCGGACGCTTCGCCATCGGCGGCTTCATGCTGGCCGCGTGGTGCGCCTACTTCTTCGCCTTCCGGGGCAACGCGGGACGCCGCCGGTGAACGCCGCCGCGATCCGTCGCGCCCGCACCCGCAAGGAGCGCATCCTCCTCACGCCCGAGGGCATTTCGCTGCCGGTGACCGTTGCCGGGCGCGGAGCGCGGGCAGGTGCGCTGATGCTGGACCTGATCTTCATCGCCCTGCTCATGATCGGCTCGACGCTGGCTCTCGCGCAGATCGCAGGCGGCGCCGGTCAGTTCATGCGCGAGGCCAAGGGCGGCGGCGCGGGGGCGCAGGTGCTGCAGTTCCTGATGATCGTGTGGATCGTCATCATGTTCCTGTTTCGCAACGTCTATTTCCTCTATTTCGAGCTCGGCCCCCGCGGGGCGACACCGGGCAAGCGGCTCACCGGCATCCGCATCGCCGCGCGTGACGGGGGCCGCCTGACCGCCGAAATGGTCATCGCCCGCAACCTCCTGCGCGACATCGAGCTGTTTCTGCCGATCCCGCTCATCATGATGGCCGGTGCCGAGAGCGGAATGGCGTGGCTGGCGGCGACCGGCTGGTTCGCGATCTTCATGCTGTTCCCGCTGTTCAACCGCGACGGGCTGCGGGCGGGCGACGTCATCGCAGGAAGCTGGGTGCTCGAACGCCCGCGCCAGAAGCTGGAGGCGGCGATGACCGTCCAGCAGGCGCCGCCCGGCGAGGAGGCCGCGCCCACGCACAAGTTCCGTTTCGAGGACGCGGAGCTGGCCGTCTACGGTGAGTTCGAACTGCAATCGCTCGAACGCGTCCTGCGCGAGGACCGGGCGGACTCCATCGAAACCGTCTACCACACCATCGCCGCCAAGATCGGCCGCAATGACGGCTGGGGCGACGAGCGGCGCTTCCTCTCGGACTATTACACCCAGTTGCGGGCCCGGCTCGAAGCGGGCATGCGGATGGGACGGCGCAAGGCCGACAAGCATTCCGGGCACTAGGACCATGACCCCTGACCTGCGCATCCAACCCGACGACCTGACCGGTGAGGCCGTGCTGGCCCTGCTCCAGCTGCACCTCGACGAGATGCACCAGTGGTCGCCGCCCGAAAGCGTCCATGCCATGCCGGCGGAGCGCCTGCGCCAACCCGACGTCGCGTTCTTCTCGGCCTGGGACGGCGAAACCCTGGCGGGGTGCGGCGCGATCAAGCACCTCGATGACACTCAAGGCGAACTCAAGTCGATGCGGGTGGCGCCTGCCTATCGCGGCAAGGGCGTGGGCCGGGCGATCCTGCTGCGATTGCTGGAGGAGGCGCGCTCGCGCGGATATACGCGGGTCAGTCTGGAGACCGGCCGGCCGGAGCCGTTCCAGCCTGCGCAGGGGCTGTACCGCGCGCATGGTTTCGCCGAGTGCGCGCCTTTCGGGAACTACGTCTCGGACGATTTCTCGATATGCATGACGCTGGAACTTCGCCGAGATTGACGCAGGGCGGCAGCGCGCCATAAGTGCCGGCATGGACATTCGCATCGCCCTCCCGGCCGACGCCGCCTCGCTCGCGAGCCTCGGCGCGGACAGCTTCGTCGCCAAGTTCGGCCACCTCTACAAGCCCGACGACCTCGCCGACTTCCTCGAAGGCTCGCACAGCGAAGCCAAGGTTTCAAGGGAGGTCGCCGACCCGCGCCTGCGCGTCGCTCTGGCGGAAGACGGCGGTGAGCTGCTCGGCTTCTGCAAGCTGGTGATGGACTGCGGCTGGCCCGACCACGCGCGCGGTGACCGGGTGATCGAACTGAAGCAGCTCTACACGGCGCCGGGCGCGACCGGCCAGGGCATCGGCGCGCGCCTGATGGACTGGGCGTTCGAGGAAGCGGCTGGGTACGGCGCGGACGAAATCCAGCTCTCGGTCTATGCCGACAACCCCGGTGCGCAGAAGTTCTACGCCCGGTATGGCTTCGAGAAGGTCGCCGACATTCACTTCATGGTCGGCGAGCAGCGCGACGAGGAGTTCCTCTTCGCCAGGGTGCTGGCAGGCTGACGGCTAGGCCGCTTCGAACTCGACGTGCAGCCGCGCGATGTTGCGGAAGCTGTAGGTCGGCTCGAAATCATAGCGGCGGGCACCCGGCGGGCCGTGGCGGCCCTCGTCGATGCGGATGTCGCTGGTCCGCCGCAGCAGTTCCTCGATCGCCACGCGCGCTTCCAGCCGGGCGAGCGGCGCGCCCATGCACCCGTGGCTGCCGCGGCTGAAGGCCATGTGGTCACGCAAGGACCCGCGGTCGATGTCGAAGCGGTCGGGCTCGGCGAAGTGGCGGGGATCGTTGCTCGCGCCCGTCAGGCTGACGTTGACCACGGTGCCGGCGGGCGTCTCCACCCCGGCGATAGACGTGGACTTGCGGGCGACGCGGTAGACGGCCTTGACCGGCGGGTCGATCCGCAGCGTCTCCTCGATGAAATCGCCGATACGCGCCGGCTCCGCGCGTAGCCTCGCCTGGATATCGGGACGGTCGCCCAGCACGCGGATGGCCATGGCGATGAGGCGCGAGGTGGTGTCCTGCCCGGCGCCGAACACGAAGCGCGCCAGTTCGGCGAGGCGTTCGTAGGACGGCGCGCTGCCGTCCTTGAACCGCGCGTTGGCGAGGTCGGACAGCAGGTCACCGCGCGGGCTCTCCTGCCGCGAGAGGATGTAGCCGTCGAAGCGTTCCTTGAGGAATACGAGCGGATCCGGCCCGATCTTGTGCGCCGCATCGCCGTCGATCTGGCTGGGCGGCGCGCCGAGCAGTTCGAGCAATTCCGCTCGGTCTTCCATGGAAATGCCCATGATGTCGCTGATCGCGTAGGTCGAGGTGGCGTGGGCGAACTGGGTGACGACCTCGCAGCGTCCGGCTTCCTCGAACTCATCAATGAGCCGGTTGACGAGGGTGCGCAGGTAATCCTCGTTGGCCTTGAGCCGCTTGAAGGTGAGCAGGCTGGTCAGCAGGGCGCGGTGGCGGGTGTGGTCTTCGCCGTCGAAGCAGACGAGGTGGGCGCACCATGGCATCTCGCCCTTGTGGGCATCGAGCTGGGCGCCGATGTCGTCGCCCACGGGCTCGAACGGCAGGCCCGGCAGCGGGCCAAGCACCGAGACGACCGAGGAGAACGTGCCGTCGCGGCTGGTGAGGACCTCGTTCGCCTCGTCGTAGCCCGAGACGATCATCGATCCGTGGTAACCTTCGCGCAGCACCGGGGCGCGGGTCCGCAGGTCGGCGAAGAACTCGCGCGGGCGGTCGATCACTTCGGGGTCGGAGTAGAAATCGGGGTAGTCGGGCCGGTCTGACACACATCTCTCCCAGACGTTTTCGTCAGAGTGTTAGCGAATCGCCAGCCTGTCAACCAGTGTGGCTCAGAACCATTTGAGCCGCCGCAGCAGCAGGATTTCCACGACGAGGATGATCCCGCAGAGCCCGGCGATGATCCAGAACCCGTGGGACCCCTGGTGCGCCAGCGGAATGTCGCCGACGTTGATGCCGAGCAACCCGGTGATGAAGGTCAGCGGCAGGAAGATGCCCGCGACCACGGCGAGCACGTACTGGGTGCGCTGGGTGTTGGCGGCGGCGCGGGCGCGGATGTCGTCCTGCAGGACGAGCGCGGATTCCTTGCTGATGTCGAGGTCGTCGAGATAGCGGCGCAGGCGCGCGATCGATTCGGCGATCTCGCGGCGGTCGTGCTCCTCGAACCAGCCGGGCGCGCCGTTGGCGATGGCGATCAGGGCCTCGTGCTGCGGCGACATGTGGCGCTTGAGGGCAAGGCAGTTGCGGCGAATCTTGGCGATGTCGTCCAGCGTCTCGGCGGGGTCCTTCTCGATCGTGTCGTCGTCGAGTTCGTCGATCATCGCGTTCATGTCGACGATGGCGTGGCTCATGCGGTCGATCAGGTGCTCGGTCAGCGCGGTGACGAGCGAGCCGGCATCCACCGGTCCGTCGCCTGCGTCGAGCTCGTTGCATACGAGACGCGGGGTCTGGAGCGGCGCACGGCGCAGGGTGACGACGCGCGCGCCGTCGCTCCACAGCTGCATCGAGAGCATGTCCTCGGGCGCGGCACCGGCATTGAAGTTGATGCCGCGCAGGGTGGCGACGAGCGAGTGGCCTTCGCGGAAGGCGCGCGGGCGGCTGGCGTCGCTGGTGAGCAGTTCGGCGGTCGGCTCGGGCACGCCAAGGCAATCCTCCAGCCACGCCTCTACGCCCGGATGGGTGCGCAGCAGGTGGATCCACAGGACCTCGTCCTCGCTCCCCGCCTGCCACACCTGCGCGTCGGCCCAGCCGATCTCGCGCGCGCCGCCCTTGCCGTCGAGCACCCGGCCGAACAGGAGCGGGAGTTCGGGGTGGTCCTCGTCGGTCAGCATTTCGTCGATCATCGCACTTCCATGCCTCAATTCCGGGCCGAACGGAATCGGCTTCAATCCGTCACGGCGAGGGCCTATAGGACGGCCATGTCTTCCATCCGTCCCTGGCGCGACATCGAGCGCCGCAAGAGCCGCCAGATCATGGTCGGTACCGTCCCCGTCGGCGGCGACGCCCCGATCACGGTGCAGACCATGACCAACACCCTGACCTCCGACGCCGGCGCGACGATCGACCAGATCAGGCGCTGCGAGGATGCCGGTGCCGACCTCATCCGCGTCTCGTGCCCGGACGTGGAAAGCACCGCCGCCTTCCGCGAGATTGCCCGCGCCGCGCGGGTGCCGCTGATCGCCGACATCCACTTCCACTACAAGCGCGCCCTCGAGGCCGCCGACGCGGGGGCCGCGTGCCTGCGCATCAACCCCGGCAACATCGGCTCGGCCGAGCGCGTCGCAGAAGTGGTGCGCGCCGCCAAGGCCAACGGCTGCGCCATCCGCATCGGCGTCAACGGCGGCAGCCTCGAACGCCACCTCCTCGAGAAGTACGGCGAGCCGTGCCCCGATGCCCTCGTCGAATCGGCGATGGACCACATCAAGCTGCTGCAGGACCACGACTTCCACGAGTTCAAGGTGGCGGTGAAAGCCTCCGACGTGTTCCTCGCCGTCGCCGCGTACCAGGGCCTTGCCGACGCGGTGGACTGCCCGCTGCACCTCGGCATCACCGAGGCGGGCGGGCTGATCGGCGGCACCGTCAAGTCCTCGATCGGCATGGGCATGCTGCTGTGGTCCGGCATCGGCGACACTCTGCGCGTCTCGCTCTCGGCCGAGCCCGAGGAGGAAGTGCGCGTCGGCTTCGAGATGCTGAAGGCGCTCGGCCTGCGCACCCGCGGCGTCCGCGTCGTCTCGTGCCCAAGCTGTGCGCGGCAGGGTTTCGACGTGATCCGCACCGTGGAGGCGCTGGAAGAGCGGCTCCAGCACATCAAGACCCCGCTGTCGCTCTCGGTCCTCGGCTGCGTCGTCAACGGCCCGGGCGAGGCGCGCGAGACCGACATCGGCCTCACTGGCGGCGGCAACGGCAAGCACATGGTATATCTCTCGGGCGTCTCCGACCACACGATCCAGAGCGAAACCATGCTCGACCACATCGTGTCGCTGGTGGAGGCCAAGGCCGCCGAGATCGAAGCGGCCGAAGCAGAAGCAGCCATCGCGGCGGAGTGACCTGGCGCCTCGCAAGGCGACATGAGGTTTACACGGTTTACACGGTCCAGGGGGAAAGAGGCCCATTTCGGCCCCCTACCTGTCGCCTTGCGGCGCCAAAATGTCGCCTTGCGCTGTAAACCTGTCGCCTTGCACGCGCGAAGTGTTGCCTTGCGCCGCAAAAGTGTCGCCTTGTGACGCCGACCCGGTGTCGCCTTGCGAAGCGCGCAGATCGGCCGCGAGGCTGCGGCCCTCGGCCCAGACCTCCGCGAACGACGGCCCCAGCCTTGCCCTGAGCTTGTAGGCGGACTGCCGCCCCATGCCCACCGCTCGCGCGGCCGCCGCGACGCTGCCCGTGCGGGCCAATGCGTGCAGGAAGGCGAGGACCTTGGGCTTGGTCCAGCGGTACTCGGCGTGGGAGCGGCGGGGCGGGCGGGCGCGGTCTGGCTGGGTCATGCGGCGAGCCTAACGTAGCGGCCCATCTGTAGGAAAATGGATTGCCCAAGCGGCGCGGCGGTGCGCCCCGAACGGGAGACACGTGCCGCACAAGAAAAGCCCCGCCGGATCGCTCCGGCGGGGCTTTTCGTTTGCCTGCGAGGCGGGTGGCGGCGGGCTTTATTCCGCGCCGTCGGCCGCTTCGGGGTTCAGGTAGTCACCGGCGTCGGCGTCGGTGCCGTGGGTCTCGCCCTCGACCGCGGCGAGCGGGCTGTCGCCCAGGTCGTCGCGCACGTCGCGGGCCAGTTCGGCCTTGTGCTCTTCCGCCGCCGTGTTGGCGAGGATCATCGATTCCTGCATGCGGCGGGTTGCTGCGCGCAAGGCGACGTCGCGGCTGGTGGCGGCCACGCGGACGCGGTTCATGCCCGCGCCGGTACCGGCGGGGATGAGGCGACCGACGATGACGTTCTCCTTGAGGCCGATCAGCGAGTCCTTCTTGCCCTCGACTGCCGCCTGCGTGAGCACGCGGGTGGTCTCCTGGAAGGAAGCCGCCGAGATGAACGAGCGCGTCTGCAGCGAGGCCTTGGTGATGCCCAGCAGCACCGGCTTGCCCTCGGCCGGCTTCTGGCCGGGCGCGAGCTTGGCGTTGTACTCGGCCATTTCCTCGTAGTCGACCTGCTCGGCCGCCAGCAGCGTGGTGTCGCCGCCGTCGGTGATCTCGACCTTCTGCAGCATCTGGCGAACGATCACCTCGATGTGCTTGTCGTTGATCTTCACGCCCTGCAGTCGGTAGACTTCCTGGATTTCCGCAACCAGGTATTCCGCCAGCGCTTCCACGCCGAGGACTTCCAGGATGTCGTGCGGATCGGGCGAGCCCGAAACCAGGTTGTCGCCCTTCTTGACCCAGTCACCTTCCTGAACGTCCACGACCTTGGACTTCGGGATCAGGTACTCGACGGGTTCACCCTCCTCGGGGATGATCGCGATCTTGCGCTTGGCCTTGTAGTCGCGAACGAATTCGACGCGGCCCGAGACCTTGGCGATGACCGCGTTGTCCTTCGGCTTGCGGGCCTCGAACAGTTCGGCGACGCGCGGCAGACCACCGGTGATGTCGCGGGTCTTGGCGGCTTCGCGGCTGGCACGGGCAACGATGTCGCCCGCTTCGATCCGCTGGCCGTCCTCGACCGACAGGGTGGTGCCCGGTGCGAGCATGTAGCGCGCCGATTCCCCGCTCGCGTCGTCGAGAAGGGTGATGCGCGGACGCAGGTCCTCCTTCTTCTTGGCGCGGCTGGACGAACGGTCTTCCGTCACGACGCGGCTGGTCATGCCGGTCGCATCGTCGACATGCTCGGTCAGCGTGCGGGTGTCGATCAGGTCCTGGTACTTCACGATACCGGAAGTCTCGGTGATGATCGGCAGCGTGAACGGATCCCACTCGGCCAGGCGTTCGCCCTGCTCGACCTTGGAGCCGTTGGTGTGCAGCAGCACGGTACCGTAAGGCACGCGGTGGATCGCGCGCTCACGGCCCTCGCTGTCGAACAGCACGATCTCGCCGTTGCGGGCCAGCGACAGGAGACGGTTGCGCTTGTCGACGATCGTCGGGATGTCGCGGTATTCGACATGGCCCGCGCTGATCGCTTCGAGGTGCGAGGTCTCGTTGAGCTGCGCCGCACCGCCGATGTGGAAGGTACGCATGGTCAGCTGGGTGCCCGGCTCACCGATCGACTGCGCGGCGATGACGCCGACAGCTTCACCGATGTTCACCGGCGTACCGCGGGCGAGGTCACGCCCGTAGCACGTACCGCAGACGCCCTGCGTGGCTTCGCAGATCAGCGGCGAGCGGATGCGCGCGGCCTGCAGGCCGGTGGCCTCGATCGCGGCGACCGCCGGTTCGTCGAGGAGCTGGCCCTTCGACGCGATGACGTTGCCTTCCTTGTCGACGATGTCCTCGGCCAGGGTACGGCCCAGGATACGCTCGGCGAGCGAGGCGATGGTCGAACCGCCCTGAACGATCGAACGCATTTCCAGTGCGCGCTCGGTGCCGCAGTCGTCGATGACGACCACGCAGTCCTGCGAAACGTCGACCAGACGGCGGGTCAGGTAACCCGAGTTCGCCGTCTTGAGCGCCGTATCCGCCAGGCCCTTACGGGCACCGTGGGTCGAGTTGAAGTACTCAAGGACGGTCAGGCCTTCCTTGAAGTTCGAGATGATCGGGGTCTCGATGATCTCGCCCGACGGCTTGGCCATGAGGCCGCGCATACCGGCGAGCTGCTTCATCTGCGCCGGCGAACCACGCGCACCGGAGTGGCTCATCATGTAGATCGAGTTGATCTGGGCCATGCGGCCCGTCTCGGGATCGATCGGCTGGGCCTTGATCTCGTCCATCATGGCGTTCGCCACCTGGTCGCCGCAACGGCTCCAAGCGTCGATCACCTTGTTGTACTTCTCCTGCTGCGTGATCAGGCCGTCCTGGTACTGCTGCTCGTAGTCGGCGACCAGTTCCTTGGTCTCGGCGACGAGGGCGACCTTGCTGTCCGGGATGATCATGTCGTCCTTGCCGAACGAGATGCCGGCCTTGAACGCGTGGCGGAAGCCCAGCGACATGATGGCGTCCGCGAACAGCACCGTGTCCTTCTGGCCGGTGTGACGATAGACCTGGTCGATGACGTCACCGATTTCCTTCTTGGTGAGAAGGCGGTTGACGACGTCGAAGGGCACCTTGTGCGAACGCGGCAGGCACTCGGCGAGCAGCATGCGGCCCGGCGTGGTGCTGAAGCGCGCCATGTACTGCTGGCCGTCCTCGTCGGTCTGCGGCACGCGCGCCTCGATCTTCGAGTGGAGCGTGACGGCACCGACGTGAAGCGCCTGGTGCACTTCGGCCATGTCCGAGAACTTCATGCCCTCGCCCGGCTCGCCGTCGCGGTCGAGCGACAGGTAGTACAGGCCCAAGACCATGTCCTGCGAAGGCACGATGATCGGCTTGCCGTTGGCGGGCGAGAGGATGTTGTTGGTCGACATCATCAGCACGCGCGCTTCGAGCTGGGCTTCCAGCGAAAGCGGCACGTGGACGGCCATCTGGTCACCGTCGAAGTCGGCGTTGAAGGCCGAGCAGACGAGCGGGTGCAGCTGGATCGCCTTGCCCTCGATCAGCACGGGCTCGAAAGCCTGGATGCCGAGGCGGTGAAGCGTCGGTGCGCGGTTCAGCATGACCGGGTGCTCGCGAATGACTTCGTCGAGGATGTCCCAGACTTCCTTGCGCTCCTTCTCGACCCACTTCTTGGCCTGCTTCAGGGTCATGGACAGACCCTTGGCATCGAGGCGGGCGTAGATGAACGGCTTGAACAGCTCGAGCGCCATCTTCTTGGGCAGGCCGCACTGGTGCAGCTTGAGTTCCGGTCCGGTCACGATGACCGAACGGCCCGAGTAGTCGACGCGCTTGCCGAGCAGGTTCTGGCGGAAGCGGCCCTGCTTGCCCTTGAGCATGTCGGACAGCGACTTCAGCGGACGCTTGTTGGCGCCGGTGATGACGCGGCCGCGGCGGCCGTTGTCGAACAGGGCGTCTACCGCTTCCTGCAGCATGCGCTTTTCGTTGCGCACGATGATGTCAGGCGCGCGAAGCTCGATCAGGCGCTTCAGGCGGTTGTTGCGGTTGATGACGCGGCGATAGAGGTCGTTGAGGTCCGAGGTCGCGAAGCGGCCGCCGTCCAGCGGCACCAGCGGGCGCAGCTCGGGCGGGATGACCGGCACGACGTCGAGGATCATCCACTCGGGGCGGTTGCCCGAATCGATGAACGATTCCACGACCTTGAGGCGCTTGATGATCTTCTTGGGCTTGAGTTCCGACTTGGTCGTCTCAAGTTCCTGGAGAAGGTCCGCGCGCTCCTGCTCGAGGTCGAGGTTCATCAGCATGTGCTTGACGGCCTCGGCGCCGATGCCGGCGGTGAAGGCGTCTTCGCCGTACTCGTCCTGGGCGTCCAGCATCTCGTCTTCAGTGAGAAGCTGGTACTTCTCGAGCGGGGTAAGGCCCGGCTCGGTGACGATGTAGCTTTCGAAGTACAGCACGCGCTCGAGCAGCTTGAGCTGCATGTCGAGGAGCAGGCCGATGCGCGAAGGCAGCGACTTCAGGAACCAGATGTGCGCGACCGGGGCGGCCAGCTCGATGTGGCCCATGCGCTCGCGGCGCACCTTGGTCACGGTGACTTCGACGCCGCACTTCTCGCAGACGACGCCCTTGTACTTCATGCGCTTGTACTTGCCGCAGAGGCACTCGTAGTCCTTCACGGGACCGAAGATACGCGCGCAGAACAGGCCGTCGCGCTCGGGCTTGAACGTGCGGTAGTTGATGGTTTCCGGCTTCTTGATCTCGCCGAAGGACCAGGAGCGGATGCGCTCGGGGCTCGCCAGACCGATCTGGATCTGGTCGAACGTCTCGGGCTTCGCCATCTGGTTCGTGAACTTGGTAAGGTCGTTCATAGTTTTCGCTCCATTTCCCCCTCCCGCTCGCGGGAGGGGTTAGGGGAGGGCCTGTTTCTATTCGGTGGAAGGTCCGGCCATCACAGGCCCTCCCCCGACCCCTCCCGCAAGCGGGAGGGGAGAATTATGTGCCCGGCCCGTGCCGGGCTGGCAGGCTTTACTCCGCCGCGATCGCCACGCCGTCCTCGTCGGTGTCGACCGACGAGAGTTCGACGTTGAGGCCCAGCGAGCGCATTTCCTTGACGAGCACGTTGAAGCTCTCGGGAATGCCGGCCTCGAAGGTGTCGTCGCCCTTGACGATCGCTTCGTAGACCTTGGTGCGCCCGACCACGTCGTCCGACTTCACCGTCAGCATTTCCTGCAGGGTATACGCCGCGCCGTAGGCCTGGAGTGCCCAGACCTCCATCTCGCCGAAGCGCTGGCCGCCGAACTGCGCCTTGCCGCCCAGCGGCTGCTGGGTGACGAGGCTGTACGGGCCGATGGAACGGGCGTGGATCTTGTCGTCCACAAGGTGGTGCAGCTTGAGCATGTAGATGATGCCCACGGTCACCTTGCGGTCGAACTTGTCGCCCGTGCGGCCGTCATAGAGGTCCGACTGGCCCGACTTGTGCAGGCCGGCGAGCTCCAGCATGTCGGCGACGTCCGCTTCCACCGCGCCGTCGAACACCGGGGTGCCCATCGGAACGCCCTTGGTGACGTTGTTGGCCAGTTCCAGCAGCGACTCGGTGTCACGGCTGGCGATGTCCTCGGCGTAGTGCTCGCCGTAGATCGTCATGAGGCGCTGGCGAACCGCTTCCGGCGGCGCGGCGGCTTCCGGGTTCGGGTTGGCATGGCGCCAGTCTTCCAGGGCCTGCTTGACCTGCTGGCCCAGGCCGCGCGCGGCCCAGCCCAGGTGGGTCTCGAAGATCTGGCCGACGTTCATGCGCGAAGGCACGCCCAGCGGGTTCAGCACGAGGTCGACCGGCGTACCGTCGTCGAGGAACGGCATGTCCTCGACGGGCAGGATGCGCGAAATGACGCCCTTGTTGCCGTGACGGCCTGCCATCTTGTCGCCCGGCTGCAGCTTGCGCTTCACCGCCACGAAGACCTTGACCATCTTGAGCACGCCCGGAGCCAGCTCGTCGCCGCGCTCGAGCTTTTCCTTGCGGTCCTCGAACTTCTCCTGGATCGCCTTCACGGTGGCGTCGTACTGGGTTTTGACGGCTTCCAGCTGCGACTGCATGTGATCGTCCGCGACGGCGAACTTCCACCACTCGTGACGCTCGACTTCGGCCAGCAGCTCCTCGTCGATCTCGCCGCCCTTCTTGACGCCCTTGGGTGCCGAAGCGGCGGTCTGGCCGAGCAGCATGTCCTTGAGGCGGTTGTAGGTGGCGCGGTTGAGGATCGCACGCTCGTCCTCGCGGTCCTTGGCGAGGCGGTCGATTTCCTCGTTCTGGATCGCGCGGGTACGGTCGTCCACCTCGATGCCGTGGCGGTTGAACACGCGCACGTCGACGATGGTGCCTGAGACGCCCGGCGGCAGACGCAGCGAGGTGTCACGCACGTCGCTGGCCTTTTCGCCGAAGATCGCGCGCAGCAGCTTCTCTTCCGGGGTCATCGGCGATTCGCCCTTCGGCGTGATCTTGCCGACGAGGATGTCACCGGGGTGAACCTCGGCGCCGATGTAGACGATGCCCGCTTCGTCGAGGTTGCGCAGGGCTTCCTCGCCGACGTTCGGGATGTCGCGGGTGATGTCCTCCGGACCCAGCTTGGTGTCGCGGGCCATGACTTCGAACTCGTCGATGTGGATCGACGTGAACACGTCGTCCTTCACGATCCGCTCGGAGATCAGGATGGAGTCCTCGTAGTTGTAGCCGTTCCACGGCATGAACGCGACGAGGCTGTTGCGGCCCAGCGCCAGCTCGCCCAGCTCGGTCGAGGGACCGTCGGCGAGGATGTCGCCCTTCTGGACGATGTCGCCGACCTTCACCAGCGGACGCTGGTTGATGCAGGTCGACTGGTTCGAACGCTCGAACTTCTGCAGGCGGTAGATGTCGACGCCGGACTTGCCGGCCTCGATATCGCCCGAGGCGCGGATGACGATACGCGTCGCGTCGACCTGGTCGACCACGCCGGCACGCCCGGCCGAGATCGCGGCGCCCGAATCGCGGGCCACTGTCTCTTCCATGCCGGTGCCCACGAAGGGAGCGTCGGCCTGGACCAGCGGCACCGCCTGGCGCTGCATGTTCGAGCCCATCAGCGCGCGGTTGGCGTCATCGTTTTCCAGGAACGGAATGAGCGATGCGGCGACCGAGACGAGCTGCTTGGGCGAAACGTCCATCAGCGTGACCTGGTCGCGCGGGCTCATCACGAACTCGCCGTTCTGGCGGGCCGAGACGAGTTCTTCCGCGAAGCTGCCGTCCTCGTTGGTGGCGGCCGAAGCCTGCGCGACGGTGTGCTTCTGCTCTTCCATGGCCGAGAGGTACACGACCTCGCCGGTCACCTTGCCGTCGATCACCTTGCGGTACGGCGTTTCGATGAAGCCGTACTTGTTGACGCGGGCGAAGGTCGAGAGCGAGTTGATCAGACCGATGTTCGGGCCTTCCGGCGTCTCGATCGGGCAGATGCGGCCGTAGTGGGTCGGGTGGACGTCGCGGACTTCGAAGCCGGCGCGCTCACGGGTCAGACCACCCGGGCCCAAGGCCGAAACACGGCGCTTGTGGGTGACTTCCGAGAGCGGGTTGGTCTGGTCCATGAACTGCGAGAGCTGCGAGGAACCGAAGAACTCGCGCACCGCGGCCACGGCGGGCTTGGCGTTGATGAGGTCGTTCGGCATGACCGTCGACACGTCGACCGACGACATGCGCTCCTTCACGGCGCGCTCCATGCGGAGCAGGCCGACGCGGTACTGGTTCTCGAGCAGTTCGCCCACCGAACGCACGCGGCGGTTGCCGAGGTTGTCGATGTCGTCGATCTCGCCCTTGCCGTCCTTGAGGCCGACAAGCTCCTTCACGACGGCGAGGATGTCCTCGACGCGCAGGGTGGTGACGGTGTCCTCGGCGTCGAGGCCGAGGCGCATGTTCAGCTTGACGCGGCCCACGGCCGAGAGGTCGTAGCGGTCGGCGTCGAAGAACAGGCCGTCGAAGAGGGCTTCGGCGGTTTCCTTGGTCGGCGGCTCGCCCGGACGCATGACCTTGTAGATGGCCTCGAGGCCCATCTCGCGGTTCTCGGCCTTGTCGGCCTTCATGGTGTTGCGGATCCAGGGACCGGTGTTGACCTCGTCGATGTCGAGCAGGTCGATCTGGTCGATGCCGGCGTGGTCGAGCGCTTCGAGGTTCTCGGGCGAGACTTCGTCGCCGGCCTCGATGTAGATGCGGCCCGTGCTCTCGTCGATGAGGTCGACGGCGGAATAGCGGCCGAAGATTTCCTCGGTCGGGATCAGCAGCTCGGTGAGGCCGTCCTTCTGCGCCTTGTTGGCGGCGCGCGGGGAGATCTTGGTGCCGTTCGCGAACACGACTTCGCCCGAATTGGCGTCGACGATGTCGAAGGCCGGCTTGGCGCCGCGCCATGCTTCCGGCACGTAGGGAAGGCGCCAGCCGCCTTCGCCGCGCTTCCAGGTCACGGTCTGGTAGAAGTAGTCGAGGATCGCTTCGCTATCGAGGCCCAGGCCGTAGAGCAGCGCGGTGACCGGCAGCTTGCGCTTGCGGTCGATACGCACGTTCACGATGTCCTTGGCGTCGAACTCGAAGTCGAGCCACGAACCGCGGTAGGGAATGACGCGCGCGGCGAACAGGAACTTGCCCGAAGCGTGGGTCTTGCCGCGGTCGTGGTCGAACAGGACGCCCGGCGAGCGGTGCATCTGCGAGACGATAACGCGCTCGGTGCCGTTGATGAAGAAGGTGCCGTTCTCCGTCATCAGGGGCATGTCGCCCATGTAGACGTCCTGCTCCTTGATATCGAGGACCGAGCGGGTCTCGGTCTCGGCGTCCACTTCGAACACGATGAGGCGCAGCGTGACCTTCATCGGCGCGGCGTAGGTGATGCCGCGCTGGCGGCACTCGGTCACGTCGTACTTGGGGTCTTCCAGCTCGTAGTGGACGAAGTCCAGTTCGCTGGTGCCCGCGAAGTCGCGGATCGGGAACACCGAACGCAGCGTCTTTTCCAGGCCCGAGACGTAGCCGGTCGCCGGATCGGAGCGCAGGAACTGCTCGTAGCTCTCGCGCTGGACTTCGATCAGGTTGGGCATCTGGACGACTTCGTGGATGTCGCCGAAGATCTTGCGGATGCGCTTCTTGGGCGAACGCGCCCCAGTGGTCGCAGCGGGTTCGATGGGCTTGGTGGCCATGAGCTGGTCTTGCCTCTTCGCTTCTTGAAGGACCGATTCGCGAGTGGAACCGGGCCGGAAAATGTCGTCGTCGCGAGACGGTGTGCCTGCCGCAAGGCAGGTCATCCGAAACGCGAAAAGGCCGCGCGGCCCGCGGATTCCCTGAGCGGGATGATCCTGCGGCCGGCAGCCTGTCACGTCGGATGAGACCCGGATCGCTTCCTTCCCGGACGTGTCCCCGCGCATGGACATGTCTTGCTCGAAGCGACCGAGCGAGGCCGCCATATAGGATCGCCGGTGCGGTGTGTCAAACCCCCGTCCTCATGACATAACCTGCCGCCCATGAGCGCGCCCGATCCGATCCCCGAGCCCATTACCCTCGACCGCGCGGTGGGCGACGACACCGGCCTCGTCATACCCGCCCATGCCGACGCGCTGGCAGAAGGCGGCGCGGCCTGGCTGACCGAGGCGTTCCGGCGCTTCGGCAGCATTGCAGCCGACAATGCGGCGGCGCGGATCGTGCGCTTCGAACGCTGCCCCGGCGGCAGTACAGGTGCCAAGTACCTGCTCGACGTCGAATGGGCGAGGGCGGACCCGGGGCTCACCAGCGCCCTGTTCGTCAAGTTCTCGCGCGATTTCGCCGACCGGCGGCGCGACCATCCCGGGCGATACGAGATGGCGGCGGAGGCTCCGTTCATGGTCCTCGCGCGCCAGCCCGGCTTTCCCGTCGCGGTGGCGGAGCCCTATTTCGCCGACTACGAGATGGCCAGCGGCACCGGCCTCGTCATCACTGCGCGCGTGCCGTTCGGCGAAGGGGCGATCGAGCCGCACCGGCCCAAGACGCTGGACTTCGAGACCCTCGGTGACCCGCTGCCCTATTACCGCGCC
Organism: Novosphingobium sp. AP12; assembly: GCF_000281975.1. Classification (GTDB taxonomy): domain Bacteria; phylum Pseudomonadota; class Alphaproteobacteria; order Sphingomonadales; family Sphingomonadaceae; genus Novosphingobium. Next base: position 2,147 of record NZ_AKKE01000160.1, on the reverse strand, counting down.
ACGGTGACGGCGCTGGCCCGGCTGGCGGGGGCGCACAAGGCCGGGCGCCTTTCGCCCGATATCGAGCGCCGCTTCCCGTTCGACCCGGTGGCGGGAAGCGCCGACCCGATCCGCTACGACCGCGCCGGGCTGGACGCCGAGCTCGAACACACGCGCGCCTTCGTGACGCGCTGCCCGCAACATTTTCCCGCGCGCGTACGCGAGGAGGCGTTCCTGAGCCGAATGGCGCGGGAGGCTCGGGCGATCCGGGAGAACGAGGCGGCCCTTCGCGCCTTCCTGATCGGCGACCCGGCGATGATCGCGCTCAATCACTGGAACGCGCATATAGACAATGCCTTCTTCTGGCGCGACGGCGCTAAGCTGCATTGCGGGCTGATCGACTGGGGCCGGGTCGGGCAGATCACCTTGGGCTCGGCGCTGTGGGGCGCGCTCTCGGCGGCGCACCATGACGTGTGGGACATGCACCTGGACGAACTGCTCGGGCTGTTCGTGGAGGAATACCGGCTGGCGGGCGGTCCGGCGATCACCGCGGGGGCGCTGGAGCAGCATCTCCTCGTCCACATCGGCGCCATGGGGGTGGCGCGGGTTCTGGCTTTCCCCGAGATCGTCGCGTTCCGCTTCCCCGGGATCGCCGAGGCCAGCGGCCCACGCGATCCGGCGCTGCTGGAAATCGAGCCCGCGCGCAACTGCCTCCACGTCCTGACCGTGTTCCTGAAGCTGTGGGAGGCGCGCGACATCGGCGGGCAGGTCGCGCGGATCGTCCGGGACGGACCAGCCGGGTGAACGCTAAATGAACGGGTAGAAGGCGCGTTCATCTGGCGTAAATCGACGGAATACCGCGAGATGACACTGTAAGGGCCACAAGTATCGGTTCGTCGCAACTGATGGCTCGACTGATCCTGTATTTGGCCCGATCTCGGCTCCAACGGTGCGTTTGGCGCATTGTCACTTGCATGAAACACGCTGTCACCCACTCGCCCAGCGCACTGACCGCGATTGCCGCCGTCCTCGCGCTCTCCGCCATCCCGGCCGCTTCGGCGGTCAGCGCGCAGGAAGCTGCCCCCGTCGCAGCGCCCTCGCTGTCGCTGCCGCAGGACGTGACCACCGGCTCGCCCGCGCAGGCTGCTCTCGGCACGCCGACGACCCCCACGGTGACCCTGCCGCCCGAGGCCACCGCGCCAACTGACACGCCCAACAGCGCAACGACTGCCGGCACTTCGCCGCAGCCCGCCCCGCAGTCCGCCGCGCCGACGACGCAGCAGACCGTCGTGCTGCCCGACGTGACGCCGCCGGCAACACCCGCCGAAACGGCCGCCGAACGGGCGCCTGCCCCGGCCCGGACCGCGATGCGCACGCCCCGCGCTGCGCCTGCCCCGGTCGCGGAAACGGCTCCGATCCCGCCAAGCGTGCCGACCGCGCAGTCCAACGGCACCGCCGCTGACGGCGCTCTGGCCGAAGGAGCGGTTCCGCCCGCTGCCCCAGCTCCGGCCCGTGCGGATGCGGCCCCGCCGCCTGCCGCCGCCGCTCCCGCAGAGCAGGGGACCGACTTGCCGATCGCAGGCATTGCGGGCCTGCTGGCCGCGCTCGGCATCGCCGGTCTTGGCATCGCCGCGATGCGCCGCCGCCGCGAGCCGCGCCATGAATACGACGAGGGCGAGTACGAACCCGAGGTAGTCGCAGAAGAGCCGGCCCCTGTCGTGGACGTCGCCCCGGCAGTGATCGGCGGCACCTTCGTAGAGGAGCCCGTCCGTCCGGCCATGCCCGCCGCCTATGCGCCGAGCCATGTGGCCGCCGGCTCCGCCACGGCCGTCATGGCTGCATCGCCGCTGCCGGAAACGGCCGACGAGCGCCGCGACCTGCTCGACCGCATGGTCGATGCGGAGCCGGACGAGGACAACCCTTTCACCTCGCGCAGGTCGCGCATGCGCCGCGCCCGCGTCCAGCTCCAGCACCGCGAGCACGAGGAAGAACTCAAGGCGCGCAGCCGGTCGTTCGATTTCCGCAGCTACAGGCCGTCGAGCCAGACCACGGGCGGTCAAACCACCCCTGCCAAGCCCGCCCTGATCGACGCCTGACCCGCCGGCGTCACGCCCGGCACCGCGGGGCGGCTCCCACCGGAGCCGCCCCCTTTTTGTGTGCCGGGCACG
>NZ_AKKE01000159.1 GCF_000281975.1 Novosphingobium sp. AP12 | reverse complement strand
CATGGGAACGCGCAAGGTTTGCGACTTGAACTCGCGACCCTCCGCCCATGACGTCGACCCGAAAACACCGCTTCGCCTTGTACTTCGGCTGGCGGATGTTGCGCCATGTAACCTAAATGGTTCGTATTGTCAAGCCTCACGAACAGCCGTCATCCCAGCGCAGGCTGGGACCGCTGTGAACCCTTGAGGCAGAACCTCGCCGACGGCCATGGGCAGCGCCAGGCCTAAATTGCGCGCATTGCTGCTAGTCGTCCCAGCCTGCGCCGGGACGACAGCGCAGTCACTTGTCGAAGCTGGCGAACTGCTCGTTGCCGACTATGCCGAACCGGGTGACCTCGGCCGCCTTGATGGCCTGAAGGACCCTGGCCGAAAGTTCGTAGCCAGCCTGGGCATCGGGTTGGAACTGGAGTTCGGGTTCGGGGCTCATGCGAGTGGTGGCGCGCAAAGCGTCGCTCAGCGCCGCCGAATCGAGCTGGGCGCCGTTCCACAGGATGCGGCCGTCGGGTGTGACGACGACCTTGTTCTTGACCAGGTCCACCTTCACCGGCGGCGTGCCCTCCGTGGAGGGAAGCTCAAGGTCGATGCTGTTGGTGGCGACGGGGATGGTGATGACGAACATGATCAGCAGCACCAGCATCACGTCGATCAGGGGCGTGGTGTTGATGGCGGCGATCGGGGTGTCCTCGATCGCCTGAGCAGTTCCAAGAGTACGGGCAGGACGACGCATGCGCTTCTCCTCTCTCAGGGTATTTTCTGTTCTTGGGAGCAGGATAACGCAGGTCCTGCCTTCCGCCTAATCTCACCAAGCTGAGTTAGTGAATTGGAGCGTAGGCATGAAAAAAGGGGCGGATCGCTCCGCCCCTTTTGGGTGTCCCCTGCGGGACCAGCCTTTGAACCTTGGCTTACTTGCCGAAGGTCGCGAACTGTTCGTTGCCGACGAAGCCGAACTTCGTGACCTGCGAGGCCTTGATGACCTGCAGAACCCCTGCCGACAGCTCGTAGCTGGCTTCCGGCTCGGGCTGGAACTGGAGTTCCGGCTCGGGGGTCATGCGGGTGGTGGCCTGCAGCGAGTTGTTGAGCGTCACGGCATCGATCTGGGTGCCGTTCCACATGATCTTGTCGTCCGCCGTGAGAACGACCTTGTTCTTGACAGGGTCGATCGGCGGCGGGGTGTCCGTCGGAGGAGTTGCCACCGGCAGATCGATGTCGATCGAGTGGGTCGCAACCGGGATGGTGATGATGAACATGATGAGGAGCACGAGCATGACGTCGATCAACGGCGTCGTGTTCATCTCCATCATCGGCGCGCCATCATCCTTGCCGCCTGACATTGCCATGAGAAGTTACTCCTGTTCCTGCCTGAACGTCAGCCGTTCGGGTCGATCGGGTTGGTGATGAAGCCAACCGTCGGATAACCCGAAATCTGGACGTTGTAGATCGCACCGGCCACGCACCGCCACGGAGCGGCGACGTCGCCGCGGATGTGGACCTGCGGGATCAGCTCCGGGTTGGCCATCAGAGCCTGGGGACCGCCTTCACGCTTCACGATGGCATCGAGACGCTTGAAAGCCTGGTCGCGCAGCTCTTCCGAGGTGACCGGAGTGACGTTGTTGAAGTAGATGCGGCATTCGCCATTGCGGGCCGCACCGGTGTAGCCGGGCTCGCCTGCACTGCGACCGGATGCGTCCGTGGTCGAGACGGTGAGGAGCAGGTTCTCGACCTTGTCCTTCGATTCGACCGCGGGGATGACCGGGATTTTCAGCTTCTCGATCGTCTGGATCGCAACCGGAACCGCGATCAGGAAGATGATCAGAAGCACCAGCATGACGTCGACGAGCGGCGTCGTGTTGATGTCGGACATTGGTGCGTCTGCACCACCTCCGCCCGTGGATATCGCCATAGTCTTATCCTAATCCTTGCGTTGCCTGGGGGCCGGGGACGACCTGCGCATGCTTGCGGCCGTCGCCGGGCTCCCGAACGGGAGCGGACCGGACTGGCCGGTCCACTGACCCGTGCTCCTTACGACTTGAGCGGAGCAGCAGCCGGCTTGGCCGGAGCAGCCACGGTCTTGGCGGGAGCGGCGAGGACCGGCTTGACGGCGCCCTTCGAGGTGATGTTGGCGAGCACGTCGTTCGAGAAGCCGGTGAGCAGCTCGGCGATGCGCTTGTTGCGTGCCTGGAGGTAGTTGTAGGCAAGCACGGCCGGAACCGCGACGAGCAGACCGAGCGCGGTCATGATCAGTGCTTCACCGACCGGACCCGCGACCTTGTCGATCGAGGCCGAACCGGCGAGGCCGATGGCGATCAGGGCGCGGTAGATGCCGACGACGGTACCGAACAGACCGATGAACGGCGAGGTCGCACCGACGGTGGCGAGGAACGGCAGGCCGCCGGCGAGGCGAGCGTTGATCGACGCTTCCGAGCGGGCGAGCGAGCCGTGCAGCCAGTCGTGGGCTTCGAGGCTGTCGGTCATCTTGGCGTGCTGGTCTTCAGCGGCGAGGCCGTCGTCGACGAGCTGGCGCCAGGCGCTGTTCTTGTCGAGCTTGGCAGCGCCTTCGCGCAGGGTGGGCGCACGCCAGAACGAAGTGCGGATGACGCCGAACTGGCGCAGGATCTTCGACTGCTCGAACCACTTGGTGAAGAGGATGTAGAACGAACCGAAGGACATGATGCCCAGGATGATCACGGTCGCGTAGGCGATGAAACCGCCCTGCTCGAGGGCTTCCATGAAGCCGAACTTGTTCTGCGGCGCGCCCGCACCGGCGGCAAGGATGTCAACGATAAGCATGCGAATTACCTCTCAAGAAGAATGCAGGAGTAGGCCAGGACCAAAAGGTGCCGTCCCGGCCGCCTTGGATTAGTTGAGCTTGTACACGATCGCCGTCGAGTACGACGAAGCGATCGGGGTGCCCGCAGCGTCGAGCGCCGGATCGAAACGCGCATAGCGCGTCATGCCGTCGCAAGCCGCCTCGTCGAGGTCGGGGCTGCCGCTGCTGCCCGAAACCGAGCAAGCGGTGACCCGGCCGTCCGGTCCGATCTGGACGCGAACGCCGACGCGACCTTCGCGCTCTTCACGAGCGGCGCGGGTCGGGTAGTTCGACTGGATGCGACCAGCCCAGCCTGCCTGACCCTTCGGCTTTACACCACGGGCCTTGGAAGGTCCGGGCGGCGGCGGCGGGGGTGCCGGCGGCGAGGCGGTCTGGATGACCACCGGCGGCGCCGGGGGAGGCGTGATCACGGTCTGCACCGGCGGCGGAGCCGGGGCGATGTTGATCGGCGGAGGCGGCGCCACGATCGGTGGCGGCGGCGTATCCGGCTGCTCAGGCGGAGGCGGCGGCGGCTCCTCCTCCTTCGGTTTCTCTTCCTTGATGTCCACGGTGGTCACCTTCTTGATGACCTGTTGCGCCGCCTTGTAGGCCAAGCCGGTGACAAGCGCATAGCCGACGAAGACGTGGATCAAGGCGACAATGACAAGAGCAGTAATCTTGCTACTGCTCATTTGCTGGTCAGCGTAAGCCATTCAGACGCATCACTCCATTACCAAGCCCCGGACCCATCGCGACAGGATAATCCCGACAAGACGTGTCCAAGGGCGCCCATGGCTTCCCCCGAAAGGAGGAATCCATGACGAAACTCAATTACCCACCCTGACGGCTGACAGTCTACCTCTCCGAGAACGAAACCCGACGGGAAGGCGAACCGCGGGGCATTTTTTAGTATTTTTGCCCCATTTTGCAGGCTTCTTAGCGGTGAAGCCCACCCCACGCAACGCCTTATCGCCGCGGCATGGGTTAACGCACAATTCATGCCGCGTTAGATCAAATTGATCCAGTGCAATTTTGATCCTGTCCCGCCATGCGGCTATAAGACGCAGCATTTCCACGGAGTTTAACCTTCATGTCGTCGAAATTCCAGCACCTTGCGGCGGGTCTCGCGGGTGCCTATCTGGCGCTGGCACCGGTTGCCGGAGCGGCCCAGGGAGTTCCTGCAGGCCCGCCGGAGGTCACTTATGCCGACCTTGCAGACCTCGCCGATTCGGCGGGACTCGTCGTGCAGGCGCAAGTCGCGAAGATGGTTCGGGTGGAAGATGCGCGCGCGCGGGGGCTGACACCGGGTCATGGCCGCTTCTATGTCCAGGCAAAGACGAGGGCGCTGCTGACCGGCAGGGCGCCGCTGGGCGAATCGATTAGCTACCTGGTTGACCTTCCGCTCGACGCCAAGGGCAAGGCCCCCAAGCTCAAGAAGCAGGACGTGTTTCTGTTCGCCCGCGCCGTTCCCGGCCGTCCGGGGGAGCTGCAGCTGGTCACCCCCACTGCGCAGCAGTACTGGACGGTGCAGGGCGAGGCGCGGCTGCGCGGCATCCTGCAAGGGCTGACCGCGCCGGACGCGCCCGCCAGCGTGACCGGCGTGCGCGAACTGCTTTATGTCCCGGGCAACCTGGCCGGGCAGGGCGAGACGCAGATCTTCCTCAATACCAAGGACAGTTCGGCGGCCTCGATCACCGTTCGCCACGAGCCCGGTGCGGCGCCGGTCTGGGGGGTGTCGTTCTCGGAACTGGTCGCCGACGCCGGCCATCCGCCCCAGCGCGACACGATCGAGTGGTACCGCCTCGCCTGTTTCCTGCCGAACCTGCCGCCGGCCCGTGCCAACGTCTCGGAAAGCTACGCCGCGCAGCAGCAGGCGCTGTCCGACTACCGCATGGTGCTGGGCGACCTCGGCGTCTGCCAGCGCACGCTGCGCTGACTTATCTGCAAACGCCTGCTGGAAATTCCCTCCCGCCTGCCTTAGTGCGCGCTCCCGAAAAGGAGCTTGCATGGTCGAACCGCTCAATATCGCGCTTGCCGGACTGGGAACCGTCGGAGGCGGCGTCGTCCGGCTCATCGAGACCAATGCGGAGCTGATCGCCCGCCGTGCGCGCCGCCCGATCCGCATCGCCGCCGTCAGCGCGCGCGACCGCACCAAGGACCGCGGCGTCGACCTCTCGCGCTACGACTGGGAGGACGACAGCGCCGCCCTCGCCGCGCGGGACGACGTCGACGTGGTGGTGGAGATGGTCGGCGGCTCGGACGGTCCGGCGCTGGCTCTGGCCCGCAACGCGATCGCGGGGGGCAAGAGCCTCGTCACCGCCAACAAGGCGATGATCGCGCACCACGGCCTGGAACTCGCCGCCGCCGCCGAGGCCGCGGGCGTCGCGCTCAAGTTCGAGGCGGCGGTGGCCGGCGGCATCCCGGTCATCAAGGGACTGTCCGAGGGCGCGGCGGCCAATGCGATCGACCGGGTCTACGGAATCCTCAACGGCACCTGCAACTACATCCTCTCGACCATGGAGGACACCGGCCGCGACTTCGCCGACGTGCTCGCGGACGCGCAGCGCATGGGCTATGCCGAGGCCGACCCGACCTTCGACATCGAGGGCATCGACGCGGCGCACAAGCTGTCGATCCTGGCGGCGATCGCCTTCGGTTCGCGCCTGCGCTTCGATGCGGTCGAGACGATGGGCATCAGCCGCGTCAAGGCCGCCGACATCGAGCAGGCCCGCTCGCTCGGCTACGTCATCCGCCTGATCGGCATGGCCGGGACCGACAATAGCGACGGCACCTGCCGCCTGTTCCAGCGCGTGCGCCCGCACCTCGTGCCGTTCGACCACCCGCTCGCACATGTGGACGGGGCGACCAACGCGGTCGTCGCCGAGGGCAACTTCATGGGCCGGCTGCTGTTCCAGGGTGCCGGCGCCGGTGACGGGCCGACCGCCAGCGCGGTCGTCGCCGACATCATCGACATCGCCAAGGGCGAGAAGGGCGCGGCCTTCGCCATGCCCGCCGCCGAACTGGAAGCGATGGAGCCTGCTCCGTCCGGGCACCGCGTGGGCAGTTCGTACATCCGCTTCACCGTGCCCGACCGGCCCGGCGTGCTGGCCGACATCACCGCCGCCATGCGCGACGCCGGGGTTTCGATCGAAAGCCTGATCCAGAAGGGCGATCCCGACCAGGACGGCGAGGTCATCCTCGCGGTGGTCACGCACCCGGGGCCGGAAAGCGCGGTCACCGAGGCCATGCGCATCCTCGACGGGTCGGACAGCCTGACCGCCCGGCCGCTGGTGATGCAGATCATCGGCGCCTGAGGCAGAAAAAAAGCGGGCCTTGGGGAGGGCCCGCTTTTCTGATTCTGCCTGCCTGAGACGCCCTCAAGGCGCGCGCAGTTCTCCCTTCGCGATCTTGTCGGCGTCCGAGCCTGCGGGAGCGATGGGGATGGTCGACAGGTCGATGATGTAGGGCTGCTCGACCGAGCCGAACGTGGCAGTGGTCTTGCCACGGAAGATGCCTCTGCCCGCCACATCCGCGGGCGCGAGGTCGTTTTCATCCAAAGTCTGGTCCCGCTCGTCCCTGGTGGACGGGACACGGAGTTCTTCCCTGTTGGGCGCGCAGACCACGATCTCGCCCTGGCGGGTGGGGTTAGCACAGCTGTTGCGGATCTTGTCCGGGGTGATCCGTCCCCCCGCCCCGATCATCTTTTCTGCGATCGCGCGGTCCTCCGCAGACTGGGAGGACGATTGCGCGTGAGCCGATTGCGACATCGCCGGGACGGGGGCGATTGCTGCAATTGCGAAAAGGTAGTGCCAGCTTCTCGACAATTCTCATTCCTCTGTCTAAGCGGTTTAGAGATCTTGCCTCCCTGGATTAATCCGGAGTGAATATGCCCGAAAACATTACCCCCGCAAGTCAAGTACTCGATCGCGTCCTAGTACTCGAAATGGTCCGAGTCACCGAGGCCGCTGCCATCGCCGCATCCCACCTCATTGGCCGCGGCGACGAGAAGGCTGCCGATCATGCAGCTGTCGAAGCAATGCGCAAGGCTTTTGACACCCTGTACATGGACGGCACCGTCGTGATCGGCGAGGGGGAACGGGACGAAGCCCCGATGCTCTTCATCGGCGAGAAGGTCGGCGGCGCGCCCGGCAAGGGCCCGAAGATCGACATCGCGCTCGACCCGCTCGAGGGCACGACGATCACCGCCAAGGCCGGTCCGAACTCGCTCGCCGTTCTCGCGGCCGCGGAAGAGGGTGGCCTGCTCAACGCGCCGGACGTCTACATGGACAAACTCGCGGTCGGCCCCGGTTATCCCGAAGGCATCATCGACCTCGACAAGACCCCGACCGAGAACGTCAAGGCGGTCGCCGCCGCCAAGGGCGTCAAGCCGGAAGACATCATCGTCTGCGTGCTCGACCGTCCGCGCCACGAGGCGCTCATCGCCGAACTGCGCGGCCTGGGCTGCGGCGTCGTGCTGATCGGTGACGGCGACGTCGCCGGCGTCATCGCGGTGACCGACGAGGACACCACGATCGACATGTACATGGGTTCGGGCGGCGCTCCCGAGGGCGTGCTTGCCGCAGCGGCGCTGCGCTGCGTCGGCGGCCAGTTCAACGGCCGCCTGCTGTTCCGCAACGACGACGAACGCGCCCGCGCCCGCAAGTGGGGCATCGAAGACCTCAACAAGGTTTACAAGCTCCACGACCTTGCCAAGGGCGACTGCATCTTCGCGGCGACCGGCGTGACCAGCGGCTCGCTGCTGGAAGGCGTCAAGCGTCGCAAGGGCGGCAAGATGACCACCGAGAGCGTGGTCATGCGCGCCAGCTCGGGCACCGTGCGCTGGATCAAGGGCGAACACCGCATCTGATTGATCGCAAAGCGAGATCATCGAACAGGCCGGCTCCGCATCATCGGGGCCGGCCTTTTTGCTGAGGGGGCGCCGGGTAAAAAACCGACCCTCTCTATTGCAATCGGATGACGCATCACTACAGGGCGGGCCCCAACGACCGTCCTCCCAGGAACCGTCACGGGGATTCGCGATGAAGATCATGTCCGGCAACAGCAACATGCCGCTCGCCCGCGCCATCGCGGGATATCTCGAGCAGCCGCTCACCGATGCCAGCGTGCGCCGCTTCGCCGACGAGGAAATCTTCGTCGAGATCCACGAGAACGTGCGCGGTGAGGACGTCTTCGTCGTCCAGCCCACCGCCTTCCCGGCGAACGACAACCTGATGGAACTGCTGATCTGCATCGACGCGCTGCGCCGTGCCTCGGCCAAGCGCATCACCGCCGTCGTTCCGTATTTCGGCTACGCCCGTCAGGACCGCAAGCCCGGCCCGCGCACGCCCATCTCGGCCAAGCTGGTCGCCAATCTCATCACCGAGGCCGGCGCAGACCGCGTGCTCTCGGTCGACCTGCACGCCGGGCAGATCCAGGGCTTCTTCGACATTCCGACCGACAACCTGTTCGCCGCGCCCGTGATGGCGGCGGACATCCAGGCCCGCTACGGCGACCAGTCGCTGATGGTGGTCTCGCCTGATGTGGGCGGCGTGGTGCGCGCCCGCGCGCTCGCCAAGCGTCTCGACAACGCGCCGCTCGCGATCGTCGACAAGCGCCGCGACAAGCCCGGCCAGTCCGAGGTCATGAACATCATCGGCGACGTCAAGGGCCGCGCCTGCATCCTGATCGACGACATCATCGATTCGGGCGGCACCCTGTGCAACGCCGCGCAGGCGCTGATGAACGAGGGCGCTGCCAGCGTCACTGCCTACATCACCCACGGCGTCCTCTCGGGCGCCGCGGTGTCGCGCGTGACCAACTCGGCGCTCAAGGAACTGGTGATCACCGATTCGATCCAGGCGACCGACGCCGCCAAGGATTCGGACAAGATCCGCATCCTGACCATCGCGCCCCTGATCGGCGAGGCCATCCGCCGCATCGCCGACGAAAGCTCGGTTTCCAGCCTGTTCGACTGAGGTCCCGGGGGCTCGCCTTAGCGGCGGGTCATTCCCAAGGCCGCGTCTGGCCGGGCTCCAGCCGGTTCAGCGCTTCCAGCCGCCTGGCCTGGCGCGATTCGAGCGCCAGCGTCAGGATCGGCTGCGGCGTCTTCACGAACTGGCGCGGCGACATGCCGAACAATTCGGTGAACTCGTGGATGAGGTGGCTCTCGTCGTAATAGCGCAGCGCCATTTCCTCGCCTTCGTTCTTGTCGGCGACGCCCCGCAGGTGGCTCGCCATGTCGAGCGCGCGGGCGCGGCGCAGGACCTGCTTGGGCGCCATCCCGAAGTCGCGGCTGACCACGCGCTCCAGCTTGCGGCGATCCACCCCGCACTCGGCCGCGGCGTCGCTCACCGACATGCCGGGATCGCGGAAGGTGATTTCCTCGAACTGCGAGGTGATCGGATCGGGCAGCCGCCCGCCCATGTGATCGACCCGCTTGCGGACGAGCGCTTCGATCGCCTGCAGCCACTCTTCCGAGGAGGCGTCGGGATCGAGCATTTCGAGGATGCGCCCCGACGGGCTGGCTACCATGCCGGTCGGCACCAGCCTGTCGATGAAATCGCCGACACGCGGCCCGTGCAACGCGGTGCAGGCGCCGGGGCGGATCGCCATGCCTACACTGATGAAGCTGCCCGTCACCGAAATCGGCATGCGGCGGGACTGCGGGCCGAAGAAGAATGCTTCCTTCTCGGAAGTCATGACGCCGTTGGCAGTCTCTGCCCGCCATTCGCCGGCGAGTTGAATGCGCACGAACGCGGTGTCGTTGAACACTCCGCATGACAACGTGTAATCTGCGGGAAGGTCGACTTTCGTTACATAAAGCCGGGCGATCCATGGCGCGAGGTCAGCGGCCGGCGCCCGGTTGTACGACAGGGGTTGCCCGTCTTTCGTCATACCCTGTTGCGGCGCGATACTGGGATCGACCGCAGGGCGGTTCTTGCGCTGCATGCCCACTCCAGCCGCGAATGCCCTGGACCTTCGATACTGGGCGAGCAGAGGCGCGGCAATGCAGGAAAACCCACAAGTCCCGTTAGATTTTGAATTATCATACAAACGCGGGCATGTGCGGCGGACCTTGACCGCATCGGCCGCCTGCAGGCAGAGCAGTGCGATGAAGATCGAACAGGACATCGCTCTCGCCCTGAGGCTCGCCGATGCGGCTGGCGAGGCGATTCGCCCCCACTTCCGCACCGGCCTTTCCGGCGACCGCAAGGACGACGCCTCGCCCGTCACCGTGGCCGACCGCGCGGCCGAGGAGGCCATGCGCCGCATCCTCAAGGCGGAATGCCCGCGCGACGCCATCATCGGCGAGGAATTCGGGACGGAAGCGGGCTCGTCGAACCGGACCTGGGTGCTCGACCCGATCGACGGCACGGTGTCGTTCCTCGGCGGGCGGCCGATCTTCGGCACTCTCATCGCGCTGCTGGTCGACGGCTGGCCGGTGCTGGGGATCATCGACCAGCCCATCCTGCGCGAGCGCTGGGTCGGCGCCAGCGGCCATCCCACCACCTTCAACGGCCAGGAAGTGCGCACCCGCCCCTGCCGCGAGCTGTCCGACGCGATGATGGCGACCACCGGCCCGCAGTACTTCGACGACCACCAGGGCGACCATTTCATGGCGCTGGCGGCCAAGACCGACCACAAGCGCCTGATGTTCGGCGGCGACTGCTACAACTACGGCCTGCTCGCCAGCGGCCACATCGACCTCGTCTGCGAGGCCGGGCTCAAGCTCCACGACTGGGCGGCGCTGGTCCCGATCGTCGAAGGCGCGGGCGGCACCATGTGCGACTGGAACGGCGAGCCGCTCAACATCGATTCGACCGGCGGCGAAGTGCTGGCGATCGGCGATCCCGCACGGCTCGAGGACATGGTCGAGGCGATGGCCTGCCACCACCACTGACGTGACGGCGCGCACCTTGCGCCTGTTCGTCTACGGCACGCTGCAACCGCAGGCCGGGACTGCGATGGGCGACTGGATCTCGGCGCGGCTTGTCGGCATCGAACCGGCCAGCGCTCCGGGACGCCTCTTCGCCATAGGCAGCGAAGGCGGCTGGTTCCCGGCGCTGTTGCCTGCCCGCGGCGCCTGCCGGTTGCGGGGGACCTTGTGCGAACTGCGCCTGAAGCCCGGCGAACTGGGCCGGCTCGACCGGTACGAGGGCCGCGAATACCGGCGCGTCACGGCTCCGGTTCGGACGGCGTCGGGCAGGCGGGGGGCGGCGCAGCTCTACCTGTGGCGGGCCCCGCTGCCCTCTGGAGCCCCGATGATCGGCGGCGGGAATTTCCTCGACTGGCTCCGCACCGGTCGCCGCAGACCATTCTCCGGCACCTGAGCTGCTCTCGGAGGTTATCCCGCGCATGACCGAGAAAACAGCGATCATCACCGGAGGCGGCGCCGGCATCGGGCGCGGCCTTGTCCTTCATTTCGCCGGGCTGGGCTGGAAAGTCGCCGCGCTGGACCTGAATGCGGCGGCGCTGGACGAACTCTCCGCACTGCTCCCCGCCGACCGGCTGCTGGCGCTGGAATGCGACGTGGGCAAGGAAGCTGCCGTGCGCTCGGCCTTCGGCAAGATCGCCAGGTGGACCGACAAGGCAGACCTGCTGGTAAACAATGCCGGCATCGCCGATCCCGTCAGCGGCCCGCTCGAGGACCTGACGCTGGCGCGCTGGCAGTCGGTGATCGACGCCAGCCTGACCGCCGCCTTCCTCTGCACCCGCGAGGCGTTGCCTCTGCTGCGCGCCGCCGCGCCCGCCTGCGTCGTCAACATGTCCTCGACCCGCGCGCACCAGTCGGAACCGCACACTTACGCCTATGCCGCCGCGAAGGGCGGGATCAGCGCGCTGACGCATGCCATGGCCGTCAGCCTCGGCCCCGACATCCGCGTCAACGCCGTGCTTCCCGGCTGGATCGAGACCGGCCCCTGGCAGACCGCCGACAAGCGCCGCGAGCCCGAATACTCGGCCGAGGACCGCGAGCAGCATCCCGTCGGCCGCGTCGGCATGGTGGACGACATCGCCCGGGCCGTCGAATGGCTGGCGGGTGCGGGCTTCGTCACCGGGCAGGAGATCGTCGTCGACGGCGGCATGACCAAGCGCATGATCTACGCCGGTTGAGCGCTTGCCTTTCGCGCCGACCCGCACTAAGGGCCGCGACTTCAATCGACACGGATGAGTCTCTTTTGGGAGATTCGCGGGTCGGCCTGGCGAAAAGGGCTGCCAAGGCCGGCGGGACGTGTCCCTGACCAAGGAGACGAAAATGCCCAAGCTGAAGACCAAGAGCGGCGTGAAGAAGCGCTTCCGCCTCACCGCGACCGGCAAGGTCAAGCATGGCGTGGCCGGCAAGCGCCACCGCCTGATGAACCACAACGGTAAGTACATCCGCCAGAATCGCCGGACCGACGTCATCTCTGACGCCGATGCCAAGACGATCAAGAAGTGGGCGCCCTACGGGCTCAACTGAGGAGTACTGACCAATGAGCCGTATCAAGAGGGGTGTAACCACCCGCGCCAAGCACAAGCGGATCCTCGAACAGGCCAAGGGCTATCGTGGCCGCCGCAAGAACACCATCCGCGTCGCACGCCAGGCCGTCGAAAAGGCCGGCCAGTACGCGTACCGCGACCGCAAGATCAAGAAGCGCACCTTCCGCGCCCTCTGGATCCAGCGCATCAACGCTGCCGTCCGCGCCGAAGGCCTGACCTACTCGCAGTTCATCCACGGCACCAAGCTGGCCGGGATCGAACTCGATCGCAAGACCATGGCCGACCTCGCCATGAACGAAGGCGGCGTGTTTAGCACCGTTATCGCGCAGGCGAAGGCAGCACTGCCCGCGGCGGCGTAATCCGCCAGGGCACGAAGGTCTCGCTTCACAGCGCGATTTAAAGGGCGTGGATGGCTGGTGCCGTCCGCGCCCTTTTCGCGTCTGCTTTCCGGATTGAAGAGGGTTTCACGCGGAGGCGCGGAGAAGAACAGGATTGGTGTCACGCAGAGACGCAGAGGGGTTGCGCTTGCGGCGAAGCGGCCTTCGTATCGGCGCCGCGTGTGCCGCAACGGCGAGGAGAAAAAGCCTGCGGCGCCAAGCGACCATCTCTGCGTCCCTGCGTCTCTGCGTGAAATCCTCTTGCGTTGCGATCTACGCCTCTTCTCCGTAAGGAGCGCGGGGCCGAAGCTTCGGATAGGTCCGCGCCTTCGCGGGAACGACGAGTTTTTTTGGGGTAAGTATCGTGCTTGATATCGACCAGGTGATCGCTCAGATCGACGGCGCCGAAACGCTGGAGGCGCTGGAAGCCCTGCGCATCCAGTATCTCGGCAAGCAAGGCTCGATCTCGGGCCTGCTCAAGACGCTGGGCGGCATGAGCCCGGAGCAGCGCCAGGTCGAGGGCCCGAAGATCCAGACCCTGCGCGAAGGCGCGACGGCAGCCATCGCAGCCCGCAAGGACGCGCTGGAAACCGCCGTGCTCGACGCGCGCCTCGCGTCCGAGACGATCGACCTCTCGCTGCCCGCGCCGACCGCGCCGCGCGGGTCGGTGCATCCGATCTCGCAGGTCATGGACGAGCTGGCGGAAATCTTCGCCGACCTCGGCTTCGCGGTCGCCACCGGGCCCGAGATCGAGGACGACTGGCACAACTTCACCGCGCTCAACATGCCCGAGAGCCATCCGGCCCGGGCGATGCACGACACGTTCTACTTCCCGGACCGCAACGACGACGGCCGCGAGATGCTGCTGCGCACGCATACCTCGCCGGTGCAGATCCGCACGATGCTCAAGCAGGGCGCACCCCTGCGGATCGTCGCGCCGGGCCGCGTCTACCGCTCGGACAGCGACGCCACGCATACCCCGATGTTCCACCAGATCGAGGGCCTCGTCATCGACAAGGGCATCCATCTGGGCCACCTCAAGTGGACGCTGGAAGCCTTCCTCAAGGCCTTCTTCGAGCGCGACGACATCGTCCTGCGCCTGCGCCCCAGCTACTTCCCCTTCACCGAGCCTTCGGTCGAGGTCGACGTCGGCTATGCCAACGCCGGCGGCCGCCGCGTCGTCGGCGGGTCGGGCGATGCGCCGGGCCATGCCTGGATGGAAGTGCTGGGCAGCGGCATGGTCAACCGCCACGTCATCGAGGCGGGCGGCATCGACCCCGAGGAATGGCAGGGCTTCGCCTTCGGCATCGGCGTCGATCGCCTCGCCATGCTGAAATACGGCATGGACGACCTGCGCGCCTTCTTCGACGGCGACGTGCGCTGGGCCTCCCACTACGGATTCTCCGCCCTGGATGTGCCGACCCTTTCGGGCGGCGTTGGCACCCCGGTCTGAGCGGAAAGGATAAGACATGAAGTTCTCGCTCTCCTGGCTCAAGCAGTACCTGGAAACCGACGCGGGCATCGATGCGATCGCCGCGAAGCTCAACGCCATCGGACTCGAAGTCGAAGGCGTCGAAGATCCGGCCGAGAAGCTCGCCGGTTTCCGCGTCGCCCGCGTGCTCACCACCGCGCGCCACCCTGACGCCGACAAGCTGCAGGTGCTCTCGGTCGATACCGGCGAAGGCGGCCCGCTGCAGGTCGTGTGCGGCGCGCCCAACGCGCGCGCCGGCATGATCGGCGTGCTGGGCCTGCCCGGCGCGACGGTGCCGGCCAACGGCATGGTGCTCAGGAAGTCCGCCATCCGCGGCGTCGAATCGAACGGCATGATGTGCTCGACGCGCGAGTTGGAGCTGGGCGAGGACCACGATGGCATCATCGAACTGCCCGACGACGCGCCCGTCGGCACGGACTTCGCGCAGTACCACGGCGCCGACCCGGTCATCGACGTGGCGATCACCCCCAACCGCCCGGATTGCATGGGCCTCTACGGCATCGCCCGCGACGTCGCGGCGGCGGGCCTTGGCACCCTGAAGCCGATCGAGGCGCTGGAGATCGAGGGCACCTTCCCGTGCCCGGTCGAAATCCGCATCGAGGACGCCGAGGGCTGCCCGGCCTTCTACGGCCGCGTCATCAGGGGCGTGAAGAACGGCCCCTCGCCGCAGTGGCTGCAGGACCGGCTCAAGTCCGCCGGCCAGCGGCCGATCTCGGCGCTGGTGGACGCGACCAACTACGTGATGCTCGCCTATGGCCGCCCCGCGCACGCCTACGACCTCGCCAAGCTGAACGGCGCCATCGTCGCGCGCCGCGCAGGTGAAGGCGAGAGCGTCGTCGCGCTGAACGAGAAAACCTACACGCTCGACGCCGAAATGACGGTGATCGCCGACCAGTCCGGTGTCCACGACATCGCCGGCATCATGGGCGGCGCGCGCTCGGGCTGCGGGGACGACACCACCGACATCCTGCTCGAGATCGCCTATTTCGATCCGGAGCGCATCGCCAGGACGGGCCGCAAGCTCAACCTGACCTCCGACGCGCGCGGCCGGTTCGAGCGCGGGATCGACCCGAACTTCCTCGACACCGGCCTCGCCCACCTCACCAAGCTGATCCAGACGCTCTGTGGCGGCGAGGCATCCGAAGTGGCGCGCGTCGGCGCGGCGCCGGCGACGCCGAAGATCGTCCACTTCGCACCTTCGCTGGTCGAGAAGCTGGGCGGTGTCACCGTCTCCCCGGCCGAACAGCAGCGCATCCTCGAAAGCCTCGGCTTCTCCGTGGTCGCGAGCGAAGAGCATGGCGCGCCGAGCTGGGCGGTCACCGTCCCCGGCTGGCGCCCGGACGTCGACGGGGCCCCCGACCTCGTCGAGGAAGTCGTGCGCATCCACGGCCTCGACAAGGTCGAGAGCGTGCCGCTGCCGCGCGCAGAGGGCGTCGCCCGCCCCACCGCCACGCCCGCGCAGACGCTCGAGCGCCGCGTGCGCCGCGCCGCCGCCGCGCGCGGGCTGCTGGAAGCCGTCACCTGGTCGTTCCTGCCCGAGGCCGCGGCGCAGGCTTTTGCGGAGGGGGACCTGTGGGTCCTCGCCAATCCGATCAGCGAGGACATGAAGGCCATGCGCCCCTCGCTGCTGCCGGGCCTGCTGATGGCCGCCAGGCGCAACCTTGATCGCGGAGCGTCGTCGCTGCGGCTGTTCGAGGTGGGCCGCCGCTACCTGCGCGGCGCCGGCGGGGCGAGCGACGAGCGCCTGACGCTTGGCCTTGTCCTGGCGGGCGAGAAGACCCCGCGCGGCTGGGCCACCGGCAAGGCCGCCGCCTTCGACGCCTACGATGCCAAGGCCGAAGTCGTGGCGCTGCTGGCCGAGGCCGGCGCGCCGGTCGACAAGCTGCAGGTCATGGGCGAGGCGGGGCCGCAGTTCCATCCGGGCCAGTCGGCCACGCTGCGGCTCGGTCCCAAGACCGTGCTCGCGCGCTTCGGGATGCTGCATCCCAGGCTGGCGAAGCAGTTCGACGTCGAGGGGGCGGTCGCTGTGGCGGAGATCCATCTCGACGCCATTCCGGCCCGCAAGGGCGCTGCCAGCTTCGCCCGCGTCTCCTACGCGCCGCCGCCGCTGCAGGCGGTGACGCGCGACTTCGCGTTCCTCGTGCCCGCCGCGCTGCCCGCCGGCGATCTCGTGCGGGTAGTGCAGGGCGCGGACAAGGCCAACATCGTTGCCACCCGCCTGTTCGACGATTTCCGGGGGCAGGGCGTGCCCGAGGGGCAGAAGTCGCTCGCGCTCGAAGTCACGCTCCAGCCGCTCGAAAAGAGCTACAAGGACGAGGACCTCAAGGCGATCAGCGAGAAGGTGACCGCCGCGGCCGCCAAGCTCGGCGCGGTGCTGCGGGGCTGACGAAACGGGAGATCGCCGGTGACTGACATGGATTTCACGACCATCTCTTCCGGCGATCTCACCGCCCGGATCAACCCGCTCGGCGCGGAACTGTGGTCGCTCGCCGACCGTCAGGGCCGCGAGTACATGACCGATGCCGACCCGGCGTTCTGGACCGGCCACGCGCCGCTGCTGTTCCCGATTGTCGGTGCCCTGAACGGCGACAGCTACCGCATCGATGGCCGCGAATACGAGCTGAAGAAGCACGGCTTCGCCCGGCGCTCTCCGTTCGAGGTGGTCGAGGCCGGAGCGGACCACGTCCTTTTCCGCCTCACCGACGGCGAGGCGACGCGCGAGGTCTACCCCTTCGCCTTCGTACTCGACATTGCGTTCCGCATCGAGGGTGCCAGCCTGCACATGGAGGCCCGCGTCTCCAACCCCGGCGACGAACCGCTGCCCTTCAGCTTCGGCTTCCACCCCGCCTTCGCCTGGCCGCTGCCCGGCGGCGCGGCCAAGGCCGACCACGTGATCGCCTTCGAGCAGGGCGAACCGCAGCCCATTCGCCGCATCGAGCCCGCCAGTGGCCTTGTCCTGCCCGAGCCCGTCGCCACCCCGGTCGAGGGCCACCTGCTGTGCCCCGACCCCGCGCAGTTCGAGGCCGACGCGCTGATCTGGGACCGCCTTTCCAGCCGGTCGCTCACATTCGGCGCGCCGGGCGGCACGCAGCTGGCGATCGCCTTCCCCGACACGCCGATGCTGGGCATCTGGCAGAAGCCCGGCGCAGCGTACCTGTGCATCGAGCCGTGGCAAGGCATCGCCGACCCGCTCGGCTTCAACGGCGATTTCCGCGCGAAGCCCGGCGTCATCACCCTGCAGCCGGGCGAGTCGCGCAGCTTCCGCATGGACGTGGCCGTTCTCTCGGCCGATTGATGGAGAATTGCATGAAGACCGTACTCGTCACCGGCGCCACCTCCGGGATCGGCGAAGCCTGCGCCCGGGCCTTCGTCGCCGCCGGCTGGCGCGTCGTCGGGACCGGCCGCCGCGTCGAGCGGCTGCAGGGGCTCGTCGATGAGCTGGGCGCGGACCACTTCCAGCCTTGCGTGTTTGACGTGCGCGACGACGAGGCCCGCGATGCTGCGCTGGCGGCGCTTCCGGGCGAGTTCGCCGCGATCGACTGCCTCGTGAACAACGCCGGCCTCGCGCTGGGCGCGGCGCCCGCGCAGAAGGCGGACCTCGCTGACTGGAAGACGATGATCGACACCAACGTAGTCGCGCTTGCCTCGCTGACGCACAACCTGCTGCCGGGGCTGATCGCACGCAAGGGGGCGATCGTCATGCTGTCGTCGGTGGCGGCGACTTACCCGTATACCGGCGGCAACGTCTACGGCGGCACCAAGGCCTTCGTGCGCCAGTTCGCGCTCGGCCTGCGCTCCGACCTCTCGGGGACCGGCGTGCGCGTGACCTCGATCGAGCCGGGCATGGTTGAGACCGAGTTCACCGTCGTGCGGAACGGCGGCGATCAGGCCGCGTCGGACACCTTCTATGCGGGCGTCAACCCGCTGACCGGCGAGGATATTGCCGAGACCGTGCTGTGGGTGGCCTCGCAGCCGGCGCATGTGAACATCAACACGCTGGAGCTGATGCCGGTGAACCAGTCGTTCGCGGGCTTCCAGGTCGCTCGGGAGGGATAGGGGCCGCCCTCTTCCCCTGTTGCCGCGCAGGCCTCTCGCAACTAAAGCGCGCCGATGAGCAATTCCCACCATTCCTCGCGGCGCACTTTCGCGATCATCTCGCATCCTGACGCCGGCAAGACCACGCTGACCGAGAAGCTGTTGCTGCAGGGCGGCGCGATCCACCTTGCCGGACAGGTCAAGGCGCGCGGCGCGGCGCGGCGGGCGCGGTCGGATTGGATGAAGATCGAGCAGCAGCGCGGCATCTCTGTGACCAGCTCGGTGATGACCTTCGAGCGTGACGGCATCACCTTCAACCTGCTCGACACGCCGGGCCACGAGGACTTCTCGGAGGATACCTACCGCACGCTCACTGCCGTCGATTCGGCGATCATGGTGATCGACGCGGCCAAGGGCATCGAGCCGCAGACGCGCAAGCTGTTCGAGGTCTGCCGCCTGCGGTCGGTGCCCATCATCACCTTCATCAACAAGGTCGACCGCGAGGGCCGGGCGTGCTTCGACCTGCTCGACGAAGTGGCCGACATGCTGGCGCTCGACGTCTGCCCGATGTCCTGGCCGGTCGGCATGGGCGGCGTGTTCGAGGGCATCCTCGACATTGCCAGCGGCCGGATCAGCCGTCCCGAGGGCCCGAGGAAGGAGTTTCTCGGCACGGTCGACGAGGGCGCGGCGCTGCCCGACGCGGTGGCCGAGGAACTGGAGCTGGCGGTGGCCGGCTATCCCGAGTTCGATCTGGAGCACTACCGCGCCGGCAACCTGACGCCCGTCTACTTCGGCTCGGCGCTCAAGAACTTCGGCATCTCCGAGCTGATCGACGCGATCGCCAAGCTCGCCCCGCCGCCGCGCCCGCAGGCGTCGGACCAGGGCACGATCGAGCCGGACTTCAAGGAAGTCACCGGCTTCATCTTCAAGGTCCAGGCCAACATGGACCCCATGCACCGCGACCGCATCGCGTTCATGCGGCTGGTCTCGGGCACCTTCAAGCGCGGCATGAAGCTGACGCCGTCGGGGCTGGGCAAGCCGATCGCGATCCATTCGCCGATCCTGTTCTTCGCGCAGGACCGCGAACTGGCCGACAGCGCCGAGCCGGGCGACATCATCGGCATTCCCAACCATGGCACCCTGCGCGTGGGCGACACACTGTCGGAGCGCAACGACGTGCGCTTCATCGGATTGCCCAACTTCGCGCCGGAGATCCTGCGCCGCGTCCAGCTCAAGGATCCGACCAAGACCAAGCAGCTGAGGAAGGCGCTCGACGACCTTTCGGAAGAGGGCGTGATCCAGGTGTTCTACCCGGAGATCGGTTCGCAATGGATCGTCGGCGTGGTCGGCCAGCTGCAGCTCGACGTGCTGATCTCGCGGCTGGAGGCGGAGTACAAGGTCGAGGCGATGCTCGAGCCCTCTCCGTTCGACACCGCCCGCTGGATCAAGGGCGACGACAAGGCGCTGCGCGATTTCGGCGAGATCAACAAGATGAACCTGGCCAAGGACCGCGACGGCGACCCGGTATTCATGGCCCGTTCGGCCTGGGACGTGAACTACCAGCAGGAGCGCAATCCCGAGCTGGCGTTCAGTTCGACCAAGGAACGCTAGGCCGACATTGACGGCACCTGGGCGCACCTAAACGCACCGACGCGGACCATTACGGAACCTGACAGGGCTCCGGCGGATTGTCACAAGGGTCACGCCATCGGATGCCCTTCTTGCAGATCAAGTTCGCCAGCTACAACATCCACAAGGCCGTCGGTCTCGACCGTCGGCGCGATCCCGAACGCATCCTGACCGTGCTCCGGGAGATCGACGCCGACGTCGTGGCGCTGCAGGAAGTCGACCGGCGCTACGGCCGCCGGATGGCGGTGCTGCCGCTCGACATCATCCATTCTGCGACCGACTACGTGCCGGTGCCGATGTCGATGAAGCCGGACAGCCTCGGCTGGCACGGCAACGCCATCCTGGTGCGCAAGGGGATCGATCTGGTCGAGGCGGCGCCGGTGCCGCTTCCGGTGCTCGAGCCGCGCGGCGCCATCCGGGCGGACCTCAGCATCGAAGGGCGGCGCCTGCGGGTGGTGGGCATGCACCTCGACCTCTCGGGTTTGAGGCGGCGGCATCAAGTCCGCAGCGTGCTGTCGCACTGCGCCGATTGCGAGGCGCGGGTGCCCACCGTGATGATGGGCGACCTCAACGAATGGGCGCAGCGCGGCGGCTGCCTGCGCGAGTTCGGGGAGGACTGGCGCGTGCTCGCGCCCGGGCGTAGTTTTCCCTCGCGCCGGCCCATGGCGCCGCTCGACCGCATCGTCGTTTCGCGCGAGTGGGAAGTGCTGGGAACCGATGTGCACCGAAGTCCGTTATCGGCAACGGGCTCCGACCACCTGCCGGTCTTTGCCTCGCTGGGGCTGCCTAAAAATTAGGCATGTGCACATGAATCGGGCGACACTGCGAGTGTTTCCCGCGATGTCCGGTTTAACCCTCCGTTGAATCCCTGAGAAATCTCGCCATACGGTTAATTGGCACATCCCTTGCACAGCCTATCCGCAGCCGGCGCTGGGGCCGGTGGCTAACAGGGGATAGGCATGAAGTTCATCATAGCCATCATCAAGCCCTTCAAGCTCGACGAAGTCCGGGAGGCGCTCGGGGCAATCGGCGTCGCCGGGATGACCGTGTCTGAGGTCAAGGGCTTCGGTCGGCAGAAGGGCCAGACGGAAATCTACCGCGGCGCCGAATATTCGACGAACATGCTGCCCAAGGTGAAGATCGAGGTCGCCGCGCCGGATGATCTCGCGCCCAAGATCGTGGAAACGATCCAGCAGGTCGCGAGCACCGAAGCCATCGGCGACGGCAAGATCTTCGTCCTCGACCTGGCCTCGGCAGTGCGCATCCGCACCGGCGAAGCCGGCGACACCGCGCTTTGAGGGGGATTTCCATGATGAACCGCAAATTCCTGACCGGCGCCGGCGCGATGATCGCGTCGCTTGCCGTGTCCACCGCCGCCTGGGCCCAGGCCGCGGGGCCGATCAAGGCTCCTGACGCCGCCACCGCCGCCACCATGATCAACAAGGGCGACACCGCCTGGATGCTCGTCTGCTCGGCGCTCGTCCTGCTGATGTCGATCCCGGGCCTCGCGCTGTTCTACGGCGGCCTCGTGCGCTCAAAGAACATGCTTAGCGTCTGCATGCAGGTGTTCATGATCGTCGCGGTGGCCGGCCTTCTCTGGGCCTGCCTCGGCTACTCGATGGCCTTCACGTCGTCCGGCTCGCCCTTCCCTGCGATTTTCGGCGGCCTTTCCAAGGCGTTCCTGGTCGGTGTCGACGGCACGACGGTTGGCGCGACGTTCAGCAACAACGTCTACCTGCCCGAACTGTCCTTCGTCGTCTTCCAGATGACCTTCGCGATGATCACCCCGGCGCTCATCGTCGGTGCCTTCGCCGAGCGCATCAAGTTCTCGGCACTGATGGTGTTCGTCGTGATCTGGTCGATCGTGGTGTACTACCCGATGGCCCACATGGTCTGGTACTGGGCTGGCCCGGACTTCCTGGCCGACGCTCCGACCGATTCCGGCCTGCTCTGGGGCTGGGGCGCGCTCGACTTCGCCGGCGGCACCGTCGTTCACATCAACGCCGGTATCGCGGGCCTCGTGGGCTGCATCATGGTCGGCAAGCGCAACGGCTACCCCAAGGAGCCGATGCCCCCGCACTCGCTCGTCATGACCATGATCGGCGCTTCGCTGCTGTGGGTGGGCTGGTTCGGCTTCAACGCCGGCTCCAACCTTGAAGCCAACGGCGTCACCGCGGTCGCCTTCATCAACACCATGCTCGCCACTTGCGCCGCTGCGGTTTCGTGGTCGCTGGTGGAGCGTATCCACCATGGCAAGGCCTCGATGCTGGGCGCTGTCACGGGTGCCGTTGCCGGCCTCGTCGCCATCACCCCGGCAGCAGGCCTCGGCGCGCCGATGACCTCGATCGTCCTCGGCTTCATCGTTTCGCCGGTCTGCTACCTCTTCGTCGCCAAGGTGAAGGGTGCGCTCGGCTACGACGACAGCCTCGACGTGTTCGGCGTGCACTGCATCGGCGGCATCGTCGGCGCCATTGGCACCGGCATCGTCGCTTCGCCGGCGCTGGGCGGCCAGGGTGTGTTCGACTACACCGTGTTCCCCGCCGCCTTCGACGCCTCGACCTACTCGATCTCGACCCAGGTCGTGACGCAGATCAAGGCGGTGCTCTTCACGCTGGTGTTCTCCGGTGTGCTCTCGGCAGTGATCTACTTCGTCATCGACAAGACCATGGGTCTGCGCCCGAGCCTCGAGGACGAGAACCAGGGCCTGGACATCTCCAGCCACGGCGAGCGCGCCTACAACATGTAAGTCTTCAAAGTTTGATGGCGGCGGGTACTTCTTCCTTTCCCACCCGTCGCCGCCAACCGGTGTTCCTCCTGCGAACACAAACTATGAAGGGCCGGAGCCAGCCGCTCCGGCCCCTTTTTTGTGTCCGCCACGGAGGCAATCGCGAAAACCTTGTGGGATGGGCGGCGCTATGGGAAGCTGTTGCCGGGGCAGGTTCCGGGACGCGGGGGACGGCGCATGAAATACATCACGGCCATCATCAAGCCATTCAAGTTCACCGAGGTGAAGGACGCGCTGAGCGCAGCCGGCGTGTCCGGGCTGACGGTGTCGGAAGTCAGCGGCTACGGCCGCCAGAAGGGCCAGACGGAAATCTACCGCGGCGCCGAATATGCCAAGAGCATGCTGCCCAAGGTCCGCATCGAAGTGGCCGTGCCCGATTCGCTCGAGGACAAAGTCGTCGAGATCATCCGCCAGCACGCCAACAACGACGAGATCGGCGACGGCAAGATCTTCGTCTTTCCGCTGGAATTGGCCATGCGCATCCGCACCGGGGAGCAGGGCGACGACGCCCTGTGATCGGTCGGGCCGGTGCGGCCGATTCGATCAGCCGCGGGCTGAAAGCATTTCGATGAGCTGGCGGATCGGGGCCACGTCGTAGCCTGCCCCGGCTGCCTTCGAGGCGATCACGGCCGGGCTGTCCCCGGCCTTGGCGCGGGCCAGCGCCCACAGCAGCGTCGAGCGCGTTCCCGACCGGCAATAGGCCAGCACCGGCCCGTCGACGGCAAGCGCCTGCTCCATGGCGTCGACCTGCGTCTGGCTGAAACCGGAGTGCGTGACGGGAATGGCGATGTAGTCGATCCCGGCCTCACGGGCGGCAGCCTCGATGTCTTCGCCGGGCGTCTGGTCGTCGCTCTCGCCTTCGGGGCGGTTGTTGATGATCCGCACGATCCCGAGCGCCTTGGCTTCTGCGATGGCATCGATGCCGATCTGCGGGCTGGCGAAGACGCTGTCGGTGATCTGGCGGAACATGGCCTGCATTCTCCGGTATCGATTCCTGGTCGACGGCGGTCCGTCGTTGCGGCCATCAAGACGCTCAAGGCCGAACAGGCAAGCCAAAACCGCGGCCTGAAATCGAATATTCCACCGAACTGGCCCGAAAGAGACGCGTATTTCCGTTCGCTATTGATTACGGACTCGTGTAAGAGACGTGATCGCAGGAGAGTGTCGGGCATTGTCCGTCATTTTGCCTGAGGCTCGGCGTGCTACGTCCACGCGTCCGGGCGAATGCTTATGGGGCGCAGCGAAGGTACGTTCGTAGACATGGGTTTTGACAGAGGTCGTCGCGGAAGGGGACGCGACAAGCGGGATCGGTTTGGAGAGGACGAGTTCGACCCGTTCTTTGCCGGACAGGATCGTTTCGGCGGCGGCGGTGGCGGTGATCGCTTCAGCGGCGGTGGCGGAGGCGGTGATCGCTTCGGCGGCGGCGGCGGTGGTGGCGGCTTCAGCGGCGGCGGTGATCGCTTCGGCGGTGGCGGCGGCGGCGGTTTCCGCAGCGGCGGTGGCGGCGGCTTCGGCGGCGGTCCGCGCGGCGGCGGTGGCGGCGGAATGCCTGCCCAGGTCGTTGGCCAGGGCCGCGGTGTCGTCAAGTTCTTCAACGCAGCCAAGGGCTTCGGTTTCATCCAGCGCGAAGAAGGCGGCGATGATGTGTTCGTGCACATCAGCTCGGTGGAACGCGCGGGTCTCGAAGGCCTGGCCGAAGGTCAGCAGCTCGAATTCCAGCTTGTCGATCGCGGCGGTAAGGTTTCGGCCACCGACCTGTCGGTCGTGGGCGACGTGATTCCTGTCGCCAAGCGCGAGCCCGCCGCACCGCAGCGCGAGCTGACCGGTGAGAAGGCGACGGGCACGGTGAAGTTCTTCAATTCCATGAAGGGCTTCGGCTTCATCACTCGTGATGACGGCCAGCCGGATGCGTTCGTGCACATCAGCGCGGTGGAACGCTCGGGCCTGTCAGGCCTGAACGAAGGCGACCGGGTGGAGTTCGACATCGAGGTCGATCGACGAGGCAAGTACTCGGCGGTCAACCTGAAGGCGCTCCAGGCCTGACCCTGCCTGCACTGATCCCGGTCGTTTGACCGGAGGACTGCAAACATCTAAATGCGCGCAAATGGCGGTCCGGTAGGGCCGCCATTTGTCGTTTGCGATCTTCACACGCTGAAATTGTTATCGAGGATAACCGACATGTCGATCACTCCGCTGATGCCCGTCTACCCCCGGTGCGACGTTCGCCCCGTCCGCGGTGAGCACTGCCACCTGATCAGCGACGACGGCCGCCGTTTCCTCGACTTCGCCAGCGGCATCGCGGTCAACGCACTCGGCCATTCGCACCCCGGCCTGATCGGCGCGATCCAGAAGCAAGCCGAGACGCTGATGCATGTCTCCAACCTCTACGGTAGCCCGCAGGGCGAGGCCGCGGCGCAGCGCCTCGTCGATCTCACTTTCGCGGACACCGTGTTCTTCACGAACTCGGGTGCCGAGGCTGTGGAATGCGCGATCAAGACCGCGCGCGCCTATCACCAGTCCGCCGGCAACGATCACAAGTTCGAGCTCATCACCTTCAACAACGCCTTCCACGGCCGCACGATGGCCACCATCAGCGCGTCGAGCCAGGAGAAGATGCACAAGGGCTTCCTGCCACTGCTCCCCGGCTTCAAGTATGTCGAGTTCAACGACCTGAACGCGGCGAAGGCGGCGATCGGCCCGAACACCGCCGGGTTCCTGGTCGAACCGATCCAGGGCGAGGGCGGCATCCGTATCGCCACCGACGAATTCATGCAGGGCCTGCGCGCGCTGTGCGACGAGCATGACCTGATGCTGGTGCTCGACGAAGTCCAGAGCGGCGTCGGGCGCGCCGGCACGTTCTACGCCTACGAGCAATACGGGATCGAACCCGACATCCTCTCCACCGCCAAGGCCATCGGCGGCGGCTTCCCCGTCGGCGCTTGCCTGGCGAGCGAGAAAGCAGCTCGCGGCATGACCGCCGGCACGCACGGGTCGACTTACGGTGGTAACCCGTTCGCGATGGCGGCGATCGGCGCGGTGCTGGACGTGATCCCGGACGAGGCGTTTCTCGCCGAAGTGCGAGCCAAGGGCGAGCGCATCAAGGCCCGGCTCGAGCAGTTCATCGGCAACTATCCCGATCTGTTCGAGCTCGTTCGTGGGCGCGGGCTGTTCATAGGCCTCAAGATGAAGGTCGAGCCGCGTGCCTTCGTCGCCCACATGCGCGACAATCATCAACTCCTGACGGTCTCGGCCGGCGACAACGTCGTGCGCATCCTGCCTCCGCTGGTGATCGACGACAGCCACATCGACGAGTTCATGGAGAAGCTCTCCGCGGCGGCGGCGAGCTACAAGCCGGAGGAGACCGCCTGATGGCCAGGGACTTCATCGATCTGACGGATGCTGGCGGCGACGCGATCGCTGCGATGATCAACGATGCGATCGACCGCAAGGCCGCGCGCAAGGCCTGGCCCAAGGGACGCGTCGATGCGGACGCGCCGCTTGCCGGGCATGTCCTCGCGATGATCTTCGAGAAGAACTCGACCCGCACCCGGGTGTCGTTCGACATGGCGATGCGCCAGCTCGGCGGTTCGGCGCTGATCATGGAGGCGGGCAGCACCCAGATCGGCCGCGGCGAATCGATCGCCGACACCGCGCGCGTGCTCAGCCGCATGGTCGACGCGATCATGATCCGCACCGACGACCACGCCAAGATCGAGGAACTGGCGCACTACGCCGGCGTGCCGGTGATCAATGGCCTCACCGATCTGTCACATCCCTGCCAGATCGTCGCCGATCTGCTCACGATCGTGGAGCGCGGTTTCGCGCTGCCCGGGCTGCAATTGGCGTGGTTGGGGGATGGCAACAACGTCGCCAATTCGCTGATCGAAGCGGCAGGGCTGATGAAGTTCACCGTGCGCATCGGCGGCCCGGCCGGCTACGAGCCCGATGCCGGTTTCGTCGAAAGGGCGCGTGCCGCGGGCGGCGAGGTGATCCTGACGCAAGACGCGCGGGCGGCTGCGGCGGGTGCGCACGTGGTCGTCACCGACACGTGGGTTTCGATGGGCCAGGCGGGCGGCGACGTACATGTCGCCGCCATGCAGCCCTACCAGGTCGATGGCGCGCTGATGGCGGCGGCGAATCCGGGAGCGATCTTCCTTCACTGCCTGCCCGCCCATCGCGGCGAGGAAGTGACCGACGAGGTCATGGACGGCCCGCAGTCGGTCATCTGGGACGAGGCGGAGAACCGCATCCACGCGCAGAAGTCCGTGCTTCTCTGGGCGCTGGGCAAGCTATGATCGACGACGATCTGCTGCGCCGCGACGATACCGGGTTCGACCGCGTGCTGGCTTTCACCGTCCCCGCGCGCCATGCTCGCGGTCGCATGGTCCGGCTTGGGCCTGTCCTCGAAACGGTGTTGTCGGCACATGACTACCCTCGGGCGGTCAAGCACGTCCTGGCCGAGGCCCTGGTGCTGACCGCGCTGATGGGCTCGCTGCTCAAGGAGGATGGGGCGCAGATCACGTTCCAGGCGCAGGCCGAGGGTGGCGCGGTGGACCTGCTGGTGTGCGACTACCGGGGCGGCGAGGTTCGCGGCTACCTGCGGCACGATCCAGAAAAGGTCGCGGCGCTGGAGGACGACTGCTCGCTCGAAACGATCTTCGGTACCGGCTATCTGGCGATCACCTTCGACCTGGCAGTGACGGGAGAGCGTTACCAGGGCGTCGTGCCGCTGGAAGGCGCGTCGTTGGCGCATGCGTGCGAAAACTATTTCGCGCAGTCCGAGCAGGTGCCGACGCTGATCCGCATCGCGGTGCGCTCCAATGGCACGCGCTGCGTGGCAGGGGGGCTGCTTGTGCAGCATTTCCCGGATGGCGAGGAAGGCAAGGAGCGCCTGCATGCGCAGGACGACCATCCCGACTGGGAGCACGTCGCGATCCTCGCAGCGAGCGTTCAGGAAGCCGAGCTGGTCGATCCGGTGCTCAACCTCGAGCAGTTGCTCTGGCGCCTGTTCCACGAGGAAGAAGAAGTCCGGGTGGAGCCTTTGGCCCCGCTCGAACGCGGGTGTCGCTGCAGCGTGGAGCACTATCTGGGCATTCTTTCCAGCTTCCCGGAAGACCAAAAAGCCGAGATGCGAGATGATGACGGGACCATCCCGGTCGATTGCGCGTTCTGCTCGAAGATACTGCGCATCCCCGCCTGACGCTTGAATTCCGGTGAGTCCCTACCGATACTGTAGGGACCGGTCCGGTGCGGGAACCAGGGGGAATGACGTTGAAAGCCGCTCTTTCAGTGCTGTCAGTGGCGGCTTTTGCCGCATTGGCTATACCCGCTTACGGCCAGAAGCCGCAGCTGGGCATGCTCGATGAACTCGAGCACGGCGGCTGGGAGCTGCGCGAGCGCGGCGGTGACGGATCGGTGCGGAATATCTGCCTCGACAACCCGCGGCGCCTGATCCAGCTGCGCCATCCCGGCCTGCCGTGCAGCACGGTAGTCGTCGAGGACAGCGCCGTGCAGGTGACGGTGCAGTACACATGTCGGGGTCAGGGCTACGGCCGCACGCAAATCCGACGCGAAACCAACAGGCTGATCCAGG
The DNA here is from genome assembly GCF_000281975.1 of Novosphingobium sp. AP12. GTDB lineage: Bacteria > Pseudomonadota > Alphaproteobacteria > Sphingomonadales > Sphingomonadaceae > Novosphingobium. Next base: position 1,385 of record NZ_AKKE01000159.1, on the reverse strand, counting down.
TCGATAGCCAGGGCATCGTCAACGGCCTGCCATTTTCCTACTCGGCGGAAGGGCGCCGCACGGGCGCTTGCACGGGCGGATAGCTGCGGTTTGATCGTTGCCGTCGGCGCTTTGCGGGAGTAGCGGGCCAACTATGCAGGATACAAATTCTTCTCAACGTCAGCAGGCGGTCGTGCTGCTGTCTGGAGGCCTCGATTCCATGGTTTGCGCCGGCATCGCGCGCGAGCGGGGCTTCGAGGTTAATGCGCTGACCATCGACTACAACCAGCGGCATCGCCGCGAACTCGATGCCGCGGCCGAGATTGTCCGCGTCATCGGCGCCAAGCGCCACGTCGTGCTGCCGCTCGACCTTCGCCAGTTCGGCGGATCGGCGCTCACCGATGACATCGCGGTGCCCAAGGAAGGCGTCGGGGACGAAATCCCGGTCACTTACGTCCCTGCCCGAAACCTCGTGTTCCTCTCGCTCACACTGGCCTGGGCAGAGGCGATCGGTGCTCGCGATATCTTCATCGGCGTAAACGCGCTGGATTATTCTGGGTATCCCGACTGCCGCCCGGAGTTCATCTCGGCCTTCGAGAACATCGCCGAGTTGGCGACCAAGGCGGGCGCGGAAGGTCATGCGCTGCGGATACATGCTCCGTTGCAGTTCATGGGCAAGGCCGATATCGCGCGCGAAGCCGACCGGCTGGCGCTGGATCCCGGGATGAGCTGGTCCTGTTACGATCCGCAGCCCGATGGCAGTGCCTGCGGGTTGTGCGATAGCTGCCGCCTGCGCAAGGCGGGCTTTGCCGACGCAGGTTTGGTCGACCCGACACCCTACGCGGCCTGACGTCTTTCTGACTGCCGGAATTCGCAGAGCCCCTGGTGCCGATGGCGCCGGGGCGTTTGCCGCGTCCAAATCATTTATTGGGAAATGGCGCGGGGAGAGTGGGCAAAAGAAAAGGGGGCCGGATTGCTCCGACCCCCCGATCTTGTCCGTTGCCGGATCGATTACATGCCCGAACCCGGACCGTAAGTGATCTCAACGCGACGGTTCTGCAGCTCGCGCACACCGTCAGCGGTGGGAACGCGCGGGTTGCTTTCGCCGAAGCCCTGGCTCGAGATCGAGCCGTCGGGGATGCCGTGGCTGGTCAGGTACGAACGGACCGACGAGTTACGACGCTCCGAAAGACCCTGGTTGTACTTGGGCGTACCCGAACGGTCGGTGTAACCGGCCAGCATGATCGGAACGCTGTCGCAGTTGCCATAGGCACTGACGGCGCTGTCGAGGATGGTGGCGGCTTCCGGCGTGATGTCCGACTTATCCCAGTCGAAGAACACGATGTACGGACCCTTGTTGCAGACCACCGGCGGCGGCGGCGGAGGCGGGGGCGGCGGGGGCGGCG